>NZ_NUYF01000012.1:0-583075 GCF_002566505.1 Bacillus sp. AFS077874
GTAAACGCTTCTATTGTCATTAAAAAATTAAATTAGTTTCAAATAGTTTAGTATTTTCATTTAGCATTAACTCTTTAACTATTTTATTTGAAGAGATGACAATTTAAATGTGCTCTGATTCGTTAACAGTATAGTCATTATAAAGCCTTTTTTCTATAAAGAAAAAACGGCTTTTTCTTTGGATATATAAATAATTAAGTAACTTTATTAGTTGTTGCTGTTCTGTTAAATCTTTTGCCTGCAAGGTCATTTTTAATCTCTTCAGTGAATTGCATTAATAACTCTTGAATATCTCGATAGTGTAACCAAAATGTTGTCCGATTTAATCCTGCTTTAACTGCTGCTTTCTGAACCGTCAAATTATTGCTACTTGAGTCCTCGCTCAATGGTGAAAAGAAAGCATTTTTTAAGATTTCTTTTGATCTAATTGTAAGTGGAGTTCAACTATTTTGTATCATTATAGATATATTATCTCTGAAGTTCTATTTCATCTTGTACACTAATAACATCTTATTGATAGTTATTTTATCGAATGATGAGGTGATATCTATGATTCAAAAATTACTACTTTCAATGGAGCAAATGATTTACATAATTCAAAATGGATTACAAAAAACGAATTCACCAAAACATATTACAATTATAGGTGCAGGGATTTCAGGTTTAGTTGCTTCATCACTTTTGAAAGAAGCAGGGCATCAGATTACCATTATAGAAGCGAATAACAGAATAGGGGGTAGAATTTACACAAAAAGGGAACCTTTTATAAATAATCAATATATAGATCTTGGGGCAATGCGTATCCCCTCATTTCACTATTTAGTTTTAGAATATATAAAAAAATTTAATTTGCCAGTTAATGAATTCGTTAATAGTACCCCTAATGATTTAATTTACGTTAATAACGTATTAACAAATGATAAAAATTATAAAGCTAATCCTGACCAATTAAATTTTAATGTCTTACCTAGTGAAAAAGGAAAAACTGCATTAGAGTTACTTTTGTTAGCAGTTGGTCCAGTTATTGATTTTATTAATCAAGATCCTGAAAGAAATTGGGAAATCATTATTAATATGTATGATCATTATTCAATGGCTAACTTTTTGAAATATAACCCTGTTGGTGTATCACTATCAACTGAAGCTATTAATCTAATTGAAACGTTTGTTGGATTAGAAGGATTTTCTGAACTTGCATTTACAGCCATATTAAGGGAAGTTTTAATCCTAATAACAAAAGACCTTAAACTTTACGAAATAACAGGTGGGACAGATCATCTTATAAATGGATTTTTACCACAACTTAAAGACTATATTATTACGAATCAAAGAGTAAAAAAAATTGTGCAGCAAGAATCAAACGTAACAATTTATACTGAAAATCAAATTCTTAATACAGAGCATCAACTTACTAGCGATTTTGTTATTTCAACAATTCCTTTTACTTTATTAAACTTTGTAGATTTACTTCCCTTTGAATCTATTTCATATGAAAAGAGGAAAGTTATTAGAAAAATACATTATGCAAATTCAACTAAAATAGCTCTACAATTTAAAACTAAATTTTGGGAAAAATATGGAATTCATGGTGGAAAATTAACTACTGATCTACCAATTAAATTTTCGTATTTTCCTAGCCATGAGTCTGGTACGTCTTTAGACACAGGTATTATGTTAGCAAGCTACACATGGGAAGATGATGCAAGTATTTGGAATAATATGACACAGGCAGAACGTATAAAAATTGCCTTGAATGATCTTTCGTATATATTTGGAGATGAAGTGTTTTCAGAGTTTCTAATAGGCTATTCACATGATTGGAATGAATTTCCTTATTCTGGAGGAGCATTTGTCATGTTTAAACCCGATCAAATAAAAGAATTAGGTCAATATATTAGTACGCCAGAAGGGAGAATTCATTTCGCTGGATCCCATTCATCTACTACACCAGGATGGATGCAAGGGGCAATTGAAGCAGGAATTAGAACAGCTTATGAGGTTAATAGTAGATAAATAATATTTAAATAAATTTAATAGATTTCCTTATGTAACTAAAGCAAGCTTTAGTTGAACAACATGATCGGCTGTATAGTCGATTTTTTTTAATGCACAATGTCAGTTCAGTTAACACTCATTTTTACATATTTGATCTATTCATACAGTTCAAAGGCTCAAACTTCAAAATTCGAATCTATTCTAAAATAATTTATCACGATCGTAAATTGACAATATAATTTTTGACGATCTTATTTAGCGAATTCCCCCAAGTTTAAAAAAGAAATTTTTGTATTCATATTCTATTTACTTCTTAATTCTACATTTTCTTTCAATTTTCAACATTTTACTACAAAACCTGAGCGTAGGAGTGAAGCTTTATTGGTCTCTTGTTAAAATAATCTACATGAGCAACGAAAAATTAACCCCAATTTACAGTGAATATAGGCCTAAGTACAATAAAAATTATAAGTCTTATTATTGGGAAAATTCTTAATAATCTGGTTTTTGACTTAGGTTTTGAGCAAGTGAACTTCACTAAAAGATTGTTCAGTCAATGGGGGAGGAAATATGAAGTATAGAAAAAGATTGTTGAAAAAAATGTCGTATATGGCGGTCTTCGGCCTTGTCATGTCAAACATGAATTTTGTATTTGCTGAGGAAAATAGTCATAAAAATCCATTCACAGTAAAAGAATCCAAACCAAAATCAGGAATATTTGTTACGAATGGTAAAGGGAGCTTAAATTCAGCTAATTTGTCTCAAAAAGACCTGGATGCTTTGAATGAGAAAGGTAAAAAGAGTATTGAGGCTGCAGTTGAAAGGGATAAGAAAAAGAAACTAGCAGATATGTCGAAATTGTCGAACCTAGAAGCGCGTAAGCCAGATGAGAAGGTTTCGGTCATTGTTCAGCTTAAAGGTCAAACGGTTTCGGAGTTGACAGCAGCTGATCATATTGGAGTCAATAAAATGTCTGTGACCAATGCAACAATTAGTGTTCAAGAAGATATTAAAACGACAAAAAACCAAATCATGAGTGAATTATCAAATAGTAAAACGAAGAGTAGTAATAAACTAGAGTTTAAGCACGAATTTGAAAATATATTTAAAGGGTTTAGTATTGATAATATCAAATTCGAAGATATAGATTATATTAAATCATTACCAGATGTTCAAGCTGTTACATTACAACAAACATTTACACCAGCTGTTAATCAACAGCATGATTTGACAGGAATTAAAAATCTTTGGAATGGTTCTTCATTAGGAAAACCGATTGGTTATAAAGGAGAAGGGATGGTCATTGCAGTAGTTGATACTGGCGTTGACTATACGCATGAAGCATTCCCAGATCCGAAAGATATGAGTAAAGCAAGAATTAAAAAGGGGAAATTTAAACGTCTAGATGGCACAACTTCACTAAAAGTAGTAGACGGCTACAATTGGGCTGATCAAAATGATGACATCATCCCACGAGTGGAAGATCCAAATAATGCAACAAGCTCACATGGTGTCCACGTGGCAGGAATTGCAGCTGGATCTGGCCCAGTTATACAAGGTGTTGCACCAGAAGCACAAATTATTGCTGAAAAAGTGTTCTCTGATCATCAAGCCGGTGCATTAACAGAAGATATTATTAAAGGAATCGATCATGCTTCTGCATTAGGAGCAGATGTGATTAACATGAGTTTAGGTTCATCTTCTTCTTTCGATACAAGAGACCCTAACGATCCATTAGGAATAGCGATTCGAAATGCAACAGATGAGGGACATGTTGTCGTTGTTGCAGCTGGAAATGCATCTAATGCATACTCAGATCGATCTGGTGGTCTGGGTGAAACAATAAAAATTGGACAAACTCCTGATTTAAATAAGATTGGTAATCCAGGTGTTTATCCAGATTCATTTACAGTTGCGGCTGCAAATAATATTGTATCGAAACATACCTATAAATTTCATACAGACGAAGTTGATAATGATATTTCTGGGGAAGGTCTAGATGACTGGAATTGGCCAGCAGACAAAAACAAAGAGTATACATTAGTTTCGCTAGGAAAAGACAGTAGTGGAAATGAACGTATTGGCGTACCATCTGATTACAATGGTATAGATGTGACTGGTAAAGTTGTTTTAATAAAGCGCGGAACAATAAGTTTTGCAGAAAAAGTAGCAAATGCGAAACAAAAAGGTGCTGCTGGAGTAATCGTTTATAACGGAAGTTCTTCTCAACCAGCACCAGATCCACAAGGATTCGGAACAATTCCATTTTCATTTATTAGTTATGAAGATGGAAAGGCATTAGACGATATACTTTCATGTGGTGGCGGTGATGGCCCTGTTATTGGTCCACTTAGCACATGTGGAGGTGGACCAGTTATTGGACCACTAGATGCAACAACTCAGAAGTCAATCAAGTTTAAAATTAATGACGAGAAAGTAAGCTCTGCATTCGCTGAATCGAACCCAGGACAACCAACGGATTTCACATCTTGGGGGACAACTAGTGATTTATTATTAAAACCAGAAGTAATGGCTCCTGGTCATGCGATTGTATCATCAGTTAGAACTGCTGATACGAATAAACACAATGCTTATGAGAGCGAAGATGGAACTTCTATGGCAGCTCCATACGTAGCTGGTGCAGTTGCAGATGTAATGCAAGCTTTAATTGATAAAGGATTTAAACCGGGAACAAGAGCTTTTGCGGGGTTATCGAAGAATTTAATTATGAATACGTCGATTCCAGCAAAAAGAGATTATGTCAATGGTAATAATTCAATTGACCGAAGTGACTATATGACTGAATATCAGCCTAGAAGACAGGGCGCAGGGATGATTCGCCCAGACCTTGCTGTAAAAACACCTGTGGTTGTTACCGGCTCAACTGGTACTGGCAGTATTAGTTTGAAAGAAATAGGCAAAGATACAACATTTACACTAACTGCTTCAAATCTTTCAGATAAAGCTGTAACTTACAAATTAAATGGAACTGTGATGACGGATGTTTTAAAAGACGAGCTTAAGACAAATTCGGATAACATTCGTAGCCGATATTTAGATGATGCAAAATTATTATTTGATTTAAAAGAAATTACAATTCCAGCAAATTCAACTAAGCGAGTAACTGTTACTTTATCTTTAACAGATGCTACAGTAAAAAATACATTTGTTGAGGGCTATATATATTTAACTCCGACAGATTCAAATAACCCAACATTAAACGTTCCATATAATGGTTTTTTCGGGAAATGGGATGAGCCAAAAGTCATCGATACACCAGATACTACAGATGTGTGGACTCAGTCAGGATTTGGGACACAATTAGCAATTCAAACAGGTCCTTTTTATTTTGGGTACGAGGAGGTATTCGGTAAACCACATACACCGGCTCAAATCGCTTTAGGTGACAAGTTTTATGCTTTTGGTCCTGAATTCTCCCCAGTACCTGCGCTTGCTTTACTTCGAAGCGCACGTAACTTGAAAATTGATGTTGTCGATAAAGAACATAATCTTGTGACTCATTTGGCAGATGATGAATGGAATGTCAAAAATGATCCATATTCAGGTGGTATACCTGCTCAGATTTCAGCAAACTGGGTTTGGTATGCATATAATCAAGGACTACCTGTTCATGATGGTCAGTATTACTTTGCGGTTACGGCAACAGCAGATGCACCGAATGCCAAACCTCAACCGACTGTTTATATACCGATGTATAAGGATACAACTGCACCGACTTTAAATTTATTACGATCAGCGGATTATGATGAAAAAACACATCCTGAAGTGACAAATTCAGATAGCTATACTGTGCGCTGGACAATGAATGATGGGGATGCTGGTGATGTTGACGGTAGTGTATATCTAGCCGTAAATGGAAGCGAGCCATTTACTACTTATAAATCAGATGTAAAGCATAATGCAGATGGCACATATGAATTAAAAGTACCTGGATTAAATGAAGGACGAAACATCATCACTATTGCTCCAATTGATAAAGTTGGAAATTTTGGTGAATATCATACAGTAATCGTTAATAAAACAAGTAATCATGTTTGGATTGATATGTATTCAGCTACTTTAGGCAACAACATTCCAAGTATGTACTGGACTGCTAACGTAAAACCTGGTGATAATTTTAGTTTGAACTTTAATGCAGTTGGACGTACAGGTGCTGTGAAAAAAATTCAAGTTGTCCTTTTAAAAGATTATTACGACAATAATACGATTGTTGGAGATCCAATCGATCTTGATCTAAATCAAGTGATGACGGAAAAACCAGCATATGGAGATTACAGTGAGTATTCGATTAAAGGACAATATACTGTTCCAAAAGATTTACCTGCAGGAGAGTATGTTGTGAAGTATGTATGTTTAGCTGATGGTGAACATTGGAATGATACAGAAATTCCAGCTATTGGTATCGAGACATTCGTAGATACAGTGGCACCAACGATTTCAGTGAATGCGGATAAAATGAAAGCCTTTATAGAAAAGAGCGGAGATCCTGTTTCTCTAATGTTAAATACGACAGTGAAAGATGAAATAGCAAATTCACGAGGCTATAAAGTAGAAGTTGCTGTTGATGGTGGAACTAAAAAATCGATGGGAAGTATTACAACTTTAGATAGATCTGAACAAACGTTCCGATATCCAGTTGTGTTAGCAAATGGTGATCACTCAGTCGAACTGACAACTACCGATTATATGGGAAATGCAAGCACGATTACGTTTGATGTAAATGTTGCATCAGATAAAGTAATTGTAAAAAATGGGGAAACAAACACTGAACTTCGGATTGAGGTTGTTCCATATAAAGATGCAAGTAGAAATCCAGAAATAAAACTACATTACAATAAGACTTACCATGTAGAAGGTTTCGATCCATGGGTTGGAGGTTATCTAGTTACGCCTTATGGAAATAATAAAACATGGTCAGCGGATCCAGATTTAGCACCAATTTTATTAGTTGGAAATCAACAAAGAAAAGCGGCAACATCGTATTATCCTAATGCTATACCAGAGTGGGACTTGCCATTAGGAGATGTATATGCCTTTAATAGTCCTGTTGGATATAATGATCCGGGCAGTATACCAGAAGGTGAAAGTACGTTCCCGGTAACGATGATTGACTATTTAGGTCACGAGACAACGATCCAAGTACCTGTCATCAAAAATCCGTATATACCAAAAGTAAAATTTGAAAATGCAATTATTGATTCAACAGGTACTGCAACATTCTTTACTTATGATTCAACGTATGATGTAAAAGGGTCGATAACTGCGGTTGGAATGAATTTCTATGCTGAATGGGTTGATTGGAATCGAGCAGCAGAGGGAGAAGATAAATTCTATAAAAACTTATTTGATCCAACGTTAGAATGGAGAAGTGGTCCATATGACGATGGGTTAAACGAAGAAACTGGCGGAAATATCCCAACAGGATATAACAATGAACCAGGGGTAAAACCATTCAGTATGCCAACAGGTGAGTTAAAACCGGGAGCAAACTTTTTTGAAATAGATGGTGGAAGTACAATCGGTGAGAACCCTAGTCACCCATTTGCAGGGAACCATCCATTAGTTTTCAATGTGGTAGTCTATCGTCTTGGTGCTGCAGAAGCCGCTGATCAACCTCTAGCAACAAAAGCAGCGGAACAGTTGAATTGGGACAAGATAAAAGGTGGTAACACAGAGCAAACGAATGTGATGACTAATTTAGTGCTACCTTTCTATGATAAAAATAATCTAGCAGAAATTAGCTGGGAAAGTAGTGATCCGAACATTATCACAAATGATGGGAAGGTATATCGAACAGATAAAGATACGAATATCACACTAACAGCTACTGTAACTGTAGGTGCTGCTACTGCTGTTAAGACGTTCAACCTAAAAGTGAATGCGAAAACTCAAAATGATTCACAGGCTGTTGCTGAAGATTCTTCATCAATTACTTGGGATGTTATTCGAGCAGGTAATACAGAACAAGGTGATGTATCGCAATCTTTATCATTACCAACTAGAGGATCAAATGGTTCAGTAATTACATGGACTTCTGATGATCAAAAGCATATTACAAATCAAGGACGCGTGTACCTACCTTTATTTGACGAAGATGATGCACACGTGGAGCTTGTTGCAAAATTCACGCGAAACAGCGGTACATTCTACAAAACGTTCCATCTAACGGTTCTAAGAGATACACAACACGCAGATCGAACAAAGGTACTACGTGTGTATCAAGGGTTAACAACTGACAAATTACTTGGCGAAAACATAAGCGATTTGGACGTCACAAAGGATTTAACGTTCCCGACAACTTTTGGAAAAGACGGTGTCGAAATTCGATGGGAATCGGACATGCCAGATGTGATTGCAAATGACGGGAAAGTGACAAGACCTGCTCAAAATCAGTACATTTCAGTATTCGCCTATATCAAATTAGGTGATGCTAGACTTGGAAAAACGTTCTATTTCTTTGTAAGAAGTCAAGATAATAATGACGAACCTGCCGTTTTGGCAGCAAAATCATCAGTCGTTTGGAATTTAATTAAGAACGATAATACAGATCAAAATTCTGTAACATCTAACTTGAATTTACCAACAAAAGGGACAAATGATACAACAATTAGTTGGTCTTCAAGTAATCCTTCTTTCATTAAAAATGATGGAACAGTAACAAGACCTAAATTTGAGCTTGGTAATCGTCCTGTTACGTTAACTGCAACTATTAAGAAAGGAAATGCGAGCACGACGAGAGAATTTTATCTGACAGTATTAAGACAAAATTATGAAGAACCACCAGTATCAACAATCAACACAATTGATGACAATGACACAAGTATTTCAGGAACTACGCTAGCCAATGCAAATATTATTGTGAAAAATAAAGAACTTGTAGTAGGAACTGGAAAAACAAATGCTGATGGAAAATTTGTCATAAAGATTAGTCCACAAAAAGCTGGCACAGTTTTAACGGTATATGTCCAAGGACTACAAAGTAAATCAGTAATCGTATTAGATCGTACAGCACCTAATGCACCAAGGATCTATCCAGTTGATGACAATGATACATCAATATCAGGAAGTACCGAAGCAAACGCATCGATTACGATTAGCGTACAAAATAAAGTACTAGCAACAGGAAAAGCAGATTCAAAAGGGGCATATCGAATTAAAATAAGTAAACAAAAAGCTGGTACAGCATTAATCGCATATGCAAAAGATCAAGCAGGAAATACAAGCGCAGCATCAAAAGTGACAGTATTAGACCGTACGGCACCTAATGCTCCAAGGATTAATCAGATTGATAACAACGATACATCAATATCTGGTACGAGCGAAGCAAACGCATCTATTATTGTTAAAAATCAAAACAAGATAATTGCAACTGGAAAAGCAGATACAAAGGGAGCATATCGTATAAAGGTAAGTAAACAAAAAGCAGGCACAATTCTAACAGTCTATGCAAAAGACCTTGCAGGAAATCAGAGCGCTGCATCTAAAACAAAAGTGTTAGATCGTACAGCTCCAAATACACCGGTCATCTCAAGCTTGAGTGTAAGTTCCAAATATGGTGTGGAAATTAAAGGTAAAGCAGAAGCTTATTCAACAATAGTTGTAACAATAGGGAATAAAACTGTTGCAAAAGCAAAAGTATCAAGTAAAGGTACATTTTATGTGAAGTTACCAAAACAAAGTAAAGGTACAAAAACTATTACTCTATACGCAATTGATAATGCTGGAAATAAAAGTCATTCTGTAAAACGAACTATAAAAGTTAAGTAATGGTAGTTCAATGTAATTAAAAAAAGAAGATGTCTCAAATGATTCGTATCATTTGAGACATCTTGTCATTTTATTAGCATTATACAATTTGAGGTTGTGAATTAGCTATGAATATGAAGTCGAATCTTAATTTATATAATATTGTAATTCAGATTTAATAAACCGAGTTAAGTGTTCCTCAATTTTTGTAAGAGTTCTATTCTTCGTTTGAATAATGCCAAGCGTTACATTAATAGGTTCATAATTGATAATATCAATTTCAACGATTTTACCTTCCATAACATAAGGGTTAGCTTTAGTAGCAAAGTCTGGGGCAAACCCAATTGCTAATCCATTTGAGATTAAACGAGATAGTTCTTCCGTTTGATTTGATGACAATAAAATATTTAATTTTCCAAAAGTATTTTGAAAATTATTGATAAACCATTTAATATAATCTCCATTATATAAGACTACAGTCTGTTGAATGATTTCCTCTGGTGTTATTTTTTTCTTTTTAGCGAAAGGAGAATCACTACTTACATAAACCTTTAATGTTCCCTCAGCGATACTTTCGAAATTTAAATGCTCAATATTTTTTAAAATATCTTCATATATACAGATCAGTCCGATATCAGCTTTATTCTGTTGAACTGATTCAACTGTCAGTTCAGTTATATTTTCTGAAATCTCTATCGTTAAATTTGAATATAAATTTTTAAATTCCATTAATGGTTTCAACAAATAAGTAATAAAAGCAGGTATTGTAGACACTCTGAGATTTCCAGAGTGTATATCCAAAATTTTTCTAGCCTCTTCGATCAATTCTTCATATTTTAACAAAACTTCATTTGCTTTTTTTACAATTTTAGTTCCTTCATATGATTGAACAACCCCATAACGAGTGCGATCGAAAATTTTTATACCTAATTCATCTTCTATTTTTTTAATATCCTGACTAATACCAGATTGACTTATATGAAGATTCTGACCAGCTATAGAAAAAGAGCCCGTTTTAGCAACTTCAGAAAGAATCTTTAGCTTTTGTATGTGCATAGGATGACCACCTTAGTATATAGATTACTATATTAGAAATTCGATTTGAGAATAATAAAATCCTCTAAATTTAGATATTAGTAATTGTGAACCAGGTATTACAAACCTTAATTTTACTAAGTAATTGTGACGTTATACAATTAATTCAGATAATTCTTAATTTTTAAATTTAATTAAAATTCTAAAAAAACTTTCATCTAATTTTATATTCTAAAAATTTTTATGTGTTTTTGCAAGCGTTTTCTTGGCTATAAACAGTCTGTGGAACCAGGTCATTTTAATTTATCTTAATTCATTTAAAAAGGGGAAAGAACATGATCCATTACCTAATATCGTTATACCCTAATGATCTACCATTTTTTCTAATTAAGAGGTAAGGCCAATTCGAAGGAAAAGGTGTTACTATAAATCCTATTTATCTAATATTAATAAAACTATTTTTAGGAGGTTTTTAAATGCAAACGACTGTAAAAGTATTAGAATTTCCGCTTTATATTGATGGTAAATGGACACCAGCAAAAAGTGGTGAAACGTTTAGTGTGAAAAATCCAGCAACTGGAGAAGTAGTCGCTCTGGTAGCTAAAGCTGGAAGAGAAGATACTGAAGCAGCTATAACTTCAGCTCGTAATGCTTTTGATTCAGGAATTTGGTCAAAAAAATCACCAAAAGAAAGAGCTCAGATCTTAGTTAATTTTGGGAATAAGATTGTCGAACATTCTGAAGAACTTGCATTCTTAGAAGCTATTAGCTCAGGTGCAACTGTAAGACGAATTTCAAATTTAGATATTTTATATTTAGTAGATTTACTTCAGCAGACAGCCAAATTTACTATTGAGTATCCATTTGTTGAGTCACTGCCAGTACTGCCTTTTCCAGGACCAAGCAATAATCAAGTATGGCGTGAAGGGATTGGTGTTGTAGCTGCGATTACACCTTGGAATCTTCCAATGCTTTTAGCAATGTGGAAAATTGCACCTGCCCTAGCAATGGGAAATTCTATCGTTATTAAACCAGCTTCAAATACACCTCTTTCTACTTTGAAATTAGCAGAATTAGCTACTGAAGCTGGAATTCCGGCTGGAGTTTTTAATGTTGTTTCTGGACCTGGAGCTACTGTCGGTGAAGTACTAGCTACACATCCACAGGTTGATAAAATTGCCTTTACTGGATCAACAGAGGTTGGACGACGCATAATGCAATTAGCTTCTGGAACAGTAAAACGAGTTACACTTGAATTAGGTGGAAAGTCACCTTCTATCGTTTTACCAGACGCTGATTTAGATATTACTATTCCAGGTAGCTTATTCGGATTCTGTCTACATTCTGGACAACTTTGCGAATCTGGAACTCGCCTTTTAGTACATGATTCGATTTATGATGAAGTTGTTGAGCGCTTAGCAAATTTAGCATCTTCAATTACAATTGGGAACCAGCTTGATATGGCAAACGGCATGGGGCCAATGGCTTCTCAGCAACAACTTGATACAGTGCTATCTTATGTTGAGACTGGAATTAAAGAAGGTGCTCGTTTAGTTTGCGGAGGAAAACGATTAACGGGCGAAGGTTATGAACATGGCTATTTCATTGAACCGACTATTTTCGCAGATGTAGACAATAAAATGAAAATTGCTCAAGAAGAGATTTTCGGACCTGTACTTTGCGTGATTCGCTACTCTACGGTTGAAGAAGCAATCGAAATTGCGAATGACACAATTTACGGATTAGCAGCCGGTATTTGGTCAAAAGATGTTAATAAAGCACTAAAAATTTCTCGTGAATTAAAAGCAGGAACAGTTTGGATTAATGACTGGCATATGTTAAGAAGTGATGCACCATTTGGTGGATATAAACAAAGTGGTTTTGGGCGTGAACTTGGCCGTTATGCTTTAGATGAGTACACACAAGTAAAGCATGTTCATTGTTCACTTACTCCGGAATTAAGCCAAAAACCTTGGTATGGCATCTTATTATAAAAACTAGATTTAAAAGTTACTAATATAAAAAAATAGATTAATTCAGTAAGACTAATAAAAAACATAATAGAAAAGAGAAGGTGATCCCATGATAACGTCATTTTTTCAGTTTTCGGTTCGTACAGTTGTAAACAGCGGGGCTGGAGCTCGCTCAATGTTACCAGAAATGATAAAAGGACTTGGTGGTAAAAGAGCAGTTCTTTACGTTGATAAAGGAATAACTCAAGCGGGAATTACAGATAAAATTAAGGAACTATTTGAAGCGATTCCTAGTACAGTACAGCTAGTAGGAGTTTTTGAGGACATTGAACAGGATGCAAAAGGTGAAATTATAAACCGCGGAGCTAAGTTCTTTAAAGAATGTAATGGAGATTCATTAATTGCTGTTGGTGGCGGAAGTGTTTTAGACACAGTTAAAGCGATTAAATGGATGCTACATAATAAGGTTCATGATATTCGTGAAGAGCTTCTTATTGGAAATTTAATGGAATTTTGGCCAGAAGCTCAGTATATTCCAATTCCACACGTTGCAATCGCAACAACAGCTGGAACTGGTGCAGAAGTGTCTCCAATCGCAGTAGTACTTAATGAAAAATTAGGAATTAAAACAAATATCCTAAATACATTCATTAGCCCTGATATGGCGATTTTAGACCCTGAGCTTACAGTTGGTTTACCACCAAAAATTACAGCGTTTACAGGATTTGACGCATTAACTCATGCAATTGAGGCTTATTTCTCACCTCAGGCGAATCCTATGACGGATGCATATGCAATTCAAGCAATTCGTATGATTGTAGATAATTTACCTACTGCTGTTCATGAAGGGCATAACCTTGCGTCACGATCAAATATGTTAATGGCTAGTTCGATGGCAATTTCTGCTTTCAGTCTTTCAGTAAATGCGATTCCAGTTCACAATATAGCTCATGTATTTGGAGCGAAATTTGGAATTCCACATGGACTAGCAAATGCAGTGTTATTACCAAATGTAATGGAATCACTAGCACCATATTATTTGAAACGAATTCATGGTTTTGCACAAGCTTTAGGTCTAAAAGATATACCGGAAAAACCAGAAGAGTGCCTTGCAGAAGTTGTTTTATTTATCCGTAATTTACGTGAAAAAGTTGGTCTTCCTAGTACATTTGCTGATTTTGAGGTGAATGTCGATAATATGGGATACATTGTAGCGATGGTTCATAGTGATCCTTGCGGAATATTCTTCAAAATTCCACCTGAAGTAATAGCAAAAGTTTCCAATGAAGTTGCAGGTTCTGGCTTAGTAATTTCATAATTTTTATTTATAGTTACCGGGCACCTTCAAACTTTTTGATGGTGCCTCAATTATATTCAAATTTTAAGTATAAAGTTGGAAGACATAATAATACTAATCTATTTCAATTTTTAGTATTACAATTTCATTTAATCTCACTAATTTAGTAAATTACTAGAATGTAGCCTATAAATAGTATGTAGTTATCAGGAGGAGAAAAATTTTTATGAATTGGAATTTAAATGAAAGTTTAAGAAAAAGTGCAGAAAAATATCCAAATCGTAATGCAATTACATTTGAAAATAAAAATATAACGTATAGTGAATTATATTTACAAGTTGAATGTGTAGCATCTAGTTTAGTACAAGATGGAATCAGAAAAGGTGATAAAGTAGCCTTGGTATTAGGGAATTGTCCGGAATTTGTCATCGCTTATTATGGAATTCTTCGTGCAGGTGGGGTAGTTGTACCGGTTAACCCAATCTATACGAAAGATGAAATTTCATATATTTTATCGAATAGCCAGGCAAAAGCTGTTATAGCAAATTTTACAATGGAAACGATCATTGATTCTCTTAAATTAGAATTAAAACAGATCGAAATGCTTTACTATGTCGGATCTAATAAAGCTGAATTCAATTGGGAGCAGTTGATTGTAAACAAATCAAAAAACAATGAAAATCCGTTAATTATGGCAGAAGATCTTGCTGTTATTTTATATACTTCTGGAACAACAGGAAGACCAAAAGGAGCTATGCTAAGTCACAGAAATATGGCATCAAATGCAGAGTCAATTGTTAAACTTGTCGACTTCAAAGAAGATGATCGCATGTTAGCTGTCCTTCCAATGTTCCATGTATTTAGCATGACAGTTTGTATTAATACACCAATTATGAGTGGTGCTAATATCGTAATTGTTCAAAAATTTAATCCTATTGAAGTCATTCATACAATTTTTAATGAGAAAGTGACATTATTTGCTGGTGTTCCAACGATGTATAACTTTTTATTACAATTAAAAGATTATTCAGCTGAGTATTTCGCATCTATACGTGTATGTTTATCAGGTGGAGCATCGATGCCAGTTGAATTACTTCAACGATTTGAGGAAAAATATAAGACTATTATTGCTGAAGGATTCGGTCTTTCTGAAACAGCTCCTGTTACGGCATTTAATCCTATAAAAGGAATAAGAAAAATTGGGTCTGTCGGAGTAGATATTCCAGGCGTAATAAATAAGGTTGTCGACAAATTTGGAAATGAAGTTCCAAGAGACGAAATAGGTGAACTAATTGTCAAAGGTCCAAATGTCATGATTGGATATCTTGGAATGCCTGATGTAACAACTAATACCATAAAAAATGATTGGTTTTATACTGGTGACTTAGCAAAAATGGATAAAGATGGATATATCTATATTGTTGATCGAATAAAGGACATGATCATTGTAAACGGATACAATGTATATCCAAGAGAAGTAGAGGAAGTTATCTATCAACATCCAGCGATTGTTGAAGTAGCTGTATTAGGAATAACTGATAAAGATTACGGAGAGATCGTAAAGGCTTTTGTTGTATCGAATGATGAAAGTATAACAGTGGATGACATCTTACATTTCTGCAAGGACAAGCTTGCAAAGTACAAGCTACCTAAACAAATAGAATTTAAGAAAGAATTACCTAAGAATAGTACAGGTAAGATTTTAAAAAGAGCTTTAAATGTTGAACAAGTAAAAGTTAATTAGTTTAATAGAGTATTTTTCTGATAAAAACTTTTGAAATTTATATCAAATCATGGAGGTTCCTATGACAAATAACATTTTAACTAAATCAATGCCCGCAACTTCTTTTACAAAAAAGGCTAATTTAGCAGTATATGATTCTCTAAATTTTGATGATAGGCAGGACTTCTTAGATGCAAATAGAGGATTTATTGCACCACTAGAAGCAAAGATTATTAAAGATGATTCTGGGGAAGTCGTTTGGGACATTGAACAGCTAAACTATTTAAATGACGCTGCTCCTGAGACTGTGAACCCTAGTTTATGGAGAAATGCACAATTACAGGCTATATCTGGTTTGTTTGAAGTTGTAGAAGGAGTATATCAAGTTCGTGGACAATCATTGGTAACTAACTTTTTTATTGAAGGAAAACATGGAGTGATTGTCGTTGATGCTTTAGGAAGTAATGAATCAGCTAAAGCCGCGATGGAATTATATTATAAACATCGACCTCAAAAGCCAGTAACAGCCATCATAATCAGTCAAAGTCACGCTGATCATTTTGGCGGTATTCAAGCTGTGCTTAAATATGCTGAAAAGCCTAATATTCCCATTATAGTTCCTCAATATTTTACAGAAGAAGCGTTAAGTGAGAATGCACTTTTAGGTACAATCATGGCGCGTCGTGCAGAGTATCAGTTTGGGAAAGATTTACCAGACGGTTCAAAAGGCTCCGTATCAGTAGGTATTGGCCCAACAATGGGTTCAGGTACTATGAGTTTTCAGTTACCAAATGTTGAAATAGAAAATGAAATCCAATCGATGGAAGTCGATGGTGTAACATTTGAATTTTTATTAACGCCAAACACAGAAGCACCAGCTGAAATGCATTTTTATATTAGGGATTACAAAATATTATTTGTTTCAGAGAATGCCAATAAATTGATGCATCAAATTTATACAGTAAGAGGAGCAAAAACGCGAGATGCATTACATTGGGCTAATTCACTGGATAAAACAATCGAATTATTTAAAAATGAAGAGATCGATGCATTACTCATGATTCATGCATGGCCTGTTTGGGAGAAAGATAATGCAATCAATCATTTAAAACTACAACGTGATTTATATAAATATATGCACGATCAGACGGTGCGCTTAGCCAATCATGGTTATACGATGGATGAGATAGCTGAAATAATTAAACTTCCAAAAGAATTGGATACTTACTGGGGAAATCGTGGGTATTATGGAACTTTAAAGCATAATTCAAAGGGTGTTTACAATTATTATTTAGGTTATTATAGTGCTCATCCTTCCGATCTAGATCCATTACCACAAGTTGAATCTGGCCAAAAATATGTAGAATATATGGGTGGAGCAGCAAACATTTTGAGACAAGCAAAAGTTGACTATGAAAAAGGTGAATATCGTTGGGTAGCTCAAGTATTAAAAAATGTCGTAATGGCTGACCCAGAAAATTCAGAAGCTAAAAATTTATTAGCAGATGCATTTGAACAATTAGGGTATCAAGCTGAATCAGCTAATTGGCGCAATATTTATCTTGTTGGCGCATCAGAACTAAGATATGGAATTAATAGAGATAATTCCCCATTAGATGTCTCAGGAATCATTAAGAAAATGCCAGTCAATGAATTCCTAAAACTTGTAGCCGTTAAATTAAACGGTCCAAAGGCAGAAGGTAAAAAAATAACGATAAATGTAACATTATCAGACTCTAACCAGCTATATACATTAAATTTAGAAAATTCTGTTTTATTTTCAAGAGCAAATAAGTTAGATGACAATGCAGATGTTTCATTAACAATTGATCAATTTGCATTTTATGGAACTTTACTTGGACTTCTATCACCTGAACAAGCAGTTGGAGCAGGAAAATTGATCATTTCTGGTAACCAAACAAAATTGAATGAATTTTTATCACTTTTAGATGAGTTCGACCGCTGTATAAATATCGTAACTCCTTAATTAAGAAAAAATAATGAATGTTTCAATTTTTACAATAAGCATCTGCTCAATCATGTTCGAAAAAATATTGATTGTGCAGGTGCTTTTCCAAAAGTATGTTTACTAAGGAGTAGCGAAAAAGGATAGATTTATTGAGAGGCAGGAGTTTGGATGAAAAGTTGGGCGAAATGGATCATTTTATTTTCACTTTTTATAATGGCTATTATTAATTTTGCTGACAAATCAATTTTAGGTTTAGCTAATATACACATTACCAAAGATTTGAACTTAACATCTACTGAGTTTGGTATCGTAGGTAGTAGTTTTTTTTGGTTATTTTCAATATTTGGAATCGTAGGTGGCTCATTGTCGGATCGTATTGGTACTGGAAAATCACTTGCTATTATGGCAATTGTTTGGACAATCGCGCAATCAATGGCATTGTTTGCTTCAAGTCTACCGATACTAATATTGAGTAGAGTATTATTAGGTGCAGGAGAAGGCGCATTTATGGCAACTGCAATTAGTCATCTTAGTAAATGGTTTAAACCTGAATCACGAGGATTCGCAATATCTATCATTAGTTTTGGAAATGTTGTTGGGATAGCTGTATCAGCTCCTATTCTAGTTTCTTTAATTTCAAATTACGGTTGGAGACAAGCATTTTTTATTTCTGGTATTTGTAGCTTTCTATGGTTTATTTGTTGGCTATGGTTAGGAAGTATGAAACCAACTGTTTCTTTTGAAGAAGTTGGTACCATGGAAAACAAAAATGAGATTAATAGAAGAGATGTTTGGAAAGCTTTACGATCTCCTATTTTTATATTTACAACTTTAATTGCCTTTATTGCTTATTCATTCATTGTCTTTGGACTTACTTTTAATCCTTCGTATTTAATAAAAGTAAAAGGATTATCTGAACAAAGGTCAGCATCAGTAATTGCTATTTCTGGTTTAATTGGGGCTATTTTAGCAATCTTACTATCTATCATTTCAGATCGTTTATACAAAAAAACACAAAGTTTATGGAAATCGCGGATTTTATTTTCTGCTATTAGTGTTTTGCTAGCAGGGTTTTTGTACTCATTGTATCCATTATTGAATGGTTCGGGTTCAATTATCATCGTACTTTCATTAGTAAATACACTGGTCATTACTGTAAACACACTTGCCCCAGCAATAGTAGTTAGTATACTCCCGCAGCGAAGGGGAGTTATGACAGGAACGTATTTTGGAATAATGACTTCATCGGGTATTATTACTCCAATTATTTTTGGGAAACTTATACAAAATTCTGGTACAAATGTAGCAAGTGGATATAGCATCGCAATTTTTGGAATGTCAATTGCTATGGTAATTGCAGCACTATTAATATTCCTTTTCGGAAGCCGAAATCAACAAGTTTCAACAGAAAAGGATAATAAGCTAGTGAACCTCTAATGAGAGTCGTATAGAAGAATCGATGTACTTTTACTCAAATAGTAGATTTAATTCTGGTGAAAATATTCCTATTGAATTTTTTTAAAGGTTATTCTGAAGAAGGATATAAATACAGAGGTATGAATATGAATAATGCGTTAGAAAAGCAGAAAGAAACAATTGATTCTAAATATATACAACAACATTTAGCAAATGAAAGAACCTATCTTGCTTGGGTAAGAACAAGTATAACCATTATGGGGGTTGGCTTTTTAATTACTAATCTTCATTTTTCTACTCTGGCTTCTAATGCAAAATTTGGAGACACATTATCAAAGATCATTGGATTATCATCGATTATTGTTGGAATTTTTGCTTTAATCATTTCAACGATCAGCTATTTTATCAAGGGAAATGATATTAATAATCAAACGTTTAAATTTTCAAGGATATTGGTTGTTTATTTATCGGTGGCCTTGGTTCTTATTTTTATTATTTTTGGAGCTTATTATTTAGATGTATGGGGATTGTTTTAAACTCTTCTGCTATGAGAATTTGTCAAAAAATGATCTTCGTTTTGAGGATCATTTTTTGGTATAGGGATCGAAAAAAGGACCTTCATTTTTTTCACATAGAGTGAATAAATCAATGATAAGAGATTTAATGATAAGTACTTAAATTTAGAGATGTGAGGTAATTGGTAATGAAGGTATTAGTAGAAAAAAAAGAAAAAATCTGTACGATTCAAATCAATCGGCCTAGTGTTAGGAATGCAGTTGACCGTGAGACAGCACAACAGCTTGCTGAAGCATTTCGTGATTTTGAAAATGATGAAAATCTACATGTAGCTGTATTGTATGGAAAGGGAGGAACGTTTTGTGCAGGTGCCGATCTTAAAGCTTTCTCGGTAGAAGAAGGCAATAGTTTGGAGATAGATATGTCGAAAGATGGTCCTATGGGTCCTAGTCGAATGAACTTATCAAAGCCTGTAATTGCTGCAGTTTCAGGTCATGCTGTCGCCGGAGGGTTAGAGTTAGCAATTTGGTGCGATCTTAGAGTGGTTGAAAAAGACGCAATATTCGGTGTTTTTTGTCGTCGTTTTGGTGTACCACTGATAGATGGTGGAACACAACGATTACCTCGATTAATCGGTATGAGCCGTGCTCTCGATCTGATTTTAACTGGTCGACCAGTAGGAGCAGAGGAAGCACTTTCTATGGGGCTTGCCAATCGTATTGTAGAAGTAGGAACTGTGAAAGAAGAAGCTGAAAAGCTTGCAGCTCAAATTGCTGAATATCCTCAATTATGTATGAAAAATGACCGAAAAGCAGTTTATGAAGGATTTGATCTAGATTTTGAGAAAGCAATGCAGTTAGAGTTCACTTTAGGAATGGCTGTTGTACAAAGTGGTGAATCCGTGAAAGGTGCTAAGCGCTTCGCACAAGGGCAAGGCAAACATGGAAATTAATTATGGATGAGAAATAGAAAGAACTACATTAATAATGAGACAAATTGAGATCCATTTATCAAATAATTGAAGGAGGGCGATCGAATTGGAAGGAAATGTAGCAATTATTACAGGGGCAGGAAGAATTTTCTCATGATTGCGTTTCAACACCTCTAAGCTCGTGTACATTTCACTAAGAACCTGTCTCTACTAGGTGTTATGTTAATGATTATGTATTTAGGATCCGGACCTTTTAGTTTGAATTAGTATTTAAACTTCGATAATTTAAATTTAAATATACACTTTTATGATAAAGGCGGCTTTTATAAGTCGCCTTTTAAATTTATACACATAAAATTTTGAAGAATTGTACATAAACTAAAAAGTGTAATGGAATTGGATTGTAAAAAACTTTCTATTTTCATTAGCTCTTTTTCAATGGAATTAGCTACATATCGACGAGTAATTCTCTTAATAAATAATAGCAATACTGAATAAAGAGTCCTTTACCTTGAATGTTTTGTAATACTGAAGGGAAAGCTAATTTGAATGTTTATTTACTAAATATTTATTTGGAGGAAATTATGCAAATTGAGGAGACTTCATTAACCAAGAATATTTATGCGAATATAAAATTAATTAAAGAACAATTACATGATTCTCCAGAATTACTTGTACGACTTATTAACTTAGATCCTTATCAAAATTATTGTGCATTATTATTTATTGATGGGCTTGCTAATACACAGGTGATTCGTGAGAGCATTATTGAACCTTTATTGGAGATACGTAAAATAGATAAAGAGTCACTAATGGATACAATTGCCATTCGTTATATTCGTTCAGAATCAGTTGAAGAGGTTACTTCAATTTCTTCTATAATTGATGGAATTGTTAGAGGGAAGACATTGGTACTGGTTGATGGCTTTGATAGTGTCCTTCTTGTGGATACCACAGAATGGCAAAAACGAGCAGTTGAACAGAGTACGAAGCAACGAAATTTTCAAGGTACATTAATATCATTTACAGAAGAATTAAAAGTGAATTTAAATATATTACATAATATGATTCCATCTCCGATATTGAAAGTTGAGAAAAAACAAATTGGAAGAATTGTAAAAACAGAGATTGCAATTGTATATCTAACTGATTTTGTAGATGAAACTGTTTTGGAGGAAGTACGTCAGCGAATTGATTCATTAGAAGTTAATTATGTAATGGAGTCAAGAATAATTGAAGAAGCGATTGAGGGAGATCAAAAAACGATTTTTCCTCTTAGTTTTAATAGCGAGATACCAGATGCAGTATCAGCTGCTTTGTACGAAGGAAGAATAGCAGTATTTACAAACGGAACGCCAACAGCATCAATTGTACCAAATTTATTCATTCAATACTTCCAAGAACCTAACGAATATAACACTAAAGAAAAATATGCTAAGCGTATTCTTACATTTCTTTGTTTTTTCATAACTATTCTGTCTCCTGGATCTTATCTTACGTTGATTTACCATCATAAAAATTGGGTACCCCCAAAAATTCAAGATGAATTCTTTCAACACATGTTATTGCCTTATTGGCTAGAAATTTTCATAACATTAATTTTTTTTCAAATACTAGGATTTAGTTCGTATAGAATTTCAAAAGAAATGATATTACTTGCTTCATTAGTTTCAACTATAACACTTGGCTCAATTGCTGTTGAAGCTAAAGTAATTCACCCTTTAAGTCTTATCGTAGTTGGTATATGCTATCTTACTAGCACAATACTTACAATTGGAAAACTACCAGATTCGATTATAACTCTTCGTTATGTATTTTTATTTTTGGGGCTTTTGTTCGGGATAACGGGATTATGTATTGGAGTGATAATCTTAATAATACATTTATCACGGTTACGGTCAGTAGGTGTTCCATATTTAGCACCTATTATTCCATTTAATTATAAAGAATTTAAAGATGTCTTTTATCGAGGTGATTTGCGAAAGTTAACAAATAGTCCTCATAAATATCCACACGATGACAAACAATAATATAATTTTTATAAAATTGTAAGGCTATTAAAATCAACTTATCCGATTTCTTTTAATATAAAGTAATAGGTATAAATAGCTTTGGATCCTACCGATATAAAAAACCCAATTTCTCATTATTAAAATTTGAGAAATTGGCTTTTTTATATTGGTTTTGCCTTAACCTATGTCTATAGGGTTACTACTCCATGCCTATCAAAAAAAACACATTCTTTCCATGATATTACAGAAAGAATAGCCTTTTTGAATCTTCAACTATCGCAATGCATTAGTTGTACAAAAGGATCGGCTGTTTAGCAGATCTTTTTGTTACATGAGGATTTTTTTCAAAGTAAATAATGGGAAGAATTTGTATAAAGAAATTGGGGAATTTTTACAATTAATATATAATAATATTACATTTCTTGTTTTTTTACCAATATCACCCATTTTTTAGAGAAACTCTTTCTCCTGTGAGTTTCTCTCTTTTAATTCTTGTTGAACTAATGCAGTGCGATAATTGATCAATGTGAGTTGCTTTTGCAGCTCATTTTTTTATTCAACAAAAGGAATGACTGAAGCTGAATTTTGGAGGCGAATAAACTTTCTTGAAAAAAACTTGTGCAAATCATTTTAAAGATACTTGCCATAGTTAATGCAGGCAATTTATTCCAATTTTGGGGCTATTTATGCAACTCACGCATTGCGTTAGTTGCATAAGGGAATAATTAATAGTATTCGATATAAAACCGAACTTATATATTAATCTACTATTATTAATTCATTTTTCAAAATCCAAGTTTTTCTATATCTTCATTCTTTAATAATTGTCTAATAGACAAAATTGCAAATTCTACATAATCCTCTGGTGATTTACTACTACGGTCCTTCCAATCCATTACAGCTGCATAAATCATCCAACTAAGCATAGTGGCTATTATTCTTAGATTTTCACTTCTTTCAACCTCATATTTTTTTAATAGTGATTGGAAAAAAATATGTTCAAGCTCTTTTTTTATGATAGATTCTATATTCATTTTCATATCATAATAACTTCTTTGACAGCGATCAGACAGGCTCATGTGAAATTTAGTGATTGATAAAAATACACGTTTGAGCAATTCCTCACTGAACTCTTGATCATTTGATAGTTCCAAAAGAACATTTGCCATTAATTCTTCTTTAATGACTTTTTCGAGCAAATCATATTTATCGACGAAATGGTGATAAAAAGTTGCTCGATTAATCATTGCCCCTAATGTAATATCTCTAATTGTAATGCTATTGAAATCCTTTTTTTCCAAAAGATGAATAAATGAATTAATAATGAATTTCCTTGTTCGGATTATACGTAGATCTGTGTTTCCCTCAATCATAAGATACCTCCATTTCAGAAAATTTCGTCATTTTATGTAGTATGTTGCTTAAGCAACATACTGAAGATTTTGTTGCTTGAGAGGTGATAAAACGATACCTATAATCAAATTATACAACAAGTGTTTCCTATACAACATATGATTTGTTCAAATTAAGGAGGGTTTAAATGTTTAACAGAACAAATTTTAGAAGAGATGTAAAAGAGTATTCGGAATGGGGAATCAATAAAAATAGCTGTCAGGCCGGGAGTTCGGAACAATGGAAGACATAGAGACTATGATTGAAACAATGATTAAACTGTATCGATTAAAATTAAATGACACAGCTATGCACTGCGGATTTACTGCTCCGGAAACAGTCACATGCAGTCAGGAATTAGATAAATGGATTTTATTGGCCATTAGTAAGAGTTACCATAAACAGCTTAATAAAAAAAAGTTGCACACTGTACGTGCATAGCGCATAGTGAACGGACTATGAATAGATTTAACAATGGTGTTATTAAGAGGAGGGAGCTCATGAATTTATCAGTTGAAGGATCGGTTTTGTGGGAACCAACCGAAGAACAGATTGCCAATAGTAATATAACTCGTTTTCAAAATTGGTTAAAACAAAATAAAAATATCAGCATTTCAACTGTCCAGGACTTGTGGAATTGGTCTATAAAAGAACTTGAGACTTTTTGGGCCTTTGTTTGGGAGTATGGTGAAGTACACTCTAGTACACCTTACCATCAAGTACTTAGTTCACGGAGAATGCCTGGAGCTAAATGGTTTGAAGGTGCACGTTTAAACTATGCACAACATTGTTTTCGTTATGTTGTTCCAAGTAAAACGGCAATTATTTTTCAATCTGAAAATAAGGGTTATCAAGAATTTACCTGGGAAGAATTACTTCGCAAAACAGCTTCTGTTGCTAATTACTTAAAAGAGCAAGGCGTGCAAAAAGGTGACCGGATAGTTTCTTATATGCCAAATATTCCGGAAACAGTCATTGCTTTTCTTGCATGTGCAAGTATTGGCGCCATTTGGTCTAGCTGCTCACCGGATTTCGGATCAAATAGTGTTATAGATCGTTTTAGGCAAATTGACCCAGTATTTCTTTTTGCTGTTGATGGATACCAATATAATGGAAAAACTTTTAATAAAAAAGAAGTGATTGAGCGGATCCAACAGGAAGTACCAAGTATAAAAAAAACGATCATAGTTTCATATATTGATAGTTTTGAACCTACGGAACTAAAGAATTCGGAAAATTGGGAAAAAACACTTCATTCCGATGCGGAGTTGACATTTGAACAATTACCTTTTGACCACCCCTTATGGATTGTATATTCCTCTGGAACGACTGGCCTGCCGAAGCCAATTGTCCATGGTCATGGCGGGATTTTAATAGAGCAAATTAAATTATCAAGTATAGAACAAAATTTCACTACGGAAGATTGTATATTCTGGTTTACTACCACAGGCTGGATGATGTGGAATTCACTCATTGGGGGACTCCTTTCAGGTGCAACGATCGCATTATATGATGGAAGTCCGACATATCCAAACTTAGGAGTCTTATGGGATTTTGTCAATAAATCCAGAGTATCTATTTTTGGTACAAGTGCAGCTTATATTGATCTTTGCATGAAATATAATTTTAGGCCCAAAGATTACTTTCCATTAGAAGAGTTAAAAGCAGTAATTTCAACTGCTTCACCAATGACAGAAAACGCCTATAAATGGGTATATGAAAATGTAAAAAAGGATATTTGGTTATCTTCTACAAGTGGTGGAACGGATGTATGTACGGCATTTGTTGGTGGTACACCTATATTACCAGTTCGTTCAGGCATTATTCCAACACGTGCATTAGGTGTAAAGGTTGAATCCTACGATGATAATGGAAATCCAATCAAAAATAGTGTAGGAGAATTGGTAATTACAACACCCATGCCGTCTATGCCTCTTTATTTTTGGAATGATAAAGACAACGTTCGTTATTTGGAAAGCTATTTTGAAACATTTGTGAATGTCTGGAGACACGGTGACTGGATTCAAATTAATGATGATGGTAGTTGTGTGATTTATGGACGTTCAGATTCAACTATAAATCGATCCGGTATACGAATGGGCACAAGTGAAATTTATAAAATAGTCGATGCAATCCCAGAGATTCTTGAAAGCTTGATCATCGACTTAGAATACAGTGGCAAATATTCATTTATGCCCTTATTTGTTGTCCTTCACTGGGGTGTGAAATTAACGGATGAACTGAAACAGGTTATTAATGAGCAGATTATGCAAAATTTATCTCCTCGATTTGTTCCGGATGCAATTTATGCGATTAAAGAAGTTCCTAAAACATTAAATGGGAAAAAACTCGAGGTACCCATTAGAAAAATCTTGCTTGGAATGTCTATTGAAAAGTCTATTAATCCTGATTCAATGGTCAATCCAAAATCACTCCAATATTTTGTAGATTTTGCCTTACATATAAATTCCATGAAATTGAATGAGCAAAAACAATTAAATTATCGGTAAAAAACAAAGGAGGTATTCGAAGTGGGAGTAAAAGTTATCCGCTACAGTGAAAACAATGAAGTGAAATGGGGTGTAGTGCAAAGGGATCGAGTAGCACCAATTCAGGGCACATTTGATTCACTTTCTGAATTTTTAAAGGATGGTGCGCCTTTAGCAAGACAAGTTATAAAGACATCAATAGATACGGTATCCCTAAAAGGGTTAGCTATTTTAAGCCCGGTGACAGAGCCGGCCCGTATTGTCTGTCAAGGGGCAAACTATAGAAGCCATCGCCAGGAAAGTGGATTAGATGGAAACCGTCCTCCTTATAACCTAATCTTTACAAAAGCCGACAGTTCTTTGACAGGAGCATATGACGACATCATTTGTCCATCACATGTACAATTGCTGGATTATGAAATTGAGCTGGGGCTTGTGATCGGGGCTGAAATAAAAGAACCAGTAGAGGTAACCGAACAGAATATCCATCAATATGTCGCAGGCCTAGTTATTGTAAATGATGTTTCAGCAAGAGATACACAAATTATGGAGATGCAATGGTATAAAGGAAAAAGCTATCGAACCTTTTGCCCGGTGGGACCTTACCTATACTTATTAGATGAAGGAGAGACTTCATTATTGGAACAGCTAAGCTTGAATTTATGGGTGAATGGGGAGTTGAGGCAATCAGCTGACACAAGCCAGTTGCTATACAAGCCGGCTGAAACGCTTACCGAACTGGCAAGTTTAATGAATTTATCCTCAGGTGATTTAATTTTGACTGGAACAACAGGTGGAGTGGCCCTCAAATTGAATGGAGAAATTCTTCAAAAGATTACCAATCATGCCTTATCGCATCAAGAAAAGGTTCATTTTTTTGTTGAGAGTCAGCAAGGCAATGGATACCTGAAAAACAGTGATATTGTTCGCTGTGAAATCAAAAGTCTCGATGGTTCTATTGATTTAGGATTGCAGCAAAACCGGGTTGTCGTACCCACGGTAGTTGAAACATCAGTAAAATAAAGGGGGAAATAGGAATGTTGAATGTTTTTAAATTAGGATATGCAGAATTTATAACAAAAGATGTCGAGGCACTCTTGCATTATTACACGGAAGTCATTGGACTATCATTAGTAGAACGGGCAGAGGATGGAACGGCTTATATTAGTAGCTGTCAGGATCATCATAATATTATTTTAAGAGAATCTGATAACAGCCGTCTGCAAACAATAGGCTGGCAGTTAGATCGGAATTTATCTTTGAAGGAAGTGCAAGGTTATCTAAGATCACATGGAATTGCCAGTGAAATAAAAAGCGATGCCCAGCCTGGAGTTGCGGAATTACTGGAATTGTCTGATCCGGACGAAAACACCGTTCATCTCTATCAAACAATGGAATTGTCTAGACCCGGGTTTAGGAATAGAGGGATTGTCCCGAACAAATTAGGCCATATTGCATTATGCTCAAGAAACGCTAAACAGGTTGTTGAATTTTACAAAGAGGTGTTGGGGTTCGTCATAACAGACAGAATGTTAGATGTTGCGAACTTTATGACATGCAACCATGATCATCATACGCTGAATGTTGTCTCTGCCCAGAAATCTCTGATGCATCACATTGCATTTGAATTGAGAGGAGCTGGTCATCAATACCACAGTTCCGATCTACTTGTCCAAAATAATATTCCAATTTTATGGGGTCCATCGCGCCATACAGCAGGTCATAATATTGCTTCCTATCATCATGACCCGGATAAACACATTATTGAATTGTTTACTAGCATGGATATATATCTGCCGGAGCTTGGATACATGGAACCTCGTCCATGGCATAAGGATTTACCTCAAAAACCAAAGGTATGGGACACTTTAAGTTACTGGGGAACGGAGTATGGTTTTAACCTTGCATCAGTGATTGAGGAAAAAACTCTCCTGGTCCAAAAAAAATGAAGTTATATATAAGGCTCTAATGGAGCCTTCCATATAAAAAATTTGATTAGAGGTGGATTTTATGAAGCCGGATTTTGATGTTACGATCGTCGGTTATGGTCCAGTCGGAAATATGCTGGCCATTTTACTTGGAAAAAAGGGTTACAATGTCGGAGTTTTTGAACGCTGGCCAAGCCAATACCCGCTTCCAAGGGCGATTGTCTATGATGATGAAATTGCAAGAATGATCAGATTGATATGTGGTAAGGAAGAATCAGAGAAGATTTCGGAAAATTTAACAGGTGCCTATGAATGGCGGAATGCTTTCGGAGATACTCTTCTAAGTATTAAACATCCTGATATTGGTCCCTCTGGTCTGCCCATTCATAACTTTTTTAATCAACCGGATTTAGAACTCGTTCTAAATGAGGTATGTCAAAAAATACCTTCAGTCAATCTTTTTAGAGGATATGAAGCAGTTGATGTTATTGAAAAAGACGATTCTGTTGAACTTGTGGTGGTAAATGAAAAAGGTGAACAACAAAGCTTTTCCTCCTCTTATCACGTTGGATGCGATGGCGCAAATAGTATGGTTCGAAAAAAAATGAAGGTTGGGTATACAGATTTAGGATTTGCCTTTACATGGCTTGTCGTAGACATTATTCCACACGATCAGAAAAAGATTGAACCAAGTTTCTGGCAATTTTGTGACCCTAAACGGCCCACCACCATTGTTCCAGGCGGGCCAGGAAGAAGAAGATGGGAATTTATGATGATGCCAGGTGAGAAAATAGAAGAGCTAAATAATGAGGAAACCGCATGGAAACTTTTGAAGCCATGGGGATATACAAAGGAAAACTGTCAGCTTGTACGTCATGCAGTGTATACCTTTAGGGGAGCGTGGGCAGAAAACTGGCGAAAAGGCAGGGTCATGATTGCTGGTGACGCCGCCCATTTGACCCCACCATTTATAGGTCAAGGGATGTGTTCAGGGTTAAGAGATGCCTGGAACTTAGCTTGGAAACTGGACTTAGTACTTCGAAATATAAGTCATGACAGAATACTAGATTCTTATACTGTAGAACGAAATCCTAATGTCCAGGGATATATCCATATGGCAATGGACCTTGGAAAGATGATTTGTGTAACAGACCCAGAGGAGGCAGCCATCAGAGATGAAAATTTTTTATCAGGCATTGTTGAACCATTTCCGCCATCCCCTCATTTAACATCTGGAATTCTATATAACTATTCTGAGCAGCCGGACTGTTTAACCGGGAGACTATCCGTACAGGGAATAGTGAAGCATGATGGGAAAGTTGGTTTATTAGATGATTTAGTCGGGAGCGGATGGGCAATAATCAGTGCTAATGGTGATCCAGTATCCGTCTTCAATAAGGAACAAATTCAATTTCTTGACGATATAGGAACCCATTTTATCGAAGTCACAACCGACATTTCAAATAAGAGCGGTTACTACGATATGGAAGGAACTTATCAGATGTATTTTAAACATAATAAAATGGAAGCAATTATCATTCGTCCAGACTTTTATGTGTACGGGGTAGCTACAAGTATGTCGGAATTAACAAGTATGGTAGATGAGCTGAAAAAACAAATGCATGATCAATCAGTTGTAAACCTTATAAGTTAGTCCCTGTTCTATTTGAAAAGCACATTGGAAAATGATTTAAAAATATGTTGGCTCTATCATTATTAATTTTGGTATTGATTAGATTTTTCTTTTAAAGACTTATCGAAAGGGGGAATTCATGAAGGGCTGTTGTGCAACTGAAAAATTAAATTAATAGAAAATCGAACTTGATAGAATTTATTAAACATTTATATTCTATCAACCTTCTATACAAGAAGGTAACTAATACAATAAGAGGGAGAGCGAAACATGAGAAAGAAGTTTATAAAGAGCACTGCGATTTTGGCGCTTAGTACAGGAGTTCTTCTTAATTCCTTGCCAAACAATAGTAATAATGCCGCTGCCGCTTTCAGCACAAAGTCTACAGCTTCAATTGAACAAGTATTGTCAAACCTCACGCCCGCCGAGCGGCTTGCGATTAGACAGCTGAAAACGAGTGATCAGGGGGGGCTTCAATTATCTCCTGAGGTAGATCCAAAAAGTGAGGCTGTTGTTTCTGTCATTGTTGAATTTAAGGACAAGCCCGCAAAAACTGCAGTGTTAGAAGCGCAATCCGAAGGCAAATCCCTTCCTTTATCTGAAGCAAAACAAAAGGTAGATGCTGCACATGAAACATTTCAAAACGATTTGAAAACGATTTTTAAAAAGGAGCTAAAAGAAAAAAAAGATCCTTACACACTCAAGCGTGTATTTAAGTATTCCTTTAACGGGGTTGCTATGACACTTCCTGCCAACAAGGCAGAAGAGTTGCTTCAATCCGGGGTAGTAAAGACGGTTTGGAGTGATATGCAAGTACAAGTAGAACCACCGGTAGAAAAACAAGAGTTGAACCAGCAAGCAAATACACATACAAGAGTGACATTTCCTGGCATCCAAAAGCTTCATGAAGAAGGATATACAGGAAAAGGCGTCAAAATAGGCATTCTCGACACCGGAATTGACTACAACCATCCTGATTTACACGATGCATACAAAGGCGGATATGATTTTGTAGATAACGATAATGACCCGATGGAAACAACATACGATGATTGGAAGAAAGCAGGAGAGCCAGAGACCGGCGGAACATATTATACCGAGCATGGTACACATGTCGCGGGAATTATTGCAGGACAAGGAAAGAACAACACGGATTATGCAGTGGAAGGCGTTGCACCGGGTGCTGACATTTACGCCTATCGTGTTCTAGGTCCATACGGTTCCGGTTCGACATCAGCAATTTTGGCGGGCATCGATAAAGCGGTGGCAGACGGTATGGATATTATTAGTATGTCCCTTGGCACCTCTTACAACGATCCATTGTACGTAGAAAATATCGCGGTTAACAACGCTGTTCTTGCGGGGGTCACAACGGTTGTAGCGGCCGGTAACGCCGGTGAGGGTATGTATACACTCGCTTCTCCGGGTACGTCTCCTTTGGCAATCACAGTCGGAGCGAACGATGTTTCGGAGAACATCACGACATTTAAGGGAACCATCGACACAGTATCTGCGGATATGCACCTTCTGGCACAGAACTACACAGATAACATCCCGGCTTTGAAAGGTCAAACACTTCCTGTCGTAGATGTGGGTTTTGGGGGAACGTCCGATTATAACGGGAAGGATGTAAAAGGGAAAATTGTCCTCGTAAGCCGAGGCTCGTATGGGATAAATGATAAAGTCAGGTATGCGAAGCAGAACGGCGCTGCTGCCATACTTATGTATAACAACAATACCACAGAAGGATATCTACCGTTTTTTCTGGGAGAAGGAATGGACTTCATCCCGGCGTTCAATCTCACGAATGCCGATGGATTGGCTCTTCAGGCAAAAGTGAAAGCAGGATATACAAATTTCACTTTTGGGGAAATGGGTCAGATGCAAACGAAAGGGAATACGTTGGCAAATTTCAGCTCCCGCGGTCCGTCCCGAGTGTTGTATGATATCAAGCCGGAAGTAACTGCACCTGGAGTTGCCGTATACTCTACTGTACCGTCTTATGTACACGGACCCGATCAAATCGGGAACTATCAATACGCTTACGAGCGCTTATCCGGCACGTCTATGGCGACTCCGAACGTTTCCGGCGTGGCAGCGCTGTTATTACAAGCAAATCCGAAGGCCACACCAGCCGAGGTGAAGGAAAAATTGATGAACACGGCCGATCCGTTAGACGGGCATTATAGCGTATTTGAAGTTGGGGCTGGACAAGTTGATCCGTACGAAGCGGTTCATTCTCAAACACGAATCGAAGTACTCGATAAAACGGAAGGGATATATAATAAAAAAGGAAATCTAAAAAACATAAAGGAGGAAACGGGAGCAATAAGCTTCGGTACATTTGCCCCAGATGGAAAAAATGTACAAGACAAACGTTCTCTAGATATCTATAACACCAGTAAACTAGCAAAAACGTTCGATGTAAAGGTACAGTTCCAGACCGCCCGAAGAGGTTCAAAGGATGCTGCGGCAAATGGAGTTCAAATCTTAACAGATAAGACAATTACAGTAAAGGAAAATTCGAAACAGAATACAAATGTTTTGATTGACGTTCCGAAGGAAGCAGCATTAGGCACGTATGAGGGGTATATCACGTACACAAACAAAGATAATCCGGAAGAAACATACCAAGTTCCGTTTGCCATTCATACAGTGGAAGAAGGGATTGATCATATCGCGGTAGCTCCGCCTGCCTTTACGACAGCGGTTGAAGCAGGCTATAACGGAATAAGATGGTCAGTCGGTCTCATCTTCCAATTAAAATCCCATATGCGTACAATGGATGTATTCCTTGTGGATCCGAAAACGAACCAGGAAATAGGATTCCTTGGCACAATGGACGGTATTGGTGCGGATGAGAATGTTGAATATTACTTAAGAGGTGCAATGAATGAGGGTCTTTATTATCCGTTAACAGGAAATCCGGATCACCCAATTGCGTATGATCATGAACAAACTGAACCAGGATTGTACAAAATCAGGCTCGTAGGGACAAATGATCAAGGGAAAACCTTTACCTCAGATGCACCGGTTTATTATAGCGTTACACAGCCAAAACTCAATCTTAACGTAGACTCTGGTGTATATGAATATAACCCGGATCAACCAACGATAACACTAACAGGTTCTGTTTACGATCCAGATATAGAAAAAATGAAAGCTGGCGGTATGAATGTGTCTCAAGCCAATAATAAATTTGTCTATATGTTGCCTGGTAGAGGCGGGACAGTATCCGTTCCATTAGACGAAAACGGTAACTTTACGACACAATTCAAAGCGAATACAAATATGCAACCGCTCCAAGTTTCCATGTATGCAGAAAACATGGCAACAGTACGAGCTATTGATAGCTATAAATTTGTAAACTTCGTGAAACAGGGCACGCCGTATGGAACAGCTATTGCCGATAAAAAGACAGTAAAAGCTGGTGATACGGTGACGGTTACCCTTGCGATGAACAATATGACAAACATGAAGCAAGCAGAGTATTCCTTTTTAGATCAAACTATATCCAAAGGCGCCGTACTGGTAAGTATCAAACCGCACCCTACATTGGAGGGTAAATTGGATATTCAGACAGTGAGTAAGGATCTAGACGGAACTGGACAGTTTATGGAAAGGAAGATTACTGCGACTTTAACTGACGAGGCAGCACAAACAGGAGTATCCGGAAAAGTTCCAATGGTAGATATCACATACAAAGTGAAAGATGATGCTGCTAAAGATTTACTATCTTTAGAAGAATTAAATGTATCGTACACAAATACAGATGATACGACGAACTCCACATTTGGTATCGGTGTGCCTTATCTTGTGGAACGAAATTACTCCTTTATGAAATCGTGGGTCTATGCGGAAGCATTTACGCTTCTCCCTCTTGATGAGCCAGCAAGGTTAAATTATGTAAAGGCGGGCGCAAAGGTCAAAGTGACAGATGAAACAGGGAAAGAATATCCAAACACGTTTGGAAGTGAAAGGTGGATGTTTCCTTCTTCGTTATCATCTAATCTGCCGCTAACGGATAAACCATTTACACTAGAAGTAGATATGCCGGGGCATTTCACTGTAAAGAAAACCTTTAGGATTGGATTGAAAGAAGATGGTGAAGTTAAACCTTACTCGAAAGCACTCTATTATGACTATGCTCCTGCAGGAGATGTGAACAAAGATAATGTGATCGATATTCATGATGCGCTATCCATTCAAGCCAATTGGAAAACAAACAATCGTGAGTCCGACATCAATTTTGATGGTGTTGTAGATGAGAAAGATATGCAGTATGTGGTGAATAATTACTTAATGCAAAACCCATGGTTGCTTGAAAAGGCTCCAAAACCAGAAAAGAAATACAAGGGGAAAACATTGAATGATGTGTTACACGAGGTAGGAATGTAACCAAATGATTCAGGGATTGTCATATGGTTAAAACTAGCCACAAATTAAACAATGAGAAGAGCGAATCGCTCTCCGATTTCTTATAGGATTCTCATTCCAAACAGATTAAGAAAATTAAAGGATACCCAAAGGGAAAGACGATACCCGAGACTTCATTCTTATTGAGTTAATCGAAGAAAATTTTTGCGGAAAGATTTTACACTAAATAGACCCTACTAGCTTGTAATTATCCCCTTGTAGTAGACAGTTAAAAGAAGGTGCTGTACTGTCAACTACAAGGGGGATTTTTTATGGGGAAAATTAATCATGAATATGCACCCTACCTCATAATGAATTAATACTGTTCGATTGCACATAAATTGCACAGACTTATTAGAAACTATTGAAATAAAGGAATAACAATGAATAAAATTTCACACCCGCTTGATTTACTAGACTCAATGGAACTAAAATATACATAAATACTGAATTATAATGCTACGCTGTAATTGACAGGGTAGGGGTAGCTGGTTCAAGTCCAGTTGGGATCATACGATTAAGGAAGCTCAAACCTAAGTTTATCAAGGGTTTGGGCTTTTTCTTTGTTTTCAGTTACTTCCATTTTTTGTAATGAATAATATTCATTGTACAAATACTGAGTCCGGATGCATGGATGGTATCGCCCACCGTTTCGACATTCGATAATGACAGCCACTCTCCATCACGGTTCCAAGGACGTTTTGGATCATTCATTGTCGGTGAAAGGATCCATTAGGCACAAATATATCCTTCTATTAAAACTTCTGTTACGTATCGCGCACTTCCAAATGCACCGGTGGTAAAGTTTACGCTCAAATTGGAGAATACGGGTGAGAAGGATTTCAATGGTTATTTCCAATACCTGCTTGATCCAGACAGTGCAGATGATACAGCTTTTGTTCGAGGAATTACGAATACAAATCCCGGTTTTTTGACTTCAGGATGGATTGGAAATTATATATATGACGGTCCGAAAGCTGCCATCTCCAGCCCTGCTCATGGAATTGCTTGGACAAAGGACTAGCCATCAGGATTAAGTGCCTTTGGATATATCTTCGGAGCATCGTTTGATGCTAGCATGAAAGCGGCGAAAAACGTACTAAACTTGTATCATATTACGGACTATCCTGCCGACAGAAGCAATCCTGCAGCAAATATCGCTAAATGGGCAAATGAACTTGATTCTATTGATCCGGATGCTGCGCATTGAACTGAGCTAGATAATTGAACAAGTAAAATATTAAAAACATTATGAATAAGGAATTATAAAAAAGGAACGTATTTTGAATTAAGAAATACGTTCCTTTTTTCATAATCTCAAGGAATGTATTGTTAATCTATCAATTTTACGGCGGCTTTGAAATTGCATAGCTGTTTAAGTAATCAAAGGAAATATGATTTTTCAGAAAGGATTGAAATAATATTATTGACAAACTATGTATGTAATTTTAACATTACATTTGTTAACCATCTACTAATAATTGGTTAACATTACATTTGTTAACCATCTACTAATAATTGGTTAACAATAAAAAAGATAATCAAAAATTGAATCTTTATGCTTTACGAAAGCTCTATTAGAAAGTGTTCTATAGTTTGCTCATGATGCAAATAACAAAAGAAAGTTTTATAAAAAAACCCCCGCATTAAATTTATAAGATTATTAAACGATACCAAGGTTTGGAGAGTAACGTGTATGATTGATGAAAACTTATTTAGTGTTAGAATGAGAGCCTCCAAGAATGGGGCACATGAAAATGGTGGTAAACATATATCTGGTGGCGAACTAATTTCAACTTACGACAATTTAAAAAGTGCAGTAATTGTCCTATTAGAGAAAGCTTTAACACATTCAAGAGGCAAACCGGACTTTTTTCAGATCCAGTTTGAATTAATTGATGAACCGATCTCAAAATTGAGGCCATTACATGTTAAGACAAATGAAGTGGGCTCCGTAGAAGAAGGACAAATAATCGCTCAGAGTCTTTTAGAACAAGCAGGTGTTCCAAAAGAGAGCATTAAAAAAGCATACCAACAAATATATGAATATATGAATCTTAGAGGGGCAATCTTGTTTGATATCCGAACTGGAAAACGAATTGATGATTTGAACGAAAAAGGTGTTCGGGTTTCAAGAATGGACTGGGGAACCATGGATTTTGAAAAGTGGGCTGACTTCTACACAATACCTCGAAGTCAAAGAGTGAAGGAGGCGCTTGTTCTTGCAACAAAGGTGAATAGGCATCACTCAACTATCGCAGAATTATGTTGGTCAGATGATCCTGAATACATAACAGGTTATGTTGCAAGTAAAAAGCTGGGCTATCAGAGAATTACGATGTTAAAAAAATATGGTGATGAACGCGGATGCCGAATCTTTTTTGTGGATGGTTCAAGCCATCTACAATCATACATAGACTACTTAGAAAAAAAGCCAATCATCGTTCAATGGGAGGAAGAAAATGCAACATGAGTTAATTGAAAAAAATAAAAAACATACTTGGTTACCGTTCACACAAATGAAAGATTATGACGAAAATCCTTCCATCATTGTGTTCACAAATGAGGTGACAAAGGTTGGAACTTGATGAATGGCTAAACCAACGAATACTTAATACAAAAGAGTCTGGTTTATATCGAATATTACGAACTATGAATTCGACCCCACTTTCTAATATGTTGATTGGTGGTCAAAGGCAAATTGTATTTTCATCTAATAACTATTTAGGCCTGTCGAATAATCCCAGCTTAGTTCATGCCATAGAAACGAACCTTCATGATTTTGGAGTAGGGAGTAGTGGATCAAGATTAACGACAGGCAATACGGTTTGGCATCAAAGGCTTGAGGAGAAACTTGCCTCTTTTAAGCAAACGGAAAAGGCTCTGCTTTTTTCAAGTGGTTATTTGGCAAACGTTGGTGTGTTATCATCTATACCAGAAAAAGGGGATATTATTTTAAGTGATCAATTAAACCATGCAAGTATTATTGATGGATGCCGTCTATCAAATGCGACTACTATTGTTTATAACCATATCGATATGAGTGATCTTGAGGAAAAATTGAAAGGGATTTCTTCCTGTCAGCGACGTTTTATCATAACAGATGGTGTTTTTAGTATGGATGGGACAATTGCCCCTCTTGATCAGATCATTCCACTTGCAAAAAAATATCATGCCTTCGTCATTGTTGATGATGCGCACGCAACAGGTGTTTTAGGGGAAAATGGTAGAGGAACGAGTGAATATTTCGGAATCCATCCAGATGTGGTCATCGGAACTTTAAGTAAAGCTATTGGGACCGAAGGCGGATTCGTAGCTGGTTCACCCGTATTAATTGATTTTCTCATAAACCATGCAAGAACCTTTATTTTTCAAACCGCTTTACCGCCGGCAGTCTGTGCAGCTTCTTATGCCGCATTGGAAATAATTGAGGAAAGTTATTCAAAACGCCAGCTGTTATTTTCCAATGTAAAAAAAATAAAAGCTAGTTTAATAGAAATGGGATATATCGTGAAGGGAGATTTGACACCGATTATTCCAGTAATTATAGGAGATGCCAAAGAGGCGCTAATTTTTGCAGAAAAGCTACTGGAAAATGGAATTTTTGCTCCTGCGATTCGTCCGCCAACTGTACCAATTGGGGAAAGCCGTATCAGGCTAACTGTCACCTCCGAACATTCCTCGGAAGAAATAAATTATCTGTTGGATTGTTTCTACAGAATAGGAAAAGAGGTAAACATGATAAAATGAACGGTTTATTTGTAACAAGAACTGATACAAATGTTGGCAAAACGACTATATTTAGCGGATTTGCATTGGTTTTAAAAGAGAAAACATTATTTCGCTCTATCAATCAAACCAAAGAAATTCGAATTTCAGGAGGACGCGAAGTTAAACTCCGTTCCTTATAGCCACTAGGTCTATATGCAGACAACTCTATCTTCGTTGGCGATTATTTAACAACTGCTGGGCAAGAAGAAAATGAGGATTACAAAATGTTACGTGACTTAGGATTTGTAGTGGAATCAGTAGAAGAAATGTAAGCCAGTTTAGCATTAGAAAATTAAAAAGTTTGATAGATTATTCAAATATGCAGCAATCAAAATTGATAGTAATTCTTTTTAGGGAGGCTAACATGAAAACGGAATACCAAGCATTTTCTTTTATTACTAATGAGTTTTTTCAAAACCCTTATCCATTTTATGAGAATCTTCGATCCATGAATTCAATCTATCGGGGAAATCTTTTAAAGTATCCAGGCTGGTATGTGACAGGATATGAAGAAGCTATAACCATTCTCAAAGATTCTCGATTTAAAAATCGCATCCCATTGCCAGCGACCTCAAAAAAATATGATTTTTTAAAAAACATTCAAAATGACATGATGCTTTTTAAGAATCAATCAGACCATAAGCGGCTGCGTTTCCTAGTTAGTAACGTATTTACACCTAGGATGGTGGAACATCTTCGTCCTTATATTGAAGAAACGGTATACGATTTATTGCAACAGTTTCAAAATCAGAAAACATTGGATATAGTTTCCGATTTAGCATTTCCTTTAGCAAGTCTCATTATTGCGAGAATAATAGGGATACCTCAACAGGATATATATCAATTTAAAAAGTGGGCGGAAGGCTTAATTCAAAGTATTGATTTTACCCGTTCAGGAAAGACGTTAGAAAGCGGGAATGCTATTACAATAGTCTTAAGAGATTATTTTAATGAATTGATTAAAAAACGAAAACATAGCCCTGAAGATGATCTTATCAGCAGGTTAACTATGGAAGAGCAGCAAGGGGACAGTTTATCAGATGAGGAATTATTAGCAACCTGCATTCTACTTGTTATTGCCGGCCACGAGACAACAGTTAATCTTATAAGCAATTCGGTTTTTACTTTATTAAAACATCCGAATCAAATGATAGAGCTCAAGGAAAACCCAGTTTTAATTGAACAAGCTGTTGAAGAGTGTTTGCGTTATGAGAGTCCAACACAGATGATCGCTCGGGTAGCTACCGAAGATATTGAAATTGATAATGCATCTATAAAAAAAGGGAATCAGATTTATGTCCTAATAGGAGCGGCCAATCGAGATCCGCATAAATTTCATGATCCTCATCTATTCGACATTACCAGGAGTCCTTGTCAACATCTAGCATTTGGATATGGTACTCATTTTTGTTTAGGTTCCTCCTTGGCACGTTTAGAAGCACAAATTGCGATTAAAACACTCCTTAATTGGAAAGAAGTTCATCTGTTAGATTCTACTGAGTTGCAGTGGCGAAGACTTATTGGGTTTAGGTCCTTAAAAGAACTCCGAATAATATTTGACTGAGCAAGAACTTACATAATTGGTTTGGTGACCTGGAAAATTGCCTAGACAGATCTTTGAGGAAAATAGATTTGACGTTGAAATCATAGGTATTACTAGAATTAATAGGGCTGCCAATAGATGGCGTACATCATATAATGATTCTGGAGTTCTTGGACTTCGTGATACGCGTAAAGCCAACTCTGGGAGACCAACTAATAAAGAGCTCACTTTAGAAGAAAAAAACGCTAAATTAGAAGCTCAAATCCAACTATTAAAAGCTGAAAATGAATTGCTAAAAAAGCTAGACATGCTGGAAAGGGGGATGAAGGTAATAGAGTAAAAGTACCAACTGAACAAAAATTTCTTTTAATTCGTTCAGTGATCGAAAAGTTTAACTTTAAAAAATATGATAAGCTTTCTATGCAAAATTTCAGGAGTCTCACGTTCAGGTTATTATATTTACTTCTCTTTTAGAGCTTCCGAAAGAAGAACACAATTTGAAAATAAAGACTCAAAAATAAAAGAAAATATCCTTAAAGCTATCAAATTTAAAAAACGTAAAAAAGGTGCTCGACAAATTAAAATGACACTACAGAAGATCTTCAATATTATATATAACTTGAAGCGTATTCGAAGAATTATGAAGAAGTATAAGATTATCTGTCCAATTAGAAAGGCTAATCCTTATAAGAAGATGTTAAAAGCTACACAAGAACACTCTGTATTACCAAACTTACTAAACCGTAAATTTAAACAGGGTATCCCAGGTAAAGCTCTTCTTACAGATATTACCTATCTTTATTACGGAAACGGGCATAAGGCATATTTATCTACTATTTTAGATAGTTCCACAAATGAAATACTTGCCTATAATGTTTCCAATAGACTTACTTTGGATTTAGCGACAGATATTTTATTGAAGTTAAAAAGAAACAGGCGTGTCATATTAACAGAAGATGCTTTTATTCACTCTGATCAAGGCTCACATTATACCAGCCCTACTTTTCAGAAACACGTTAAAAAATTTGGGTTAAAACAATCTATGTCTAGGAGAGGGAATTGTTGGGATAACGCTCTTCAAGAGTCTTTTTTTGGTCATTTCAAAGATGAGGCAAATATAAAACAGTGTAATACTTTACAAGAACTTAAGAAGGAAATAAGAAATTATATGCCTTACTATAATAATTATAGATATCAATGGAATTTAAAGAAGATGAGTCCTGTAGAATACAGAAATCATCTTCTTTGTGTGGCATAACCTTTTTTCAATGACCTTTACAAAGGGTATATTTTAATTTAACTGGTTGACCTTATAATACGAACGAATGCGTTAGTTGAAGATCAAAGTCACAGTTGTGGCTCTTTTTTTTGAAGAAATTAACGATAAACGGATAAAAAGGGTTCAATTATTTTTTGTGGAATATATTAAGTTACAGAATTGGAAATAAATCCCAGTGTGGAAAGGATATGTCCTCTGGAGGTGTTACTATTGGATTACAGTTTATTAGTTATTGGAATAGTGCTTTTAATGGTGTCTTACTTAGTAGCTGTGAAAAAACAAACTTGGTTGTTAGCAGGTTTTAATGAAAAAATGATTAAAAACAAATCCATGTTAGGTACAGTAACTGGTGCTGGCTTTTTTCTACCACTAAGCTTGTTAGTAATAATAAATAGTTTTATCAACTATCCTTATGAGAAAACGGTTCTTATAACGATAATGTTAATTTTATTAACCATTGTGTACCTTTTTATTAATAGAAAGTTACTTGATTAATCCAATTTAGCGTTTGTTGAATAACGAATATGCTGCTACGCAGTCTTTATTATTTTAATAACGGATTTTTATCTTCAAAAAACCAACGTAATTTTTGAATGATTTTATGGTTCTTAACGAGGTGATTTTTTTAAGTCATGATCATTAGGAGGAAGGCTAAGTGTCAAATCAAATTAAGAGTTATATTGACTATCAAATGGTAAAAATTCCAGGGGGAGATATAGAGTTAAGAGACGATAGAATAAAAAGTAAATGGAAAACTGAAATAAGACCATTTCTTCTTGCCCAGTTTCCTGTAACTATGGGTATATACAATACTATAACAAATAAATCACTCAATACTTTTGACAGAGATCTAAAACCAGTTGTGAATATTTCTTGGAATGATGCAATTTCTTTTTGTAATCTACTTTCACAGAAAGCAGGACTGAAAGAGTGTTATTTTATAAGTTATGATGGCGAAAGGATTTTTTGTGATTGGGAATCAGATGGCTATAGACTTCCTACAGAAGCAGAGTGGCAATATGCGTGTAAAGCAGGGACCAATGGTTATAGATACGGTGAACTTGATAAAATTGCTTGGTACAGTGTAAATTCTGGAGATAAAATCCATGAAGTAGGAAGAAAGGAACCGAATGCATGGGGTCTGTATGATATGATAGGAAATGTTTGGGAGTGGTGTTGGGATTTATATGATGAAAAAGTCTATGGGTCCTACCGAATTTTTCGAGGTGGTAGCTGGGCAGAAGTAGCTAGAGGTTGTGGCGCATCATGTCGTCGTCGTAGCCATCCGTCATTTTGCATAGACGATCTTGGATTCCGTCTTGCCCGGTCTTTTTAAATTCCTCAATGGATGGGACAGATATTTAGTCAATGCTTAAACTATCTTATTCAACTAAAGCAATGCTTTACTTCAATAGAAGGTCGCTTTTTAATTGAACTAAAAAGCAAATTATTTAAAGAAATGAATCGAGAATCTTTTGAACTACTTTAGTTTGATTTGTTACAATTAATGGAGGAACAGTAGGAAGAGGTAATATGAATGATAAAATTTATGTATATTTTTTGCATGATTGTATGGGGACTTAATTTTATTGCTGTAAAAATTCAAGGAACTCCAGTAAGCTTAGAATTATCCTTAACTTTTCGACTAGTTATGACAGCCTTTTTATTTTTAGTTCTTGTTTTGTTCATTCGACCAAAGGGGAGACCAACAAGTAAAGATATCCCGTTTGTAATGGCATTTGGTATATGTAACTTTGCATTAAGCTATCTGTGTCTTTATTACGCTACAATTTTGAGTTCTGCAGCAATCGTAACATTGGTATTTTCTTTAAAAGTGATTTTAACTCCGATTGCTCTCCGGATTTTTTTAAAAGAAAAATTACATTCGAGAGTTCTAATTGGAGGTATTCTTGGTGTAGTGGGAGTGTGTATTCTAATTTATCCGACACTGGAAAATTTTCAAGGGTTCCATGACATAAAAGGAATTATTTTCGCTTTCCTAGGTACTCTCCTAACAGCAGTTGGTGACGCATGCTCGGCAAGAAATGCTAATCGCAAGGTTGATCCCATTTATGCAAATGCAATTGGATTTACAGTGGGCAGTTTATTGATGGGAGCAATAATATTGTTTCAAGGGAAAGAATTTATTTTTCCAACATCTTTTACGTACTTATCTGCGTTGTTATATTTAACGTTGGTTGCTTCTTTTGCTGCATGGTTATTCTATTTGAAGCTAGTAGAAAAAATTGGAGGATCTCAAAGCGGTTATATGGTCGCCCTTTTCCCCGCAATTGGTGGAGTGGCCTCTGTTTTAATTGGCGAGTCTGATCCATCAGTGTATTTGTTTGCTGGTTGCTTTTTTTGCTGTATTGGCGCCGCGATTGCTTTAGGTTTTGGAACGAGAAATCAGAATATGAAGTTGCCTATACAGGGCTAACTAAGGCTTTTCTTAAACGTAATGTTTTAGTTATATGACGATGGAAAAGATTTCCAATAAGGAAGGCGAATAACTAATACAATACATAATAATTTTTATATAATAAAGTACAGTTACATGTTTCTTTTTTACCAATATCACCTATTTTTTAGGGAAACTCTTTATCCTGTGAGTTTCTCTTTTTTGTCAGTCTAAACATAACAATGTTAATAGATAAAAAGAGCCTGTATCGAAAATTACTTGGTATTTGAAGATACAGGCTTTTAATTTAAACGATTAATTGTTGTTATATATATTAGTTGATTACAAGAAGAAGAGCTTGATCTCATATTAAAAAATCGAGAAGGCTTAAGAAATGTAGTCAATGCATGCAATTTTAGTAGTCGGTGAATCTGGTCTACTCAATTATCATGTTAAGAAAGATTATGCTGCATTTGTTTGTTTACCGGAATCAAGTGATTTAATATAAGCTTGCGCTTTTTGTTTATCGAATTGACCTTCTGATTTAGAAATAACAACTGCCGCTAGCGAGTTACCTACGACGTTAACTGCTGTTCTCGCCATATCTAAAAGACGGTCAATACCTGCGATAAACGCTAATCCTTCCACTGGAATTCCAACTGTACCGAGCGTTGCCAACAATACAACAAACGACACTCCGGGAACCCCTGCAATTCCTTTAGATGTTACTACCAATACAAGTACTAATGAGATTTGGTCGCTAATCGATAAATTAATACCATACATTTGTGCAATAAAAATGGCCGCTAATGCTTGATATAACGTTGAACCATCTAAGTTGAAAGAATATCCTGTTGGGATAACGAACGATGTGATTCCTTTAGGGCATCCGAATTTCTCCATTTTATTCATAATTCGAGGTAAAACAGTCTCAGAACTAGCCGTTGAATAAGCAAGGAGCAGTTCATCTTTTAATAACTTAATAAAATGAATAATGTTTATGCCCGCCCATCTTGCAACAAGTCCTAAAACAACTAACACAAAGAAAATCATCGTTGAATAAACAAGAATCGTTAACTTACTTAATGGAATCAGTGATTGGACACCGAATTTTGATACCGTTATACCAATTAATGCAAATACACCAAATGGAGCAAACTTCATGATTAGATTTGTCACATAGAACATTGCTTCAGCTGTTCCCTCGAAAAACTTTATGACCGGTTTTCCTTTTTCACCTATCGCTGCCACACCTAGTCCGAATAAAACAGAGAAGAAAATAATGGCTAACATGTTTCCTTCTGTCATTGCTGAAATGATATTTGGCGGAACGATATTGACGAAAGTTTCAGCAAAACCGTGGCTTTTCGTCATTTCAGTTGTTTCTATATAGCTTCCGATATCTGTTTTCTGTAATGATGACATATCAACGCCGCTACCGGGATGAAAGATATTTGCCGCTAGCAATCCAACAAGAATGGCAATAGTTGTAATGATTTCAAAATATAAAATCGTTTTACCACCTAGTTTACCAAGCTTTTTCATATTCCCAACGCCGGCAACACCGACAATTAAGCTTGAGACAACAATAGGAATAACAATCATTTTGATTAAACGAATAAAAATATCTCCAATCGGCTTTAGGTATCCTTCAATATTTGGATTTCCATAAAAGGCAGCTCCAACTGCGATACCTAAAATGAGACCAATTACAATCTGCCAAGCTAACCCAAGTTTTAGTTTTTTCATCCCATACACCCCTTCAAGTTTATTAAGAATATGAATGTAAGCGATTCCACTCAAAATCATACCGAATCATACAAAAACCTACAAATAAAAAATAAATAATAAATAATTTTCTCACAACTATTTCAATTTTCCAAAGGTTTGAGTAAAATGTTTAATGTTTGGAGGTGTGGAACTGAAGGAACGAATTTTAGCAGTTGTATTTTTGATGATTACCGTTCCGCTCGCTGGAGAGTTTAAATTCTATCCGTTCAATGATGCATTCCGTGTTAGCCTGGGGACACCGGCATTTTTCTTATTTTTGTTATTGGGAAGGGGCATTCACCCGAATATTGCAGGAATTTTGACTGGGACAAGTGTGTTTGTATTTCGATTTTTTTTGGCGGTCCTAATCAGTGACATACCGGTTGATGAGGCATTTTACAGTCATTTTCCGGTACTCTTTTATTACGTCGTGTTCGCTTTCATCTTTCATTTTACAAAGATGAATGAGCAGCATAACAAGCCATTTATGATTGGATTACTAGGAATGGTCATAGAAATTGGTGCAAGTTTAGTTGAAATGGTGATTCGATACTCGATAGCGGATAAAATCATTGCATTTCACTCAATCGAACAGATTATCTTTATCGCGTTTATTCGAAGTTTTTTTGTACTCGGCTTTTTTAACATTTTTAAACTGAGAGAATCAAAATTGGCAGTGGAAGAGCAACGTAGACAAAACGAGCAAATGCTGTTGTTCATTTCGAATTTGTATGAGGAATCGGTACAGCTTAAGAAAACAATGCAAAATGCGGAAGAAATCACCCGCATAAGTTATGATTTATATCGTAGGTTGAAATCGGAAGTTTCTCATGTCCATTTTTCCCAAACCGCACTGCAAATTGCAAGTCTCGTGCATGAAGTAAAAAAAGATAATCAGCGAATTTATGCTGGACTATCACAGTTGATTTCTACTGAAAAGCTAGAGGACTACATGGGCATTGAGTTACTGAGTAACATTATCCTTGTTTCCAATAGACGGTATGCAGAGTTATTGAATAAACACATTTCGTTTTCTATGCATGTCGAAGGGGAACATCCGCCATATCATGTCTATAGGGTATTATCTTTGATAAATAACTTGATCGCAAATGCGGTGGAAGCCATTGAGCAAGAGGGACATGTATCGTTGTATGTCATTCGAAGAGACTGGATTGTAGAATTTCATGTCAGTGATAATGGACCAGGCATTGCACCGAAGTTGAAAGAAGTCATTTTTAAAGAGGGTTTTACATCTAAGTATGATGCTTCCGGCAATCCTTCTACAGGAATTGGACTTTCATATGTGAAACTAACCGTGGACAAGCTTGGCGGACATATTAAGCTAAAAGAAAGTCATAAAGAAACAGTATTTGTTATCGAGCTTCCAATTAATGCGATGATACAGAAAGGATAAATCAAATGAATTATTTTATAATAGACGATGATCCAGCTATTAGAGCGATGCTAATAGACATGATTGAGGATGAGGATTTAGGCAAAGTGATGGGTGAAGCAGAAGACGGATCATTGGTAGACAATGACTTGCTTGCGCTCAAAAAAGTAGACGTAGTACTTATTGATTTACTGATGCCAAAGAGGGATGGAATTGAAACAATTCGTGTCCTTTCTTCTGAATTCAAGGGGAAATTCGTGATGATTTCGCAAGTAGAGGCAAAGGAGCTCATAGGGGAAGTATATAGTTTAGGAGCAGAATACTACATCACTAAGCCGTTAAACCGCATTGAAATCTCAGGAGTGTTAAAAAAGGTTAACGAACGGGTGATTCTGGAAAAATCAATTCGAGGCATACAAGAATCGTTAACATTATTAAAAGGTCATCAGTCGCCACCATTCGGCTCTTCTCATACAAAAAACATAATCGAAGCCGGCCGTTCATTGATTTCGGATTTAGGGATTATCGGAGAAAGCGGTAGTGAAGACTTGATGAATATTTTAGAATTCCTGCAGGACCAAAAACAAAAGTTTGGATCCTTCTACATCTTCCCGTCTCTAAAAGAAATATTTTATGGAAATGCCAAAAAATCGCTTGGAGAACAGGCTACCGAGGCGGAAATACAAAAAGAATCGAAAGCCTCCGAACAACGGGTTCGCAGAGCTATTTACCATGTGCTCATCCATATTGCCTCATTAGGATTAACAGATTACACGAATCCAAAATTCGAAGCGTATTCATCCACGTTTTTCGATTTCTCGGAAGTCCGAAAGAAAATGTTAGAGCTTGAAGGTAAAAGTGAAAAAAGCACTAATCAAAGCCGAATCAACATGAAAAAATTCATTCAATCGCTCTATATAGAATCAAAACAGTTGGTAGATTAGCCAATAAATTTGTTTCTTCAAATTGCAGGGATTGTAAAAGTGTTGTAGTCAGGTTGTAACAAGGGTACGGATAATAAGCCAATGCTGTCTTTGTTTATTTAATTTTAGAAAAGGATCTGAAGATAGTCTTTCTACACATTTTCTGAATATTTTATTTTGTTGAAAAATGCTTTGTATAGTTACAAATCGTATGATAAGATAAAAATCGCGTTTAATTCAAACAATTAAATTTTTATGGTTTTAGTTGTCCGAATTTTCTATTTTTTACAAACAACTATGAAAGTACAAAATAATTAAAATTGGAAAAGTAGCACAAGAATTTAGAGGAGGTTTTTATGAATTTATTTCGAAAAAAATCAGTATCGAGTGGATTATCTAACAGTTCACTTAATAAAGTTTTAGGTGCATTTGACTTAACAATGCTAGGAATAGGTGCAATTATTGGTACAGGGATTTTCGTTCTAACTGGTGTAGCAGCAGCAGATTATGCTGGTCCGGCACTTATTCTTTCATTTATAATTGCAGGTTTAGCCTGTACATTTGCTGCATTATGTTACTCTGAATTTGCATCAATGATTCCTGAGGCAGGTAGCGCATATACGTATAGTTATGTCGCATTCGGTGAAATTGTGGCATGGATTTTAGGTTGGGATATGGTACTTGAATATGGACTGGCTTCATCAGCTGTAGCTAGTGGATGGTCTGGTTACTTCCAAAGTTTATTATCAGGTTTCGGAATTCATTTTCCAACAGCATTAACAAGTGCATTTGATCCTTCTAAAGGAACTTTTATAGATTTACCAGCAGTTCTTATCGTATTATTAGTTACATTCATTCTTACTAGAGGTGTAAAAGAATCTGCAAAACTAAACACTGTAATGGTAATTGTTAAATTAGCAGTAGTAATTCTTTTCATCGCTATAGGTGTTTGGTATGTTGAGCCAGGAAACTGGACACCGTTTATGCCAATGGGATTCTCTGGTGTAACAGCTGGAGCTGCAGTTGTTGTTTTTGCTTACTTTGGTTTTGATGCAGTAGCTACTGCTGCTGAGGAGGTAAAAAATCCTCAACGTAACTTACCAATCGGTATTATTTCTGCATTAACAATTTGTACAATCTTATATATCGTTGTTTCATTAATTCTTACGGGTATCGTACCGTTCGATCAACTTGGTGTTAAAGATCCTGTTGCTTTTGCTTTATCATTTATCCACCAAGATTGGGCAGCTGGTTTCATTTCACTTGGTGCAATAATTGGTATTACTACAGTTTTAATCGTAATGATGTTTGGACAAACGCGTTTATTCTACTCAATCAGTAGAGATGGTTTACTTCCGAAAAAATTATCAAAAGTTAATGGTAAAACTCAAGTGCCAGTTGTAAGTACATGGGTAACTGGTGGATTAGTTGCATTATTTGCTGGTTTAATTCCATTAAATAAACTAGCTGAATTAACAAATATTGGTACATTATTTGCCTTCTCAGCTGTATCACTTGGTATTTTAGTCTTAAGAAAAACTCATCCAAACTTAAAACGTGGATTTAAAACTCCTTGGGTTCCTGTTGTTCCAGTATTAGCAATTTTATTCTGTGGATATTTAATGTTTCAACTTTCAGCATTTACTTGGAAGGGATTCGTAGTTTGGTTAGTAATCGGTTTAGTAATTTACGCTACTTACGGATATAAAAACAGTAAATTAAATCAAAGTGACAGTACAGAAGCAAACACAAATACAAATACACCTGCATAAATAAAAATTGGGCTATCTCTTAAGTTAGGAGAACTGACTTTTGGGAAGCCCTTTTAAATACAAAAAATCACCTATTACTAAGTGGTTTGCACATACTTCCTATGCAAGTTCTTTCCGTCATAACAAAATAAAATGTTTTCCCTTCAAATCAGTTCCAAAATGTGTTGGACGTCCCCATAGCTGATAAATACAATCTAATCACAGACATTTTCCCAACTCGTATCACTGATTTTGCATTCCTTGCCTTGTTTTTGGAACAGGTACATATCTTCTTGTATTATCAGTTTTGAAGATTTGAGTATTTAATATTATTTTTCTGAATTCCATTTTGTATTTGGAAAATCTCAAGTATATGGACAACATTACTGCCTGTATTATGACACCAAGGAAAGGAGATTTTTCGATGAACGCCACCAAACACTCAATCGAACAAAATCAAAAAATAGAAAAAAAATAAACAGTAGACTAAAAATTTAGTTAATGGAATTTTTCTAAAAAAAATTAATGAAAAAGAAGCTATACTTTATATTAAAATAAGAAAAGATCAATCAACATACACGACAATTAATGTTGATATTAAAAAATTGGATAATAAATTTACTTCGGAAAATTAAATGGAGAAATCCCCTTTTAATAAATTACAAGTTTATTTAATTTTGAAAAAAAGTGAAATAATAATTATAGAATAAAAAAAGCAAGATTATTTATTTCTTTTTACTATTGAACACCTATTAAAAAACTTTTTGTAAGCAGTTATTGAAACTGCTTACTTTTTTTATTTACAAAAAGGATTACAAAACTTTCATAAACTATGAAAATACTTTTCATCCGAATATGATAGACAGGTACAAAACATAGAACATCATGCAAGAAAAATGGAACCGCTTTCTCCAATTATTTGAACGATTGGTAAAACAATGGATTCATTCGAGATTATAAAACTATTTTTAGGAGGGTTAAAAATGCAAATTCCAATAAAGAAAACGCTTGATAAAATTCCAGGTGGTCTGATGGTTGTTCCACTATTTTTAGGAGTATTAACGAATACCTTTTTCCCGCAATTTTTACAAATTGGAAGTTTTACAACGGCATTATTTAGTAAAGAAGCATCGTCTACCATTTTGGCGTGTTTTATGTTTTTAATTGGTTCACAAATTAATTTCAAATTAGCACCAAAGGCATTAAAAAAAGGTGCAATATTATTAACAGGAAAATTTATAGTGGGTGCAGGTATCGGTATAACTGTAGCAATGCTTTTTGGGCCTGCCGGAATTTTAGGATTATCACCATTAGCTATCCTAGCAGCGTTATTAAATGCTAATGGTGGATTATATGCATCTCTTGCTTCATCATATGGTGACGAAACCGATGTAGGTGCATATGCTTTATTTTCTTTAAAAGATGGTCCATTTTTTACATTAGTTGCATTAGGTGCATCTGGCCTAGCCACAATTCCTTTTCAAACACTTATAGGAGTATTAATTCCAATCGTAATAGGAATGATTTTAGGAAATATTGATTCTGATATGAGAAAATTCCTTGGAAGCAGTAAATTATTATTAATCCCATTCTTCTCATTCCCATTAGGTGCGGGAATGAATCTTTCAACTATTATAAAAGCGGGAGGTCCTGGCATATTACTAGGATTAATAGCTGCATTCACTGGAATTGGAGCTTACGTACTATTAAAGTTATTTAAAGAAAATCCGATCGTTGGTTTAGCAACAGGGTCAACTGCAGGGAATGCTGTAGCTACACCAGCTGTTGTTGCAGCTGCAGATCCAACCTTAGCTGCAATAGCACCAGGCGCTACTGCGCAAGTTGCAGCAGCATGTGTAATATCTGCAATAGTCTGCCCAATTATTGTTAATTATGTATTTAAAATGTCCGAAAAGAAAAAAGCAAATAAATCAATTGCAAGAGCATCATGACAATAAAGTAAAAATCTACTGTAATCTTGGCCATCATGCTGCTGAAGCTTTAATGCCAATTTGAAAATGAAACTAAAACAAAGCAGTCAGCGATTTTACTTTCTGCTTTTTTTAGTTACAAAAAAGGTTTTTAGTTAAAAAAATAGTGGGATAAGGAAAATTTTATTAACATGGTTTCGGTATTGTCTAAAATAGCTAATTTAAGATAGAAGGAAGGAAACACCATGAATGTACTTGAGAGTGTACCTGAGAATGTTATTATAACTACAACAAAAGGAAAAGAAGTTCTCTCTAATCCTTTTTTAAATAAAGGAACAGCTTTTACGAAAGAGGAAAGGGAAGACCTTGGACTTGAAGGTTTGTTACCGCCACAAGTAATAACCCTTGATGAACAAGTTAATAGGGTCTATGAACAATATTCGATGCGGACGACCAATCTGTTCAAAAACGGGCTGCTTTATGATTTATATAACCGTAATGTTGTCTTGTTTTACCGTCTTTTGAAAGAACACCTGGCAGAAATGCTCCCAATCATCTATACTCCAACTGTCGGCGATGCAATCCAGTCATACTCCCATAGATACCGTCGCTCAGATGGCTTATATCTTTCCATTGATAATCCTGAGGGTATTGAAAAGGCATTTTATAATCTTGGAAAAGCCAAAAATGGTATTGATTTAATCGTCGTGACTGACTCTGAAAGCATTCTTGGTATTGGGGACCAAGGGATAGGCGGTATTAATATTGCGATTGGTAAACTTGCCGTGTACACTGCTGCAGCTGGCATTGATCCAAACCGTGTTCTACCAATCGTGTTGGATGTTGGTACGAACAATCAGGCTTTGATTGCAGATCCTATGTATATCGGGAACAAATTCCCACGTGTCCGAGGTGATCGTTATGATCAATTCATTGATTTATTCGTACAGACTGCAAGAAAGTTCTTTCCAGAGGTTCTCATTCACTGGGAGGATCTTGGCAACGTCAATGCGCGAAAAATTTTGGACAAATATGGTGACAAAATCCTTACATTCAACGATGACATCCAGGGGACAGGTGCCGTTACTCTTGCTGCTATTATGTCTGCTTTGAAAGTAACAGGAGAATCCATGAAGGACCAGCGCATTGTTGTCTTTGGACCAGGGGCAGCCGGCATTGGTAACGCAGATCAAATGGCAGATGCTATGGTTCTAGAAGGATCGACTAGAGAAGAAGCCTTTGATCGTTTCTGGGCAGTAGACTATCGGGGTCTACTAACAGATGAAACACCAAATGTTCTGCACTTCCAGAAGCCTTATGCAAGAAAAGTGGATGAAGTTAAGGAATGGGATAAGAATGAGGAAGGGATCATTTCATTATTGGAAGTAGTTCAAAGGGTGAAGCCAACAATCCTGATTGGTACTTCAGGACAAGCCGGCGCGTTCACTGAAGAAATTATTAAAGAAATGGCTAAGCACGTTGAGCGTCCTATCATCTTACCTATGTCCAATCCGACTTCATTGACTGAAGCAGTTCCGGAAAACCTGATTAAGTGGACCGATGGCAAAGCTCTAATTGCAACCGGTAGCCCGTTTGCAAATGTAGAATTCAAAGGTGTTTCCTATGAAATTGGACAGTCAAATAACGCATTTGTCTTTCCAGGTCTAGGCTTGGGGGCGATTGTTGCAAAAGCTGAAGTGATCTCAAAAGGAATGTTTGCAGCTGCTGCTTATGCGGTTGCAAGTATGTCAGACACCAGTAAACCTGGAGCATCCCTGCTGCCATCCATTGAAAAGCTACATGAAGTCTCAAAATACGTAGCCGTTGAAGTAGCTTATGCTGCTATAAACGAAGGAATTGCAAGAGCAGATATTCAAAATGTTGAAAATGCGATTGACGAAGCTATGTGGAAAGCTGAGTATAAAGAAATTAAGAGTGTAGCTATAGAAGTAAAAGGGGAAAGCTATTAACAGTTATTCCTTAGTAATAAAACAGAGCCTAAATATTGGATAAAAATAAAGATGGAGCAATAGTTTTACATTGACTCCATCTTTATTTCTTTACCATACCTTGATTAACCAAATCGTGGCGGGAGAAATTTCACTAATAAGTTGATTTAATATAGAGACTGCAAAGCTCTTCCATAGAGCTTCGCGGTCTCTTAGTATGTAATGGATAAACCTTATTCATACTATCATTAAGCAGATAACCTGGAGGAGATTATGAAAAAAGGTAGATTTAGTTTACAAGCTATCATCATTATTTTTGTATGCCTTGTTGTCGCTTTGTCACTAGGTATAACCGATTTGCTAATCAGTAAGAGAATTACCTCCAGTGTTGAAGAGACACAGAAAGAAAAGGTACTCAATATTGCAAAGATCGTTTCTCTTAACTCGCAAGTAATTGGGTCACTTGAGGGGAAAACAAATTCGACAGAAATAGAAGTTTTTGCTAATCAAATAAAAGATTTAACACATGTTAACTTTATTGTCGTCATGGATATGAAAGGAATCCGGCTTTCCCATCCGGATCCAAGTGAAGTTGGAAAGAGATTCAGAGGAGGAGATGAGGGACCGGTCCTTCGAGGGAAAGAGTATGTATCTATCTCCAAGGGGATTCTCGGCCCATCCATGCGGGCATTTGCACCAATAATGAATTCAAATGGAAAACAAATCGGCGCTGTTGCGGTAGGGATTTCTTTGGAAAACGTAACGAAGGCTGTACATAAAGGTCGGATGGGGATGATGATCGGGACAATAATCGGAATATTAATCGGGATAACCGGTGCGGTGGGCTTGGCCAGGTTTATCAAAAAAATCCTATTGGGCCTCGAGCCGTTCGCTATTGCTAGGCTGCTTGAAGAGCGGAGTTCCATGCTCCAGTCGGTGCGTGAGGGAATTATAGCCATTGACCAAGAAGGGAAAATTACCCTTGTAAACAGGGCTGCCCAAAAGCTTTTTAATAAAGCCGGCCTAGAAGGGAATCCAAAAGGACTCAAAATAGAAGATTATTTGCCAGAGACCCGCTTAACCCGTATTTTGCAGTCTGGAGAAACAGAGGTTGATCAGGAACAGGATCTGCATGGAGTTACTATTTTGGTAAACAGGGTACCGGTAGTGGTGGGGAATCAACCGGTTGGAGCAATCGCTACATTCCGTGATAAAACGGAAGTTCAGTTATTGGCCGAACAGCTCACAGGTGTGCGCAATTATGCGGATGCCCTCCGTGCTCATGCCCATGAATTCATGAATAAGATGCATGTTATTCTTGGCCTTGTCCGTACAGAACAATACGATACACTTGCGAACTATGTGAGTGAAACAGTTAACCACCGGGAAATGGAAATGGGTTTTGTAACCAAGAATGTCCAGGATCCGGTTCTAGCAGGATTTTTGATTGGCAAGCTAAGCTTTGCAAGAGAGTCAGGTGCATCACTATCATTTGATTGTTCTAATAAGATTCCCCAGCCTGTGAACCCGGGAATCACCCAAGAACTCATAACGATTATTGGAAACCTTGTCGATAATGCAATGGAAGCGATAGCGAACAGTGCTGTCAAAAAAGTTGACTTAAAGCTTGATTACGCTGAGGATATTTTAACAATCGAGGTTAAGGATACAGGTATGGGAATGACAAGAGCAATACAAAATAAAATATTCGATAAAGGCTTCTCCACAAAAGGAGATAACCGCGGGGTCGGACTATATCTTTTAGCTCAGGGGATTGAAAGACTAGAAGGGGACCTAATCATTTCTTCTAAGCCGGGAAAGGGAACGAATTTTGCGGTGTACATACCTTATAAAGCAGAGGATGAAAAGGCATGATCAATGTTATGATTGTTGAAGATGATCCTATGGTGGCGGAAATCAATAAACGATACCTTTCTAAGATTGGTGGTTTCCGTTTGACTACAGTAGCCAATTCAGTTGATGATGCTATCCTTTTACTTGGAAAGGAAGAGATACAGCTTATACTTCTGGATATTTTTATGCCAGGCAAACAGGGTTTAGAGCTATTGACGTACCTCAGGAAAAATGAACTTGAAGTTGATGTAATTATTATTTCGGCAGCATCAGATCTAGAGCGAATCAAAAAGGCATTAAGATACGGTGTTGTCGATTATTTAATAAAGCCTTTTGAATTTGAAAGGTTCAATGCTGCTCTTGTCAGCTATCAGCAAAAGACCCGGTTTACCGATAAACTGAAAGCAGTCAGCCAACAAGAGCTCGATAATTATCTTTTACATAGGGAGGAAACTGCAATAGTTGAAGAGCTCCCAAAAGGATTGACTAAGGATACTTTAAAGCAAGTATGGGAAGCTGTTCAGGAATTGAAAGAGGTACCGTTTTCCACCGAAGAAGTGGCAAATGTTGTTGGCATTTCAAGGGTTTCAGCGAGAAAGTATCTGAACTTTTTAAAGGATTTAGGAATCCTTGATGTCAAGGTTATATATGGGACCATCGGAAGACCTGTTTACCAGCATGAATATAACCAAATTAACGAGTACTTAATAAAAAACTTTCTGTAAGTGTTTATACCGAAATTAAGTGTAGAAGCCGGTGGTTCTCCCTTATTTATAATTTGCTTAAGTAATAGCAAATAGATTAAATATTAAATAGAAAATGGTAGCGTGGGTGCTTATGCCTGCGCTACCATTTTACGGATTAACCAAAGTAAAGGTCAGATGAACTTTACTTCTAATTAAAAAAAGCGCTGATTAAATCAGCGCTAAAATTCATACGTTTTGTTTACTTAGATTTCGCTGAGCTGCCATATAACTTCCAATTATATTTTGATAACCTGGAAGATTACTAGCAAGCAAATTACCAAAACCTTCGACATCATTGCGCCAATCGCGTTGTAATTCGCACGCTACACTAAACCAGTTCAAAAGTTGCACGCCACTATGTGCCATTCGCGTATTGGCGGCATCTGCAACTTGTTTGCTAAAAGTGCCTGAAGCATCAGTAACAGCAAATACTTCATAACCAGCTTTTATAGCGGAAAGTGCTGGGAAAGCAACGCAAACATCCGTAACTACGCCAGCAATAATAAGTTGTTTTTTTCCAGTTTCTTCGATTGCTTTTACAAAATCATCATTATCCCATGCATTAATTTGTCCAGGACGTGCTATTTTTGGCGCGTTAGGAAAAAGATCAACTAATTCTTGCATAAGTGGTCCATTAGGCCCGTTTTCAAAGCTCGTTGTTAAAATAACAGGTAAATCAAAAAACTTAGCAGTGTGAGCAAGAGCCAAAACATTGTTCTTGAATTCATCAACACCATAATCACGAACTAGTCCAGCCATAAGACCAGTTTGATGATCCACTAAAAGAACGACAGCATCATCTTTATTAATACGAGAATAGAGATCAGACATTATGTATTCCTCCTAAAAATTAAGTAATCGATGAAAGTTTAAAACTGGAAAATTATCAAATTTCTTCGTGTGTTACAATCAGTTTCTCAAAAAACAGAAAAAAGTTAGACTGACTTTTAAATACTTAGGACTTCTATTAATCTAAAACAGAAGCTTTATCTATCCAATTGATAAATTGTTGTAAATAACGATGAAGATATCGTTTTGTTCGTTCGTCAGTAAGTACTTTATGATCGGAATCAATTTTTTCATGTACTTGGGAAATCAGCATTTTTTGAAATGGAAGGACATGAGCTTGCATTGTTTCTAGTATTTCTCTGATTTGTATTTGAGCATAGACAGTACCTAATCCCCCAGGGGTTGCACCAATTACACCAACCGGTTTTTTACTAAGAACAGCTGATTCTCGAGGTCTTGATGCCCAGTCCAATGCATTCTTTAATACGCCTGGAATGCCAGAATTGTACTCTGGACTTACAATAATGATACCGTCAACGTCCTGGATAGCAGATTTAAATGATGTAACTGCTTCCGGAATATTTGTTTCTAAGTCTTCATTGAATAAAGGTAGATCATTAATCTCGATCCAACGAAATTGATGGGAATCAGCCATCTCTGTTAATGATTGAGCAATGATTCGATTATAAGAGTTTTTACGTAAACTACCACAAATAAGACCAATTGTCTTAGTCATACATACCCTCCTTTGTTAAAATCATCCTAATTTTACCATAATATTCCAAAGTTAAAAAAGTGGCTTTATACCTAATATTCAGACTATTTAAATTGTAAACTAAGATATTAATTGATTTAATGTTTTTGGAATAATTTTACAATTTTAGTAGTTACGAATATAATAATCTTAAACATTTACTAAAAAAATAGTTTAAATGTTTTAGAGTAAAAAGTTTTTTGATCAGAGAAGCAAGAATATAGGTTTAATAATGAAAATTCATGGGAGGAAATTTAGATGGGAAAATTTACTGTAGGTAAAGAAAATCATGCTCCAATTGAACTTTATTATGAGGACCATGGTTCAGGGAAACCCGTCATCTTAATACATGGTTGGCCTTTAAGTGGACGCTCTTGGGAATATCAGGTGCCAGCCCTTATTGAAGCAGGTTACCGAGTCATAACATATGATCGTCGAGGCTTTGGAAAATCATCTCAGCCGTGGGAAGGATATGAATATGATACATTTGCTTCTGATTTACATAAACTGTTAGAACATTTAGATCTTCAAAATGTTACACTTGTAGGTTTTTCTATGGGTGGAGGTGAGGTAGCTCGATATATTAGTAAGTATGGAACAAAACGTATTGAAAAGGCTGTTTTTGCTGGAGCAGTTCCTCCTTATTTATACAAATCAGAGGATCATCCTGAAGGAGCATTAGATGATTCAACAATTGAAGAATTCAAAAGTGGCGTGATAAATGACCGCCTTGCATTTCTTGACAAATTTACGAAGGGATTTTTCGCGGCGGGTAATCAAACAGATTTAGTTAGTGAGCCATTCCGATTATATAATCGAGATATTGCAGCTAGTGCCTCACCTAAGGGAACGCTAGATTGCATAACGGCCTTTAGTAAGACAGATTTTAGAAAGGACTTGGAAAAGTTCGATATACCTACTCTTATTATTCACGGTGACTCTGATGCAACTGTACCTTTTGAGTTAAGTGGAAAACGTACATATGAAGCCATTCCTGGTAGTAAGCTCGCTCTAATTAAGGGTGGTCCGCATGGGTTAAACGCAACGCATACAAAAGAATTTAATGAAGCTTTACTAACATTTATAAAAGACTAATTAATATAGTTTTTATATAAACGAAAACAAGCAGGTCCTCGATTATTAAGGACCTGTTTATTTTTACGTATAAACTAAATATTAATTATTAAATCATTTATTTATTTCACGTTACTCTATCTAAAACATTACTTGAAAGAGATAAAGCTATTATGTTTTTTTAATATAAAGATTTAGTATCTTAGTTAGCAACTTGAACTTCATCTAAATTGTTATCAAAATTCTTATGAATAATAAATTTACATATTTATTTTACGAATATGCTTATCTAGGATTACTTTCTTATTAAAGTAATTTACAGCAACAACCCCAAAGATAATAAGAAAACTACCAATTATATGATAATAATGGAATGACTCTTTGAGATACAGAATACCAACTAAAATTGTAATAAGTGTAGATAGATTTTGAAATACACTTATCTGAAAAGTCGGTAATTTTGATAAAGCATAATTTGAAAGAAAGGATGTACCTAAAGAAGAAAAAATCCCTAAATATAATATAGCAATTATAAAATCATTGTGTTTAAGAGGCTGGATAAATTGTTGAATTGTTCCATTCCTTAAATGCAAAAATAGAGTAATTCCGTTAAATACAATAAACCCAATAAGAGTAATGAAATATGTGATCGTAAATAATGAATATTGTTGAAGGAGTTTTTTTGTTAAAACATTATATATTGAGTTTGCTAGCGCTGATAATAAGATTAAGATACTACCTACGATACTAGTATTAATGTCCTTAACTCCATTCATATACATAATATACATGACCCCAAGAACAGAAATGAATATCGCAATTTTTTGTACAATTGTTGATGATTCATTTAATAGTAAGCTAGCTAGTAGCAAAGTAAATATTGGAACTGTAGCCTGTATAACACCTGCTTCAGAGGAGGTTGTATGCATTAGTCCAAAAATTTGCAATGAGAAAAATAGTACTGGATAAAATGTGGCAAGAAATGAAATTTTAATTAAATCACCTCTCTTAATCCTAATACTTTCTTTTCTACAGATTAAAATGATTGTGGCAGCAAGCCAGGCAATTGTAAAACGATGTGCTAAGGTATCAAGTGGTGATGCTATTGTTAACGTTTGTTTTACAAAAAGAAATGATAACCCAATGATTAATGAACAAATAGTAATCGCTATATAAGCTTTTCTATTATCGGTCATAATGTTTTCCCCCTATTAATCAGAACTGTTAATGCTAATTTTATGTAAAAAAGTAATTCTTATCGAGGTAAATAATTTGTATCTGTATCGGTACAGGAGGATTCAACCATATGGTTGAAAGGAGCAGGTTTAAAAAGCCTGCTCCTTGTTATTAATGAAAAGTAATAATCTTATCTAAATCAAAGCGATGATGTTCATAACCATCTGAGTCTGGGTGACCAAAGGGTACCATAGCAGCAAAAGCTACATGCTCGGGAAGACCTAACAGTTCTTTAACTTTCGCTTGATCAAAACCCAACATCGGCACGCTTGAATAACCAAGACCTTGAATCGCTAGTAATAGAAAACCAAGTGCAATATTTGCCTGTGTTAGACCCCATGCTAATTGTTCTCCTTTACTCATCTTTTCAAAAACTGATGTAAGATTAGCTATTTCAATTTGCTTTCGATCTTCAGAAATACCAGGATGGATTGTTTCCGATAAACGGCTAATTGAATTCTCCATATCAACTGAAATAATCACAACTGCTGGAGCAGAGGTTACTTGTCTCTGACCATAAGCTGCTTCTTGAAGTTTTTCCTTAAGTTGAATATCCTTAATAATATGAAAATGCCATGGTTGAACATTCCATGCACTGGGTGTTAATCTAACAAGTTTGAAAATTTCTTGGATTTCTTCGTCTTGAATTGTTTCTTGAATAAATTTTCGAATACTACGACGTGATTCGATTGAATCTTTCAATGAAAGAGTTTGTTTTGTTTTTTGTATTCGCAAAATACATCTCTCCCTAAACTAAATTTTGAACCGGCCGATGCTTATATTTTATGTGCATTTTAAAATTGTAACGTTTAAAAATTTGACATCTGTACCGATACAGGGAAAATACAGGATCCTTTAAAGGAGTTATATAATGCTTAAATATGAATATGTATATCAATCTTTACTTACTCAAATTCAATCTGGAGAGTTAAAAGCTGGTTCAAAGATTCCATCAATTCGAAATTTAGCGAATCAATTTTCTTGTAGTAATAGTAGTATCCTTACTGCACTTGAGAAATTAGAAAATCAACACCTTATTTATGCAAGACCCAAAAGTGGTTTTTATGTAGTGGAGCATAAGATGTTTAAACAGCCATTTAAAACGAGTAAAATTGATTTTGCGACTTCAGCTCCTAATTGGCATTCGTTTCCGTATCAAGATTTCCAACATTGTTTAAATAAAGCAATTGATACGTTTCAAGCTGACTTATTTCGATACGGTACCGATAAGGGCCTACCGTCTTTAATAAAGGAGGTTGAAAAATTATTAAAATCATATCAAGTATTTGCTCAAAAAAAACAAATATTTATTACTTCAGGCGTTCAGCAAGCTCTTTTTTTACTGAGTACTATGCCTTTTTCAAACAATAAAACTAGGATTTTAGTAGAGCAGCCGAGCTATCATTTATACATTGACTTAGTAAAACTATATAAATTACCTGTAATAGGGATAAAGCGAACAATAGAGGGGATTAATCTACAAGAACTCGAACAAATTTTCCGTGAGGGTGATATAAAATTTTTTTATACTATGCCTAGATTTCAAAACCCATTAGGTACTTCCTATAATAAAAAAGAAAAATTAGCAATCTTAAAATTAGCTTATAAATACAATGTTTATATAGTAGAGGATGATTATTTAGCAGATTTTGAATATATGAATAAAAATGATCCTCTGTTTGCAAATGATCTGCATGGACGTGTTATTTACTTGAAAAGTTTTTCGAAAATTATGTTCCCAGGTTTACGTATTGGTATAGCAGTTTTACCTGATTCGTTAATAGAAACTTTTCAGCAATTTAAAACAGTAATTGATATCGATAGTTCGATGATTTCACAAGCAGCTATAGAGCTGTATTTAAAAAGTGGTATGTTTGAACATTATCAAAAACAAGTCAGAGATAAATATCTAGCTCGTGCTCAAATACTTCAAACGTCTTTCAAAACCCATTTAATAAATTTCAAGTACGCAACCGATCTCGTAATGCACAGTCATATTGTTTTGCCCAAGCAAGTAGATATGACGACATTAATTAACCAATTAAATGAACATAATATTCAGGTTAAATCTATTAAGCAAAACTATTTAGATAACTTTTTTCAAGAAAAAATATTAAAAATCAACGTTTCCAATTGTGAACCTACAGATATTGAAAAAGGAATAAGACAAATTGCTAATTCATTAAATAACACTAACAATTACTTTGTATGAACAATGATACGTATCGGTAAAGTAACCTATTAAATTACCAAAAGCACCAATTAGTAGACTGTACCCCTTATAGTAGATGATATAAAAATAGTCCAGAGAATCTAAATGATTCGATGGACTATTCAATATTTTATAAACATGAGGAATTGTGTGATGATTAAGTAGAATATATAATTATGTTTTTTAACTTATATAGTATTGTAATTCAGTTATTACATATTGTTAGTTGAGTCCAAAAAAACTTCATGAACAATCAATGTCATGGTTTTATCTTTACTGGATTCACTTTAGGATTATTAATCATGTGTTTTACCACATTTTTTGTGAAGTATTAAGAAAAAAAAAGATAGAATGTATCTATCTCTTTTATAGTTCTTTTAATGATGATGATGGTGATGAGAAGAGGGCTCATTCTTTAATTGACAAAGGATTGAATTATCGTGTTTATGAGCTGCTGTTTCTAATTGAATTGTGACATGCATAATACCTTTATGTTCAAGGTCATGTTCAATTTTACGTAAAATAATTTCGCTCCCTTCAATTGTTAATTGGTCATCCACCACAGCGTGACAAGAAAGGGCATTTAGACCACTTGTAATCGTCCAAAGATGTAAATCATGTACACTTTCAATCCCATCTGTTTTTTCTATTAGTTGAATCACTTCGTTTAGATTGACTTCTTTTGGTGTTCCTTCCATCAACACATGTATAGAAGCTTTTGTGACATAATAGCCACTTCTCAAAACTAAAGCGGCAACAATCACGCTTGCTAACGGATCAGCCCAGCCCCAACCAAAGAAAATCATTAGTAGTGCAGCAATAATCGCACCAACTGAACCAAGCATATCACTTAAGACATGTAAATAAGCACCGCGCATATTTATATTTTCTTCGGTGTCTGCACCACGCATCATAATCCAGGCCACCAGTATATTAACTAATAAACCAATTACACTGATTATTAGCATATCAGTTGACGCTATTTCAGGTGGATTTGTGAAACGCTTGATCGACTCGTAAAAAATATAGAGTGCAATCAAAATTAACGTGACGCCATTTAATACTGCTGCAAGTATTTCGAATCGTTTATAACCAAATGTTTTACTTTTGCTTGCGGCTTTTTCACCTAATTTAAATGCAACTAACGCGATTGCTAGTGAGATTGAATCACTTAACATATGACCAGCATCTGATAATAGTGCAAGACTATTTGTTATATAACCGCCAATTGCTTCAATAATCATATAGCCTGTAATAATGATAAATGAAATTAGTAATACTTTTTTATTTGTATTGTGGGTATGAGTATGTTCATGATTATGTCCCACTTTCATTCCCCCTATTTATAAAAATGTTAGGTATGTGCAGCATGCTCAATTGCCTGTTTTAATAAATTCATAATGTGGTTATCGTCATGTGAATAGAAGAGAGTAGTACCTTCACGTCTAAACTTGACTAATCGTAAATTTTTTAAAAATCGCAATTGATGTGAAACGGTAGATTGACCCAAATCTAAAATATCTGCAATCTCATTAACGGAATGTTCTTTCGTACATAATAAATTTAAGATCCGTATTCTAGTTGGGTCACTTAAAGCTTTAAATGTTTGAGATACTACAAATAATGTTTCTTCATCTAAGTGTTGTTTGTTTTCATGATTAAGTTCGCATGGTTGAATATTATCATTCGTCAATGAGAGTTACCTCCAGTTATCTGTAATGTAAAATGCATGTATATATGAGCATGTATTCATATATAATATTATTATATGAGCAAGTATTCATATAAGTCAATTGTTTTTCTATTTCTATTTTTGTGATCACTGCAAAATTTTATACCAGGAAGTATAATCTTTAAAAACATAAGAAAATTTTTTATTTACATTACTACTCACTTTTAGTTGGTAAAACAAAACTCTAATTTTTTTGTTAACAACTTGAAAATTACACTACTTAGTGTTACTATGTATTAGTACTAATTAATACTGAATATCTGTAATACTAAATAGTTGAAAATGGTTATAAAATTTTTTTATAAAACGGTTCACATTTCCTCTACTTAGTAATACAATATACTATTACTAAGTAACACTGAATATCAGTCACGCTAGATAGCTAAAAAGAGTTCATCTAAAAATTATCATATGAAATCCTTGATTCATTGACTATTTTAGATATTTTTTTAAACCGGTACTAAGTGACACTGAATATCTGTATTACTAATTAGCTTGAAAAACGGTTTTATCTATTCAATTTAGACCGAAAACTAATTTAACCAAAGAATAGAGGAGGTGTAAGTCATGGAAAATTTAACAGAAATGCTCAAAGGTTCATTAGAAGGTTGTGTACTTGAAATCATCAGTCGAGGTGATACTTACGGCTACGAGATTACTCGACTCCTTAATGATTTAGGTTTTACAGAGGTTGTCGAAGGTACAGTCTATACGATTCTGATCAGGCTCGAAAAGAAGGAATTAGTAAATATCGAGAAAAAACGTTCTGAAATGGGCCCACCTCGTAAGTTTTATTCATTAACGGAAGCTGGGCATGAGGAATTACAGCAATTTTGGAAAAAATGGGAATTTGTTTCAACGAAAATAAATAGCTTAAAAGGGGAGAAGTAATATGAAGAAATTTATAGAGCTAATCATTGGCGATTTAGAAAGCAAGAAGGAATATAAAGCATTTATGAAAAAAGTAAATGCCCTTCCGAAAGATTACGCATTTGTGTTCAAGAAGATTCAAAAATACATGTGGAATTTCGGATATGGATTTGGTGAAGAAATTATCAATTTGTATGAACTGTTTGAAGCAAGCTCAGCAGAAGGCAAGCATGTACTAGATGTTACGGGTGAAGACGTGGCGGCATTTGCTGACGAATTGATGGCTCTCTCAAAACTTGATGGAGAATCGGCAAGCATATTAGCAAGTCAAGTAGATTTGAAAAAAGACATTGAGCGTAGAGTAGAACAGCAAGTAAAAATATGGACGAATAAAAAATAAAATTGGGGGCTAAATATCATGATAAATTTTATCAAAAAGATACTTGATGACAAAAAAGAGTACAAAGAAATGATGGCGCGTGTGGAAGCTTTGCCTGGAAACTACTCAGAAGCCTATAAAACAATCTGCAATTATATGTGGAGTTTCGCCTCTGGAAGTGGCATGGATATGCTGAGAATCCAATATGATCTCATTGATTTGTTTGAAGCTGGTGCGGCAGATGGCAAGGACGTATTGGAAGTAACAGGAGAAGACTTGACAGCATTTGCTAATGGACTTACCGATCAAGCGAAAAGATGGGATGATAAGTTACGCAATAATTTGAACAAAAGCATTCTAGATCGTGTGGGTAAGAAAAAATAGCGTGATATATACAAAAACAGTTGCAGGCGCTAGGACGCAGTGAAACGCGCCTTCAACTTCATATATGGGAGGGAAATGATTATGAGTAATACAGCAATTTCAGTGAAAGGGCTAAAAAAATCCTTCAAAGAAATTGAGGTTCTCAAAGGTGTAGATTTTGAAGTGGAAAAAGGCACTGTCTTCGCTTTACTAGGGTCTAATGGTGCCGGTAAAACAACTATCATTAAAATTTTGACTACATTATTACAAGCGGATAAAGGGGAAATTGAAGTTTGTAATGCCAACCTTCAAACAAACCCACAACAAGTACGTGAAAAAATTAGTCTAACCGGACAAAACGTTGCAGTAGATGATATTTTGACAGGACGTGAAAATCTCGATTTAGTAGCAAAACTTCGCCATTTGCCTAATCGGAAAGAAGCAGTGGAAGAAAGTCTGCGTCGTTTTGATTTAGTTGAAGCTGGTAATCGTGCTCTTGCTACTTATTCAGGCGGTATGAAGCGACGCTTGGATTTAGCAATGACAGTACTTGGGTCACCTGAACTTGTTTTTCTTGATGAGCCTTCTGTTGGACTTGACCCTGAAGCACGTTTAGCATTGTGGGAAGTGATTCGTGATATGGCGAATGCTGGTATTACCGTTTTTCTCACAACACAATATTTAGAAGAAGCTGAACAATTAGCTGACCGCATTGCGATTTTACATGAAGGTAAGATACTCGTACAAGGAACATTGGATGAATTAAAAGCAATTCTTCCACCAAAAAAAGTGGAATACGTGGAAAAACAACCGAACCTTGAGGAAATTTTCCTTGCTGTTACCGGAAAGAAAGGAGAATAGTAATGAGTGGAAACCATTTTTTTAGCGATACGATTACTATGAGTAGTCGGGTGATGAAGCATTCACTTCGAAGTATTGATACAATTATTACAACGATTCTTATGCCGATTATGCTTATGCTTGCTTTTGTCTATATTTTCGGAAGTGCAATGACAATGGATAAAGTAGATTATGTGAATTTTATCGTACCAGGTGTGTTGCTTATGTGTATTGGAATGGGGATTTCCTATACAGCAGTTCGAGTGAACACAGACATGACTAAAGGAATTTTTGATCGCTTTCATTCCATGCCAATCGCCAAGTCATCGATATTGGGGGGGCATGTCATCTCAACTTTAATATTAAACTTATTATCAGTTGCTGCAGTGATTCTTATTTCTTTTATCATGGGATTCCGTCCTCACGCAAATTTTGTGGAGTGGCTATTAGCAGCTGGTATGATCCTGCTTACCGTATTTTCTTTCACTTGGATTGCAGTAGCATGTGGGCTAATGTCAAAATCGTATGAAGGTGCGAGCGTGTTCTCTTATCTGCTAATGGGCTTAATGTTTGTAAGTTCTGCCTTTGTTCCAACAAATAATATGGGTAGCAAGCTTCGAGCTTTTGCCGAAAATCAGCCAATGACACCAATTGCCGAAAGTGTACGTTCCCTTTTAGCTGGGCAGCCGGACTATGGTGCGATTGTAACAGCATTAATATGGTTAGTGGCAATTGGTATTTTGTTTTATGTAATTTCGATGAAGGTATATAATAAACGCATGAAATAAAATGACGAAGTACAGGGTGGGGAATTCTTTCACTCTGTACTTTTTCCGGGTTTACATTGTATTTATGAAATAAAAAAAGAGAAACCTAAGTTCCTCTAAAGAAATACATATTACAATTTATTATAAAAAACTTTTAATATCGACTTTTTAATACTTTGAAATACAGTTATTTTTTATTTTTATTATGTATTTCAGGAGTCAATTCTTCCGATGCCTCGGTTTGATAACGTAAATTTCCAGTTGATACATTCTCTCGATGCTCTGTATTTTTAATAACATTATTATAAACATATTTATGAAAAAAGATTTCAAACAAGCCAATTCCAATTGCGGAAATTAAAGACGGTGTCACCATACTACCACCATATGTTAACTTTGATCCCATATACCAAATAATTAAGTATGCTATTCCTGCATCCGCTATTGTTGCGATCGTATTATTTGTTTTGGGTAAAATCAACAAATCACCTACGATATATGCGATTACTCCTAAAACTAACGTTATCAGAAATACATTTCTAAATGCCATATCGTACCCAATACCTAAAATTATATATAATAATGCAAGACAAGCAATAAATTTAATTACAAATGCTTTTATATGCTTCATTGAAATCCCTCCTGTACTATTATGAGGAAATTATTTCAAATCTATTCTTTTTTATTTTATAAATGGTTAAAGTAAAAAAATTAGCATAAATACAAATGATAATTCAAATATTATAAATGGTTCTTAAGAGCAATGAATACAAAGTAAAAAACAGTGACAATTACTATAGCCAAATTTAAATTTTTAAAAACTTCACAATTGACCCGAATCTTAAGACTGTAATTTTAGTTCCTAAATATTTCCCTTTTGCTTTTTTATGGAAAGGGATTTTTTTTGAATTCATTTTCAAAAAGTTTGGGGACCGTTTAATTCTAACAAAATTTGTTTTCATCCATTCAATAAAATTGCGAAAACTAACACATCGAACTCATAATTCGATGCGCTAGTTACAAATTACTTAGTTAATGTTCCATATTCTTTGTCTGAAACAGATTCCAACCACTCTGGTGTACCTGCAGTTATGGCAATATGTTCAAACCAACTATCCTTTGCAGCACCATGCCAGTGTTTCACACCATCGTGAGTAACAATCACATCACCAGCCTTTAAGAATTGAGCGGGTTTACCTTCTTCTTGGTACCAACCCTCTCCGCCGGTTACTAATAAAATTTGAAATCCATCATGATGGATTTCAAATTATTTCTACAACCAGGTTCAAAGGTCACGTTCCCAACACCAACATTCACTTTAGGATCGGCAATTAAGGTTTTAAGATAACTTTGTCCTACAAAAAATTGTGCGTAAGCTTCATTTTTATCGCCAACAGGGAATATGACACCATTCTTAACTTCTTCATGTTTTATCATTATTACTTCCTCCTATAATTTATATTTTTAACCGTTAAACAGTTAGGCGTTATTATAAGACAGTTTTACTTAGGCATTTCATATTAAAAAAGATGCCATAAAAGCAATGCTTTTAGGACATCTCGAGAAAAAATTAAAACTTACATAGTGCTAGTGTCGATAACAAATCGATACTTCACATCAGAAGCTAGAACTCGTTTGTATGCTTCGTCAATTTGATCGGCAGAAATAACTTCTATATTAGGAACTATATTATGTTCCCCACAGAAGTTTAACATCTCCTGAGTTTCACGAATTCCTCCAATCATTGAACCTGCAAATGAGCGACGATGTCCTATAAGTGAAAAAACACTTAGTGACAACGGCTCTGCTGGAGCACCGACATTTACTAACGTACCATCAAGAGTTAATAATCTTAAATAAGCATCCAAATTAATCTTTGCACTTACAGTGTTAATAATTAAGTCGAAAGTTCCTGCAAGCTTTTCAAATGTTTCTGCATCGTTTGTAGCATAGTAGTGGCTTGCTCCAAATTGTAAGCCATCTTCTTTTTTGTTCAATGTTTGTGATAGAACGGTTACTTCTGCACCCATTGCATTTGCAATTTTTACAGCCATATGACCAAGACCGCCCATACCAATTACAGCTATCTTTTTACCTGGTCCTGCTCCCCAATGGTTTAATGGTGAATATGTAGTAATACCCGCACAAAGTAATGGGGCAGCAGCATCAAGTTCAATGTTATCTGGAATTCTAACTACGAAATCCTCCGTTACTACAATGTAGGTTGAATAACCACCCTGAGTTGGCTCGCCGTATTTGTCAACACCAGCATAAGTGGGAGTATTTCCTTTGAGACAATACTGTTCTTCACCTTTACGACAGTTTTCACAATGGCCACAAGAGTCTACCATACAGCCTACTCCAACTCTGTCACCAACCTTGTACTTTGTTACTTCTGCACCTACATCTGAAACTATTCCAGCAATCTCATGTCCCGGTACAAGCGGGTAGTGCACATGACCCCATTCTCCATGTGCAGTATGAATGTCAGAATGGCATATTCCAGTATATTTAATTTCAATTAGAACATCATTTAAATCAAGATCACGTCGTTTGATTTCAGCAACCCGAAAGGATTTGTCAGGCCCATCTACAGCTCTTGCTTTTGCAGTTATCATAATAAAACCTCCATAAAATTATTTTTCTAGAAAACAAATTAAACATTCGAGGTGAATAATTTTTTTCTCTTTCACCACAATGATATTCCCTCGAGTTAACTCTAGGTCAAGTGATTAAATTATATTTTTATAAATGAAGAAATTTTTGTGTACTTAAAAATGACATCAAAAAAATAACGTGATAAAATCCATTCATAATATTAGAGTTAACTCGAGGTCTAGATCTAAATGAAAGGAAGATTAATTTTGAAGACATATTCAATCGGCGAAGTAGCAAAGGAATTGAATCTTACAGTATATGCTTTGAGATATTACGATAAAGAAGGCTTAATGCCATTTGTAGAACGGACAACTAGTGGAATACGCGTGTTTAAAGAATCTGATATAGAAGCTTTAAAAATAATAGAATGTTTGAAAGCGACTGGAATGCCTATTAAGGAAATTAAAAATTTCATTGAATGGTGTTCTGATGGGGACTCCACATTACAACAAAGATATGACATGTTTTTGGAAAGAAAAGCTAGTGTAGAAGCACAGATGGAAGAATTAAAAAGAACAATGGAAATAATCCAACATAAATGTTCATATTACAAGACTGCTTTGGAAGCAGGAACGGAAGATATTTTTAAAAGTAAAAAAATAGGGACTTTCATTACTAAGTAACTAAAAGCCCCCAATATTCATATTTGTGTAGATGAATATTGGGGGGTATCCATTTTATTGAACACCTGAAAAATTTGAAAATTCCTCCTGGATTTTTCTTAAAAACAGATTTGCAGCAGCCGAAAAAACTTGATGTTTCTTCCATACGATATTTAAGCCAGATTCTAGCCTTGGCTCTAGCGGTCTAAAACAAAGGTTACTATCACTTGATGTATTCACGATTTTATCAAGTACGATAGCATAACCAATGCCTTCTTCAACCATGATCGCAGCATTATAAGCTAGATTGTATGTAGTCACGACGTTTAGTTTATCAAATTCTTCACTAAACCAATCCGCAAATTCATTTTTAGAAAATGTCTTTTTCATTGCTTGTCTCGAACAGATTAAGGGAATATTTAACAAATCCTCTGCTTGAATAGTATCTTTTAAGGCAAGAGGACTGTCTTTTCTCATAACAACGCCCCAAACATCTTTGGCTGGGATATTTATATAATTGTATTTTGATAAATCAGCAGGTTGTATTAGAATCCCAAAATCTAGTAACCCTTTGTCTAGCCGTTCAGTCACATCGTCTTCGTTACCGCTGTATAGGTGATATCGTATACTTGGATAGCTTACCTGTAGATTTTTTACTACCCGCGCAATCTGTTTCATGGCTTCTGTTTCTCCACTACCTATGTAAACATCACCACTAATTGTTTCTTCCATTGAGCTAAATTCTGCCTCTAACTTATCTACCATATCAACGATTTCTTCAGCTCTTTTTCGCAGAATCATTCCTTCTTCTGTAAGAATTATACTGTGACTACTGCGAGTAAATAGTTTTTTTCCTAACTCTTGTTCAAGATCTTTTATCTGTCTTGATAAGGTAGGCTGGGTAATATGCAAAAAATCTGCAGCACCCGTAATACTGCCTTCTCTTGCTACAGTAAGAAAATATCGCAATACTCTTAGTTCCAAGCACCATTCCCCCTTAATAATGATACAAGTATATATAAATACGTTATGCCTATCAAGCATATCTAGTTATATGATATAAGTAATTGCTATATGAAAAGTGTACGTTAGAATTATTACAAAGAGTGAAACATATTAAAATCTAAATTTGTAAACACTCTCGATATTCATCCATGATGGGAGTATTTTAAATTACTAAGGGGGATTAGAGTGAGAAGTAATAATTTACTTATATTTATACTATCTTTTGGTGTTTTCGGCATTTTAAACACTGAAATGGGGGTTATTGGGATATTACCAGACATTGCAGCGCAATATGATGTTAGTGTATCTCAAGCAGGGTTGTTGGTGAGTCTATTTGCACTTGCTGTAGCAATAGCTGGACCAACCATGCCATTATTGTTTTCGGGAATAGATCGTAAGAAAGTGATGTTACTTGTTCTTAGTATTTTCTTAGTAGGGAATATCGTTTCAATATTTACAAGTAGTTTTAACGTTCTATTGATAGCTCGTATAATACCAGCATTTTTTCATCCCATCTATTGTTCTTTAGCTTTTACAGTAGCTGCTGCTTCAGTAAGTAAAGAGGAAGCTACAAAAGCTGTGTCTAAAGTATTTATCGGGGTTTCTGCAGGGATGGTTGTAGGTGTACCAATTGTAAGTTTTATTGCAAGTACAGCTAATTTGCAATTAGCAATGGCGTTCTTTGCTATTGTTAATTCAATTGTTTTCATTGCTACATTACTCTTTGTACCATCGATGCCTGTAAAGGAAAGACTTTCTTACGGAAAGCAAATAAGCGTCTTAAAAAAATCGATTACTTTGCTTTCAATCGTGGGGGTTATTTTATTAAATTCAGCGGTATTTGGAGTATATAGTTATTTTGCTGAGTATTTAAAAACAGTTACGAATATGTCTCCGAAACTTATAAGTTTAATATTTTTCATATTTGGTAGTGCTAATATTATAGGTAACGTAGTAGCAGGGAAATTACTTACGAAAAATGCAAGTAAAACTGTAGTCATTTATCCATTTATATTAGGGATCGTTTATATTATTTTATTATTAACAGGCGGTTTTACCTTACCTGTTTTGTTTATTACATTAGCATGGGGCATTTTAGCTGGAATTGGAGGTAATATCAATCAATATTGGATTACATCATCAGCACCCGAGGCCCCAGATTTTGCTAACGGCTTATTTTTGTCTGCTTGTAATATAGGAACAACAATCGGTGCAGCTGTAGGTGGGGCATTTATAACTGAGCTAGGTATACGGTATGTTATATTAGTGGGGATATTATCATTGATACTAGGTTTGGTAAGTATTCTATTTAGAAATTATTTATATAATTCTACTAAACAGCTCTCCTTATAAGGGAGATCAACTATTTTATTGGCAATTATTTGAGTAACGATAAAAGGAGGCACTATATGTTACATGAAAAGAGAATCGCACTTGTAACTGGCGGAAATCGAGGAATTGGGTATGAGTTGGTCCAACAATTGGCTTTGAATGGTTTTAAGGTGATTTTAACAAGCCGTGATCCTAAAAAGGGGGAAAAAATAGCTCAGAAATTTAATGATTTCAATCTAGACGTTTCCTTTATAGAGATGAATATAAACAATCAAGAAAGTATCAATAACGCCGCCACTATACTTAATCAGAAGTTTGGGAGAATAGATGTATTGATTAATAATGCTGGCGTGATTTTTCATGAAGATAAAGACTTATTAAAGATGGAACCTACAATTCTAGAGAAAACGATGACAACCAACTTTTTTGGGGCATACCATGTGATTCGGACATTTATTCCTATTATGGAGAAACAAGGTTATGGAAGAATTATTAATGTTTCTTCAGAATATGGAGCGATGAGTGAAATGGCATATCCAGAAGTAGGAGCTTATAAGCTATCCAAACTTGCTCTAAATGGATTGACAAGATTGCTAGCTACAGAAATCAAAGGAGACATCAAAATAAATGCCGTCGATCCGGGATGGGTAAGTACTGATATGGGTGGACCATCTGCCCCAAGAACTCCTGAGCAAGCTGCCAAGTCTATTATTTGGTTAGCGACAATTGGAAATGATGGACCCAATGGAGAATTTTTTAGAGATGGAGAAAGAAATGATTGGTAACTACCTTTCTTAGCAAATGAAAAATATTGAAAAAATGTGTAGGTGCTGATTTGAGTGTGGACCATCTGTTTCAAGCAAGTCCTAGGCAAGCTGTGCACTCTATTCTTTGACTAGAAAATATGACCATTCAAAATATAACAACCAAATTGCAATAAGATTGCACCAATAAACTAAAAAAGTCCACCTAATATTATAGGTGGACACAGTGTGTAGACAAAGTACAAAAAACTTGAGTTTCAGACTGATTGCAAGCGTTTGTCTTTCGAGGCGCGAAGCCTGNNGCGTTTGTCAACAGTCTGAGTCCACCTAATATTATAGGTGGACAATTTTTTTAATGTTGTTGCTGTTTTGTTTCAAAATGAAGTGGCGGTGGAACTAACCAACCTTTTGTTTTCATTATTTGCAGTAGTGCCGCACCATCTTTCGCTTTTTTTGCACCAAAACTAGCAAACATAGTACCAATATCTTCGCGAATTGATTGGCTCATTAATGATGCATCAGCTGTAACTCCAGCTGCTATACCAGCAGCAACCATGTAAGCGATTTGAGCATCTTGAAATCTAGCTCCAGCTGGAATTTGTTCCAAATCTGCTTCTGGTCGTTCTGATGGAGTAGGAGGGACTGCAATATCATTATGTAGAAGTACTTCTTCAATTTCTTTAATTGCAGGTTTCATTGAACTTTCAATTACTTGTTTTAAAAATGCTTTTAACTCTTCATCACCAGTATGGTTAATATAAACTTGATAAGTATCTACGCCAGCTTTAGTAGCTGATAGGTGAGTCCATAGACCGTAAACTTCTCCATAATGTAAAGGTTCATTTTGTGGATTTCCACTTAATACTCCCATTATTAATTTACTTCCTTTCTCAAATAAATTCATACTAATCTCCTTATAAAGAGGTAGGTACAAAAATTATTATTGAGCCATTTGAGTATTTTATACTATTTATTTAAATGAGCTAATAGGCGTTTACTTAGGAAGCTATGTAGCTGTAGGAGAACCTTCTGCAAAAGAAGCTTTATCATGGAGGGTTAAATCAGAGAGATTAGCGGGTAACGCAGTTGTGTTAGCTTTTAATGAAGAATCAAATAGGTCGCCATATGTAATGTCAGAGATACTTAATGATTATTATATGCGATTGATAGAAAGCGGTATAGATCCATATTTACCTATTATTGAACCGTTCGATAGTTCCTTTAAAATTAATACTTCCGCAGTTTTTAAAGGAACAAAATTTAAAGCAGTATTAAATCGCGATGAAACAAGATTACTTAATGAGCTTTTAAATCCAAAAAAAACAACATTAATTAATGTTGGAAAAGGAAAAAGTCAATTTTACATAAGTGCTGGAAATACGAAAACTGACATGAAAATCGTTGTGCCCAAAAATAAAAAGCCATATGTAGACGTTCATATAAAGGTAAAAGGATTTATTGAGGAATCTAAAAAGTCATTATATCAAGATAGAGAATTGAAAGAGTATGAGAAAAAAGCATCAATCATTATGAGCTCAAGAACAAAAAAATTTCTAGAACGTCTACAGGAATTAAATGTTGATCCACTTGGACTTGGGTTAAACTATCAAGCAAAATACGGAGTGACAAAAAAAGAAATAAATAAGTGGGAAGAAATTTATCCAAAAATTGAATTTCGAGTAAAATCAGAAGTGAAACTAAAGGGAACTGGTACTATGTATTAACTTCGGTTTAATGGCAATAAATAATTATAAAATTTTATTTTTTCTAATAAACACAACAATGAAAGCGCTATCTCAAAAAATGTTTAAATTCCCTTATTGACAATCTGTTTACTAGGATTTATGATTCAGTTAAAGAAATTACATAATTCAAACTTATCGAGAGTGACCGAGGGATTAGGCCCTATGACGTCCGGCAACCTCCTTATTTAGGAACGGTGCCACTTCCTGCAGAATGAAATCATTCTGATAGATAAGTCGAAAACAATTGTTTCCGATGCCTCTTTCTGAATGAAAGAGGCTTTTTTCTTTTTTTCTTTTTTTATTTATTTACTCGGAAGGTTAAACAAAACTGAATTCCACTATATATAAATCCAACTTAACCAATGCGAAAACTAGACAATTTTGAGGATGAAGGAGAGAATAGAAATGAAATATGGTTTTTGGTTACCGATTTTTGGAGGATGGTTACGTAATGTGGATGACGAAAGCATGCCATCAACATTTGAATATGCTAAAGAGGTCATTCAATCAGCTGAAAGATGGGGATATTCGACTACTTTAATTGCTGAATTATATTTAAACGATATTAAAGGTCCAGAGCATGATTCACTTGAAGCTTGGTCAACAGCAGCGGCACTTGCTGCAGTAACGGAAAAAATCGAAATTATGACCGCGATTCGTCCAGGTTTTCATAATCCTGCAGTCACAGCAAAAATGGCTGCTAATATCGATCAAATCAGTAACGGCCGTTTTACCCTAAACGTCGTTTCTGCATGGTGGGCAGAAGAAGCTCGTCAATATGGCGGTATTTTTACAGAACATGATGAACGCTATGCCCGTACAGAGGAGTTTATTGATGTCCTAAAAGGCTTATGGACAGAAGAAACGTTCAATTATTCAGGAAAATTTTACGACTTAAAAGATACGAAACTTGCTCCAAAACCTGTACAAAGACCAAACCCGATTCTTTATGCAGGTGGTGAAAGTGAAAAAGGTAAGCAAACAATCGTTGAAAAATGTGACGCATATGTGATGCACGGTGGAACAGTTGAAGAAATTAATCAGAAAGTAACAGATATGAAAGTACGCCGTGAACAAACTGGTAATGCACCTTTAAGTTCTTTCGGTATGGCTGCTTATGTTATTTGTAGAGATACAGAAGAAGAGGCTTTGGCTGAGCTAGAAAAAATTACAACAGTGAAAGATTCAAGCGGATATGCTGGTTTTAAAGACTTCACGACAAAATCACAATTAGAACAACAAATACAATTACAAGATTACTCAGTTTCTAATCGTGGTCTTAGACCAAAACTAGTAGGAACACCAGAGCAAATTGCAGACCGAATTTTACAATATGAAGAAGCTGGCTTAGACTTATTATTATTACAATTTTCACCTCAACTAGAGGAAATGGAACGATTTTCAAAGCAAGTTATGCCATTAGTAGAACAAAAACGTAGTTTAATTAAAAGCTAGAAAGGGGATTTAAAGATGAGCAAAGTATACGTAATTCATGAAAATAGTGAGTGGACTGTGCATTTAACAAAAAGATTAGAGGAGCTTGGAGTTCCTTATGAGGAATGGCATCTAGACGAAGGTACGGTAGATTTATCAACAGAACCACCAGAAGGGATCTTTTATAGCAGAATGAGTGCTTCTTCTCATACACGTGATCATCGTTTTGCAGCTGAATTTACTGGGCAAGTATTAGCTTGGCTTGAAGCACATGGTCGTACGGTGTTAAATGGAACGAATGCCTTGAAGCTAGAAGTTAGTAAGGTTTTACAATATTTAGAGTTAAACAAATATGGTGTTAAAACTCCAAAAACGATTGCAGCTGTTGGTAAAGAAAACATTCTTAAAGCAGCTAGTAGCTTTGAAGGACAGTCATTTATTACGAAGCATAATCGTGCTGGTAAAGGGCTAGGTGTCCAGTTATTCCAGAGTGTTGATGCTTTAAAAGCTTATGTCGAAGGACCGACTTTTGAAGAACCGGTCGATGGTATTACACTGATTCAAGAATACATCAAATCACCTGAAAGCTACATCACTCGTTGCGAGTTTGTTGGCGGAAACTTTGTTTATGCTGTTAAAGTAGATACTTCGGAAGGGTTTGAACTATGCCCAGCGGATGCATGCCAAATTGGTGATTTATTCTGTCCGGTAGGAGAAGAAGTAGAAGAGAAGCCTAAGTTCCAAATTGTTGAAGGTTTTGACGACGAAATTTTAGAGAAATATAAAGAAGTTCTAGTTAAAAATAGTATTCAAGTTGCCGGAATCGAATTTATCCGAAATGCTGAAGGTGAAATTTATACTTACGATATCAATACAAACACAAACTATAATTCTGATGCCGAAGCAAAATCTGGAAAGTACGGAATGCTTGAAGTTGCTTTATTCTTAAAGAAGACTTTGGAAGAACAATACAGTACAACAACAGCGTCTTAATTTGCAATTATTGCTTTGAAATTGAAAAGGTTCAAACCGAAGTATAACAAGGGTTTGGGCCTTTTTATGTTCGAATTTTTTTGTTTTTCTATTTTTTTTCAAATCTTTTACTTGAAATTAAGAGTAATAGGCAATCATTAAAGAGGAATATGCTAACGATTAAAAATATAATATTGATAATATTAGATTGTAAGTTAATCTCAAATTTTGAAACAAAACCTGTTACCCGAAACTTATTTTTTTAGATTAGAAAAGGGGGATACGAATGAAAAAGACTTTGTATCTAATGAGACATGGACAAACACTATTTAATAGTAGAAGGAAAATTCAAGGCTCGTGTGATTCTCCACTTACAGAATTAGGAATTAAACAGGCAGAGGCTGCTGCAAAGTACTTTAAAGAACAAAATATTATTTTCGATCATGCCTATTGTTCTACATCAGAAAGAGCGAGTGATACGCTTTAGATCGTGACGGAATTGTCGTATACAAGATTAAAAGGCTTAAAAGAATGGAATTTCGGAACGTTCGAAGGTGAGAGTGAAGATTTAAATCCACCGTTACCGTATGGCGACTTTTTTGTTAAGTTTGGCGGGGAAGACCAAAAAGAACTGCAACAAAGAATGGCTACTACATGTCAAAAAATAATGGAAGAAGATAATGAAGTGGTATTAGCTGTTTCTCATGGAGCAGCATTGCGAAATTTTATGAGGTATTGGGAACATAAAAGCTCTAGTACACAGCAAGATCGAATCGGAAATTGTTGCATCTTGAAATTTGAGTATGAGAACAGGGAATTTAAATTAGTAGAGATTATCAATCATAATTTTAGTGATGTAGTCCAAGTATAGTTATTTTAGATTAATAGATTACATATTTCTGAAAGTGAGGATATAAAAATGGAATACACAAAACTTGGGAATACAGGATTAGAAATATCTAGACTTTGCCTTGGTTGTATGGGATTTGGTGACGCTAAACGTTGGATCCATCCATGGGTAATCGATGAGGAGAGTAGTCGTACAATCATTAAAAAGGCACTTGACTTAGGTATCAACTTTTTTGATACGGCGAATGTCTATTCAGATGGTACTAGTGAAGAATTTGTTGGAAGAGCTTTTAAAGATTATGCCAATCGAGATGAAATAGTACTTGCTACGAAGGTATATTTCCCTATGCACAAAGGTCCTAACGGTTCAGGACTTTCCAGAAAGCATATTATGAGTGAAATTGATAAAAGTCTTAAACGCCTCGGAACAGATTATGTGGATTTATATCAAATCCATCGTTGGGATTATAACACACCAATCGAAGAAACAATGGAGGCACTTCATGATTTAGTGAAGGCTGGTAAGGTAAGATATATCGGTGCTTCCGCTATGTATGCATGGCAGTTTCTGAAGTCTTTACATGTTGCAGAGAAAAATGGATGGACCAAATTTGTCTCGATGCAAAACCATCTGAACCTCATATACCGTGAAGAGGAAAGGGAGATGCTGCCACTTTGTAAGGAAGAAAATATTGGCGTCATTCCGTATAGTCCACTCGCGTCAGGAAGATTGACACGTGATTGGTCAAATACGACGCTAAGATCTGAAACTGATGAAACTCAAAAATCTAAATACGGTGCAACTGAAAATACGGATCGACTTGTTGTGGAGCGTGTTGCAGAGATTGCTGAAAAACATGGAGTAACAAAATCAAACATAGCTCTTGCCTGGTTACTGCAGAAAGAGCCAGTATCAGCACCAATTATTGGGGCTACTAAAATTTCACATCTAGAAGATTCAGTTGGTGCATTGTCGGTTAATTTAACGGCTGAAGAAGTTGCGTATTTGGAAGAGCCTTATGTTCCACATCCGGTAGTTGGTGCTTTAGGCTCTAATTAATGTTAATTATAGTAAAATGAATTGATCCCCTATTTTCCTTAAGTGTGAAGAGGGGATTTTTTAGGTAATTTCACTATCAATATCTCTAGATTATAACGTATGAGTTAGTATATATATCGTTCATATTGCTTTTCTAAGACTTACTTGTAGAATAATTCATAAATCAACTGTACAAGCTGTAATTTTTGCCGTTTCCAACTCAATATTTATATTGGAAAATGCTTATGTAAGAGCACTTCACTCAAAACTTTTGAAGTAGGACATCATCACTTGTTTTTCGTATCACAGTGATATATGTTGCAATATGCCGAAAAATCCTTCATATTTGTTAAAAAGGAGGTCCGTTATGCGAAGTGATATACAACCGAATGAACGAGCTTTTTCTTCCAAAGAAGTAGCAGAAGAACTGGGTATTGCAACACCTACTGTTCGAAAGTATGGTCAAATCTTAGAGCGCAATGGATATGAGTTCTTGAAAGATGGCGATCGACGTATCTTTGTTCAATCTGATATTAGAGTGCTTATAGCGTTACGCGATTCAGAAAAGCCCCTGGAAGATACTGCAAAAGACCTCGTTTTTCAACAAAAAGAAAGATTAGAAGGTTACGATGAAACACAAATTGCCATATCCGATACATATGAAAATTTACCTCATGACCCAAATCAATTAAAAGAGTTTTTAAGGTTTTTAGTCAGTGAACTCGCAGCTGCACGTGAAATGAATGTTCAACTGAAAAATGATATGACAGAACTTAAAACGGCGGTTTCCAGGCTTCAACAAGATCATCATGATATAAGTGCAAATATTGGAAATTCATCCAAAAAAACTTATACCAAAATCGAAGAATTAGCCAAACAACAAAAAATCCAATACGAAACATTACTGGAACATGAAAAACAAAAAATTGATTTTTTACAAGAAGAAATACAAAACATGCGAGAAGAACAGAGAACAGAATGGCGATCACAAGATAATTTTAATAAACGTTTAGAAGTTGTGATCCAAAAGCCTAAAGAAAAATGGGGATGGCTTTTCTCTTTATTTAGAAAATAAAGGAACTATTAAAATCTTTTTATGCTAATCTTGTAAAATTTGATTAAAACTTTTGAAAATAAATACTTAAATATGTACTTTCAGGTCGATACTTCCACAAGGATGTATCGGCTTTTTAGTAGGTATCGCAGGCTGATACAGATTGCAATTAATTCAAAAATCTTTTTAATTGCTGATATAAGTTTGTTTCAGCTTAAAATAATGCTTTTAAATATTAGATTTTATTTAACATCAAATTTTTACAAATTCCCGGGAAATATCTACAAATTTCTTGATTATAAGAAATAATTCTAAGTGTGACACTATGTTCGTGATGACTTGTAAAGATATACTAGTAAAACCTCGTCATAACAATCAAATATACTACTTTACGACGAAGTTACTTAAGTATTCGAACTTTTTCAATATTGATTACAATAAATTGCATTACATTGAAAAGCCCCCGATTAGTGCTGGGGGCTTTTGTAGCTTCCAAATGGGGTTTTTATTTTTAATAAAAGGAATAAGAAATTTAATTTAAGAATCTGTTAAATAATCTATCTTTTTCTTGATTCTTTTATCTGGTGAAGGTGATTTTTTAATCTTTCCAATATTATCCCATCCATTCCAGAAGATACTTTGATTTCTAATTTTTAATTTTCTATTCATACAGTATCTGGTCTCCTAATATGGATAAGGTCTCCTTCTCATTCCGACATTATTAATTTTAACGTCAACACTTACTGTAACTTTTGCTTTTTTAAATGTATCATTCCAATTTCCTTCATATTTTTTAAAAATTTTTGGATTAACCATGTATAATTTTTCACCAAATCCAAATACATCTCCACCGAGTTTTTTTACTTCAGATATTCCTTTTTCTATTGATTGTTTTATAACATTTTCAGCGGTTTTTTCGTATTTATTAAGCGTTATTGCTTTATCAAAGTCAGCATTACATAATACTTCGTCAATATGGCCAATTGATTTAATTTTTATATTTATTATTGGAATATTATCTTTTATTTTAATTTCCGTCTTTGATTTTACCCGGGAAAGCTCCATCGAATCATATTCTTTTGTATTACATGGTATTTCTACATTCATTTCCTTGATCAGATTATCAATAATTTGTATAGATTGTGCCGGTGGTCCATCTAACCAACCAACTAATTTTCCATCTCTAAAAATCCCTGTGCCATTTATCCGATCATAACTAGAATTGACTTTATTAGCATTTTCAAGTGTTTGTGATGTTTCACTTTCATTTTCTAAGCTCACGCCATTTATTACTGGTTCCCTTCCACTACTAGAAATTGCAGAAATTGCCTCACGCATTAATGTTTCTTGATTTTCACCTAATAGGGCTGATGTATTTTTAATTTTACCTACAATTGATTTAGCAGATATTTTATCAAGTGCTGCTATATTATTCATTATTTCATCAACACTTTTATTTCTTGCAATAATAACTGGGATATTTACACGAATTTTAGAATCTCTTTCAAATACATCGAAAATATAATTCAATGATTTTTCTTTTGCTAATGTTTCTCCTATTATGACAAGAGCAACATGAGAATATATATTTTGTCGAGAACCTTTCTTAGACACATTTCGTACAGCTTCTGAAATGGTTTTACCTTTTTCATCTAACGCAATTACCGGAACACCTTGGGAACCTGACTGTGTTGCAGTTGCAATTGCACTAGGATTAAAAATTTGAGTGATTACATGATATTTTTTTTCTTTTGGAAGGTAATCAATTCCCATTGCAACCACAATCGATACTTGATTTAATTCTTTATAGTTAGAGCAACCACCTAAAAGCATACTTACAATAAGAAATGAAATAAAAAATTTCTTTTTCATATTTTTTCTCCAATATCTTGGCTTTTTTGTATTTTTAAATTTAAAAAGCAATATTCCTCAAGTGATCTGTTTCATATTATAATTTTCCATTTTTTGCAATTCAATGTACCACAAAATCCGAAGCATTAAATTTTCTCGTAACTAAATTTTTTAAAAAATATTCTCAATCCGTACTAATTGGATTGAATTTAAGATTGATTACTTAAGCAAATAATAATGATCTCAATGAGAAAAGCCTCTTTTTAAAAAATGCAATTGAGTCTAAAATAAATGAATTGAGTAGAATTTAAAATAAATTAGTTGTTTTTAGATTTAAAGAATGGCTAATAGGTTGGTTTATTCGTGTTTTTTTGTTGGCATGACTTTTGCTTAAGAATAGTGAGAAGAGGAGAAAGTTATTTCCGATTTTAGATGGGCAGAAATAGGAGGTGTTTTTAGAAGATTTTAATTTCTTTTTATTTTCACTATTTAAGAACGTATGTTGAGTAGGCGTAATTATTACTTTGTTTAGTTTCTGCGGTGATCTTTGAGAGATATTATTTTGTTTTATTTTTTCTGAATATTCTAAAATAAAGGTGGGGCATTTATGGATTCTACTAATGAAAAAGGTCAGTTACAACGTTCCATGAAAAGTCGGCATTTGTTTATGATTTCACTTGGAGGAGTAATCGGTACAGGTTTATTTTTAGGTTCAGGTTTAACGATTAATCAAGCTGGTCCAGGGGGAGCGGTTGTTGCGTATTTATTCGGTGGATTGGTGATGTATCTTGTGATGGTTTGTTTAGGTGAACTATCGATTACAATGCCAGTTACAGGTTCATTTAAGACTTATGCTACGAAATACATTGGTCCTGGTACTGGATTTACGATTGGTTGGATGTATTGGCTTAGCTGGGCAACAACGGTTGGTTTAGAATTTACAGCAGCCGGAATATTGATGCAAAGATGGTTTCCTCATGTACCAGTTTGGATCTGGTGCCTTGTTTTTATCGTTCTTTTGTTGGGTTTAAACATTCTTAGTGTAAAAGGTTACGCAGAGGCAGAGTTTTGGTTTGCGGGAATTAAAGTATTTGCAGTTATAGCTTTTATACTGATTGGAGCAGCAACCATATTTGGGTTTGGTCATAAAGGTAGTTCGGCACCTTTGTTTACTAATTTTACAAAAGATGGTGGACTTTTCCCTCATGGGTTTTCAGCTATATTTTCAACTATGATGGCGGTAGTATTTGCATTTCAAGGTGCAGAAGTTGTTGGAATTGCAGCTGGAGAAAGTGAAGCACCAGAAAAGACTCTTCCTAAAGCAATTCGAAGTATCATTTTTCGTGTCCTAATTTTTTATGTGTTAGCCATTTTAGTATTAGCGGCTTTGATTCCATGGAGGCATGCAGGAGTAGTAGAAAGTCCATTTGTTGCTGTATTTGATAGTGTAGGTATTCCATATGCAGCTGATATTATGAATCTAGTTATTTTAACGGCGTTGCTATCTGTAGGAAATTCAGGATTATATGTATGTTCTCGGATGCTTTGGTCACTTTCTAAAAGTGGTATGGCACCTAAAGCATTAGGTAAAGTAAATTCTCGTGGTGTACCGTTTAATGCAGTATTGTTTAGTCTTCTTTTTGCACTAGTATCATTACTTACAAGTGTAGTATCTGCACAAACAGTTTTTGTCGTTCTACTTTCTGTAACTGGACTAGCTGGTACATTCAGTTGGATGGCAATTGCCTTGTCCCAATACAATTTTAGAAGACAATTTATTAAAAATGGTGGAAATGTTAAGGAATTAAAGTACAAAGTTCCACTGTTCCCATTAATACCTATTCTATGTCTAGTTTTATGTGGAATTTCCATCGTATTTATGGCTTTTGATCCTACTCAACGTTCTTCCTTAATAGGTGGTTTAGGCTTCATGGGTGTAAGCTATCTTTATTACTTTTTACGCCATGGGAAAAATAAAGGTAAGATTGGCATTAAGAACGAACATGGAGAAGTGCCGACACAGCCGACTATTTAATCAGTTTACATACAACTTAAGATTATGACACAAGAAATCTATTAAAAAAGATAATCTTTAAGGAGGCTATAGTATGAAAAAACCTTACCTAGTTGTAGAGTGGAATGATAGTGAAACAGATGCACAAGGGTGGTTAGTAGTACATAACTTTGTCAAAGGGTATGCTGGTGGTGGGACACGAATGCATCCAACAGTGACAAGGGAAGAAGTTGAACGTTTGGCAGAGGCAATGGCTTATAAATATATGGCTTCAGAAAGTGTCACTACAGGTGGATGTAAAGCTGGTATTGCTTATGATTATAAAGCCCCTGATGCGTATGACGTATTAAGAAGATTTTTAATTGCGATGATGCCATATGTAGAAGCGGGAGTATCTTTAGGAAGTGATTTAGGTACGAAGTATGAGGATGTATTAAGAGTATTTGATGAATTTAATGTAGGAATACCTTTAACAAAATCGATGAAGGAAGATGTAAGTGTTCAAAATGGAATAAAAGATTTTAATAATCTGCTAGCTTCTAAAATAGATTGTTTCCTTGTAAATGATGCTGTAACAGGCTACGGTGTTGCTTTTTGTGCAGATGAAGCATGGAAATTTAAAGGTGAAAATAAAGTAGCGAAAGTAGTTATTCAAGGATTTGGTTGTGTAGGAGCAAGTTGTGCTTTGAAATTATCACAGTTAGGCTATAAAATTGTCGGCATTTCCGATGCAAATTTATTAGTAACATGTGAAGATGGGTTAGATATTCAGAAATTAATTGACCACAAAAACACACATGGAGAAATGAATCGAGAGTTTTTTGAATCGAACTATTCGGTAAGAAGCAACTCTGAATGGCTTGATGTAGATTGTGACATCTTGATTCCGGCAGCTTTAGAGGATGTAATTAATGTATCAAATGCGAGTAAAGTAAAGTCGAGTTTAATTGTAGAGGCTGCAAATATTCCGATCTCGGCTGAGGGGGATCAGATCATCAAACAAAAAGGTATCGATGTGGTAAATGATTTTGTAGCGAACTTAGGAGCAATTAGATTTTATGACGCCGTTATTTTTGGATTAGTGAAACCTGAACCTCAGACAGTTATCGATGATATTGAAAGATTAAGCAGAAAGAATACCTTTAATTTATTTACAGAAGCTAAAAAACAAAAACGATATCAAAGAGATATTGCTTGCGAACTTTTTGAGCCTACAGTTAGAGATTTGATTGAGTGTTAAAATAAGTTAAAAATACTAAAGCCCACAAAGAATAAAAATTTCTTTGTGGGCTTTTTACATTTATAGGCTATTTTGACAGCCTCTTTTATGTATGAACTAGATTAATAGATTCACTAATAACAAATTTTTTGAATGAGTTAAAAATGACGGTTTTGAGTGGATTTTAATTTTATTTTTCACTGATTAGATCCGTAAATACAGTAAACATTTAATAATAATAGGAATTTCGAAGTTGGCATGAGTTTTGCATTATAAAGAGTATAACGGAAATGAAGGTCTAATATACCCTGAGTTTTCTAAATACATGCAAAAGCACAATGATAACCATTTTAATTGCCTAATGGAAAATTAGTAAATTAGCGAAAGAAAAGCAGATGAAGAGGTGGTCAAATTGCCAGGGGCATTACATGGTTTCAAAATTATCGATTTAACTAGAGTACTAGCCGGCCCCTTTTGTACGATGATCCTTGGGGATCTTGGGGCCGAGGTAATCAAAATTGAAAGTATTAGTGGTGGGGATGAAACACGAGGATGGGGGCCTCCTTTTGTAGAAGGAGAAAGTGCATATTATTTATGTGCTAATCGAAACAAGCAAGGGATTACTTTAAATTTGAAGGATAATAAGGGGAAAGAGGTTTTAAAAAAACTTATTTCTGAAGCTGATGTTGTTGTCCAGAACTTTAAACCTGGAACTTTAGCAAAACTAGGTTTTTCCTATGAAGAAATGAAAGAGATGAAAGAAGATATTATTCTTGCATCAATTAGTGGATTTGGTAGCAAAGGACCTAATTCTTCACTTCCTGGATATGATTATATCATTCAGGCGATGTCTGGTTTAATGAGCATTACCGGAGAGAAGGATGGCGAGCCAACAAAAGTGGGAGTTGCTATTTCAGACGTATTAACGGGGTTATTTACATGTATTGGAATTCTTGCTTCATTACAGCATCGTAATCGTACAGGGGAAGGACAAGAAATTGATATCTCACTATTTGACACGCAATTGGCTGCATTAGTAAATGTGGCAAGTAATTATTTATGTAGTGGCGTTATACCTGAGCGATTAGGAAATCATCATCCTAATATTGTTCCATATCAAGTTTTTTCAGCAAGTGATGGTGAAATGGTGATCGCAGTTGGTAATGATCAGCAATTTAATCGATTTGCTTTACTTATGGAAGAACCGATTTTATTAGATGAATTATATAGGACTAATGCTAGTCGATTGCAGTATCGAAAACAAATTGAGGAAATAATCTCAAATAAAATCAAAACTAAAAGTAAAAATGAGTGGAAAGTTCTTTTAGATAAAATTGGTATTCCAAATGGACCGATTTATAACGTAAGTGAAGCCCTGCAGTCTGACCAAGCTAGTTCAAGGGATATGGTGCTGGAAGTAAAACATCCATTCATAAATGATCTGAAGTTAGTTGGTTCACCATTAAAATTATCAAAAACACCAGTTGAAGTAGTAAGACATCCTCCATTACATGGAGAACATACTGAAGAAGTAATGAGTAAACTTGGTTATTCACAATTAGAAATAGAGGAAATGAAACGAAATAATACAATTTGAGGAGGAAATAAAATGGATTTTTCATTAACAGAAGAGCAAAAAAGTGTACGAAAGGTAGTTAGATCGTTTGTGGATCGTGAAATTATACCATTTATTAAGGAATGGGATGAAAAAGGACATTTTGAAGTAAATATTCTAAAACGACTTTCCGAATTGGAACTAATGGGTGTATGTATACCGGAACAATATGGTGGAGTTGGAATGGACTATAATACGTTAGCAATCGTATGTGAGGAACTAGAGCGTGGAGATACAGCTTTCCGTACGGCTGTTTCAGTACATACGGGATTAAATAGCATGACCTTATTACAGTGGGGAACTGAAGAACAAAAGAAAAAGTATCTCGTTCCTCAAGCGCGAGGGAAGAAAATTGGTGCATTTGGGTTAACAGAGCCAAATGCAGGATCTGATGTAGTAGCAATGGCGACAACAGCAGTAAAGGATGGTGATAGTTATATCTTAAACGGATCAAAAACATGGATCTCTTTATGTGATGTAGCTGATCATTTCTTAATCTTTGCAAAAACAAATCATGACTTAAAGCACCACGGAATTTCTTGCTTTATCGTAGAACGTACTTTTGAAGGGGTTACTACAAAACCAATTAAAGGAAAAATGGGAATTAGAGCTGGAAACACTGGAGAAGTATTTTTAGATGATGTCAGAGTACCAACTGAGAACCTATTAGGATTCGAAGGTGAAGGGTTTAAAATTGCAATGGCAGCGCTTGATAATGGAAGGTTTACAGTTGCAGCTGGTGCTTGTGGATTAATTCAGGCATCACTTGAAGCAAGCGTAAAATATTGTCATGAGCGAAAAACCTTTGGTAAAGAAATCGGGAAACATCAATTAGTGCAACAAATGATCGCTAAAATGTCTTCAAATCTTGAAATTTCCCGTCTACTAGTCTATAAAGCTGGCTGGTTAAAAAATAGTGGAAAACGCAACACTAGAGAAACATCACTAGCCAAATGGATTTCTTGTAATGCAGCAAATGAGGCAGCTAATGATGCTGTACAAATTCATGGGGCATATGGATTTTCAAATGAGTTTCCAGTAGAACGTTATTTAAGAAATTCAAAAGCACCAGTCATTTATGAAGGAACGAGAGAGGTTCATACAATTATGCAGGCTGAATATGACCTAGGTTATAGGGAAGATAAAGTTTTAAGAAAAATGCTTCCAGCTTGGCCATTCGAAGAGGTTAACGTAGAAACTGTTAAATCTTAATGAAAAATAGGAGTAGAAAATAGATTGCTAGTGTTTCAATATAATCGCATAGGAGAAGGGAGTGTTTTGTAATGAAAATTAGCGGTGGAAAAGCAGTAGTCAATGTTATGGCCAAGGAAGGGGTAAATAAAGTTTTTTGTGTACCTGGTGAGAGTTATCTAGGCGTTATGGATGCGTTATATGAATATCCGGAAATTAGCTTGATTTCAGCTCGACATGAAGGTGGAGCTTCATATATGGCGGAAGGTTATGCAAAAGCATCGGGTGAAGTAGGTGTTTGTATGGCAACTCGTGGTGTTGGTGCTTCAAACTTGGCGATTGGAATTCATACTGCCAGCCAAGATTCCACTCCTTTAGTTGCACTTATTGGACAAGTAGAGCGTCCTTTTAAAGAAAAGGAAGCATTTCAAGAGGTCAATCTTGTAGGGATGTTTAGCCATTTGTGCAAATGGACAGTGGAGATTGATCAAGTAGAACGAATCCCAGAGCTTTTACATCGGGCATTTCATATTGCTCGTTCAGGTCGTCCTGGTCCTGTGTTAGTAGCATTACCTCATGACATGTTAGAAGATACAGCCGAAATGGTAGAAATCCCAGTCTATCAGTCTCAGCCGGCTCGTCCACATAAAGAGAGCGTTCAGCAAGTAGTCGAAATGGTTCAAAATGCCAAACGGCCGATTCTTATAGCTGGTGGGGGAGTCATTCGTTCACAAGCTGTTCCTTTATTAGTTAAATTTGCTGAGACAGTACAAATCCCTGTTGTTACTGCATTCCGTCGTTTCGATGCGTTTCCGAATTCACATCCTTGTTATGCAGGCTGGCTTGGCTTTGGAACACCAAAATATTTACTTGAAGCGATTGATAATGCAGACGTAGTGATCGCACTAGGTACAAGATTTTCCCAAGTAGGAACGCAGGATTATTCATTGCTTTCAGGAAAAGGAAAACTAATCCATATTGATATTTCAGATGATGTATTCGGAAAAGTTTATGCTCCTTCTTTGGCAGTTACAGCTGATGTGAAAGCTTTTTTAGTGGAAGCATTATCAATTGCTTTATCTACGCCATTAAATTCAGATGAAATGCGAGTAGAAAAGCTTCATAACGAATACATGAACTTTTCAAAGACGAAGGAAGATTATACGGATGAATTTGTAGATCTGGATGGTTTTATGTATGATATCGTCTCGATTCTTCCAAAAGATACGATTATTACGAATGATGCAGGGAACTTCTTTGGATGGCTTTCTCGATATTATCGCTTTGAGCATGAAAATACATATGTCGGACCAACATCAGGAGCGATGGGGTACGGACTACCAGCTGCTATTGGTGCAAAACTTGCCCAGCCGCATAAAACAGTTGTTTCCTTCTCAGGAGATGGGGGCTTCATGATGACGCTTCAGGAAATCGAAACAGCCGTACGATACAACATTCCTGTCATTTCAATTGTGGTGAACAACAATATGTATGGAACAATTCGAACACATCAAGAAAAGCATTTTCCAGATCGAGTAATCGGTACGGAGCTTTCTAACCCAAACTTTGCAGAGCTTGCGAGTTTATTTGGAGCATACGGTCAGAAGGTCGAAAAAAATACTGATTTTGCGCTGGCACTTAAGAGGGCATTATCATCGGGACGTCCAGCTATTATCGAAGTTGTAACAAACCCGAAGATTTTATCTGCTGGTCAAGATAAGTCAAAAATGAATTTATCCTATAGTAAATAATTAATGAAAAAATCTAATTGGGGGAAATGATATGCGTTATGCAAACTATATTAATGGCGAATGGAAACAGCCTACGTTAGGTGAATATCGGGAAAATTACAGTCCTCATAATGGAGAGTCATTAGGAGAATTTCCTTCAAGTACAGAAGAGGATACACGACAAGCTATTCTTGCAGCGAAAACGGCCTTTTTATCATGGAAGAAACTTTCATACCAACAACGAGCTGCATACCTTCAAAAAGCTGCGGATATATTAAAAACAAAGGTTCATGAAGTAGGACGTGATTTAACACTAGAAGAAGGGAAAACACTTGCTGAGGGTATTGGAGAAACACAGCGTGCGATCAGTATCCTTGAATATTTTGCAGGAGAAGCAAGACAGCCAGTCGGAGAAGTGATTCCTTCTGGTAATACAAATACATTTTTATATACAACTCGAACGCCAATTGGGCCAATTGGATTGATTACGCCTTGGAATTTTCCTATTGCAATTCCTGTATGGAAAATGGCTCCTGCATTAGTTTACGGAAATACGGTAGTGATTAAACCAGCGGATTTGACTCCAAAATCTGTTTATCATGTGATAAAAGCGCTTGATGAGGCTGGTATTCCACCAGGCGTTGTAAACTGTGTATTTGGTAGAGGTTCTGTCGTTGGAACAGAATTGGTAGAACATCCTTATATTAAAGCAATCTCATTTACAGGATCTAATCAGGTTGGAAATCAGATTCAGCAAAAGGCTACAGCAAAAGGAAAGAAAGTACAAATGGAATTAGGTGGGAAGAATCCACTAATCGTGCTTGCTGATGCAGATATAGAAAAAGCAGTTGAAATTGCCGTGAGCGGTGCTTTCAAATCTACTGGTCAAAAGTGTACAGCAACGAGTAGGGTCATTGTGGAAGAAACAATTTATGAAGTATTCCGTGACCGACTTGTAGAACGGACAAAATCATTAAAAGTTGGAAATCCACTTCATGACGAGACATTTGTCGGTCCAGCTGTTTCTCAATCACAACTTGATGGTGTACTAGCCATGATTGAAGCTGGAAAGGACGAGGCAACTCTATTATGCGGTGGAGAAATTCCTGCTGATAAAGAACTAAAAAATGGTTTCTATATACAACCCACAATCTTTGAAAATGTCTCCTCAGATGCTCGTATTGCCCGAGAAGAAATATTCGGACCTGTAGTAGCGCTTTTTAAAGTGAAAAACTATGAGGAAGCAGTAGAGATGGCTAATGATACTGAATATGGTTTAAGTGCAGCGATTTGTACAAACGATTTTACAATCGCACAGCGTTTTGTTGAAGACATTGAAGTTGGTCTTGTACATGTAAATAATGAAACAGCAGGTTCAGAGCCACAAGTACCTTTTGGCGGCTGCAAAAGTTCAAGCACAGGATCCCGCGAACAAGGTAAGACGGCAATAGATTTTTATACACAAGTCAAAACGGTTTATATGGATCAATTGTAATCTGTCAGGTTAAAAGAGGCTGCCTTATAAGTCAGGGGAACTGACTTATGGGCGCTTTTTTTTTGTGGAACTAACTGATTTTATTTGAGTACCTTGTAGCATTATTGATAAATCGTCTATATGATGGATGCTACTTACTCATGAACCCTTTATGAGGAACTTATTTACAGCATTTAGCATTTTTAGTGCCTCATGAACCCTTTATGAGGAAGTTAGTTACAGCATTTAGCATTTTTAGTACCTCATGAACCCTTTATGAGGAAGTTAGTTACAGCATTTAGCATTTATACTTCCTCATAATCCCTTTATGAGGAAGCTATTTATAACATTTAGCATTTTTAGTGCCTCATGAACCCTTTATGAGGAAGGTATTTACAGCATTTAGCATTTTTAGTACCTCATGAACTCTTTATGAGGAAGTTAGTTACAGCATTAAGCATTTTTAGTACCTCATGAACCCTTTATGAGGAAGTTACTTACAGCATTAAGCATTTTTAGTACCTCATGAACCCTTTATGAGGAAGTAATTTACAGTATTAAGGATTTTTAGTACCTCATGAACCCTTTATGAGTAAGTTATTTTTAACATTTAGCATTTTTAGTACCTCATGAACTCTTTATGAGGAAGTTATTTATAGCATTTAGCATTTTTAGTACCTCATGAGTCCTTTATGAGTAAGTAATTTACAGCATTTAGCATTTTTAGTACCTCATGAACCCTTTATGAGGAAGTTAGTTACAGCATTTAGCATTTTTAGTTCCTCATAAGCCCTTTATGAGGAAGTTATTTATAACATTTAGCATTTTTAGTACCTCATGAACCCTTTATGAGGAAGTTATTTATAGCATTTAGAATTTATACTTCCTCATGAACTTCACTGCAAAAATACCCGACGATTTATCGGGTATTTTTTAATTTAAACATTTATTTGTAAAAGTCTAAATCACTGCAATACTTACGAACTAATCTAGCCGCTTTTGACTGGCTGATTTCTAAATCATCTGCTACTTTTCTTGTATTCCTATATTTTGTATAAGAATTTATTACTATGTTTTTCTCAACTTCTTCTAGAGAAGCTAAAAGCGAGCAATCACTTATTACTTCATCGACCGGATTCTCTTTTTTATTTTCTATTAATAAATCAGTCAAGTCTTGCACTTTTATGATGCCATCACTTGTGACGACGAGGCTTTCAAGCATATTTTCTAACTGTCGAATATTCCCAGGCCATGAATAGTTATAAAAAGTATTCAAAGCTTCTTCAGAAATGATTGTGTTCATTTGGTGTTTTCTATTAAACTCGGAAAGAAAATGGTAGGTTAGTGGAATGATGTCTTCTTTTCTTTCGCGTAGTGGTGGAATTTTTAAATTTACAACATGAAGGCGATAATATAAGTCTTCTCTAAATTCCTTATTCTGTACCATTTCATATAAGTTTCGATTAGTAGCAGAAAGGATACGGATATTTACTTTTTTGGGTTGTTTGCCTCCAACAGGCATAAATTCAAATTCTTGAATCACTTTTAAAAGCTTTGCTTGAACTTTGGGTGATATATCTCCAATCTCATCTAAAAATACCGTTCCCCCGTCTGCAAGCTCTAAAAGTCCTTGTTTGCCACCTTTTGTTGCTCCAGTAAATGCGCCATCTTTGTATCCGAAAAGTTCTGATTCTAGTAGCTCTTCTGGAATCGTTGCACAGTTTAAAGATAAAAAAGGAGCTTTATTTCGGCTGCTTTTCTGGTGGATATATTTTGCAATTACCCCTTTTCCTGTGCCAGATTCTCCTTGGATTAATACGGTTGCATCTACTTTAGCAACCTTTTCACAAATCTTAACAATATTACTCATTTCCTTGTTATTCGTAATGATATTATTTTTATAAATTTCAGCTTGAGCAGCTTCATTTATTTCTTGCTCATCGGGTATGTATAAGTCTTTATAGCTTGCATCTTGTGAAGTGGTGATAATCAGCTCAATTTCCTGCTGATCATTTAGTAAAGGAATGGCTGTTGTGATGATTTCCTTTCCAACATAACTTATTTGTTTCATTATGACCGTTTTCTTTTCTTTAAATAAACGTGGGAGAATAAGAGGCTTCCAATATTCTTTTGAAATTAATTCATCGTTTGATTTTCCTACTACATCTTTTAGTTTAATTCCATAATGTCTTTCACAGGCCTTGTTAATGTACACGATACGAGCATCTTTATCAAGTACATAAAATTCATTAGGAGAATTGTCTAATATTTTTTGTAGAATCTCATTACTGAACTCTAGTTTTAGCTTGTCATTTGTAGTATTTGGCAAAATGTAACCCCCTCTAATAACATTTTGAATCTCGGAAAATAGTAAGTTGAGTTAAAAATGACTGAATTGAGTAAATTATAAGATAATTATTTTAATTTGGAAATAGATAAATAGTGTTATCTCCTATGGTAAAGCGAAAACTAAAATTGGCATAAATCTTGCTTAAGTTAATAAATAAAGGATGGAATTTCGTTTTAAATGAAATCCATATAAAAGGAGGAATCATTATTATGTCTACAAAGGGAACAGCGCAAACTTTACAAACTTCATTACCGTATAAAACATATGTCAGCCAAGAGGTATTCGATATAGAAAGAAAAAAGATTTTTAGTAAAAATTGGATCTTCGTAGGTCATACTAGTCAAGTTAAAAACGTCGGTGATTTTTTTACTTTTGAAGTTGCTGGTGAATCTATTTTAGTTACGCATGCTAATGATGGTAAAATACGCGCGTTTTATAATATTTGTCCACATCGTGGTACAAAAGTGGAGCAAAGTGAAACAGGAAATAAAAAAATCCTACAATGTATTTATCATGGTTGGACCTTTAATTTAGATGGGCATGTAAATAGAGCTCCAAACTTTAAAAATATTGAACTAGGAGAATATAACTGCTTAAAGTCGGTCCAATTAGAAATTCAGCGTTCTATGATTTTTGTAAACTTGGATCGAAAAGCTAAGGCTTTTTCTGTTGAATATGAAGAGTTAATAAATGAACTAAACCGTTATCCTTTCCTGGATTCATTACAATTAGTAAAAGAAAACCGTCGTTTGATTAAAGCAAATTGGAAAGCTGTAGTTGATAATTTCTTAGAGTGCGATCATTGTCCAGTTGCGCACCCTTCATTCTCTAAAACATTTGATTTATCGAATTATAGTATTGTTCCTTGTGATAATTTCTCTTACCAGTGTTCAAATGTGAAAAATCAAGATGATAGCTTAGCTCGTTTCTACTGGATTTGGCCAAATATGATGATGAGCGTATTTCCTGGAGGAGGAAATATGACGACAACACAGCTGATTCCTATTGATGCCAACCAAACGTTAGCAGTCTATCGCTATTTCTTTATTAATGAAGAAATTTCGAAAGAAGAAGAGGAACTGATTAAATTTGTTGATCAAGTCCGCGAAGAGGATTTTGATCTAGTAGAATTATTGCAAACAGGTTTACATTCTAAAGCATTTGAAAATGGTATATTTTCTCCAACTGAGAACGCGATGCAACACTTCCATGAAATGATTAAAGAAGCGATCGACTTATAATCTAGTTAATTGAGTACGGTAAAAAACGACTATGAATAAAAAGCTAAGTATTTGATTTCATAATGAAGAATTTATATGGATCATACTCAGCTTTTCTTTTATTTTTTTGAAAACGCTTAAATGATAATTTTTTCTATTAATCTAGAAGTAAACCCAAACTGCTAAACCTAATTTGTTGTTATTTCCAGAAAAAGGTTTAAGTGTTTCTTGGTTTATTACTACTAGTATCATGTTAGCACTTTCTAAAGAAAGGAAGTGGTTCAATTATGACAGACTTTAAACACCTATTTTCAAAAGTGACGATTGGAAATACTGAACTGAAAAATAGAATTCTATCAACAGCACATCAAACGAATTATGTAGCAAATGGCATTCCTACTCCTGAAATGACTGCCTATCATGTTGCACGTGCGAAGGGTGGGGCTGGACTTATTATTCTTGAAGCAGCTGCAGTTCACACATCAGGTATGCTTACTTCACATACGATCGCAGGATTTGATGAAAAAGTAGTACCAGCTTATGCAGAAATTGCAAAACAACTACATCAATATGGCACGAAAGTTTTTAGTCAATTATTTCACGGAGGTAGAGAAGTCGTATCAAGCGATTATCGTAATGCTGCTTGGGCACCGTCTTCTGAACCAAGTTTTCGATTTGGCATCATGCCGAGACCGATGAACATTGATGAAATTAAAGACGTCATAGAGGGATATGCTTATTCAGCTTTATTAGCTAAAAAAGCTGGTCTTGACGGAGTAGAAGTTTGTTGCTCCCATGGTTATTTACCAGCTCAATTTTGGTCTAGCCATACGAACCATCGCACAGATGAATACGGTGGTACTTTTGAGAACCGAATGCGTTTTATAGTAGAAATAGTACAACGAATTTTGGAAAAAGTGGGTCAAGATTTTACTGTAGGAATTCGAATGAGTGCAGATGAAATGACAATGGATGGCACGAATGTAACAGATGCTGTGAAAATCGTCGAGCATTTAGTTGAAAACGTTAGAGTAGATTTTATAAATGTAACATCTGGTGACTCAAGTACATATGCAGGTTCGACTCATATCGTTCCACCTTCTCCAATTAAACATTCCTATAATGCGCCACATTCATTTAAAATTCGGATGGCAGGTGCAGTTCCGGTTTTTGTTGGCTCGCGGATCATAGACCCTATGGAGGCAGATCGAATCGTTGGTTCAGGAAAAGCTGATGTTGTTGGTATGACTCGGGCTTTAATCGTTGATCCTGAATTACCGAATAAAGCAATGAGAGGGGACCTACATTCAATTGATGCATGTTTAGGATGTATTCAAGCTTGTATAGGTCACTATTCTAAAGGCCTTCCAATTGGATGTGTTCAAAATCCGATGGCTGGTAAAGAGAAAGAATTATTACCGCTTGTCCAAAGTGTAAAAGTAAAACAAAAAGTGCTTGTCATTGGTGCAGGTCCAGCTGGATTACATGCTGCTTTAACTGCTGATGGTGAAGGACATGAAGTAATATTAGTTGAACAAAGTGATGAGATTGGCGGATTGCTAAGAAAACTGAGAAAGGCTCCAATGCGACATGAAGTAGCTGAAACGATGTTAGACAATTATACAAGAAAGCTATCAAAAAGTAAGATAGACGTCCAGCTTGGAAAGAAAATTACCCTTGAGAAAATACAAGAGATAAAACCAGATGTCATTATTTGTGCAGTAGGGTCTCGACCATACTTTCCACATGTAGAGGGCATCGATGATCCGAGAATCATAACAGTTGATGACCTTTTCGGCGGAAACTCTATCCAGGTTGGAAAGCGGGTATTGGTATTTGATTTAATTGGCGATTGGCCAGGAATAGAGGCAGCTATACATTTGAAGGAGAAAAATCACGATGTTTCCTTGTTTTCAGCTAAGGTTCACATTGGAAAAGAACTACATTCATATCTAGTAAATGAATATCTAAAAAGACTCTATCAATTAAAAGTGGATGTTCGCCCGCATTTTGATTTTGGTGGTATTCATAATAATCAGGTCAAATTGAGAAATCTTTTTACTCATGAGACCGAATTGATTAACGACTGGGATACAATTGTACTTGCAATGGGACGGGTACCTAATTTCGAGCTTTATGAACAAGTGAAAGGTATGGCACCGGTTGTTCGACAAATCGGGGATTGTTTAGCACCTCGTACAATTGAAGAAGCTACTTATGAGGGCTTGACATCGGCTCTTGAAATAGGTGTTGTTTCTTCTAAAGTTCATGTATAGCTGACACAAATTAAAAAAGAACCTAGTCAAAAAGATTAGGATCTTTTTAGACAGTTGAGAAATGTGGTGATCAGGAATTCCCAGCATCCTATCATCTGTTATTTTGGAAAAACGTGAAATATGTATCTTGAAAGATTTTTACGATTAAATTAATTTATTCTATATAAAAGGCTAATCTAAAAGGTAACTGCTACCTTATAGATTAGCCTTTTTAATTGTGTTTTTTTTAAAATCAAGCAATAGTCATTTCCTAATTTAACAGGCTGCTAACGATTGCACCTACGTTCAAATTCATTTTTTAATTCATTTATATAGATTTTATCTGCTTCAGAAAGAGGAAGATTTTCATTTCGAACACATCCAACATAAAAAGGACGATGAAAAGGATTAATCAGTTTGATTGCAATAGCTTCCCCAGATTGAATGAGTGGTTCATTTTGTACAACAAAGTCTGTGCCAATTGTTATCGCAATATTTTCTTTTACAGCACTTCTAATGCTATCGAGATTATTTGTCGTGAATAATATTTCTGATTTGTTTTTTAAGAATTCAGCATAATACCATTTCAAATATTGTTCATCATGAACAACAAACGTTTCATTTTTTAAATCGTCTATTGTTAACTGTTTACATTCAGCAAGTATGTGATTTTTACTCACACAAACATTGATATTAACTTCTTGAAAGATATCGAAGACCATTTCTTTATTCTTTTTTATCAATTCATCATAAATCCAAATTAAACCAAAACGTAATTTATTCTCTTTTACATCATTTAAAATTTCTAATGAATTTTTTCCGTGCACCCTAATCTTTGATTTTTGATTTTCGGCTTTAATTAGTTTAATTAAATTTACGATATAATGCATTAGTCCAGGAACAGAAGCAATTGTAATCTCCTTTTGAATTTCATTATTGTTTATTGCTAACTGTTTCAATTTTTCAGCATGTGCTAGCACATTAAGGGATTTTTCAATTAATTTCTCTCCTTCTGGTGTTGTAATCGTTCCTTGTCGTAAACGAGTGAAAATTTTAAATCCGAATTCTTCTTCTAAATTATTAATTGCCTGAGAGATTGCCGAAACTGAAATATGTAGGTTTTTTGCTGACATGGATAGTGATTTAGTTTTCGAAACATCAACAATATAAGCTAAATGGTCTAAATTCATTTTTTTGCTCCTTAAGAAATCGTTAACTTTGTTTAAGCATAATTAAATATATTTTAACCTATTTTAATTTTATAATAATTTTCGGGGATGTTTTTTAATGATATCCTAATAAAATATATAAGGGGAATATAAATGGGGAGAAAGTATCGCACAAATTCGAAAGCGTTATCATTTTCTTTAGCTTTATCTTTATTAAGTATGTCAGTTATGAGTACGCCGGCGTATGCAATACCAAAAGAGGCTGAACCAGTAAATGTGCTTGCATCTAAGAATAAAGATGAGAAGGATTTAGTAAATTTTCGAATTATGGAAACAACAGATATCCATACAAATTTATTAAACTATGATTACTACAAAGATGCAGCATATGAAAAAGTTGGATTAGCTAAGACTGCTACTTTAGTAAAAGAAGCTCGAAAAGAAGTTCAAAATAATGTTTTAGTCGATAATGGAGATTTAATACAAGGTACACCACTCGGAACTTATGAAGCTAAAATTGACCCATTAAAAAAAGGGGAAGTTCATCCTGTATTTAAAGCAATGAACATAATGGGTTATGATATTGCAACTTTAGGTAATCATGAATTTAACTATGGATTAGACTTTTTAAACGAAGCATATAATGATGCTGATTTTCCGTACATTAATGCAAACGTTTACGTAGATGATCACGATAATAATCCTAATAATGATCAAAACAAATTTAATCCTTATAAAATTATTAAGAAAAAAGTGATTGATGAACAAGGCAAGAAGCAAGAAATTAAAATCGGTTTTATTGGGTTTGTACCACCTCAAATTAATGAGTGGGACAAGGCAAACCTTGATGGAAAAGTTATCACTAAAAATATTGTAGAAACAGCTAAAAAATTCATTCCTGAAATGAGAAAAGACGGTGCAGACGTAATTGTTGCAATGACTCATTCAGGATTTAATGCGAATAAAGAAAATACAGAAGATGTTATTTATTCTTTAAGTGAAGTACCTGGTATTGATGCAATCACGTTTTCTCATACGCATAAAGTATTTCCAGCAAAATCAGAGGCTACACTTGATGCATTATTTTTAGGGGCAGATAAAAAGCCATTACCAGGTGTTGATAATTCGAAAGGAACAATTAATGGCGTACCTGCGGTTCAAGCGGGATACGGTGGTGGTTCATTAGGATTAATTGACCTAACACTTAAAAAAGAAAAAGGAAAATGGTCAGTAGTAAATTCTCAGTCATCAACTAGAGAAATATGGGCTGATGTAAAGGATCCAACTACAGGTAAAACAAAGACTGAAAGTACAGTAGCTCCGGATCAAGAGATCGTAAAGGCTGTTACACCAAATCATGATGCAACAGTTAAGTATGTAAATACACCAATTGGAACAACTACCGATGATATTCATAGTTATTTTTCATTAATTCAAGATGATCCATCGATTCAAGTTGTTACAAATGCACAAAAATGGTTTGTAGAAAAATATATTACTGAAAAGAAACCAGAATATAAAGAATTACCGATTTTATCAGTAGGAGCTCCATTTAAAGCTGGCCGTAATGGTGTAGCTGAATATACTGAGATTAAAAAAGGCGATCTTACGATAAGAAGTGCTGGCGATCTTTATCTTTATGATAATACGTTAAAAGCAATTAAAGTAAAAGGTTCTGTTGTGAAAGAATGGATTGAAATGACGGCAGGTAAATATAATCAAATTGATCCAAATAAAACGGAAGAACAAGCATTATTAAATCCTGCTTTCCCTGTTTATAACTTTGATGTAATTGACGGTGTTAACTACCAAATTGACGTAACAAAACCAGCAAAGTATGATATAAACGGAAATCTAGTTAATAGTAATTCAAGTCGAGTAATAAACTTAACTTATAATGGACAACCAATTGATTTAAATCAGGAATTCATCGTTGTAACAAATAACTATCGTGCTGGTGGCGGTGGTAATTTCCCAGGTGTTAAAGGTAGCGAACTTGTAGTAGATTCTGCTGATGAAAATCGTCAAATCTTAATGGATTACATTTCTGAATCGAAAACAATTACACCAACAGCAGATCATAACTGGTCGATTGCACCAATTAGCGGAAATGTAAATGTAACGTTTACGACTTCACCAAGAGCGGAAGAATTTATCAAGCCTAATAGTAATATTGCGTTTACAAATAAAACGGATCTTGCAGGATTTGGCATTTTTAAATTAGATTTAGGTACAAAAGAAAATATTAAAGTTCAATTATTAGGCTTAAATGATCTTCATGGCCAGCTTGATACTGATACAAAAGTTACTGTAAATGGCCAAGAATTATTAGCTGGAAGTATGGAATACACAGCTGCCGCAATGAAACAACATGAAGCAGAAAATCCAAATACATTACTAGTTCACGCTGGTGACATGATTGGTGGAAGCCCACTGATTTCTGCGTTATTCCAAGATGAACCAACAGTTGAAGTGATGGAAGCAATGGGTTTTGATGTAGGTACAGTTGGAAATCACGAGTTTGATGAAGGTATTGCTGAATTAAAGCGTATGATCAATGGTGGAGAACATCCTAAAGGTACAAAAGGGTATGACGGAATGAACTTTCCAGTGATAGCTGCTAATGCATATGATTCTGCAACAGGAGAATTAATTAATCAACCATACACAATTAAAGAAGTGGGTGGTAAAAAGATTGGTTTCATCGGAGTAGTAACGCAAGAAACTCCTAATATGATTGTTCGAAAAGGAAATGAAACGCTTGAAATTCGTGATGAAGTTGAAGCAATTAACCATTATACGGATATTCTAAAAAAACAAGGGATTAAAGCAATCGTAGTATTAGCACATAACCCTACTCTTCAAACAGGTAAAGCGGATTTATATGATGCAACTGATATTGCTGAAAAAGTTGATGATGAAGTAGATGTTATTTTTGCTGCTCATAATCATGTATTTAATGATAAAGAAGTTGATAATAAATTAATCGTACAAGCTTATTCATATGGTTCTGCATTTTCTGATGTAGATTTAGAACTAGATGCAGTAACAGGTGAGATTGTTAAGAAGCAAGCAGAAGTAGTAACAGTTTATCAAAAAGACTATACACCAGACCCGACAGTTTCTGCGATCATGAAAAAATATGAAGATTTAATTATGCCAATAAAAGCTGAGATTGTTGGTGACTCAATGCAAACTTTACCAAAAGGATATCCATCTTCTGATACTTATGGTGATATTGCATTAGGTAACTTAATTGCAGATGGAATGAAAGCATCAATGAATGCAGACTTCGCAATGATGAACGGTGGAGGAGTTCGATCACCACTTGACGCCGGTCAAGTTACGTTTGGTGATTTATTCGCAATTCAGCCATTTGGAAATGTCTTAAATAAAGTAATGCTTAGCGGTCAAGATATTGAAACAGTTTTAAATAATCAAATTACCGATAAGGGCTTAGATTTCCACATCGCTGGATTTAAGTATACTTGGGATTCATCAACTAGAAAAGTAGTAGACATCCTTTTACCAAACGGTAGTAAAATTGATCCGAACAAAGAATATTCAGTTGTAGTAAACAACTATATGTACGGAAATGTAAAATATGGTATTGGCGAACGTTCTACTGATTTAGAAGTAGGACCAGAAGATCTACAAGCGACTGTCGATTATGTTAAATCACTTCCAAGACCATTCGTTTATGAAGTTCAAGGAAGAATTCAAAAAATAAATTAATATATCAAGTGACTAAATAAAAAAATCTCATTCTGATCTATTCGAATGAGATTTTTTTTATTCAATCTACTACCCTTTTCAGAATTTGTAGAATTGAATTATTTAAAAAAGAATAAAGATGTAGAGAATTCACCGAAACCTTTAAAGAAGTTTAAGTCAGCTACTTTAGAAAGTAGTCGTCAGTTACTACCCCTAACATAATTTAAGAAAAAGCTAAATGAAAACGTCTATCTTGTAAAAAAGTAAGAGTCTCAATATAGTTCACAAGTACTTTTGTTAAAACTGAATATTCATAATATATTGTCAAAAGAAGTTTCTTATATTAATATTAACTGTAAGTGAATACATATGCCGTTGCCAATTCTTTCCTCATCGGTTGGAGTTTTGCACGGAATACCTGTTTTGCGGGAGGAATTAATTTGTACAATAAAGATACTATTTACATTATTGGGGATGCAAAGACTTCATCCAATAATCCGATTATGCAGAAGTATAATGCATTTTTTATTGGTTTGGTAGTCGATCGGACAAGTCATTTAATTATGGACGCAGATTGTTCAGCTACAATTTCTTTAACATCATCCTTTGTAAAGCACTTATTCGTTGGACAATCAATGTCAGATGTAGATGGGGTAATACATGAAATAAATAACCGTTATTTTGGTTCATCCCAGAAAGCATTGACAGTAGCCTTTAAAAATGCACATATAAAATACAAACAAATAATAGAATCTTAATGCTGCTTTATCTATTTACGTAGGTGAAATCCAGCTATTAGCAGGGGAAGTCCCTTTCTAATAGCTGGATTTTTTATTTAATAAATTGGGACAATCAGAGGTCTTAGAACTAGCTTTAATCTAATAGGAAAGGACAAAAACGATGATTATTCAATCAATACAAGTGCAAACTGAAGTTTTCCCTTTAAAAAAGCCATTTAAAACAGCTCTTAGGACAGCTACTGAAATAGAGAACATTTTTGTATATGTCCAATTAGAGGATGGGATTGTCGGAGTAGGAGCTGCAGCACCTACATTGGCTATTACAGGAGAATCAAAAGAAAGTATTGAAGCGATTTTAAAGACTGTTCTTACACCATTATTATTAGGAAGAGATATAAGAAATATGAATGAACTCTCTCTAATGATTGAACGCTCTTGCGTGGCAAATACAAGTGCGAAGGCAGCTATGGAAATTGCATTGTATGATGCATTATGCCAACATCTTAATCTTCCACTCTATCAATATCTTGGAGGGCGGACAAATCAATTAAAAAACGATATGACCGTTAGTGTAGGAACAGTCGATGAAATGTGTCATGAAGCGATGCAAATAATCAAGGACGGCTTTTCTATTATGAAAATCAAAGTCGGAAAAGACTGGACAACGGATATTGAACGAATTATGGCGATCCGTGAAAAAGTCGGTAATGACGTTACGATCCGAGTTGATGCCAACCAAGGATGGACGCCAAGACAAGCCGTTTCGATTATCCAAGAATTAGAACAGCTGAATTCTAAAATCGAGTTAATTGAGCAACCCGTTCATGCAGGAGATATTGATGGACTAAAATTTGTTAAGCAAAACGTCAATACACCAATCATGGCTGATGAAAGTCTATTTTCTCCACAAGACGCATTACGACTAATTAAAGAGAATGCAGTTGATTTTCTAAATATTAAGTTGATGAAAACAGGTGGGATAAGAAGAGCAATGCAAATTGCAGATATTGCTGAAAGAGCAAATATTCCTTGCATGATTGGAAGTATGATGGAAACTTCTGTCTCTGTACTTGCGGCAGCACATATTGCTACCGCTCATCCAAATATTCAAAAAATCGATTTGGATGCGCCACTTTGGTTGAAGAATCAAGATTTTGATGGAATCGAGTTTATTGGGGATGAAGTTCAATTATCATCCTTACCTGGTTTAGGGCTTCACCGAAGATTATCAAAAAGTCTTCGTTAAAATAGGGAGAGGAGTTTTACGATGAAAAAGACAAAAAATTTGATTTTGAGTTTATGTGTTGCAGGTACATTACTTTCTACGATGACAAGTCAATCTTTAGCAAATACGGATGATGAACTTACTCCAGGTGAGACAGCTTACGTCGATGTGTCTGTTTCTACTCAGTGGACAACAAATGGTAGATTCCAAGTAAGAGATATTGATGCACCATCTTTAAGCAATCCAGTTGATCCGCGTCAATGGTCAACTAATATGGAAGATACTGAAGTACGACGTTGGCTAACAAGTTATCTTGAAACACAAGCAGTATACGGTACAAAAGTAACTATTTTAGAGGAATCAGGAGACTGGGTGAAGGTTGCTGTAGAAGGACAACCTACTCCACGTAACACATTAGGCTATCCTGGTTGGATGCCAAAAAGACAATTAACAACAGATGATCGTTTAGAGAATTATAAGGATACCCCATTTATAATGGTATCTAGTCAAACGGCTTGGTTGTATGATGGAAAAGCCCTAAATGATAAGTTTATGGAGATAAGCTTTAATACACGATTACCTGTTATTAAAGACTTTGGGGATGTTGTAATGGTTGCAACGCCAGATGATGGAAATAAATTTATTAAAAAAGAAGACGTGGCAGTCTATCAAAATGAAAATCAGTTTCCTAAAGCAACACCTGAAAATTTAATTAAAACGGCTAAGAAGTTCCTTGGTTTACGCTACTTATGGGCTGGTGTTTCAGGATTTGGTTTTGATTGTTCAGGATTTACATATAGCCTATTTAAGTCATATGGTATAACAATTCCAAGAGACTCAGGCCCTCAATCTAAGAGCGGTATAGAAGTTAAAAAAGATGAGATTCAACCTGGGGATCTACTATTCTTTGCAAGTAATAACGGAACAGGTTCAGTACATCACGTTGCAATGTATATCGGTGATGGTTTAATGATTCAGGCTCCTAATGCTGCTAGAAGTGTTGAAATTATCCCATTAAATACTCCTGGCTATATTGAAGAATTTTCGGGTGCTCGTCGTTATTGGCAAGAATAATTAAGTAGATCGTTTTTGGAAATAGAAACTTTGAAAAATCATGAACAATTGCACTTGTTCATGGTTTTTTATTTTTTCTAGAATACTAGATTTATTTTGTTTTTTCTCTGCTGGCGGCTAATTAAACGAGGTTGTGTTTAAACTGGAAAAAATTGGATTGTAGGCATAATGATTCATTTTAAATGAAGTCTATCACTCTCAACTTGCTTGTCCCATAGGATAGAGGGAAAGAGATAGGATCACGATTGAGAAAATGCTATTTTTTCGTTTTCTATCATTTCTTCTTATTTTGATAAGAAGGGAGGGATACATGTTGGCTTCCATTCAAAAAAGTGTAGATTCTTCTAGCCTAGCTGAAGTAATCGACCGTATTCTTGACAAAGGGGTGGTTATTGATGCATTTGTAAGGGTATCACTTGTCGGCATTGAGCTTTTAGCAATTGAAGCTCGTGTTGTCATCGCAAGTGTGGATACTTGGTTACGATATGCTGAAGCAGTAGGATTGCTGAAAGACGAGGAAGAAGAAGAGGAAGTTGCTTAAGTAAGTAGGGCCAAGGCTTTATGCTTTGGTCTACTTTTTAAGACAAGGGGGCTATTATGGAAATTATTAAAATACTAGAAGTAGTAAAAACTTTTTTTGGGCAGTATATTCGACCAGTTCATAAAATTACTCACGTCCATAAATCAGAAAAAGGTTGGGAACTAATAGTTGAGGTAATTGAAGAAAAAGAATATATGAAAGCTCACGCTAAAGATGAGTTAGTAGGAGTTTATTCTGTTTTGCTCAGTGCTGAGTTAGAAATTGTATCATTTCAAAGAAAGTCATTGCGTGCTAGAAGCACAATTCTACATGAGTGAGGAGGAGAACTATGGAAAAAAGTTTTATATCGTCTCCTTATTTGACTAGCTTAACAGAAAGGGTTCTGTCATATTTACAATCTGGATTTTCAGTTCATCTTACAGGACCAGCGGGTGTTGGAAAAACATCGTTTGCACTTCATGTTGCAAAACAAATGGGTCGACCATCACTGTTAATTCATGGGAATCATGAAATGTCTAATAAGGATTTGCTTGGGAGTTTTAATGGCTTTACCAAGAAAAAAATGATCGATAACTACATTCATTCCGTTTACAAAAAGGAAGAAACCTTTAAAGAAACATGGGCTAACGGTCCTATAATAGAAGCTGCGACAAAAGGGTATACATTGATTTATGATGAATTCACTCGGTCTCACCCAGAAACTAACACTTTATTTTTATCAATTTTGGAAGAAAGGGTGATTCCTCTATATGGGATGAAAAGGAAGGAATCTTTTTTGCCGGTGCATCCTAACTTTTCAGTTATTTTTATAAGTAATCCGGAGGAGTATGTTGGAATATTCGAAGCACAAGATGCACTACTAGATCGAATGATTACGATTCCAATCGAAAAAATGGACTTTGAAGCAGAGCGTTCCATCTTATCACAAATATCTGGATTATCTGAAAAAGAATGTCTTTATATTGTTAATTTAGTGCAAATAATTCGTCATCACTGTAGAAAAATTGAACCTCAAAGTCTTCGTACAACTATCAAACTAGCCTCGATCGCAAAGCAAAATAATATTCCAATTACAATTTATAATCAACAGTTTCAGATTTTATGTACTGATATTTTTTGGTTTTATCTCAAACAAGCAAATAAAGTTCAAACATACTCACAAGCAAAACAATTCATTGTAAAATCTGTCAGTTTACAAATGGAGGGAAGTTGAAATGAGCGAAGGGGTTTATCCATTTTGTATCATCCAAACGAATACCGATCCCGATTTTGGTTTCACAAAGTGGGAAGGAAATGAAATCAAACTATATCCAGTCCGATATAAAGAAATTGTGATGATTGTTGTAAATGTTCATAATCAGGACTTCCTTCCAACTCGTGCAAATTTACTAGCCCATCAAAGTGTGATCTCTTTTGTTATGCAACAGTTTACCGTCGTTCCAATGAGTTTTAATAATGTTTTTTCCTCTTCAGAAGAGATTCATTTATTACTAGAAAAACTGTATGACGAACTGCAATCAATCTTTCAGAAAATAAACAATAAAATTGAGGTTGGTTTAAAAGTCATTGCACGCAAGGAGTGGTTAGAAGAAGAAATACGAATGAATGGGGACATACAGAAGCTTAAGGAGAAGGTAAATCAGCAGAAAGAAGCAGCTTTTTATGAAAAGATTAAACTTGGAGAAAAAACAAAAGACTTTTTTTATGCTCTGCACCACAATTTATACAAAGCGATTTATTCTCCTCTTTCTACACTTTCGAGTGCCTCTAAGTCAAACCCTCCTATATACGAAACAATGCTTCTTAATGCTGCTTTTTTAATTGATCGCGAGCAAGAAGAAATCTTCGATGAAAAAGTTAATGAGCTCTATGAATTATGGAAGGATAAAGTAGAATTCAAATACTCTGGACCATGGCCTGCTTATAACTTTATTCAATTAACCATAACGGCAGGAGATCGGTCATGATTTTTAAAGCCTTAGCCTTTCCACTAAAATCAATCATTTTATTAGGTGAAAAAATAAAGGAGGAAGCTGACCGCGTTTTATTTGACTCAAAATCGATTGAGCAACAATTGATCCGTCTACAAATGATGTATGAATTAGGAGAAATTTCGCAGGACATTTATGAACAACAAGAAGAGGAATTACTTTTGCGATATCAAGTCGCAAAAGCGAAAGAACGGGAGGCAGGCAGTTGAGCATTTATTTATATGGTTTGCTACCGACAAATCAATTAGAAGATTCACCTTTTTATGCAGTGAAGGGGATTGAGCGTGACAAAACTTGTTTTGAAATTGTTGAAAAAGTAACCGCTGTTTTCTGTTATTTAAGTGAAGAAGAGTTTGACGAATCTGTTCTAAAAGAGAAGATGGATAATCCAAAGTGGGTACACAAACATGCGATTCATCATCATGAAACAATTGTGACTTATTCTAAAAACTACTTATTTCTTCCTTCTAAGTTTTGTACGGTCTATTCAAGTATTGAAAAATTAAGAGAGGATTTGTCGCAGGAGCAGCTTAATATCGTTTCACTTTTTGAACAATTAAAGGAAAAAGAGGAATGGAATGTAAAGATGTACTATGATAAATCGAAATTTTTTAAAGTATTGGAGCGACATAGTAAAGTAATTCAAAATATGAACGATGAATTGAAAATACTATCTCCAGGGAAACAATTCTTCATGAAGAAAAAGCAAGGACAACTACTCGAAAATGAAGCGCAAACTGAACTCCGTTTAATATCTCAAAGCTTGGAAAACACGCTATTAAACTCAGCTTTTGGTAGTAAAACAAGAAAAAATTGGAGTAAAAATGCTACTGGTCGAAATGTCGATATGATCTACAACAGTACTTCCTTAATTCCAAAAGACAGCAGAAAGAAATTTGAACTGCTAATTAAAGAATTTAGACAAAAGTATGAGGATAAAGGAATTATTGTTGAGATTTCTGGACCATGGCCATTTTATCATTTTGCCAGTCTGGAAACTAGAAATACATGAATAGTAAAAATGATAACATCACACTTTTAGATATTTTAGATGGCGTTTTAGATAAAGGAGTAGTTATTACAGGTGATCTCATCCTTTCGATTGCAGATATCGATTTGGTATATGTGAATATTTGCTTACTAGTGACAGCAGTTGAAAATATTCATAAAAGGGGGAATAGGAATGACAGTGAATCATGGAATAGCTGAGAGAATTAATATGAATCCAGAAGATGTTGAACACGGACTAGCTCAACTAGTGCTTACAATTTTGGAATTACTAAGGCAACTTGTAGAGCGACAAGCTATTAAAAGGGTAGAGGGCGGCACACTTACGGATGAACAAATTGAAATACTTGGTACAGCCCTTTTGAATTTAGAAGAAAAGATGGAAGAATTAAAAAGCGTATTTGGGCTTGAAGGAAAAGATTTAAATATAGACTTAGGACCTTTAGGTAACTTAATGTAAGAAAGGAGAAAACATGCAACATTCAGCGCAATCTACTAATATTTTAGATATTTTAGAGAAAATTTTGGATAAAGGAATCGTCATCGCAGGAGATATTAAAATCGCCCTGGCAGATGTAGAATTACTTACAATTAAAATTCGTCTTGTTGTTGCTTCAATCGATAAAGCGATGGAGATTGGGTTAAATTGGTGGCAGGATGATCCGTATTTTAATTCAAGTGTAAAAGGCAAGCTTTTGCATGATCGGATTAATCGGATAGAAGATAAGTTAGGTATAAAGCAGGAGGAATAGTGTAATCAAGAATCTAAAATAGAAGTTTGATTTCTTAAAATATAAATAATGCAGCGACCTAATTAGGATGCTGCATTACATAAAAAATAACAAGACCAATATTCAAGTCATTATTGGAACGGAAAAAGTATCTAAATTGAAGAAAGATTCTACCGTCTAATAATTAAAAAGCCCCCCCGCTTGGTGCAGGGGTAGTATATGCTTGAGTGAAATTAACTTAAAACTACTAGTTAACATTAAGTATATCGATATCAATCTTGGGTTTAATCATCATTTTTGGATAATCTTTTCTCCAGTTTAAAGACTTCCAAACTTTTGGATGAAATGCTTTTAATTCCTTTCCAATACCTAGTACATCTGAATTTGCTGATTGCATCGTTTTAATCGTTTCTAATCCCATTTTTTCAAAATGTTTATTTAGAACTTTTTCCATTTGAACATAATCAGGCTTTAACTTATGACCTTCTTTACCAAGTTCGAAAGCACTAACTTGTAACTTTACTTTTACCTCAATTTTTGGTAATTTATTTGACTTATTGGAGACGATAATTTTTGAAAAGTCCCTTTTGACAGTAAACCCAAAATTATTTTTATTAGCAGTTTCAGTATATGATTTTTCACCATTTTTACCTGGTAAAATTCCAGTAAACTTTTTCAAATGCCCCGTAAATCTTTGCCTACCAGTATTTCCACCTTCCATTAACATCATCAGTTTTATTTGATCCCGATCAAGTGTTTTCCCAGTAGGTTTAGAATTACTATATAGTAATGCACCATTTAGTTCCAAGCTAGAATCTACTGGACTTAGTATAGGTAATGCTATATCAATTAACGGATCATCACGGGATTGTATAAAATTCATCATCGAAACTGTTGGAATCGTTCTGTTCTTCTCCATTGAGACAACAAACTCGTTTAAATCTTTCGAAAACTCTTTTTTAGGATCTGAAGCAGTATCAAATACTTTCGAAAAATTCCCGTCAACAACAAATAAGGGGCTATTAATGGATGAATAGGGTGCCCCAAGTAAAAAATCAAGCTCTGAAATAGGATCAACTGAAGCAAAACTTTTACTCATTAAGTAAACTCTAGTACTAATTCCTATGAAAGGAGACTGATCAGTAAATTCCCATTGGCCAATTGCCTCTGCTAATGTTGGTCCTTTAAGCTCTTTCATTTCCGAAATAGGTTCAACTGTACCTTGTCCAGTGCTTTTAAGCTTCGTAATGAGAAAAAAAGCACCTACTTCACCAGTTTTTTCGTTCAGGTCAAATCCATTTACATCAACCAGATGAAGCTTTTTTAAGTCCAATCGATCCCAACATCCGGTTAGAAGTGGCAATAGAAGTAATAAAATTAAGGTTTTTTTCATTTACTCGCCACCCTTTCTTTAACAAAGGATATTAGTAGTAGCATCGTAGGCACTCCCATAATGATGATTGCTGTTGAAATGTTATGATACTTAGAAAATTTGGGGATCAGTTGTCTTTCAGTAAATAATATTCCTGCCCCAAAACATAAGATTGCGATAACCCACACTAAAAGTGAATGTTTCTGAATTTCTTTTTTACCAAGAAAAGCTAAATAACGAGCGGACAAGAACAAGTAAATATATGCTGTAACTAAAGATACTGATAGCCAAATGGTTATAAAGAGTATATCTAGACTTTGTACTATTGGCCATCTGAACTTACGAAGAATAAAAATCATTGGCTCCGGGATATGATTTAATTGCTTTTCGCTAAAGTTGTACGTCACTATAAAAGCTATAAATAAGTAAAAAAATGTTGTGATCCCATTAGCGACAGACATAGCAACCAAAATATCTTTCTTTTTTTTACATTTTACATATGGAAATACGTACAAAAGAAGCTCATATCCAGCAAACGCCCAAAATGCAGGGATAGCACCTTTTAAAATCGGAGCAATCCCATGAGTACCGATTGGTAGAAAATGACGTATATCTCCGTTTCCAAAACCACTAATAAAAATGATTACAAAACATACTAAGAACATAAGCACTATAGATTGTGTAATAGTTGATATTGAACGAAGTGTTGAAGAAGCAATATACCCAGTGAGTAAAGTTATTAGGCCGATTAGGACGAACCAAGGTGTTTCAAATAACAACCATCGATTTATAACATCTGTATAAAGAACAACGACCATCAAACAAGATTCTGCACAGTATGCTGCAAATAGCAAGTTAATAATCATTCCAATTGATTTTCCTGTAATTGAAGAAATATACTGTTGTATCGTTCGATCGGGATAAGTTTTTCCAAGTTGATAGACAACCAGGATACCAATTTGAGCTATAATCCCCCCAATAATTATAGACATCCAAGAGTCATAACCTGATATTTTAGACATTTTATAAGGGATTGATAAAACACTGACACCGACTTGATTCAATACTACAAGACAAATAAGTTGATTAATGGAAATCTTTTTTAATTGAATCATTCAGTCTCCCCCTTAGGACTTCCCATTCTAGTTTCGTCTTTTGCAAGGCTTTCTATTGGACGTTTTTTCATGCTCCTAATAGGTGCTCTAAAAAGCGTATCTTTAATCGTATCGCCATTAAACCAATTGTAAAAGTACGGAATGCCAAATGTATTCATTCGGGATAAATGTGTTAAAACGAACAAATATGAAATTTCTAATCCAATTAACCCCAAAAATGCAGCCATGACGATAAAAGGAAAAGTTAATAAGCGAGCTGTATTACTCATTTCATAAGAAGGAATTATAAATGAAGCAATACCGGTAAGTGCTGTAATAATTACCATCATATTTGAAATTAGATTGGATTGAACAACGACGGTTCCAATTACGATCCCACCGACGACACCAATCGTCTGACCAATTGGATTTGGTAAACGAACAGTTGCTTCTTTTAAGACCTCGAGTATGGCTAGCATTGTGAATGCTTCTAATACTGGTGGCATCGAAACGTATTGCATAGAACTTTGCAAGGTTAGTGCAAATTCTAATGGGAGAACTCTAGGGTCGAAAGTCACAAGCGCAACATAAATTCCAGGCAAACTAATCGCAAAAATAAAACAGAGAATACGTAGAAATCTTAAAACACTTCCGAATAACCAACTAACTTGGTAATCATCTGGACTTTGAAAAAATGCCCAAAACGAAATTGGAACGAATGCACATTCTGGCGCACCGTCGGTTAAAAAACCAATTTTTCCATCCATCAAGTAAGATCTTACTCGGTCTGGTCTTTCCGTAATGAGCGTTTTTGGAAATAGAGAGAATTTGTTATCTTGTATTAGTTCTGGAAAAAATCCTGGTGCATCAATATAATCTATATCAACATTAGCAAGTCTACGTTCAAATTCCTGTAAAACAACATCATTAGCAAGTGATTGTAAATAAAGTATAGCAACCTTTGTGTTCGATCTACGCCCAACTTGAAAATACTTAACGACTAGATCTGGAGTAGCAACAAGGTTTCGTATAATATTGAGATTCGTATTCAGATTTTCATTGAATGCCTTGTGTGATCCACGTAAAACACGCTCATTCATGGGAACGTTTACTGAGCGTTCTTTAACTAACTCAGTTCTAAGTAAATAAAACTTGGATTCTCCATCAATTTGAACGACTGATTTACCTTCAATTATCGCATTTGTAGCTTCGGATAGGAGTTCCGTTTCACTGTAATCAAGAATTGAAACGGCATCACGTACACTGACATTTGGATTGTTAAGCAAAGGACGAATAATATATTCTTGCACTGATTTATCATCAATCATAGTATCCATATAAAATAAACGATAAGGTCGGTCATTGCTTCCGAAATTACTTGATTTAAAATCAGAACTATTAAATAGCAACTCCCGAAGCGAACTTTCATTTTTATCTAAATTTCGGTCAGCTATCATTTAATACTCCTCTTTTCTACGGTTGGTAATTTTACCCTATTTTTCCCATTATTTTTTTTTACTATTCTGTCCTTGAAATGTAGATATTTTCTGATTATTCTAAAGTTTAAAATTTGAACAATATAACGTTTTACTGTACGTTTTTATTGAAATCACATATAATACAATATAAGGAGAGTGAAAACATTGGGATTGTCTATAAAATTGGAGAACTAGCAAAAGAAGTCGGAGTGTCTAAGCGCACAATTGATTATTATACAAACCTAGGATTACTCGAACCTAGGCGTTCAGAATATGGCCATCGCTTTTATGATGAAGCTTCTTTAGAAACGTTAAAATTTATTGAGCAATGTAAATCCATGCACTTACCACTCCAAGAAATAAAAGAGATTTTAGAAAAGAAAAAAATAGCAATGGTCGAGAACCAGAGTATAGCCCCTCTAACAGAGGAAGTAACCGTTCATATGAATCAGTTACAAATTGAATTGTCACAATTAAAATATTTACTAGAAAATTTAACTGAAGAACAAAAGCTAAATATTATCCGTCAATTAACAACACAATCATCAGAATTAATTCAGACATTATTGTCATTTATTCTTTAAAAGGAGAGAATGTAAATGTTTTTTCACCCTATGGATTTCCTAATTTTGATTGCCTTTGGATTATCGATTTGGGCACAATTTAAAGTGAAATCTAGTTTTAATCACTGGGCTGAAGTGCCAGCATCAGGAGGTTTAACCGGAGCAGAAGTTGCAAGACATATATTAAACAATAATAATTTACCTAACGTACCGGTGGAAGTAGTGCCTGGGCGATTATCTGATCATTATGATCCGATGGCAAGAACAGTTCGCTTATCAGAGGAAGTATACTATGGTAGATCAATTGCATCTGTTTCAGTTGCAGCACACGAAGTAGGTCATGCTATACAACATGACACTTCATATGGATTTTTAACACTTCGTCATCGAATCTTCCCAATCGTTAACATTGCATCGGGTGCGGCACCATTACTACTACTAGCAGGATTTTTACTTCAAGCATTTTCTCTAATTGGAGTAGGGATATTACTTTTTTCAGTAGCAGTAGCATTTCAACTGATCACTTTACCAGTAGAGTATAATGCTAGTTCACGAGCAAAGAAATTAATGTTAGCAAGTGGTATCATCCATGATACAGACAGAAAAGGTGTAAATAAAGTATTAGGAGCTGCTGCTCTTACGTATTTAGCGGCAACTTTAATTTCAGTTTTAGAATTAGTAAAGTATTTATTTATCTTCTTCCAAGGACAAACTGAAGAAGAATAAAAATTATCAAAAAGATGATTTCGAGTAGTATTCGAAGTCATCTTTTTTTGTTTGAAAAATTAAATTTAAATTGGTTAGTATGTTTAAAATTTCAATGTCTAAAATAGTAAATAGGTTTTAATTTATGGAAGATTTATGTATTTTTGGAACCTTAGCTTTTTTATCATACTAAATGTTGTACAATTAAGTTGTTAAAAAAAATGGGGGAAAATTATGACACTTTCTGCAATTGAACATTTTTTAAATACATACAAAGACTATGCTGCGATACTTAGTATTTTAATTAATGTTCTAATTAGTATTGTTGGTATTATACCGGCTTGGTTTTTGACAGCAATCAATATTAAACTATTCGGTTTTGCTGATGGATTTTTAGTCTCTTTCATAGGTGAATTAGTTGGTACATTCGTATCTTTTATTTTATATAGAAAGGGTTTACAAAAAAGATTTATTAGTAATTCAACTAAATTTAAAGGATTAAATAGGCTATTAAGCTTAGAAGGAAAAGAAGCATTTTACGGTGTGTTATTTCTTCGTTTTATTCCTTTTATACCATCTAGTTTGATTACATTGTTTGCTGCCTTTGGAAAAATCACATGGTCAAGTTTCATGTTAGCTAGTTTGATTGGTAAGCTACCCGTCATATTATTTGAATCGTATTCTGTTAATCAAGTACTAGAGTTCACTTTATTCGGTAAAGTCATTTTAGGACTGTTAATCATCGTCTTGCTGATCTATTTTTATAGAAAACGATTTAACGTTTTTGTGAAGAATAAAATTTAAGAATAAATTAAAAAGCTCAAACCTAATATAAGGGTTTGAGCTTTTATTTTTTTCAATACAACAACCTAAAAAAGGATTTAATTGAAAAAGTAAATAGCTTTTAATATTCATTAATTAAACACTGACAACCCCTTACATAAACATGTCTAAATTAATTTTTTTAAACATATATTGAAATACCTCAATTTTAGAAAAAGCTTTACCTTTTTAAGAAAGAAATAAGTGATTGTTCTTACATGAAAACGGCTTTACTAATGTAAAAAGGTAGAAGTTATTGAAACAATCGTATAATCAGCTTTCTTAAAAAGTAACTTTGTAGCCTAATAGGAGGGTGTTGTTAGTGAATAGAGTTTCGTTAGAGAATTTATCGAAGAACTTTGAAGAAGTACATCCTGGGTTATCGGAACGAGAAGCATTTGAAGAAGCACATCGATGTCTTTATTGCTATGATGCCCCATGTATTAAGGCATGTCCAACTGGGATTGACATACCAACGTTTATAAAGAAAATAGGTTCGGGAAATTTAAAAGGGTCAGCTAAAACGATTATGTCTTCTAATCCTATTGGAGCAAGCTGTGCTCGTGTTTGTCCTACAGAAGAACTGTGCGAAGGTGCATGTGTACTAAAATCTTCTACAAAACCGATTATGATTGGCAATTTACAACGTTATGCAACTGATTGGGCAATAAAAAATAATCAATCATTATTTAAGGCTGGAAAAAAGAACGGAAAAACAGTTGCGATCGTTGGTAGTGGTCCATCCGGTTTAGCAGCTGCTCGTGAACTTGCCTTATTAGGCTACGAAGTAACGATTTTTGAAGCAGAAAACCATGCTGGAGGATTAAATCGTTATGGAATCGTTTCTTTTAGGTTACCCAAAAGTATATCAAGCTGGGAAGTTCAACAAATTGAAAATTTAGATGTAAAAATTCATACGAATACAAGAGTCGGTTCAGATATTTCTTCAGATGAATTATTAGCAAACTATGACATGGTCGTTCTGGCTATAGGTATGGGTAAGGTTCCAATGCTAGATATAGAGGGAGAGGATTTGGACGGAGTATACGATGCGATTGATTTTGTAAAAGAGACAAAATCAGGAGAGTTATCAAATCGTTTTATCGGTAAAAACATTGCTGTAATAGGTGCGGGTAATACTGCAATTGATGCTGCGACATGTTCTGTTCGTTTAGGCGCAGGTAATGTCAAAATTTTATATCGTAGAACGCAATCAGAAATGAGCGCTTATCAGTTTGAATATGATTTTGCTAAGCAAGACGGGGTGGAATTCAGATGGCTAACATTACCTATACGAATAATTGGTGAAAACGGAAAAGTCATTGCACTTGAGTGTATGCGATTGGAATTAGGTGAAGTTGGAAAAGACGGTCGCCGCAGGCCTGTACTTATTCCCGATTCCAATTTCACGATACCGGTAGATGGGGTCATAAAAGCGATCGGGCAAACTCGCTATACAGAGTTAATTGAACAATTTGATTTAGAACACAAAGATGGCGTTGTAAAAATTAACCAAGAATCATTTCAGACATCTAATCCTAAAGTTTTTGCGTGTGGTGATGTCATTTTTGGAAAAGGGCAAGGAGAAGCAATGGTAGTGACTGCAGCACAACAAGGAAAAGAAGTAGCTTATGCGATTCATAAACAGTTAAACACTTAAAAGGAGGTTTTCTTACATGGCAGATCTACGAATCAATCTTGCGGGCATACAGTCACCTAACCCATTTTGGCTTGCTTCTGCTCCTCCAACAAATTCGGGTTATCAAGTCCAACGTGCGTTTGAAGCTGGTTGGGGTGGGGCTGTTTGGAAAACGTTAGGAGAACCGATTATTAATACCTCCTCACGATTTGCTGCTATTAATTTTAACGGACAAAGAGTTGCAGGATTTAATAATATTGAATTGATATCTGATCGACCTCTTGAAGTAAATTTAAAAGAAATTTATGAAACGAAAAAAAGATTTCCTGACCGAGCGATTATCGCATCACTTATGGTTGAACCGCAACAATATAAATGGCACGAAATTGTGAAAAGGGTAGAGGATGTTGGGGTTGATGGTTTAGAACTGAACTTTGGCTGCCCACATGGTATGGCAGAAAGAGGAATGGGGTCTGCATCTGGTCAAGTTCCTGAATTAGTAGAGCAACAAACTTTTTGGGTAAAAGAAGTTGCGAAAACACCTGTCATTGTAAAACTAACGCCAAACATTACTGATATTACTGTAACGGCGGAAGCGGCAGTTCGTGGTGGAGCTGACGCAGTCAGTATGATTAATACAATTAACAGTTTAATGGGAGTAGATTTAGATTCTTGGAATACGGTTCCCCATGTTGCCGGGAAGGGAGCACATGGTGGATATTGTGGACCTGCAGTAAAACCAATCGCATTAAATATGGTGGCAGATTGTGCACGTAATCCACGTATATCAGTGCCAATTTCCGGGATTGGTGGTGTTTCAAATTGGCAAAATGCAGTAGAGTTTTTATTAATGGGAGCGACTGGCGTTCAAATTTGTACTGCAGCAATGCACCATGGTTTCCGTATTGTTGAAGACATGATTGATGGTTTAAATAATTATTTAGATGAAAAAGGTCTTTCTTCAGTAACGGATCTAGTAGGGAAAGCAGTTCATAAATATTCAGAATGGGGAAATTTAGATTTAAATTATCAAGTGGTTGCTAGGATTGATACTGAGACGTGCATTAACTGTAATAAATGCCATATTGCTTGTGAAGATACATCTCACCAATGTATTGATATGTCAGTAGATGAAAATGGAAAGTCATATTTAAAGGTTCGGGAGGAAGACTGCGTAGGATGTAATTTATGCAAAATCGTCTGTCCGGTGGAAGATGCAATTAACATGGTAGAGATTCCAAGTAAACAGCCTTCGATGACTTGGAATGATCGCCAACAAGCTTTAAAGCTATTAGCACGATCTAACCAATATTCAATTTTAAAGGGGGGAAGGAAAAGAAAATGAAGAAAATCATTCGAAATGGAACGATCGTTACTGCAACCGATACTTACAAGGCTGATATTTTAATAGAGGAAAATAAAATTACTTCAATTGGACTAAATCTAGATTGTACGGACGCTGAAATGATTGATGCAACAAATCATTATATTTTTCCAGGTGGAGTAGATCCGCATACGCATTTAGATATGCCATTTGGTGGGACAGTCACAAAAGATGATTTTGAATCAGGAACGATTGCAGCTGCCTTTGGTGGGACAACAACAATTATTGATTTTTGTTTAACGAATAAAGGAGAGTCACTCCAAAAATCCATTGAAACATGGCATGAAAAATCGAAAAACAAAGCAGTGATTGATTATAGTTTCCATCTTATGATTGGCGAAATAAATGATGAAGTATTACAAGAGTTACCTAGAGTAATAGAAAAAGAGGGAATTACATCATTTAAAGTATTTATGGCTTATAAAAATGTATTTCAAGCTGATGATGCGACATTATACCGTACGTTATTAGCAGCAAAAGAATATGGGGCATTAGTCATGGTGCATGCGGAAAATGGAGATGTTGTAGATTATTTAATTAATCAAGCTTTAGCTGAAGGAAAAGTAGAACCTATTTACCATGCATTGACACGACCTCCAGAAGTAGAGGGTGAAGCGACAGGTAGAGCGGCTACATTAACTGGACTTGCAAATTCACAATTATATGTCGTTCATGTTACTTGTGCGGAGGCTGTTGAAAAAATAACCGAAGCCCGAAATAATGGAATCGATATATGGGGAGAAACATGCCCACAATACTTAGTGCTTGATCAGTCTATGCTAGAAAAGCCTGAATTTGAAGGTGCAAAATACGTTTGGTCTCCACCACTTCGTGAAAAATGGAACCAAGATGTGTTATGGAATGCATTAAAAAATGGAAATCTTCAAACTTTAGGGTCCGATCAATGTTCTTTTGATTTTAAAGGTCAAAAGGATCTAGGCCGAGACGATTTTTCAAAAATTCCAAACGGTGGACCAATGATTGAAGATCGCGTAAGCATCTTGTTCTCTGAAGGCGTTAAAAAAGGCAGAATATCTTTAAATCAATTCGTTGACATTTCTTCTACTAGAAGTGCAAAGCTATTTGGAATATATCCCGGGAAGGGAACAATTGCAGTTGGATCAGATGCGGATTTAGTTATTTTTGATCCGAATAGTAAACGAACAATCTCTTCAGAAACTCACCATATGGCAGTCGACTATAACGCATTCGAAGGGATGGAAGTAACTGGTGAGCCAGTGAGTGTCTTAGTTCGTGGAGAGTTTGTCATAAAAGAGAAGCAATTTGTTGGTAATGCAGGTAGTGGACAGTACTTAAAGAGAAAGAAGTATGGTGAAACTAGTTTAATAGAAGATTAGTAAGAAGGGAATGAGTAGCTAATGTCAACATATAAGGAGTTTTTAATTGAGAGAAATCAAATAGATTCCCTTATAAAAAAAGGCTACAAGATTAAAAATGTTAGAGAAACGCTAGACGGTGCTTATGTTGACTTTGAAAACCAAGATGAAGAGGAGCAGTTTATCACTCTTCATATAATGAATGCTGATACACGGAAGTATTTTGGATCGTTGATTATTCAGCAGTTTGGGATTCATTTGTGAGTGAATCGCAAATAAATTGGTCGGAACGCAATTAAAATTGACGAACGCATCGAGCTAAACAGAACGTCCCGCATTAAATGATTCATAAATCAATAATGAATGAAAAATCGCATCTAATCCGTAACTACTTACGGGATATGCGATTTTTTCTATTTAAAAAGGCTTTCCCATTAGTCCAGTTACCTAAACTAATGGAAAAGCTACAATATTAATTATTCAAATCTACTCGTTATCATTTTTTTCCTTGTATAGAACTCGACACCGTCTGCACCATTTGCATGTAGGTCACCATAGAAAGAGTTTTTCCATCCAGAGAATGGGAAGAAAGCCATTGGTGCTGGCACGCCGATATTTACTCCGAGCATTCCGACTTCAATGTTCTCCCTGAAATATCGAATACTTGATGCACTATCTGTAAAGATACAAGCCCCATTTCCGAAGTCTGATTTGTTAGTGAGTTCAATTGCTTCCTCTAATGATTTAACTCTAACGATCGAAAGCACTGGTGCAAAAATTTCTTCTTTCCAAATTTTCATTGATGGGTTTACATTATCAAAGATTGTTGGTCCAATGAAATAACCTTTTTCTTTTCGAATTAAATCATTTCGACCATCACGCAATAAGGTTGCACCTTCTTGAATTCCACATTCAATATATTTTTCCGTTCGTTCACGATGTTCCTTGCGAATAACTGGACCTAGGAATACATCATCATCTAGTCCATTTCCAATTGTAATGTTATTCGCTTCTGTTTTTAATTTTTCGATTAAGGGATCGGCAATATCGCCAACTGCTACGACTACTGAGCATGCCATACAACGTTCACCAGCTGAACCGTATGCTGCTGTAATGATTTGCTTGACCGATTCATCTAAGTTTGCATCCTGTAAAACGATACTATGATTTTTAGCACCAGCTAATGCTTGAACGCGCTTACCATTTGCAGATGCAGTTTTATAAACATATTCCGCCACAGGCTGAGAGCCTACAAATGAAATGGCAGGAACATCTTTGTTTTGAAGTAATTCGTTTACAATTTCATGTGCTCCATGAACAATATTGAATACACCGTTTGGAAGCCCTGCTTCGGTAAAGATTTCTGCTAAACGATTTGCAAGAAGTGGAGTACGTTCTGAAGGCTTTAAGATAAACGTGTTTCCACATGCAATCGCTAGTGGGAACATCCAACAAGGTACCATCATTGGGAAATTAAAAGGTGTTATGCCTCCAACAACCCCAACAGGGTATCGATACATCGCCGATTCAATATTTGTTGCAATATCAGGTAATTGTTTACCCATCATTAAAGTTGGCGCACCGGCAGCAAATTCTACGCATTCAATTCCACGTTGAACTTCTCCATAAGCCTCATTATAGCTTTTACCATTCTCAATCGTTATTAAATTAGCAAGTTCTTTCCAATGCTTTATTAATAATTGTTGATATGAAAATAGTATTCTTGCTCTTTTTGGAACAGGTGTTTTACTCCATGTTATAAAAGCTTTTTTAGCTGCTTTCACAGCGGTTTCTAAATCTGATTTAGTTGAGAGAGGTACAAATGCTAGTATTTCTTCAGTAGCAGGATTTGGAACTGGAATTGTCTTGGCATTTGATGAAGCTTCGATCCATTCACCATTTATGAAATTCTTTAAAACCTTTATATTAGTTTGTGTAGACATGAATATCACCCCGTATGATTATAGTTTTGAGAATGCATTGTTTAAAGTATCTACGATAAAATCAAGCTCTTCATCAGTTGTTGTAAATGGAGGAGAAAGTGTAAGGATATTATTATAGCCTGGAACCGTATCTCCGTTTCGACCGATTATTAATCCTTGTGCTTTACATTCAGTAATTATTTTTAACACCAACTCTGGACTAGCAGGTTTTTTACTTTTTTTATCTTCAACAAGCTCAATTCCTGCAATAAAACCAAAACTTCGGATGTCTCCAACATTTTTATAAGTTAGTAAACGATCTAATTTTTTACGGAGCTCTTCACCTAAATAAGCAGCACGCTCTATTAAATTTTCTCTTTCAATAATTTCCAAGTTTTTAAGTGCAACTACACATGAAGCTGGATTTCCTCCGAACGTATTAACATGACGAAAATGATTATCTGACCCTGGTTGTTTAAATACTTCATATAAATCGCTACTTACTGCAGTTGCTGAAAGAGGAGAATAAGCGCTTGTCATTCCTTTAGCCATTGTGACGATATCTGGTTTTATACCGAAGTTTTGATGTCCAAACTGTTTTCCAGAGCGGCCAAAACCACATATTACTTCATCAATAATTAACAAAATACCAAATTTATCACAAATTTTTCGAACTTTTGTTAAGTATTCGGCAGGTGGTACAATAACTCCTCCACCTGTAATAACTGGCTCCATTATAATCCCTGCAATCGTTTCAGCACCTTCGTAATTAATAACATCTTCAATTGCAGTTGCACATTGGATACCGCAATCTCCATACGTTTTACCAAAAGGGCATCGATAGCAATAAGGCGGTGCTACATGCTGGAAACCTGAACTAAGAGGTTCATATTTAACTTTTCGGTTGGCTTGACCAGTAGCACTTAAAGCACCCATCGAATTACCATGATATGCGCGATATCTTGAGATAAATTTATAACGCAAAGGTTCACGATTTTGTTGATGGTATTGTCTAGCAATCTTAAAAGCTACTTCATTTGCATCAGATCCAGAGTTAGAATAAAAAATACGATAATCTCCACCTAGCCATTCATTTAACTTTTCAGCCAATAAGATGGAAGGAACATTGCCTTGGGACATTGGAACATAGGGAATTGCTTTAATTTGTTCAGCAGCAGCATTGGCGATTTCTTCGCGACCGTATCCTACATTCACACACCATAAACCAGACATCCCGTCTAAATAATTTTTACCATCAATATCAGTGACTGTACTATTTTTTCCGGATACTAAAACCATTGGATTTGGATTGTGAGGCGACATATGATGCCATACATATTTTTGGTCTAATTCAAGAAGCTCTTCTTTTGAAAGAGAAGTAGAATGAGTTACTTTTACAGTTTTATCATTCACTAATTTGTCACCAACTTTCAATTTTCTAGTATTATTGAAATTTCATTTTTATCTATTTACTAATTAATATTACTAAATAGACCATATTATCCTATTACGATTAGGATCGAAAACAAAAACTGGATATACGCAAATAAAAAAGGAGACTAATCATGTAAAATGCACCTTTAAATTAAATAATGAAAAGCTATTTCTTAATTTTATGTGTAAAATCAATCTAATAATCAATCTTCTACTTTTCATATTGTATTCATCCGGTTGTTGAAAATAATGGATAAATAAGGTCGGTACAATAAAGATGTAAGGTGTATCGTTTATGAAAATGGCAGTTCTCGTCAATCTTGCTTTAATTAACACTAAATATATATTTTGCAAATTAATAGAAAAGAGCAACTACAAAAAAATGTAGTTGCTCTTTTTTTATCGTCTTAGTCTAAAATTTGGCTTTCATTTAACAATTTCTTACTACAATACTCAATAATTTCTCTTCTCTTAACCATACCAATAAAAACTTCATGATCATCAATTACTGGAATGAAGTTCTGATTAATTGCTCTTGTAAATAAATCTTCAATTTGTGCATTGATGGAGACTGGTGCATAAATATTATGCAAGGAAATTTCATTTAGATTTATTTTTCCTGTATTAGAAAAAGATAAACTTTCCGTATTTTTTAATTTCCATAATAAATCACCCTCAGTAAGTGTACCAACATATTTGCCGTTATCATCAACTAAAGGAATTGCTGTAAAACGATGGTGCTCCATTTTTTCAAGAGCTTGACGCATTGTCGAGTTGATATTCATATAAACAAGTTCATTTTTGGGGGTAAAGAAAAACGCGATATTCATTTTTCGTACTCCTTACTTAATTTTAATATTTCTAAATAATAATTAGTTGTATTTAGCATCTAGTAATTTATTAATATTTTGATCCATTATAAAAACTTCAATTCGTTCACCAGTATTTGTACTTGTGTCACTATGACTAGATAGAACCTTACATCCTGTATGTTTTTCAACTATTTCTTCATATTCTTTACTGTACATTTCTCTAAGAACTTGGCGCATTTTTTTTACAAGACTTTTTCCTGTATCATGCGAAACTAAGTGTTTCTCTTCTGTTGTTAAGACGCCTTTAAATCGAAGGATGATCATATCTTCCACTATATATGTTTTAGCTTCTTGCGGACCTCTTCCAATTAGCTCTCTTTGGAATTTTATAAATGCCTCACTTAATTCGATTTCAAGCTTTTTTTTCGATGTTATCATTAATATCTCTCCCATATGGTTAATTAAAACAAAAAAATAGCCACAAGAAGAGCAATCTTCTCGTAGCTATTTACTTCAATGGAAAAATATATTGAAATATTAATAACTCGAATAAGTTTTGCTCTCTTCAAACGCTGGCGAGGTTAGCTGACGGATTCGGGCTTGAAAAGTAGCCCTACCTTTAATGGATTCACCCCGTGTGCAATGCACGAATGGTTCCTGGTTCCCCCGCTCGTAATTTACGATTTAGCGATTACAGCAAATATATTTTATTGATATGATTATCATACAGAGTTAAATAAAATTGTAAAGGGGTAAGATTTTACAAAAGTACTGAAAAAAACTCTTTACATGTAAAAATCATCGCCGTATAATCAAGTCAGCAAAATAAATATCGGCTTAATTACGATTATCGTAAGCGGAGGAACCAATTTTTTGGGGTTAATTTTACATGAATGTAGAAGGGATGAGATACTCTTTCGCCATCCTACCCGACAGCTAACTTCGTAGGCTAAAGCGAGGGAGGTCAATAGACCGCCTAATTTGAGCGGGTTTTTTTATTGCATTTTTTTGCAGTAAAATTACCTGAGCAAATAATAAAGTAGGTCTTTTTATTTTGTTATTAAATGGTAAATTCTGGATATTTTATAGAAAAGATTAGGGAGACAGAACACAAAGAGAGCTTTATGCTAGCTGGGTGTTAGGTAGACCAATGGATACTTTTCTTCCAAATTTCAATTAACTAAAACTTAATTAGGGATAAACATGATTGTTTTTGTTTATAGCCCTTTAAATTTAGTTAATTTGTTGGAGGATTAGTATCCATTGGTCTTTTTTATTGTTCAGAAATAGGCTGGAAAACATGAAACAAATGAAATTAGTAATTGAAGAAAGGGGAATTGCAGTGATGAATGATCTTACAATGGTAGGTTTAATGGTTATCATTTTTGCAATATTTTGGGGATTTACAATTTTTTGCGAAAAAGCATAAGGGGGAAATTAAATGCTTATTCCAGCAATAATAGGGATCGTTCTTATTCTATATTTAGTTTTTGTATTAATTAAACCAGAGAAATTTTAGTATTTAATTTAACATTTGGGAGGAGTTTTTAAATGTCCATGGGGATTTTACAAGTAGTTGTTACACTACTGATTATCGTTTTATTAGTTAAACCAGTAGGTAGCTACCTTGTTAAAGTATATGACAATGAAAAAACAGGGCTAGATCGCTTTTTTGGATCTTTTGAAAGATTAATTTATCGCTTAATAGGTGTACGCGAAGACGAGAAAATGGGTTGGAAAAAATATGTTTTAGCGATGTTGCTAAGCAATTTTGTAATGTTAATCATTTTATACGCAATTTTTAGATTTCAAAAATATTTGCCTTTTAATCCTGATCATATAGGTAATATGCCATCAGCTTTGGCATTCAATACAGCAATTTCTTTTATTACAAATACAAACTGGCAAGCTTATAGTGGTGAAAATTCACTATCATATTTATCGCAAATGATGGCTATTACATTTCCAATGTTTACTTCGGCTGCTACCGGCTTTGCAGTTGCTATTGCATTCATTAGGGGATTAGTAGGACGTAAAGATAATTTAGGGAACTTTTATGTCGATTTAGTTCGTTCAATCACTCGTGTATTTTTACCTTTATCATTTATTGTTGCTTTGTTTTTAGTATTTCAAGGTGTGCCACAAACCTTAAAAGGTGCAGTAGATGCAACAACAATTGAAGGGGTAAAGCAAGTAATCACTAGAGGACCGGTAGCTGCACTTGAATCAATTAAACATGTTGGTACAAATGGTGGAGGATTTTTTGGTACAAATGCGGCTCATCCATTTGAAAACCCAACACCTTTAACAAACTTAGTTCACATAGTATGTATGATGCTTTTACCAACTTCATTAGTTTATGCATTTGGTGTTATGGTTAAAAACAAAAGACAAGGTTGGACAGTATTTGCTGCAATGGGCATTTTGTTTATAGGGCTTCTTACAGCTGTATTTGTTGCAGAGTATAATGGTACTCCAGCATTACAAGCACTTGGTATTCATGGGAATATGGAAGGAAAAGAAGTTCGATTTGGAATTTCTGAATCAGCTTTATTTACAGCCGTTACGACTGCTGCCACTACTGGATCAGTTAACAATATGCATGATTCATTAACGCCTATTGGTGGAATGATACCACTTGCTGAAATGATGTTAAATAATGTGTTCGGTGGTAAAGGTGTAGGATTATTAAATGGCTTATTATATGTAATCTTAACAGTCTTTATATGTGGGTTAATGGTAGGAAGAACACCAGAATTTTTAGGAAAGAAAATTGAAGCAAAAGAGATTAAACTAGCATCCATTGCGATTTTAACACATCCTTTAATTATCTTAGTTCCAACTGCTTTAGCATTGGCTTTAAAAGGACCAGTTTCTTCTATATTAAATCCCGGGTTCCATGGTTTATCTGAAGTGTTATACGCCATTACTTCTGGAGCTGCGAATAATGGATCGGCATTCGGTGGATTAACAGCTAATACTGATTTTTATAATATCGTCATCGGATTAGTTATGTTATTTGGTCGATATATTTCTATTATTGCTATGTTAGCAATTGCTGGATCGTTTTCTACTAAGAAAACTGTTGCAGTAACGTCTGGAACATTCCGAACAGATACACCTTTATTTACTGTTATTTTAATTGCGATTATTTTAATCGTTTGTGCATTAACGTTTTTCCCAGTACTTGCACTAGGACCAATCGCTGAACACTTAGGAATGTTTAAATAGTAGCAATCATAACGAAAGAGGAGATTGATCATATGGCTATAGAAAATAAGCCTATTTCAAAAGAGATAAAAACTCAGGCAATCATCGATTCATTTAAAAAGTTAAATCCACTTGTTATGATAAAAAATCCAGTCATGTTTATAGTTGAAGTGGGTACTTTTATTACTTTAATACTTTCTTTTAAACCGGATATATTTGGAATTAGTACAGTTGGAAGACCATATAATATTGCGGTATTCTTGATTCTATTATTTACTGTCCTTTTCGCAAACTTTGCAGAAGCAATTGCAGAGGGTCGCGGAAAAGCGCAGGCAGATACGTTAAGAAAAACGAAATCAGAAACAAATGCAAAGTTAAAACAAAAAGATGGATCATATATAGAAGTACCGTCAACTTCATTAAGAAAAGGAGATATCGTTCGAGTTGATACAGGCGAAATTATTCCTTCAGATGGAGAAATTATTGAAGGTTTAGCTTCCATCGATGAATCAGCTATTACTGGTGAATCTGCGCCAGTAATTAAAGAAGCAGGTGGAGATTTTTCATCTGTAACTGGTGGTACTCGAGTCGTATCAGATTATATTATTGTTAAAATCTTAACTGATCCTGGTGAATCATTTATTGACCGTATGATTTCATTAGTTGAAGGAGCTGCTCGTCAAAAGACACCGAATGAAGTTGCATTAACTACTCTATTAGCTGTATTAACATTAGTATTTTTAATCGTCATTATGACACTTGTACCAATTGCTAATTATTTAAATGTCTCAATAGATGTAGCAACTTTAATTGCCTTACTCGTTTGTTTGATCCCGACTACAATTGGTGGATTACTTTCTGCAATCGGAATTGCAGGGATGAACCGTGTTACACAATTTAATGTTTTAGCGATGTCTGGTAAAGCTGTTGAAGCTGCTGGAGATATTGATACGATGATTTTAGATAAAACTGGAACAATTACATTTGGTAACCGAATGGCGAGTGAATTCATTCCAGTTGGAAGTATAACAGAAAAAGAGATAACTTTAGCTGCTTTAAAATCTTCTGTAAAAGACGAAACACCAGAAGGACGTTCAGTTGTGGAGCTAGCTCATAAAAATGGGTTAAGCTGGGATGAAAATGAGTATGAGGATGCAGATATTATTGAATTTACAGCTGAAACTAGAATGTCAGGTTTGAATTTAAAAGATGGAACTGAAATTCGAAAAGGTGCAGTAGATTCGGTTAAAAAGTATGTAATTGCTAAAGGGGGCAAAATCCCGAGCGAACTTGAAGAAAAAGCAAATATCGTTGCAAAGGCAGGGGGAACACCACTTGCTGTTGCAATAAATGATAAAATTTACGGTGTTATTTATTTAAAAGATACAGTAAAACCAGGATTAAAAGAGCGATTTGATGAATTAAGAGCAATGGGGATTAAAACAGTTATGTGTACTGGTGATAATCCTTTAACAGCTGCAACAATTTCGAGAGAAGCAGGTGTTGACGAATTTATAGCAGAAGCAAAACCTGAAGATAAAATTGCTGCGATTAAAAAAGAACAAAATGAAGGTAAGCTAGTTGCGATGACCGGTGATGGGACAAATGATGCCCCTGCTCTAGCACAAGCTGATGTTGGTTTAGCGATGAATTCAGGTACGATGGCTGCGAAAGAAGCGGCTAACATGATTGACTTAGACTCAGATCCTACTAAACTTTTATCTGTCATTGCGATCGGTAAGCAGTTATTAATCACTCGTGGTTCATTAACAACATTTTCAATCGCAAACGATATTGCGAAATATTTCGCGATAATTCCAGCTTTATTTATTATGGCAATACCACAATTAGATTATTTAAATATTATGGGATTGAATTCACCAAAGTCTGCAATCCTATCTGCATTAATTTTTAATGCAATCATTATTCCTCTCCTCATTCCTGTTGCAATGAAGGGTGCGAAGTATAAGCCAATGGATGCTAATAAACTACTATCTAAAAACTTATTAATCTACGGACTTGGTGGCGTTATTGCACCGTTCATTGGAATTAAAATTATAGATATGCTTGTATCTACATTGCATTTTGTTTAATTCATTTGGAAGGAGGAGTTAATGTGAAATCAGTTATGATTGCGATTAGAGCATCAATCGTATTATTGTTAATTTGCGGTTTAGGTTATCCTTTAGCTACAACTGGGGTTGCACAAGTTATTTTCCCGAAACAAGCAGATGGTAGTTTAATAGAAACAAATGGGAAGGTCACAGGCTCTAAATTATTAGCTCAAGAATTTAAAGGGCCTGAATGGTTCCATTCCAGATCATCTGCTGCAAACTACAATCCTACTGCTTCAGCTGCAACGAACGCGGCAGTTGCTTCAAAAGAATATGTCAAAGCAACGAAAGATAAAATAAATGAATTAAAAAATGAAAATAGAAATCTGGGTAATAAAATACCTGCAGATTTAGTAACGACATCTGGCTCTGGATTTGACCCAGATTTATCTCCGGAAGCAGTGAAAGCCCAGGTATCTAGGGTAGCTAAGGCAACAGGTATATCAAAGGAGAAATTAGTAGCGTTAATTCATCGTCATACAATTGGTCGTCAATTAGGAATATTTGGGGAGCCACGTGTGAATATATTAGAATTAAACCTAGAATTACAGAAGTTAAGATAAAAGGGGAGGATTGTCTCCCCTTTTTCCTTATGTATAGAGAATGGAGGGAAAATCTTGAGCGACACACAGTTTCGTAGGAAAACACCTGAGGAATTATTAGAATCCATTCAGAAAATCAAAAAAGGCAGATTAAAAATTATTATCGGTGCTGCAAGTGGTGCTGGAAAAACGTATCATATGCTCCAAGAAGGTAATGTTTTAAAAGAACGTGGAATTGATGTTGTAATTGGGCTAATCAGTGAAACAAATCGTCAGAAAACGATTGAACAAATTGGTTCTTTAGAGAAAATTCCTTCAATTACTTGGGAAGAAAGTGGCTCTTTAAAACAAGACATTGATTTAAATTCCATCATAGCTAGAAATCCAGAAGTAGTACTTGTTGATTCTTTAGCTCATCAAAACAGACATGATGCTACGTTTCCTACTCGGTTAGAAGATATTAAATATTTAATATCAAAAAATATAAGCGTCATTACAACAATGAATATTTATGAGATAAAAGAAGTTTATGATGAAGCTGACAAATTGACTGGTGGCAAAGTTAAGGGCAATCTATTTGTTCCGGAAGAAACTTTAGCAATGGCAGATGAAGTAAAGTTATTAGATGTTACACCTGAAGTTATTTTAGAAAGATCAAAAAAGGATTTATATAATGAGGAAGAAAATAAAAATCGTTATCAATTATTACATAAAAGCAATTTAGCAGTTCTTCGTGAACTAGCACTTCGTTTCATAGCTAGCGAAGTGAATGATGAACTTGACGAATACCGGGAAAAACACGGGATAGTTGGTCCTTCTGGAGCTTCAGAGGAAATTTTAGTCACAGTGCAATATCATTGGAATGGTTCTATTTTAGTTAGAAGAGGACAGCAAATTTCAAAAAGATTGGGTGGAGATTTACATGTAGTATGTTTTCAACCACCTAAAAAAAATTTCACTAGAGATGAGTTAACATTTAAACGCTCCATTATAAAGCTTGTTGAAAAAGTAGGAGGGAATTTTGAAGAATTACCACTTATGAGCAATTCAATTGCGAGTGAAATTGTTGAATATTCAATCCGTCATAATATAACGAGTATTGTATTAGGTCAATCAAAGAGGACACGTTGGGAAGAGATTGTAAATGGTTCGATCGTTAATAAAATTTTAAGAAAGACAAAAAACATCGATGTATTTATTGTTGCAGATCGAGCGGAAATACATGGAGAAAGAGTCATTCCTACAATGCAAGTAAATAAAGAAGTAGTAGACCCATACCGTCGTTTAAGTCCGCAAGAGCTTGCCCAGGAAATTCATAAAATAAAACGTGGTACTTTAAAAGTATATATTGGAGCTGCTCCAGGTGTTGGAAAAACATATACGATGTTAAGAGAGGGGAATGAGTTAAAGAAAATAGGTATTGATATTGTAATTGGTTTACTTGAAACTCACGGTAGGGTAGAAACATTGGAAAAAGTAGGAGACTTAGACATTATTCCGAGAAAAGTCATTCCTTACAAAGAAACCACTCTAGAAGAAATGGATACTGAGGCAATTATTCAAAGAAGCCCAGAGGTAGTGTTAATTGATGAATTAGCACATACGAATGTACCTGGTAGTAAATTTAATAAAAGATATATGGATGTTGAAGAAATCTTAGAAGCTGGAATTTCAGTCATTTCTACATTGAATATACAACATGTTGAAACTCTAAATGATAGTGTCGAACAAATAACTGGGGTTAGAGTTAGAGAAACAGTACCAGATAATATTCTTAGAGATGCAAATGAAATTGAATTAATTGATATATCTCCAAAAGCACTAAGGGAAAGAATGCGAGAAGGAAGAATTTACGCTCCAATAAAGATAGAACAATCACTAAACAATTTTTTTAAAACGGGTAATTTAATTGCATTAAGGGAATTAGCACTCAGAGAAGTAGCTGATGATGTAGATGAACGCCTTGAAGCATGGGAAAGAGATTTAACCCTTAGAGGTCCCTGGAGACAAGAGGAAGTCATTTTTGTTTGTATAAATTTAAAACCTAATAGTGAAAGACTTATACGGAGAGGTTTTCGAATTGCATATCGCTTAAAAGCTAAATTATATGTAGCTTATGTTAAAGAACATGGTAAATTTTCTGAAGATGAAGAGCAATCGTTAAAAAAAATAAAAGAGTTAACAAAACGATTAGGTGGTTCATTTGAATTATATGAGACAACTGATCGCCGGCATGTTTTTATCGAATTAGTAAAAAACATCCGTGAAAAAAATACAACTCATGTCATTATGGGACAGTCAGCTCGTACTAGATGGGAAGAAATCAAAACGGGTTCGATTGTTCAAAAACTGTTAAGGGAGTTGCGACATTTAGATGTTTTAGTAGTAGCTGATCAGAGTTTAAAATGATGGTTTTATTATATTTTTAGCATGAAATGATTTAATTTCATGCTTTTTATTTATTTCTTAAAAAGAATGTCACCATTATAATAAAAATATATGATTAAAACCCTTGACCTAAACTAAGGTTTAGGCTGTAATCTCTGATTTGTAAGCAACAAAATAATAAATCGGAGGAAATGAATATGACAAAATTTGCTTTTGTAACAGGTGCCAATAAAGGGATTGGATTAGAAGTAGTTCGTCAGTTGGCGGAAGAAAATTATCATGTATTTTTAGGTGCTCGAAATGAAGAGCTCGGGATTAAAGCAGTGCAGAATTTAGGTTTATCTAATGTTACATTTATTCAGGTTGATGTTTCTAGGACACAATCTATTCAAAATGCTTTAAATAAAATTTCGAAAGTAACTGACCACATAGATCTCTTAATCAATAATGCAGGAATTGCCCCAGATTTTCATATATTGCCAAGTGAAATCAAACTTGAAACTTTACGCCAAGCATTTGAAGTGAATTTCTTTGGAACATTCCAAATGATTCAAACTTTTTTACCACTGGTAAAAAAGTCTGAACGTGGAAAAATTATTAATGTTACGACAGATATGGCATCACAAACATTATTTGATCGTGGAGAAACTGCATCAATCAATATACTTGGTTATAATTCTTCTAAAACTGCTAATAATTCACTAACACTCACATTTGGGAAAGAATTCGGAAGTAATGGACCTGAAATTTTTGGTGTTACACCAGGTTTTACAACGACTGATCTAAATGGAAATACACCTGGAGGAAATACAACTGCAGAAGGTGCTAAAATTATTACAGACTATGCACTAAGTGATTTGAACTACAATGGAAAAATTCTAAATTCAAAAGGAATTATGCCTTGGTAAGGATGAAGGTTTATGGATTATACAATTGGACAAGTAGCAAAGTTGAATAGCTTATCAATTTCTCAATTAAGATACTATGATAGACAAGGTTTGTTACCTTTTCTAAAAAGAACTGATAGTGGAGATAGACTTTTTGATGAGGACGCACTTAAATTTATCGAGATGATTTTATGCTTAAAAAACACAGGTATGCCGATTAAGAAAATAAAGCAATTTGTTGATTGGTCAATGGAAGGGGAAGATACATTACATCAACGTCTAAAATTGATGATGCAACAAGAGAAAAATGTTTTAGATCAAATAATGGAAACGGAAGAAAATTTAAAGAAAATACAAAGGAAAATTGCGAAATATAAACTTGAGATTAATGAAAGTAATAAAAAATAAAAAGACAACGATTTAGTTGTCTTTTTTAATTGGATTATTATTAGCTATTTGCATTTGACTTTTCAACTGTAATGCCTAATTTTTTTGCAACAAAACCTGTTGTACTAGCTTGTATAAGAATGGTCATTAATATTGCTATGAAAGTGACAGTTGTAATTTCGTCTGCATAATTCACTCCCGCAGCAACAATCATCCCGGAAAGTGCTGCAGGAATAACGCCTGTTTCACGTACCCAGAACATAAAAATAATTTCATTCCATTTCCATTTTGCAATACGATCTGGCCATGTACAAATGAGAACAGTAAGTGGTCGTGCAATAAACATGAAAATTAGAACAATCAATATTCCTTGTAACCAAAATTTACTTAAAATATGAAAATTTACTTGGGAACCAAGCAGCATAAAAATAAGTGTTCTCATAATTAATGTCGTTGAATCTGAAAAATGAGCGTCGGTTGATTTCGTTTTATCTGATATTTGAAAATGAAATAATTGAGGATTACCTAATATAAGTCCAGCTGTAAAAGTTGCCATAAATCCACTTGAATGGATGTATCCAGCTAAAAGATATGAACTAATTGCAGCGACAAAACTGACAATTGTACTAAATCTCTTAAGCAATTCCCATCTATGCTCTGAAGTTAGAAATACAGCTAGGAAACCTACAACTACTCCTACTATAATTCCACCACCTGCTTCGCGAACAAAACTCCATATGCTAGATGTAATAGATAATTGTGTTTGTCCTAAAATAACACCGAGAATCGTAAATGCTAATATGGAACCTGTCGCATCATTAAAAGCAGATTCGCTTTCTACTGTTTGTTTAACTTTTTCTCGAATTGTAACTTGTTTAAAGACAGGAATCAAAGTAGCTGGATCTGTTGATGCAATAACTGAGGCAAGCAACAGTGCATATAAAATAGGCAGTTTTAGTAAATAAAATGCAGTAAAGGCTACGACTGCAGCTGTAATGATCACACCAAGAATCGATAAAAGGGAAATCGTAATCCATACTTCTTTTAGAACTGAGAATTGAATACCCCTACCTCCTTCAAACAAAATTAGTACCGATCCAAGGACAATGATAAATTGATAAGCAGGCGATTCATTCGATATTGATATTAAGTTTAGTCCAGGCTGACCCAATATAATACCAAATATCATAAACAAAGCAACATCAGGTATTTTAATTTTTTCAGCTAATTTCATAGCTAACAGTCCAAAAATTAAGACAATAATGATGATATATAAATGATGTTCTACGACATTCATTACCTTTGATTCCAATTAAATTGCCCCTCTCAACACTTTTTAACTACTCATAGATTGACCTTGATGGACTAGAAATATTTATTAGCTTTTTTGTTTATGGATAAAGTAATTATAATTTTTCTTCATTGGGAACTATAATGTTGAAAGTTTGAATGGGGGAAGTAGATTTCCTATTTAAAAATAGGCAAAAAAGAGAGGTAGTACTACTATGAAAAAAAAGTTGGAATCTTCGTTAGATCCTTCTAAAGTTTTAGTGATTGGATTTGCCTTCATTATTTTAATTGGTAGTATTCTTCTAACTCTTCCAATTGCAACAAGGGATGGTGAAGGTCTTAAGTTTTTAGATGCGTTATTTACTTCTACCTCAGCCACTTGTGTAACGGGACTTGTTGTTGTGGATACTGGAACAACATTCACTTTATTCGGGCAATTAGTTATTTTATCACTCATACAAGTTGGTGGATTAGGCTTTATGACTTTTGCAACTTTTTTTGCTGTTATTTTAGGGAAAAGAATTTCCTTAAGAGAACGGTTACTACTGCAAGAGGCTTTAAATAATTTATCGATTGCAGGGATTGTTCGTTTAGTAAAGAGAATCTTAATTTTTACTTTTATTATTGAGTTAGTTGGTGGGATTTTGTTAGCAATTCGTTTTGCTTTTGATATGCCATTACAAAAAGCTATTTATTTTGGAATATTTCATTCTATTTCAAACTTTAATAATGCGGGGTTTGATTTAATGGGTGACTTTAAAAGTCTAACTGGTTATGTAGCTGATCCCCTTGTTACGATTGTTGTCTGTTTATTGATTACACTTGGTGGAATTGGTTTTATTGTAATGAACGAACTGTATGAATTCAAACATACTAAAATGCTCTCTTTACATACAAAAGTTGTTCTTCGTACAAGCATTATTTTATTGGTAGTAGGAACTGTCTTAATATTCTTATTGGAATTGCATAATCCAAAAACATTGCAACCATTATCGTGGTCAGGAAAAATACTTGGTTCTTTATATCAATCCGTGACACCTAGAACAGCAGGGTCAAATACATTGAATATTCCTGATTTAACGCAAACCACTCTTTTCATTACGATTATTCTTATGTTTATTGGAGCATCCCCAGGTTCTACTGGTGGTGGGATTAAAACTACTACATTTGCTATTTTATTGGGAGCGGTTAGGTCTCAGGTTAAAGGGAAAGAAGATGTAGTTTTATTTAATAGAACGGTAATGTACGATACGATCTATAAGGCGCTTACTGTAACAATAAGTGGTCTTCTAATTGTCATGGTTGTTACTTTGATTTTAACGATAACAGAACATGGTAAAGACTTCTTGATGATATTTTTCGAAGCAACGTCCGCATTCGGCACCGTTGGATTATCTATGGGCTTGACACCGGATTTAACGCCGATTGGAAGAATCCTAATTATATTAACAATGTTTGCTGGTAGGGTTGGTCCATTAACGATTGCTTTTGCGGTTACTTTAAAAAGAAAATCGGATCCATTTAAACGTCCGAAAGGAAAAATTATGATAGGGTAAGTAGACCATAATGATTTTATAGGAGCATGTTATATGAAAAAACAATATGCAGTCATTGGACTTGGAAGATTTGGTTCGGGTATTGTAAATACTTTATTGGATCATGGAAATGAAGTTTTGGTTATTGATAATAATGAAGAACGTATAAATGAAATTGCAGATCGAGCGACTCATGCGGTAATAGCAGATTCAACAAATGAGGAGTCATTAAAAGCAATAGGAATCGGTAATTTCGACACAGTCATAGTAGCGATTGGAAATGATATGCAAGCCAGTATTTTGACAACATTAGTGTTAAATGATCTAAGTATTAATAAGATCGTCGTAAAGGCATTAAATAAACAGCATGGTGAAGTATTGAAAAGAGTTGGAGCGGATTGGGTGATTTATCCAGAAAGAAATATGGGAGAACGTGTAGCACACCAGCTTATGTCACCAAATGTTTTAAACTTTATAGAACTTGCTAAAAATTACAGTATAGAAGAAATTAAGTTACCTTCTAATATGGTGGGGAAAAGTTTAAAGGAATTAAATATAAGAGTAGAGTTTAATTTAACGGTAATCGCTATTAAAACCCAAGGAGTCGTTAATATTTCACCCTCTCCTGATGAGGTGATCCATGAGGGAGATGTATTGGTAATGATTGGGGAAAATAGGGATTTACATCGTTTTGCAAACCTTGACTAAATGAAAAGCAGTTTTACTGTGAATTACCTTTTTGTGGGAATTTTGGATAGTATTAAAGTTAATTTTAAAGAATTAGAATCACTACGCTAGTTTACCCGCCATTGATGAAGGTTTTTTTTAATAAGTAGAATAGCCTTAAATCATATAAAAAAACTTCTTTTAAATCTTTATATAAATGTAAACGATTACCAAAAATAAAGCCTTAAAAATCATTTCTTTCAAGTAATCGTTTACATTACTAATTCCAAAAATCACCATTTGACGAGTGGTTTTTATCATGATAAAGTTGGTCTTACGTTTAAAAACGAACGTCAAACCACGGCCATTTGGTCATGGTTTTTTTATATGAAAAAAATAGCGAAAGGAGAAAACAAAATGAAAAAAGTAATCTTATCTTTAGTAGTTGGATGTGGATTTTCTATTTTACTGACAGGGTACGAAACGAATAAGTCAGAAGTTAATAAAGAGATCTCTATGTTTAACCAAACTGAGGTGCAAAACGTGTTAACAAACACTTCAGCAGTTGATAATTCACAAGAGATTGTTTGGAATCAAGCGCGATAATTAGTCGCGAACCTTCCGAAATTGGTCTTACGTTTAAAAACAAACGTCAAACCACGACCTTTGGTCATGGTTTTTTTATATTTTAAAAATAAAAATCAAGAAAGGAGAAAGCAAAATGAAAAAAGCAATTTTATCTTTAGTAGTCGGATGTGGATTCTCTATTTTACTGACAGGGTACGAAACGAATAAGTCAGAAGTTAATAAAAAGATCTCAACGTTTAATCAAACTGAAGTACAAAACGTGTTAACAAACATTGTAACAGTTGATCAATCAAAAGAGATCTTTTGGAATCAAGCACGCTAATTAGTCGTGAAGATTCTAACGAGCTGGTCTTACGTTTAAAAACAAACGTCAAACCACGGCCAAAGGTCATGGTTTTTTTTTATGAAAAAAATCGAGAGGAGAAAACAAAATGAAAAAAGTAATTTTATCTTTAGTAGTTGGATGTGGATTTTCTATTTTGCTGACAGGGTACGAAACGAATATGTCAGATGCTAATAAAAAGATCTCAACGTTTAATCAAATAGAAGTTCAGAACGTATTAACGAACACTTTAGCTACAAATAAGTCTCAACAAATCGTTTGGAATCAAGTGCGCTAATAAATAGAGGAAATGTGTTTACTCTTATTTTGAGATTCAAAAAATTCGATTGTAAAATTTAGTAAAAGTCTATTTACAAATTTATTCTAAAGTTATATATTTACATTTAAATTCTATATTTTTCTATTCAAAACCATAGTTGCTTAATCTTAAAAAGAGCGGGGGAACCATTTCTTTATTGGGGTGAATCCTTTTTGTAAAGGTAGGGGTATTCTTTAATCCCGAATCCGACAGCTAACCTCGTAAGCATTTAAAGAAGGGGGTTTATTTAGTATTGTTTTTTAAACACTAAGTAAAGCTTAGTGTTTTTTTGTATGCAAAAAAGTGGGGAATTGGCTGTAAAACACCAATATTATTTGTTTTCTTAAAGGGGAGAGAATCATGCATCATCCGTCCGAATATATAGAAATTGGACTATTTATTTTAGCGATATTTGGGATTTATTACTCGGTTGCAAATTTTAACAGTGTAAAACGAGTTTTTATTGGTAGACCTATGAGAACTGCAGAAATACATGCCCAGCATAATAAGTTGATTTGGTTTATCGCCTTACCAATTCTTGCAGCTGATTTGTATTCATCTGTATCGTATGGACCAGAGGCGGGAATGACCGAGTTGATCGGTCTAGGGGAAAAAGCACACTGGTATATCATACCGATTACGATCGCAACTGTTCTTTTATTAGGAATTCTTATTCTTTCATATATTATGGGGATTTTAGCTTATCCAAGTGGTGGCGGGGCATATGCGATTGCCAAAGACAATTTCAAACCTCGATGGGTTTCACTCGTAGCATCAAGCTCTCTATTAGTTGATTATATTTTAACAGTTGCGGTTTCAGTTTCTGCTGCACTTGAAGCTGTGTCATCTGCTTACCCAGCCGTTGCACCTTATGAAACAGTATTAGCAATATTTTGTGTATTTTTATTACTAGTTGTCAATCTTCGTGGGGTTGCAGAATCAGCTAAAATATTTGCGTGGCCAACATTTGGCTTTATGATTTGTATGTTACTTTTGATTTTTACCGGATTTTTTGACGAATTCCAAAATGGTTTTGTACAGCACCATACGCCTACATTTGGTACAGTACCACAAGGTTTAAGTATTTTACTTGTTTTAAAAGCATTTAGTTCGGCATGTTCTGCTTTAACAGGTATTGAAACAATTTCAAATGCAGTGCCAGTTTTTAGAGAACCTCGTCAAAAAAATGCGATTAAAACATATATCGCATTAGGCGTAATTACTTCTATTACACTTTTAGGCTTTGCTTATCATTTATATGTAAACGGAATTTCACCTAACCCAAATGATACGATGTTATCACAATTAATAAAGGTGTATTTCGGACACGGAATTTTATATCAAGTTATCATTTGGTTTACATTTATTATTTTAATTTTAGCAGCTAATTCAACATTTACAGGATTTTCTCAGTTAGCAGCAATTGTAGCAGCAGACGGCTTCCTACCTAGAGGATTTACAAACAGAGGCGATCGTTTAGGTTACTCAAATGGTATTATTGCTCTTGCTGCCGCAGCGAGTATTTTAATTATTGCATTCCAAGCTCATACGAATGCACTTATACCACTGTACGCAATAGGTGTATTTTTATCATTTACAATTGCTCAATTAGGGTTAACAAGAAGATGGAAGCGAGTAAAAGGGCCTAAATGGCAAGTTAAATTAGCTATAAATGTAATAGGATTAATTGTGACTTCAGTTGTTACTGTAATCTTTGCCGTTACAAAATTTGTAGATGGTGCTTGGGTGGTTTTAGTCGTAATTCCGACGATTATATTCTTCTCTTTAGCAATCTATAAACATTATCAAAATGTAGCAAGTGAATTACGAATTGATTTAAGTACTTTTAAACCAGAAGCAAATAAAGTTATAACGGTTGTATTAGTTTCAGGGACTCATCGAGTTGTTCATAATACATTGTCATTTGCAAAAGGTATTGCAACCGAACCGATCGCTGTTTATGTAGGCTTTGATGATGAATCAATCGAAAGAATGGAAGAGAAATGGGAAGAATGGGGTAATCCTTGTCGCTTAGTCGTTCTAAAAAGTCCGTATCGTTCAGTACTTGCGCCACTTTCAAGATTCATTAAGTTAATAGAAGGAAATGAACCTGATAGTCATGTTCAAATTGTGATTCCACAATTTATTCCTAAGAGATGGTGGCATAATCTTCTTCACAATCAAACGGCACTTTTACTTCGACTTTGGTTAATAAGTCAAAAGGATGTAGTCGTTACGACGGTTCCTTATCATTTGAGAAAATAATAAAAAAAGCATGAAATGTTTATTTCATGCTTTTTTATTTTGGCTTATAAAGTCCTAGTGAAAAACCTTGAAAGTTAGCTTCTTATATTACAAATCCGAATTTAAGTGGAAATCGCTAAAACGAAATCTGTTAACATTTGTTCTACCAACTTATTGACAAAGCAATGTTTTATTTTATAAGTTGTATATACTAGCAAGATAAATCAGGAGCTGAGCAAATGGAACAATATTTTAGTAATTGTTTATACTTTACTGCCAATCATTTGGCTAGATTAATGAATAAGATGGCAGAAGAGGAATTTGCTCCACTTGGCATTTCCCCTACTTATGCATTTTTATTAATGGCTGTTTATGAACAACCCAATATTACCCAAACAGAATTAAGTAATATTTTGCATATTGCCCCATCAACTACAACAAGATTTGTAGAAAAATTAGAGGTCAAAAAACTAGTTGAGCGGAAAAGTGAGGGTAAATTAACATTAGTGAGTTTAACTGATAAAGGAATTAAAATTCAAGAAGACATTAAAGTATGCTGGAAAAACCTATATAAACGGTATGCTGAAATACTTGGTGATGATGTTGCAAAAAATATAACAAATCAAACTTTTCAAGCTGCGTTTGAGATCGAATCAAAAAAATAATATAAAAAATGTGAAAAGAGTCTATTATAGACTCTTTTTTCCTTTTTTGTTCAATATTTTGTAAGTTTAATATTGCTTGTAAACGTATTTAAACAAGTTTCTTCTTTCATATTAGCATCAATAAATTAATCTTAATATTGATGAAAGGAACATACAATGTATGAGGTATTAAATAAAAAATAACAAGATTTGTATAAAATGAAACTTAGAGGTGAAGTTGTGTATTATCAATACTATGGGAATTTGTATGAGAGGGATCATAAATTAATTAGTGAATTAGAAAAGGCTATTAATGGTGAATATTCAGCTATTAAATGCTATACAAAATTAGCTGGTTTGGCAAAGAATGAGGAAGAACGTAAAACAATTTTAGAAATAAAAGAAGATGAAATAAAGCATTACAACCTTTTCGGATCAATTTATATTAATTTAACAGGGACACAACCACAACCGAAAGTATCAGAAGACTGTCCTAATGCATATGTAGAAGGTCTTGAGTTTGCTTTAAAAGATGAACAAGAAACAGTCGATTTTTATTTAAGTGTTTCAGATGGCACGTCAAACCAATTTATTAAAAATGCCTTTAGTAGAGCGGCAAAAGATGAGCAAAATCATGCAGTATGGTTTCTTTATTTTTATACAAGAAATAAATTAGGCTAGTGATAAGAGAGTATCATAAGAATGGAAAATCAAACTTCAAAAAATCCATCTCCAAAATCAAAATAGTTAAAGCTTACAGGAAAAAAAGAGAGGACGAAAAAATATGAGACTCTCCGAAAAGAGAAATGTTTTGAATAGCAAAGAAGCTATTCTTTTAGCTGCATTCAGCTATCAAACATATGTACTTTTTCGTAAAGGAACGATTACTTTACCAAAAGGCTACGTCCTGAAGTATATTATCCATGCTGATGTAAATATAGAAAATCCTACTAATGAGGTATTTGGTTTTATTGCCGAATCAAAAGAAAATATTATTATCGCATTTAGAGGGTATGCCGCCTATCCAGCAGATCTTATTGCAGCGTATGACATCCTTCAAGTTCCTTATCCCTATGTTGAAAATAGCGGTAAAACTTCCCGAGGCTTTACATGTATTTACCAATCTACAAGAAAAAAATTATTTAAAGAATTAAACAAGTTTCCAAAGAATAAAAAACTATTTATTACTGGGTACAACTATGGTGGAGCATTAGCAACGTTAGCCACTTTAGATATAATAACGAACTCAAAATTTAAACATGCATCCGTTTATACTTATGGGAGTCCACGTGTGGGTGATCCAGACTTTGTTTATCAATTTAATCAAGTCGTGAAAAGTAGTCAAAGGATCGTTAATATTCATGATTCATTTACAACTTTTCCAGAAAAATTTTATCCTCCGCCATTTACTGAGGACGGGATCTATTATCAACATGTAAATACAAAATATCCAATTTCCTTCCAGTTGAATAATACGCCTCGAAATGATGGGATAGGCTGTTATTTTAAAAACTTAAGTAATTTAAATCCAGATTATGCGATCAAATTATGTAATGAAAGCCCTAATTTTTGTCCTAATTCGGAAATGTGTTTTCCATTTCAGCGAACTTGTAACTGTCCAAAACCTTGTATTAAAGCAGGTGAAGGTTAATATGAATTACTATCGAAATGACAATGTATTTAATAGTAATGATGCAATATTACTTGCTGCAATGTGCCATCAATCAAATCAGCTTATAGAAAATGGAAGTCTAATTTTACCGAAAGGATTTGAACTACGCCATTTGATTTATGCTTTTGCCGGAGTTGAAGAGCCAGAAGCTGAAGTTTTTGGATTTATGGCAGAATCAAAAGATGAAATTATTATAGCTTTTAGAGGTACAGATTCATATAAAGATAATGAGTCAGATCAAGACTTGTATCAAATAGAATATCCTTTTGCTGAAAATGTTGGAAAAACACATAGAGGATTTACTTGTATTTATCAATCTGCAAGAAATGAACTATTTACAGAATTGATGAAGTTATCACCTAATAAAAGACTATTGATAACAGGATACAGTTTGGGTGGTGCTTTAGCTGTTTTAGCTGCTTTTGACATTTCAGTGAATTCTGATTTCGACAATCTATCAGTCTATACTTTCGGTAGTCCGCGTGTAGCAGATCCAGAATTTGCTTATCGATACAATCAAATTGTAAAGAGTAGTTTTCGTATTTTTAATATACATGACATTATTCCTACCTTACCTGCAGAAGCTTATCCTCCGCCGTTTACATCTAAAGGCTTATATTATAGGCATGTAAACAATAATTTTCCAGTCTCGTTTCAATTAAATAGCATAGCTCGTAATCATTATATTGGCTGTTATTTTAATTCGGTTAGCAGATTAGATCCTGAATTTACTTCTGCATTATGTACAAAAAATCCTGGGTTTTGTCCATCTATAAAAATATGTGTTCCTTTTAACGGAAACTGTATTGAAAAAAATTAAGAATTAAGTTGAGTTACTTCTCAAATCCATGATATTCAGGGGTTTGATTTTTTATTTTTAGAGCTCAATTAGGTTGGAAATCATAGTAAGTAAGAGGTTTACGCACTAATATATTAATATTCTTTGTGCGTTTTTTATCGGTAATAAAAATGGAATGCAAAAAAGTCTTAGCAAGTAGCAAATAAGGAGTCCCTCTGCGCAAATAAACAGTGTACTGCAAATAAAATCTGAAAATCGCAAATAAAATTCCCACAATCGCAAATAAAAATTGAGAATAGCAAATAAAATTAGCAAACCTGCAATTAAAACACCAAGAATCACAAATAAGATAAAAAATTACCCAAACTGGTTAGGGTATTTTAATCTAATAATTGTACAATGATAGAAACTTTTAATTGGAAAACTAACAATCTTGCTTAATTATTTGTAAAACGAATGAAAAACAGATCAAAATTTGTTAATAATCTATAGATTTAACAATAAAGTCTATTACACATGAAAACAGCCGCCTAGATACTTATAAAGGTGTAACGTTAGATTATGTTTTAACTCAATTAGGTCTAAATTAACTAAATAGATTAATCTTACATTAGAAAGCTATCATTCTTTTTTAATTAAAAGTTTGATAGCTTTTTTTGTTAAAAATAGGAATTTTCTAACTTTTTAATTTTTTTAACAAAAACCTCAAATTCCCCCAAATTCCCCCAAATTCCCCCGATTTTAAAATCGTCAAAAATCTCTTGTTTTACTTGAAGTTTCGATATTTTTAATAGGTTTTTTAACTAAAATTCTACAACTTATGTCATATAATAACAATTTATCGCGTTATTTATGTAAAAAAATGAAGTATAAATCGCTAAATTTCCCCAATACAAGACAAGCGAAACATGGAGTAATATTTAATTAAATTTAAGTGTTTAGAAAAATTTTAATACTTGAATTTTCGGAATTTGGGCAAATAATCGAATTTTTCATTATTTGTTTATACTGGGGGGGAAAACATGAAAGAGAGAAAATCGTCTCACAAAAGTAAGAGGCCAACAAAAAAAATACTTTCGATCTTTGCATTAAGTTCGATGTTTTTAAATGTTGTGATTCCTCATAGTTATGCAAGTGGAAATACTGCTGAAGCAAATCTTAATCAGCAAAATTTATCTAGTAATACCTTTGATGCAAAAGAAGTAAAACGTATTCTTGACGGGCTTACACCAGAACAAAAAGCAAATATTAATAAGCTTACTGGTGCAGATAATACTGAAAAAATCCGTGTAGACAAAAAGGATTTAATCGGTTCAAAAAAGATTAATGTTATTGTTCAATTTAAACAAGATCCAGCTAAAATACAAATCATTAAGCAATCTTTAGCTAAAGGTGGAGCAACTGCAAATAGTCAAGCTTTTGATAGCGAATATTCAGATGCTAAAATAAAAGTTAAAGATTCACATGCAAATTTTAAGAGCTTTTTAAATACTCAACCTAAAACTTCTATTGTTGGCGGGAAAACTGTTAAAACAGAAATTAGTATTACGCGAGAATTTACAGATGCATTTAATGGAGTTGCATTAACGTTACCCGCAAATTTAGTTCAAAAGCTTGCAGAAAGTCCAGATGTTGCGTCTGTTTGGTCTCAAGTAGAATATTCTTTACCTGATGAAGGAAATTCTCAAAAATCAGCGACAGCTACATCAGCTGGCAAGCCAACTTCAGCACTTTCCCATTTAGGGATTGATAAGCTTCAAGCTGAAGGAAATACAGGTATTATTAAAACAGGTCCACGTGCGGGCCAAAAGGTTAAAGTGGGTGTATTGGATACAGGAATCGATTACAACCACCCTGATCTTTATAAAGTAACACATGATGAAAATGGAAAATTATATGGTGGTCATGACTTTGTAAATAATGACGGAATTGATGCAACAGGAAACATTAAGTATGTGGATGACCATGATCCAATGGAAACAACTTATGATGATTGGGTAGCTGATAAGGCGAGTTCAAATCCAGTTTGGGGAACACCACCTTCAGATTATAAGCCATATATTACTTCACACGGAACACACGTTTCTGGTACGATTGCAGCAAATACGACGAATAATAACGATGTTTATTCGGCAAATGGGGTAGCACCTGATGTGGCTCTTTATGGTTATCGTGTATTAGGACCAGGAGGACATGGAACAACGGAATCCGTACTAAGTGGTATCGATCAAGCTGCAAAAGATCATATGGATGTAATTAATCTATCTCTTGGTGCAAATGTTAATGATCCATTTTACCCAACAAGCATTGCAATTAACAATGCTACTTTAGCTGGAGTTGTGTGTGATGTTGCTGCAGGTAATAGTGGACCTGGGCAAGCTACAGTAGGTTCACCAGGAACTTCGGCACTGGCAATTACTGTTGGTGCAAGTACAATCCCTGAAGAAATTGCAACAATGACTGTTAAGAATGGTTCAGTTTCATATAAATCACGTTTATTTGGTAAAAACTTTTCACAAGCAGACGATGTTTATAAAGGTCAAACACTTCCAATCGTTGATGTTGGCTTAGGAAGTGAAGCAGATTATAGTGGAATTGATGTGAAAGGTAAACTTGTTCTAGTAAAGCGTGGCGTAGACTATTTACAAACAAAAATGACAAATGCTAAAAATGCTGGAGCAGCTGGAATGATTATCTGGGATAATACAGCTGATACTGATTCTCAAGGTTATATTCCTAATTTCTTAGGAGTAAGCATGGATAATGTTTATTCTATTTCATTAACTCAAGAACAAGGACAAGCTCTTTCTGATGCGATTAAAAAGGACCCAAAATCAGCTAATATTACGTTCCCTTCTACACTCGATGCACCTATTACTAAGAGCGGGGATGAATTAGCAAGCTTTAGCTCAACAGGCCCAGTTAAAGATTGGACAATTAAGCCAGATGTAGTTGCACCTGGGGTTGATATTTCTTCAACAGCTCCATACGATATTTGGGAGCCAAATGCAGCACATGATTATAAAATTGGTTATCAGATTATGTCTGGTACATCAATGGCAACTCCTCACGTTGCTGGGATCTCAGCTTTAATTTTAGCTGCACATCCAGATTATACACCGGCTGATGTCAAAACAGCATTAATGAATACTGCTAAAGATATTAACACAGATTCAAAGACTTATAGTGTTTATCAAGTAGGAGCAGGACGTGTTGATCCATCACGTGCTATTAAAGAAAATGTAAAAATTCAAGTTGTAGATAAAACAGTTACAATTGATAATCTAGCAGATAGCTCAACAGCACATGAAGTAGATAACATTACAGGTAGCATGTTCTTTGGTTTTAAAGGTAGAGGAGAAGGTGCAACGAACGGTTCTGATGATGTAGTTTCTTCAAAAGATTTTAACGTTTCTAACCAAGGAAGTAGTACTAAAACATTTAATGTAAGTACGGAATTTATTTCCTCAAAATTTGCTGGGTCGAATAAAGTCGGACCAGGAACAGGAAATGATGTTAAAATTGATTTTTCGGTTGATGGAAATAACGTGAAATCGATTAATGTCGGCGGAGGAAGTACAGTCAAAGCTACGGCAAAAATAACAGTTCCGTCAAATTCACTTGAGGGTACTTACGAGGGGTATATTCACTTAATAAATGCAGCGGACTCATCGGAAACTTATCGAATTCCATTTACAATTACAGTTGCGGAAAAAGGAATTAATACGTTCAATGTTGTGCTAAAAGCTGTGGCAGAAGGAAATATTTCAGCTTATAATGTTTCTGTTAACAATGAAATGGAAAACTTATATATTGTTGTGAAGGATAAAGATGGGAAATATATAGGTGTAACAAACACATTATCAAGCGGTAGAAATTTTATCCCAGGTGTCCAATATGGTCCACTATTAACTCTTTTTAATGGATGGTATCTTCCATTTACAAAGACATATGATGGAACATATGACGAATCTGGCATTGCAGATAAGGTTGAAGTACTAAAAGAAGGTAGTTACTCTCTCGAGATGATTGCTACAGGTAAAGATGGAAAACGTTACACAGCGGAAGATACGGTCTATGTTGATGGTACTCCGCCGACTATGACGATGGATTCTGACTCCAAACCGGGAATCTATGAAATCGATACGACAGGGTACCTACCTGGACAAGAAATTAAAGGATTTCATGGTACGGTTTATGACTCGAACGTAGACGTGATGAAAAATAATGGAGAAACATCAGTACCTAGTCCTACGACTGGCAAACCTGTTCCTGTTGATCAAGGATTGAATATGGTCACTGGTTATCAAGACAGTTATTACCCAACAGTTTATTTCAATACAAATGAGAAAGGTCGTTTCCACTTTGGTGTGACGAAAGAGGACGTAGCAAATAAACTAGGTAGTGATTTTATAATTGACCCTACAGATTATTCGGGAGAAAATGATTATGAGATCAATAAACAAACTTATTACTTTATTAAAAAAGGAAATCCTTACGTTACCCTAACTTCATCTAATGGAGTAGATGCAGGACCAGGTACCGAAGATAAAGTAGTTGTCGATCCGAATAAACCATTCAAAACAACAATCGCAACAAAATATGGTGTCGGAATGACTGGCGGTAAATTTTTACTGAATGACCATGGTGTGTACAAATTCTCTAATATCCGACTAACAGATGAGTATAAAAACTATCTGATTAGTAAAGGAATCGATCCAACTACCGTTCTTACTGTAGGTCAACCATACACGCATCAAAATTATCAAATTGGAAAAACAACAGATATCACAATTTCAAATATAGGTTCAGCAGGTGCTCTTGATCATGATATGCCGATTATTGAGGCAGATGTAACTTATACAAACCCTGAACCTGTAGTAGGAGAATTTCCATATAACTTGTTGCAAGTGAATTTAACATTGTCAGGTGCAGATACAAGGGTTGCGTGGTTCCCGGTTGATATACCTTATGTAAGACAGTTCACTTCTTTGATTAGAGGACGTGTAGCAGCGGAATCTTTCTCGAGAAACAACATTAATAACAACTATCCACAATTCACTGTTGATTCAGGTGCGAAGGTAACGGCTACAGATACAAATGGTAAAAAATTTACAACAGATCAACCGACAACAGCTAATAATACAATGGCTTATGCGTTTATCAACCCATATTATGCTTTGACAGCCGATGTAAGTGACAAGCCATATTCTTTGGAAGCAAGTGTACCAGGACATTTTAAAGGATATGCAAAAACACCTGTGATTGGTCAAAACAAATTCGGTTATCAATCAGGTACAGTAAAGGATCTTCCAGGTCTTTTCCCAATCCTTTTAGGTGGAGATGTAAATGGTGACAACGTCATCGACATGAAGGATTTGACGGATGAAATCAATGTGTATTATCAATACAAAAACCTAACTGATCGTGACAATCCAAACAATAAATTAGCGAACAAGACGGAATTCTTAAATACCAATAGAAATGAGGATATTTATTGGATTAAGCCAAGTGGGTTCGGTTATGGAATTGATTATAATGATTTCTATTATATCTTCAAAAACTTTGGTATACAGAATCAAAGTGCAATTGATGCTGGATTAACCGTTCCAACTGCTCAAATGACAGTCGACAAAGACATGACGATTACGAATCAGTATGGTGGTGCAACCATCACGTTAAATGCTGGTGATACGCTACAGCAAGTTATGCAAAAACTTAATTTTGCAGGTCCAGCTCAAGCAGTCTCATCAACACCTAAGTTACAAGACTTGCAAAATGGAGCAACGATTTCACTTTCTCCATCAAGCACAGTGTTCGTTGATGATGTAGTGTGGAGAAAAGCCATTACAAAAGTTATGCTAGGATCAACTGATGTAACTGATAAAGTAACAATGAGTCCGGCTTACACGTATTATGATGCAAATGGTGTAAGTCAAACAATGCCTTCAAAAATTACGTTACCGGGTTCTTTATTCCCGACGGCAACGAATTATACAATTACAGTGAAGGCAACAGGTTACCAAGATGTAACGAAAACGTTAACAGTATCAACGGTGCCAATTCCGACGCCTGCGATTCCAATTATCACAGACCCAACAGTAGCGCATATTGGGAATGATTTAACGTTATCTTTCCAAGAAGATGCGAACTGGCGAAATGGTATCAATAAAGTAATTATGACGACTAATAGCGGTAAAACTGTGGATATCACGAATTTAATCAATCCAGATACAAATCAAAAATATTACGACATTAGCAAACCAGGAAAAATCACGTTTAATGCAAAAACATTTATGACGGATTCTACTCTTGATCCAAATAATACTTCAACATATAATCAAGCGACAATCAATCCTGGTGGTAAAAATTATTTACCTCAGCTTTACAAATTTACAATTGGCTCGACAGGTACAGATGGAACAGTTTATCCAGATACTATAGCAGGTTTTGACCCAATTTACACTGCGCAACAGCCTGTTGGTTATAGTATTACATTTGACAGTCAGGATGGCTCAGCCCCTAAGTCGATGGCAGTAGGATACAGACCGAGCGCAAGTCGTTCGAATGGTCCGAATAGTGATTTAGTAAGTTTTTATAGTCCTGCACCAACAAGACCGGGATATAAATTTCTTGGTTGGTATAATGAACCATCTTTAAAAACAGTATGGGATGCAGGTCCAATAACTGCAGACAAGACTGTTTATGCGAAATGGCAAATGAATACGACTCAAAGCTACTCACCAGTTGATAAAGCGAATCCGGATGGATTAAAATTCGACGGAAGTAACGGAGGGGTTTCTGGCGTTGGTTGGATATTAGGAGAAGGCGATTTAAAAATCAATATTCCTGACTATTTAACAAATGTTTCTTGGTTAACATCTAAGGACAAGATTGCCAATATCGAGGCAACATTCTTTCAAATGAAAAGCGATGGTTCAACGGAAACAACACCAACGGTTTATACGTTAGATCCAAGTACCTATGACTTGACGTCAAATGGTAATAATGGAATCCTTTCCTTTAAAACAGCAACTCATGATCAAGCTGTTCAAGCAGGTCAAACGAAATTAGGTGAGAAATTTGCCTTCAGTGAGATGCCAACGTTATCAAATGCAGGGGCGATTAAAGGATATAATATCAAACTAACGTCATCAACAGGGGAAGTAGTTACGATCCCTAATATTCAACTAGGATACAGACGTCATATTGACTTGAACGGTGGATCCTTAAAGAATGCAAAAGACTTATTCTTTGCCGATACACTTGTCAATGGTTTGGCGACAGCACCGAATATGATCACAGGTCCTTCTCATGTAGTAAATGGAAATCTGACGATTAGTTCAAATCTGTATCTAGATGCAGCTAACTCAATTGATAAGATGTCTGATATTTCAATGGATAACGGTAAATTTATAACGGATAATGTAACTTATTATCTATGTTGGAATAAAGTACCACCAACGGTTAATAAAGATGTTGCTGGAAACATTGTAGGAAGCGACATTACGTTAACATTTAATGATGACGGAACTTGGAAGAATAATATCAAAGCAGTGAACATAGGTGCTAAAACTTTAGAACTAAATAAGGATTACACGATTTCGAATAATAGTATGACCCTTAAGGCTGCTATTTTCACGAATGCACAAAAGTTCAATGTGACGATTGTTTCAGAAGGGTATAAAGATGTAATTGTAGTTGACCAAGTTGTCGGATATACGGTTACGTTTAATTCAAATGGCGGAGATCCAGTTCCAGCTCAAATCGTAGACAGAAGTGCGACGAAACCATTCGATCCATCAAAAGCTGGATACAAGTTCTATGGTTGGTATAGCGATCAAGATTTAACAATACCATATGATTTTGATAATATTGTGACAAAACCAATTACACTTTATGCGAAATATGCTTTAGCAGGATCTTTTGTAACAGCAGATACAACGGATAATGCAATCGGGAACAATATTGTATTAGAGTATATTGATAAAGATTGGGCAAATGCGATTACTGGCATCACACTTAACGGTCTTGCAATAGACGGATCGAAATATACTGTCGATAAAGAGAATCGTACAATTACACTAGATAAGAGTCTATTCTCAAGAGCGAGAGATTATCAGATTTCGATTAAGGCTACTGATTACGCTGATGTATCATTAGTTCAAAAATTAGTAAATGGATATAATGTACATTTCGTAGTACCAGGTGATGCACCAGCTGAAGTAAAAGAAGCAACGAAAGATCAAATTGTAGCACGAAGAATCACAGCACCAACTGTTCATGGTTATGAATTAACTTGGTTTGCAGATCAAGATTGCACAATCCCTTGGGATTTCACAAATTCAATTTACTCAGCAAAAACGCTTTACGGAAAATGGAAACCAGCAAAATACACTGTCATCTATGATACACAAGATGCTGGACTAGTTGTTTCGGCAAAAGCTGAATACAACACATTACTAGACGAAACAAAACCAACAAGAACGGGTTACACATTCCTTGGTTGGTATAAAGATGCAGAAGGTAAAACACCATGGAACTTTGCAACAGACAAAGTATCTGGAGATATGGTTTTATATGCAAAGTGGAGTATTAACTCTTACACAATTCACTTTAACAGCAATGGCGGCAGTCAAGTGGCTGATAAAACTGCAAATTACAATAGCAACATTTCTTTACCAAAACCAACAAGAACAGGTTACACATTTGTTGGATGGTACACTGATGCAGCATTAAAAACGCCAGTAGGCCCAACTGTAACATTAACAAACAACATTACATTGTATGCGAAGTGGAGTATTAACTCTTATTCGATCCATTTCAATAGTAATGGTGGTAGTCAAATTGCAGACAAAACTGCAAATTACAATAGCAAAATCACTTTACCAAAACCAACAAGAACAGGTTATACATTTGTTGGATGGTACAAAGATTCTGCATTAAAAACGTCTGCAGGTTCATCAGTAACATTAACAAGCAATATCACACTTTATGCAAAATGGAACATAAACAAATATACTGTTAAATTTAATTCTGTTGGAGGCACAATTTCGACTAGAACTGTAAATTACAATTCAACGATTAGCCAACCAGCATCACCAACAAGAAAAGGATATACTTTCCTTGGGTGGTATAAAGATGCATCTGGAAAAGTAGCTTGGAACTTCGCGAAGGATAAAGTGACTACAAACACTACGATTTACGCGAAATGGGTAGCTAATCCAGCAAAACCAACAAATGTAAAATTAACAAAATCAGGTTTATCTTCTGTAAAATTTACATGGTCTAGTGTATCGGGTGCTGCGGGTTATGAGATTGTTAAATCAACTTCAAAAACAGGCACATTTGCTCACTTAACAAATGTAACAAAAACAAATTACACGAACAGTGGATTAACAAGAGGTAAAACTTACTATTACAAAGTTCGTTCTTACAAATTGGTTGGATCGAAAAAAATCTACAGCGATTGGACAAGTGTTATAGCGTTCAAACGATAATAAATAGTAGGACAAGGTTTCTCAGGTAAAAACAAGTCAGAACGGGGTGTTTAGGATATTTTAATAATTGAATAAACACCCTTTCGTAAAAAACGATTGATCATCTTTTTTAAAAACAAACTTTCCCTTAAAAATATAAAAGACAAGAATACGTAAAAATCAGTATTCTTGTCTTATTTTTTTAATTCTTAAATCATGATAATAGTTATAGAATACACTTAAATATAAGACTTATCATTACGCATTTTGATGCAAGATATGTTAATAATAAGAATGAATCGATTTTCTGGAATCATTAATATAAAATTACGAACAAATTATAGTTTTAGTTTTCTTAAGGAGTAGTTGAAGTATGAATTTTGATCAAATGGAACATATTGTAACTGCAGCAAAAGAGATGTCAATCACGAAAGCTGCAGAAAAATTATTTATCTCTCCTTCTGGAATGAGTCAATCCATTACTCAATTAGAAAATGAGCTTGGCATAAAAATTTTTAACAGATCGAAACAAGGAGTTACACCAACTTTTGAAGGGAAAATTGTTATATCAAAAGCGATTATTTTATTAAATACGATTAAAGAGCTTAATAAAGAAATAGAGGATATTAAGAATAGAAGTAACAATCATTTAAAAATACTAACTGCGCCTACTTTTTCGGCAATTCTTCAAGAAACGATGATCAAATACAATGAGAAAAATAGTGAAGTTACATTTGAAGTAGTTGAAGAAAATCCTGCTTATATGATTCAGAATTTCAGTAAACAAGATTATGATATTGCACTGATTCCTAGCACAATCGAAGAATTGAAGAAAGAAAAATTTATTGGTTTTGAACATTTAACAAAGGGGCATATTTGCATTGCGGTCGGTAAGAAATCTCCGTTTTATTCTTATGAATCTGTCACACCAAACGAACTAACGAATGAAAAAATTGTTATGTATAAAAACTCTGACTATAAGACATTGCAAAAAATCTCTAAACTGAATCCCAAAAATGTAGTCCTTCAAACAAATAGAAGTAGCTTGCTTTATGAACTTGTGAAAGAAAGCCAAGCCATTTTATATTTACATAATTTTTCAATAAGAAATCGCCCGATCGTTCTAAATGGTGACATTAAAATTATTCCATTAAAGGAAGAAACGTTTTTCGATTTAGATTTTTGGTTGATATACTTACAATCAAAAGGATTATCAACACTTGCGAAAGATTTTATGGATGAATTTAAATTGCAGTTTAAAAATAGTATTTAAAAAAGATAGTGAAGCCAGCATAACAACTGACTGCACTATCTTTTTTAAATTATTCTTCAAGTTGAGACTCTGTTCCAATTGCTCCTGTACTTAATATGGTAACGGTCACTTTCGGTTTGATTTCAATAGTAGGATATTCCTTTTGCCAATTTAGTTTTCGCCATTCTTCTGGCTGATGTTCTTTTAAATATCTTCCAATACCAAGCACATCACTATTTGCAACCTGAATTTCTTTGATTACTTCTTGAGCTCTTTTATTTAAATCTTTCTTAATAATGGAACACATTTCTTTTTCTTTTAACATTTTAATTGATGTAATTCCGTCTATTCTAACAAATGCATCAACTTTTAAATTTACTTTTATTTTATCTTTAGAAGTCGTAATAGAGAAATTATTTCTAGGTCTAATGATTTCATAAGATATTGTATTGTATGGTGCTTCATATTTTTTAGGAAGCTTTGTAATAAAATGGCCGGTATTTCCATATTTCCCCATCAGCATTAAAAGAACAGGAGATTGTTCAGAAGTTATGAAATGACCAGTATAGCTAGCATTATGCATTAGTCCTGCACCAACAACTTCTACTCGTTTATCTGATACATCTACAACTGGGATTGTGAAATCAATTCCATCTTCAGAACTATAAGTAAAAATATTAAATAACTCCATTTTTTGAGCGATGGAGGTTGACTCGGCATTTTCAATTGTATCCCTTAATATAAATGACAATGGTTTTGAACCAACGGTTTTTAATGCCAAAACGTTTTTTGCAGGTTGCTTATTTGTAATAGCGACAGATACATTTAGATTTGAAAATGTTCTACGCCGAAAGGTACTTAAAAGATGAATAAATTTAGTTTTCGAGAAATCTTCACCTAATAATATAACCCTCGTTTTTGATGTCGTTATATCTCCGGGTAAAAATGATTGTATTTCCATCCCAGCATGAGATACTGAATTCTGTATAGATTTAACAGATTCATTTTGGAAATCGAAGACGCCAGCTCCTCTTCCGATAATATCAAGTATTAGTGCATTCACCTCAATTTTTTTATCTTGATCGATATCAATACTAATCCCATTTACTAAGGTTTTTTCTGTAATGGTTCTTGAATCCCAGCAACCAGTAGCTACTAAAAGAAATAAAAATAAACAAATAATGATTATTGACTTGCGAATCAATTGATTAGCCCCCTAACTTTATTAATTAGGAACAATAGGCATGGAATAATAATAATAAATAATGGGTCTAAATAACTACCGAAATTTACAATTGTTTCTCTTCTGATTAGATGGAAGGAAACTAACGGATAAAAAGCAAATACTACTATAATGATGAAAAGTAATATGCTTTTCCTATTTTTTACAATTAATGAAAGTCGTTTATGTACATCTTCACTAACGATATAAATATAGCTAACTACTGTAGCACAAATGACAATTGTCCATAAGCTTAAAAATATCGTATCTAAACTTTCAATCATTTTCGAGTGATAGGTTTTAAAAATATATAGAATGGGGTCTATGATATAACTATTTTCTTTGTTACTTAATCGAATATAGGAAGTAATAATAATAAAGGTATAAAAAATTGTCGTAAAGAAATTTGCAAAAGATAAAGTAAATAATTTCTTTTTTGTATCTTGAAAGTTTGGCGCTATAAATAAAAAGATTTCAAAACCTAACATTTCAATAAAGGACGAATAAGCACCGGAGCCAATCTTTTTTATTGGATATTGGCCAATAGGTAATATTCTGCCAATATGAACATTATCATAAGCAGATAGTAAAAATAAGATAAAGATTAGAAAGATAAAAGTACAAAGTACATATGTTCTAGCAATTGTTAGAATGTCATTTTTCGCAACAATATACGCTGTTAATAAAAATAAAATGAGTATAAGCCAAGATGGGCTTTTAGGAAAAATCCATATCGTAATAATATCTGAAAATCTCATCGATACTACAAGCACAACATACAAAAAATAGACGTAATAACAAATATTTATACATGTTCCAATGAATGGATTCGTTATTATTTTTGTATAGTCAGTAAAGCTTTTGTCTGGAAATTTTTTATATAAACTATAATAAAGAAGTATTAAAATTTGAACAATCATGCCACCTACTAGAGTTGAAATCCATCCGTCATGGCCAGCAACTTTATACATATTATTAGGAAAGCTAGTTATAGCAACACCGAATTGCGTAAATATAATTAAATAGAATAGGTGTTTATTATTAATCATGACGATTTCCCCTTTCTATTTTTAAAAAGAACAAACTCAGAGAAACCTGGATTTTCAACATATCGAAAACTAAAGGCTTTAATTTTTGATAGGTGAGCAAAAATCATAAAGACGCCTAAGCTAATTCCGATAAATCCAAAAATTGATGCAAGGATTAAGAGTGGTATCCCCATGATTCGTGCTGCAATCGACATTTCCCTTGATGGAAGTGAAAATGATGCAATGGCAGTGACTGCAATCACAACAACCATAGAATTTGAGATTAAATTCGTTTGTACAATAGCCGTCCCAATAACAATTGCTCCGACAGTACCAATTGTTGATCCGATTGGATTTGGGAGTCTTAAAGGTGCTTCCTTCAAAAGCTCTAAAATAATAATCATTGTTAAAGCTTCGATCAATGGTGGAAGAGGGACATTTTCAATTGATAGTTTTAAAGTATAAAAAATAGAAACAGGTAAAATATTCGAATGATAAGTGGTAACTGCGATATAAATTGAAGGTATTAATACTGCGATCCAAAATGCGAAAATTCTTAAAGAATAAAAAAATACTCCAAAAAGCCATCTGAAATTAAAATCTTCTGTACTCCGAAAATAACCATAAATATCATAGGGAAATAATAAAGCGTTAGGGTCATTATCAATTATAATAGCAGGCTTTCCCGTTACTAAATGACGAATTGTACGATCCGGCCTTTCAGTGTACATCACTTGTGGAAATATAGAAGTCGGATACTCTTCTATACTATTTTGAATATGAACAGCCTCAATCATTTTTTTAGGTTCAACTTGTCCACGTAACTCAAGCTTTTTAATTTTTTGCTCAATTGTTTTAATCATTGATTGAGGAGTGATATCGTTCAAATAAATAATGGAAAGCGATATAGGATATTTTTTACCAACTGTTATATTTTTTATGATTAGCTCCTTTGTACGTAGTCTTTTTCGAATTAAAGTTGAATTAATTTTAAGACTCTCAACAAAACTGTCATGAGGACCTAGTGAAACTGTTTCAGTACTTGATTCTGTGATAGAACGATCGCTATTATTACTAGGTGCAGAATAGGATTTGGCTTTATTTTTATTGTTATCATTAAAAACAATGACATTTCCCGAAAGAATGGCTTGTATACATTCATCAAGAGTATATGCATCATCAGAATCTAATATAGTCGTGATGATTCGACCTGAATGATCTTTTGAAACTAATCGTTCTAATATATGTGTTTGAATAACCTCTGAATCGATCATTGTATCTAGATAACATAAATGAAGAGTTACTTCACCAATTGAATATTTTTTATATTTAAAATCTGAACTTGAATGAAATTCGTTTTGTACTTCCTCAAGCATGGAGGTTTTTTCATTTACTTCCATTTAAACCAACTCCTTAAAAACTCCGCAATGAATATAAGTATTATTCCCTTTTGTAAATTGGATATGTATGGAAATTGATCTTGTAATTACTAAAGTCTTTAAATATGAATATTTAAGATCATAATTAGGTTGTAAATTAATTAAACCCTATATTTCATAGTTATGATTAAGATGCCTGATTCTCCTATCTGGGCATTTTTTTAGTATTCAAAACATAAATTTTTAAAGTATCTCATATAAAAGAAAGCTTAAATTAACTATTGCTAAAGTATAAAATACATTGTGAAATGTTTTTTACGAAAGGGGTTGAGAACACATCATGCATATAATTGGTAAAGGAATACCCCGAAAAGAGTCTTTCGAAAAAGTTACTGGCTATGCAAAATATACGGACGATTTTGAGGCAAATGATATGCTTCATGCTCAATTAGTAACAAGTCCATACGCGCATGCGATCATTAAAAATATTGATGCAACTGAAGCTCTAAACGTGCCAGGTGTCAGAAAAATAATATTTGGTGAAAATCTACCTTTAGTTGGAGAAGGAATACTTGATCGTCATCCAATTGCATTTGACCGAGTTCGGTTTTTTGGAGAAGTAGTAGCAATCGTTGTAGCAGATACAAAGTATCAAGCAAATCAGGCTGCTAGTTTAGTGAAAGTACAATATGAATTACTGACTGTTGTAAATTCTCCGTCGGAAGCACTTAAACAAAATGCTCCTCTTTTACATCCTAACCTAGGAGAATATGAAAAAACAGAAGGGGTTTACCCAGAGCCAGGAACTAATATAGCTACAAGAATTAAAATTCGAAAAGGCGATTTTAACAAAGGTTGGAGAGAAAGTGAAGTAATGGTTGATGAGAGTTTTGCTTTTAGACCATCAGATCATGCTGCAATGGAGACAAGATGTTCATTTGCGCAAATACATCATGATGGCACTATTGAGATTACTACTTCTTCACAAAGCCCTTTTATGGTAAAGGATTTGATTGGTGATTATTTTGGAATAAAACCTGGAAAAATCATTGTAAACACGCCTTTTGTTGGTGGGGGATATGGTGGAAAAGGGGCAGTCCAGTTAGAAATTTTAGCTTTTATTGCTTCACGAGCTGTAAATGGCAGATTAGTAAAAATATTAAATAGTCGTGAACATGATATGCTTTCCTCGCCAGTGCATATTGGCCTTGAAGCGAATGTAAAACTAGGATGTACAAAAGAGGGAATGCTCAAGGTTGCAGAGATTCAATTTTTATGGGATGGCGGAGCGTATGCTGATAAATCAATTGATTTAACTCGGGCAGGAGCAGTTGATTGTACAGGACCTTATAATATCGAAAATATTTGGTGTGATTCTTTTTGTATGTATACAAATCATCCGTATCCAGCACCTTTTAGAGGTTTTAGTCATTCAGAAGTACATTTTGCATTCGAAAGAGCGATGGATATTCTTGCTAGGAAATTAAATATGGACCCGATTGAACTAAGAGAAAAAAACGCAATTAAACCAGGTGATCAAACGCCTACTCAAGTTGTATTAAATTCAAGTACAGTTGGAAATCTACCAAAATGTATTGAAAAAATGAAAGAATTAATCAATTGGGAAGAAGGTCAGGTCATTGACTTAGGAAATCATAAAGTAAGGGCAAAAGGAATTAGTTGTTCTTGGAAAACTTCTACAATTACACCAAATGCTAGTTCAGGTGTCATATTAATCTATAATGCTGACGGTAGCATTAATTTACTTTCGGGTGTAGTAGAGCTGGGTCAAGGTACAAAAACAATTCTTGCTCAAATGTTAGCAGAGATTCTAAAAATGGACGTAGACGATATTCATGTTCAAATGAAGATTAACACATTAAATACACCTGAGCATTGGAAAACTGTTGCAAGTAGAGGGACATTCATGGCAGGAAGAGCTTTGCTAGCAGCTGCAGAAGATTTAATTAGACAATTAAAAGATCTAGCTTCATTTGTATTACGTGCTCCTGTTGAGGATTTAGAAGTCGGTTATGGAAAAGTATTTATAAGGAGTGAACCTACTAAAAATATACCAATTAAAGAGATTGCTTATGGATACACATTTCCAAATGGGAATTCGATTGGTGGACAAATAATAGGAAGGGGACATTATATTTTAACTGGACTAACACGTATAAATCGGGAAACCGGTGCTGGAAAACCAGGACCAGAATGGACGGTTTGTGCACATGGTGTAGAAGTAGAAGTTAATCTGAAAACATATGAATATAGGATTCTTAAAGCTGTTACAGCTGTTGATATTGGCAATGTACTAAATAGTAAGACGGCAACTGGTCAAGTTAAAGGTGCAATGAGTATGGGACTATCCTTTGCCGGTAGAGAAACTTTTAAATTTGATTCGCAAGGGAAAGTCCTAAATCCGCAATTACGAACATATCGACCAATACGATTTGGAGAGAATCCTAAATATGAAGTTGCGTTTATTGAAACTCCACAAGTCGATGCTGTATTTGGTGCACGAGGGGTAGGGGAACATGGATTACTAGGAATGCCAGCTGCTCTTGGAAATTGTCTTTCTACTGCAATTTCGGCTGAAATTTACAATTTACCAATTATCCCAGAACTATTATGGAAAGTAAAAGAAGGTGGGAACTAGCTTGTTATCTTCTAATATAGATTACTATAAACCAACGACGATTAAAGAAGCATTGGAGACTTTTTATTTTTTAAAAGCGAAAAACAAGAGGCCAATCTATTATGCAGGTGGTACAGAAATCATAACGCTTGGTCGATTAAATTTGGTTGAAACAGATGCTCTTATTGATATTAAGGAACTAAAAGAGTGTCAATTATTTGAGTTTAATGAGGACTATTTAATCTCTGGAGCCGTCATTTCACTTACTGATATTGAAGAAAAAAACTTATTTCCATTACTTTCTAAAGCGTCTATGGAAATAGCTGACCGGACTGCTAGGAATAAAATAACTTTAGGTGGAAATTTATGCGGCCAAATTTTTTATCGTGAAGCGATTTTACCATTCCTACTATGTGATAGCCAGGTGGTTATTGCAGGGTACAATGGAATAGAGGCTTTTCCAATCGAACAAATCTTCAATCAAAACTTACAACTCCAAGACGGACAACTTTTAATCCAACTTTTAACGGAAAAGAAATATATCAATCTACCATATATGAGCATAAAAAAACGTCAGCAATGGGATACGGGTTATCCATTACTGACGATTGCATCTATTAAATTGGATAATCAATTGCGTTTTGCTTTTAGTGGGCTATGTCCTTTTCCATTTCGTTCAAAGCAAATGGAAGCTGAGCTCAATAATACGAACTCGAGTGTGGAAGAAAGAATACAAAAAGCAATTCAATTTATTCCTGGTGAAGTACTGGACGATGTAGAAGGTTCAAAAGAGTACCGACTATTTGTACTAAAAAACACAATAGAAGAGATCCTGATCGAAATGGAGGGAAGGTAATGGACCAGTCTCCAAGCAAAAAATTAAGTGTTGCTTTAAGTATTAATGATGAAATTCGACAAGTGGAGATTCGTCCAGTTGATACTCTCCTGTATGTGTTACGAACTAAATTAGGTCTAACTGGAGCAAAGCCAGGTTGCTTAAATGGAGATTGTGGGGCTTGTTCAGTTGTAGTAAATGATACAGTATATAAATCGTGTATAATGCTTGCCATCGAGGCAGTTGGGCAAAAAATAACAACAATTGAAGGGCTAAAAGATTCACCTATACAAAAAGCATTTGTTGAAAATTTTGCGTTTCAATGTGGTTATTGTACGCCTGGATTTATTATGAATTGTCATTCTCTTTTATTAAAACAACCACATCCAACTTATAAAACGATGAAGGAGTGGCTATCTTCCAATATTTGTAGATGCACATGCTATGAAGAGATTGAAGAAGCAGTTTCATCAGTTATCGAAAATAGAGAAAAACCAATAAATAATGAGTTCGAAAAAGACGAATAGTGATCTTTTAACTCATCGGTGTTTACGATGTTGAGTCACTAGGTTTTCTTTGTGTAAAGAAGAAAATAAACGAAATGACGGAAATTGCCATAAGAAAAACTTGGGTATCAGTAGGTCTTACTGTAGGGATATCTGTTAAAGCCATAATCACCATTCCTTTATTTACTAAAGATTCGCGGATCAATATCAAAATGTTTTGAAACAATTTTTTTACAAAAGTAATATGTTTTTTTTAGAAAAGGAAGTGTCGGTTCGCTAACTGGCGCACCAAAAATGGGCCCACTGACATTGAGTGAGAATCTACCAGGTCCTATAACAGAGCTTACAACACGAACTTCATCAATTAATAATAAAATAGCAATGATTATATCGATTACATCAATGAGAGAATTTGTAAATTGATCTCCATATTTACTTTCTACACGTTCTCTACCTAATAAGGGTCCACTTAGAGAAAGACTAAATTCTCCAGACGTTACAAATACACCTATTATCGTAATTTGGCCAGTTAATAATAAGGCTGCAGCGGCGACATTTAAATCTCTTTGAAGAGTAGCGATAATACGAAGATCTTCTTTAATTTTATAGTCATTCATTGGATCACACCCTCATGCCTATTGTATTCAGCAAGTGCCCAAGTGTGAATGAAAAGGGAAGTGGAACAAATATTGACACAAAAAGTTCAATTAAAAGCTGCGGCTAGACTTAAATTGTCTGCTGCAGCTTTATTTTTGGTATTAGAATTGGTAAAATATAAAGTGGCGCTTTTCAACATTAAGAATTTGTTAAATGAAATTCATAATTGAAGATTTTATTAAATAAAAATGAAAAGAGAAGCAACTGTATGAACCACTTCCTTTGGGATGTGGTTATGTTTTTATTATAAAAATTAAGATTTCCATACTACTCAGGCAAAATAATATCTAGGTAAGGGGGTTGTGGAATGGAGGTCAAAAAATTTTTTCAAAGTAGTACGTTTAGACGACTAGCCATGATGGCTTGTATCATTCTTGTACTAATCTTAACTCGCAAAATAATAAATTTAATTTTACTAATTTTCATTTTTACTTATTTAATGGATCGAGTACATAAATTTATTATTAATAGAGTAAACAAGATTTTACCGGTTAATCGGTTAGTAGTTGTCTATTCTTTGTATATAGTTATTGTGGCAGCTTTAGTCATAGGGATTTATAATTATTTACCTGTTATTACAACTCAAGTTGTCCAACTAATCGTACAAATAAAGACGTTTTATATGAATCCACCAGATGAGAAAATCATCAATTATATTGTTACCGCAATTAAAAAGGTTGAAATATCAGGTTATACTGAGCAAGGATTAGATTTTTTATATAAGTATGCCTCTAATATTAGCCAATGGGGGATTGAAGTATTAATTGCTTTAGTTCTGAGTTTCTTTTTTCTACTTGAAAAACCTAGGATTATTGCATTTACCAAAAAGTTTGAAAATAGTAAAATATCACTTTTTTATTATGAGATGGCTTATTTTGGAGAAAGATTTTCACGTTCTTTTGGTAAAGTGATTGAAGCTCAGTTTTTAATTGCATTGGTGAATTGTATTTTATCGGTGATCGCATTAAGATTTATGGGATTTCCACAGCTAATCGGTTTAGGCTTCTTGATATTCTTGCTTGGACTAATCCCGGTTGCTGGTATGTTTATCTCGTTAATTCCACTTTGTACGATAGCTTATACAATTGGTGGCATGGCGCATATCATGTATGTCATTTTGATGATTTTTGTTTTACATGCACTTGAAACCTATTTTTTAAATCCAAAGCTAATATCAGCTAAGACGAACTTACCAGTTTTTTATACTTTTCTAATTCTTGTTTTTTCTGAACGATTTTTTGGCGTTTGGGGACTTATTATTGGTATACCAGTTTTCATCTTTTTATTAGATGTATTGGGTGTTACAGATCATGAAAATAAAGAGATAGAAACAACGAAATAAAAATGAAAAGATGATATCGTGTAGACGATATCATCTTTTTTTCTATTTAACCTACATATTGATTTCTGAATTGAATTTCCAGTATTGCACTAATCTTGACATAAACTGGTATTTGCTGGACAAACTAAACAAAAATATGTTTAAGGAGTTTATTAGTGAATAATACGGAACAATCTACTTTAGTAGTAAGTTTAGAAAAGAATATTCAATACTTAAAAGAAAAATTTAATCACTCTACTGATTTGAAAATTATTAGCACCATTTATACCATTTCATCCGAAAGAAATGAAAGATGCTCTATTTAGAGGCGATTTAAGGAAGCTTATTAATAGTAAACATACATATCCTCATAAAAAATAAATTGGATCAAGAACTAACTTACTGAAGTACTTATGTTGCTTTTGTTCCAATGCTATCTGTTAATTAGAAGGAGTAAAATCATGTTTAAAGCAAAAGGATTAACATTTTTACTAATAATAACATGTTTGTTTAGTACCACCTTTTCACAAAACGTTTTTTCCCAAGCCATGCCTCCTACTAAATATACAATTAAGTCAAATGCAAAAATTTATAGCGAATTAAATTTCAATGATAAGCAAGATTTTAATGATGCTCATAAAGGATTCATAGCACCATTAATTCATAATCAAATTAAAAATAAAAAAGGTGAAATTATTTGGGATCGTAATCAATATTCAATTATTAATGATGGGCCTGCTCCTTTAACTGTCAATCCATCTTTATGGAGGCAAGCACAATTATTAAATACGCCAGGGCTTTACAAGGTAGTTGATGGGGTATATCAAATTCGTGGACAAGATGTGTCAGTGATGACAATTGTAGAAGGTAAAACGGGTTTAATCATATTAGATACATTATCAACGATTGAAACGGCTAAAGCAGCAATGGAAGTTTATTATGCGAATCGCCCTAAAAAACCAGTTAGTGCAGTAGTTATTAGTCATAGTCATGCTGATCATTTTGGAGGGGTGAAAGGGGTTGTACAGTACGCCACAAATCCAGAAAATGTACCAATTATTGCTCCATTAAACTTTTCGAAGGAAGTAGTAAGTGAAAATATCCTATTAGGTAACATCATGTCACGTAGGGCAGGGTATATGTTCGGATATCTTTTACCCGTAAATAAAAAAGGATACGTAACAAATGGGATAGGTCCTAGAATTAGTACAGGTACAATCAGCTTTTTTCTACCGACAATTGAAATTAAAGATAAAGTACAAACGATGGAAATAGATGGAATTAAATTCAAGTTTTTATTAACGTTAAATACTGAAGCACCTTCAGAAATGCATTATTACATAAATGATTACAAAACGGTAGTAGTGGCTGAAAATACAGGTCATACAATGCATAATTTTTACACTTTAAGAGGAGCAAAAACACGAGATGCGTCAGAGTGGGTAAAAGCTTTGGATCATACAATTAAGTTATTTGGTAATGAAGAAATCGATGCATTAGTTACAGCTCATAGCTGGCCGTTATGGGGGAAAGCTCGTGTAATAGAGCAACTTACAAAGCAACGAGATTTGTATAAATACATTCATGATCAAACAGTTCGTCTAGCGAACCAAGGGTACACTGCAGATGAAATAGCCGAACAAATAAAATTACCTGCTAGCCTTGATAAATATTGGGCGAATCGAGGATATTATGGTAATTTGAAGCAAAATGCTAAAGCAATTTACAATTATTATTTAGGTTATTTTAGTGGGAACCCATCTGATTTAGATCGACTTCCACAAATAGAGACTGGAACTAAATACGTTCAATACATGGGTGGAGAAAAGAAGGTTCTGAAGCTTGCAAAAATGGATTATGACAAAGGTCAATATCGATGGGTAGCACAAGTTTTGAAAAATGTCGTTATGGCAAATCCGAATAACAAAGAGGCAAAGATGTTACTAGCTAAATCTTACGAGCAGTTAGGATACAGTGCCGAATCTGCAGCTTGGAGAAATGTTTATTTGACGGGTGCACAGGAATTGAGAAAAGGTATTAGGAAGACAGATGATTCACAAACATTAAGTACTGTAGACCAACAAGCCATCTTAAATATGAAAGTTAATGACTTTTTTGATTTTATTTCGATTACCCTAAATGGTCCAAAAGCGGAGAATAAGCGTTTTACATTCAATGTGAATTTTACTGATTTGAAAACAAATTATACAATTGATATAAAAGACGCCGTTTTTAATTATAATGATGGAACAACTTCAAATCCTGATGCAACACTTCTTGTAGATAAAGTAACTTTTTATTTAATGATGTATGGGAAACTGGATATAAATCAAGCAATTGCAAATGGAAAGTTAAGCATTACAGGGAATATAGAGAAATTTAAAGAGATGGTTACTTTATTTGATCACTTTAATCTTTGGGTTAATATCGTTACCCCATAATAAAATGATATAATCATTCTTCGAGAGTTATGGAGAATGATTTTTTTTTGTATTTTTCGTTCTAAAAATTTCAGAAATTAATAAACGAGTTTTATTCATTTTTTTGTATATAGTTGATATCAATAAAGAAAAAAATCAGGACATTTTTACTAAAAATAGAGTGAGGATTTTCATATAGACAGATTCTTTATATTAGTATTTCTATCAAGATTAGAGCTGTAATAAATAAGGGAATTCAGTTTTACATGATAACGAAGCGCTTTCATTATATAATATTTTCCAATCTGTAAATTAATAGTTGAACTATCTTGAACTAGGACTTAATATATATTTATTGTTTCAAATAAATATACGGTTTTTGAAAATTTAGCTATTCTTAAATAACTCTAAATTATCTAAACAATGAAAAAACTCCTTCTATTTTTCGTCATATTATGATAATTTTAATTAAGTACATTTCAATGATGAAAGCAAAAAAAATGAAAACGCTATCATCATTGAAGGGACAAGCTTTATTTCTTTGTTAAATTTAGAAGGTAGGATTTTCATCTTTACATCGCTCTCGTTCCAGGATTAGTATTAAAATAGGTAATACGGAATGTGTTTTGTAATTTCTTGGCGAAAGACAAATTGTCAAAGAATAGATTGGAATGCGAGCTTTTAAAGATTTAAACAAACCTTCTTTGGAGAAATTTCATTTTAAAATAAAGAGGTGTATTCATGCAAAATACAAATCGTAAAACTGATTTCACTGTTCAAAGTAACGCGCCTAAAAAAGAGCAATTAGAAAGAAAACTAAAAACAAGACATTTAACAATGATCGCTATGGGTGGTACGATTGGTACTGGTTTATTTTTAGCGAGTGGAGCAACGATCCATGATGCAGGACCAGGTGGAGCTCTGGTTGCTTATTTAATTGCTGGTATCATGGTTTACTTCCTGATGACTAGCTTAGCCGAAATGGCAACTTTAATTCCAATTTCGGGTTCTTTTAGCACATATACTTCAAGATTTGTCGATCCAGCGCTTGGTTTTGCAGTTGGTTGGAATTATTGGTATAACAATGCGATTATCCTTGCTTTAGAATTATCAGCTTCGGCTTTAATTATGAAATATTGGTTCCCGCATACTCCAGGGATCGTATGGAGTTCTATATTCCTTGTTTTAATTTTTGGATTAAATGTATTATCTGTAAAAGGATATGGGGAATCTGAGTTTTGGTTTTCAATTATTAAAGTAGCTACAATTATTATTTTTATTGTAATTGGATTATTAATGATTTTCGGTATTATGAGTGGTCATACAGGTGGATTTGATAACTTCACAAAAGGAGAAGCACCATTCAAAGGTGGTCTCTTATCAATCTTTAGTGTATTTATGATTGTAGGTTTTGCTTTCCAAGGAACTGAAATGGTCGGAGTAACGGCCGGGGAAAGTGAAAATCCTGAAAAGAATATTCCAAAAGCGATCAAGCAAATCTTCTGGCGTATTTTATTATTCTACGTATTAGCGATTTTCGTTATTGGCTGTTTAATCAGCTACACAGATCCAAACTTATTAGGTGGAGACGTTGATAGTATTGCGATCAGTCCATTTACTTTAGTATTTAAACATGCAGGACTTGCTTTTGCAGCTGCTGCAATGAATACAGTTATCTTAACTTCAGTTTTATCAGCTGGGAATTCAAGCTTATACGTTGGTTCTCGTGTACTTTGGGTATTAGCTGAAGAAGGAAAAGCACCAAAGTTCTTAAGAAAAGTAAACAAAGGTGGAGTTCCAGTTAGTGCATTAATTGCGACAACTTTAATTGGTGCGGTTTGCTTCTTAACTTCATTATTTGGTGATGGTACAGTATACTCTTGGTTATTAAATGCAGCAGGCTTAGCTGGTTATATTTCTTGGTTAGGTATCTCAATTACGCATTACCGCTTCCGTAAAGCGTATATTGCTCAAGGAAGAAAATTAAAGGATCTACCTTATTTAGCAAAATGGTTCCCACTAGGTCCAATTTTAGCGACAGTTTTATGTTTAGTTGCAATGCTTGGAACGAACTATGGAGCATTTACTGGAGACAAAATTGACTGGTATGGTATTGCAGTTTCTTATATTGGACTACCATTATTTATTCTTGGATATCTTGGCTATAAAGTAGTGATGAAAACGAAAAAGGTTAAATTAGAAGATGCTGACTTCAGCAGTGAGAGTTAATTAAATTTGACAAACAGTTTAAAGCTCAATCTATTAATTGGATAGATTGAGCTTTTTTTACGTATTTTTTTTTAGAATTTAGGAAAATTAATAAAGTAATTTTATGTTCGAAAGGAGATTTTAATATGGACAATTCATTAACAGAACTTGAATTAGAAAACCTGCGTCATATTATCGGAGGGCATAGTACAATCGCAAATAAATTAGAGGCTTATGCTCAAAATTGCTCTGATCCAGAATTAAAAGCATTACTACAAAGAGATGCTCAATCAGCACAGCAATCAAGACAAGAACTTTTAAATTTTTTAGGATAAGGAGATGGTAAGATGTTTCAAGACAAAGATATGGTAAATGATTATTTAGCAGGGCTTAACGCTAGTTTAGCGGCTTACGCTGGATATATTAATGAATCGAATAATTCAGAATTAAGACAAACTTTAATTCAATTACGTAATCAAGATGAAGCGCGTCAACGCACATTGTACAATTATGCATTACAAAAAGGATTTTACAAACCAGCAGCACCTGCGGATGACAATTTAGTTCAGCAGTTTAAATCAGAATTAACAGCTAATCAGTAATATGAGAAAAAAGCATTCGTTTAATCGAATGCTTTTTTTGCTATTCATTTTGAAAACCGTACCAAAAATTCCTCCATATATTCGATATTCTTGGTTTCATCTTTTCTGCTCCATAATAGGATAGTTCGATAAAGATTCCATCGATCAAACAATAATAAGACATAACGAAATCTTCTACATTTCCTGTTCGAATTTCACCATTTTTAATCCCTTTATCAATCACTGATCTTAAAATAGCTGACATTGCTTCCTCTGATTCCATGAACTGTGTATGTAATTGCTCCTTTAAAGGTTCAGGAGAAAAAAAGACAGCGCGATTCACGAATGTAGATTGCTCCTCGAATTCAATATAATATTCAAATGTTACGTTTAGAATTTGGTAAAGCTGTTCCTTCGCTGAAAGTTCGCTTATTTCACCCATCAGCTCGTCTACTTTTTTCACATGAAGCCATAAAATATTCTCATAAATAGTAAGAAAGATTTCCTCCTTACTTTTAAAATGGTTATATATTGACGGCTTCTGAATGCCAACTGCTTTAGCGATTTCAGTTAAACTAGTACCCTCATAACCATTTTTGGAAAACAGGGAAAGTGCTGCTGCAATAATCTTATCCTTTGTCATCTTCATCCTCCGAAACTAACTCTTGTTAGCTAGATTATAAACTGGAATCTTTGTGAAGTCTAAAAATTGTTTATTTTTATTGTAAAAAAGGTTTATTTGGCGGAGATAGAGCATTGTATTGGTTATGCTGTTTAGAACCTTGGAGTAGTGCATAAGGGTGTCATGAGGAAGTAAAAAGTGAAAAACCTGATTGATATTTCCTCATAAAGGTGTCATGAGGAAGTAAAAAGTGAAAAACCTGAATCATACTTCCTCATAAAGTGTTCATGAGGAAGTAGAAAGTGAAAAACCTGAATCATACTTCCTCATAAAGTGTTTATGAGGAAGTAAAAAGTGAAAAACCTGAACTATACTACCTCATATAGGGGGTATGAGTAAGTAAAAAAGCAAAATACTGAAAATGAGTTACTCGTAAATAGTAACAGAGCTTTCTAAATTACTTTGAGCTTTCTTTTTTAATTTGCAATGTAGCTAAACTAGCAAATTCATGAACTAGCGTTGCAGCTAATAGTGATGTGATTTGAGTTGGGTCATAGGATGGGAGTACTTCAACGACATCAAAACCAATAAAATTGAAATCGGTTAATGAGCGAATCATTTTTAATGTTTCCATACTATTGTATCCACCTACTTCAAGAGTCCCAGTTCCTGGTGCACAAGAAGGGTCGACGAAATCGATATCAAAAGTTAAGAAACATGGTGTATCTCCAATTACTTCTTTCATTTCTTTTAGTATACTTTCAAAACTACGTTCATACATTTCCGGTGTTGTAATTACATTGTAACCAAGTTCATGGCTAGCATCTATATCTCCAGGATGATTCAAAGTGCCTCGAATACCTAGTTGGAATACTTTGTTTGGAATAAGAAGACCTTCTTCGTGAGCTCGGATAAATGGTGAACCATGCCAATATTTTTCATCGTAATATGTATCCCAAGTGTCAGTATGGGAATCAAAGTGAATCATCGCAACAGGGCCATGTTTTTTTGCCGCAGCGCGTAGGTTTGCTAAAGTAATCGAGTGGTCACCACCTAAACCGATAGGGATAATATTAAGATCCATTAATTCAAACATTGCGTCTTCCATTAGTTTATAGCTTCGATGAATATTATGAGGAATAACTGATACATCTCCAATATCGATGGCATTGCTTTCGTCAAATGGATATACCTTATGAATCGGATGATATGGGAATAAAGTCATAGAAGCTTGTCGGATTGCTTGAGGAGCAAATCGTGCACCAACACGAAATGAGGCTGCAGTATCAAAAGGCATGCCAACGATTGCTAATTTCGCGTTTTCTCTTGCAGATGGTAATCTCATAAATGTTCCAGTTGTACAAAACTCAGGTTTTACATCAGGTGAAAGTGGATATTTCACAAAAATCATCTCCTAATTTTTTATTCCGGTTATTAACTACCGGTAGTTAGTTTAATTAGATTATAGTTTGTTAAATCTGAATAGTCAAACTATTAATTTGGAAAAAGATGCTTATTTTGGAATCAAAAAAAGTGATTGCTTATTTAGACAGCCTTTTTAAGCCATTAACGATTGCTCATTCTTTATTTGAAGTTAGTCAATTCCGTGGGATATGAGAAGGGTTTTTGTAAATAATATAATTGTTTAAAACAATTATATTAGGAGGGATTTTATGCCACAGAATCAGCAAGGAAAAGGGAATATGGGTACAAATATGAAATCAGGAACTAATCCTCAAAAAGTAAAACAACAAATTCAAAGTGATGTTAGCCATGGACAAGGAGCAATGACTTCTCGTGAGGCAGGGGCAATGCGTGATTAAAAAATCATTTTTTAGTGGTTTTTTAAGCAATTTATTTCAAAATTGAATAAAGAAAACTAGTAAAAAAAATGCACCGACCATTTAGTGGTCGGTGCATTTTTTTACCTTCAATATGAAATAGTAATCGCATTATCTTTTAATGATTAAACTAATTACTGTATTCTGTTCATCATCGTTTTTTTGGAGGTTTCGTATCCAAAATATCGTTCGGATAGGTGTTTGTGTAGATCATATCGTTAAATCGTTTGTTAAACCATTCTTGTGTGGGGTACATGTTGTGTCTCCTTCAGTAGAACGAAATATATAAGTGCGAATTATATTAAATTTTTTATGAATATTTAATTATGTATATTTATTATAAGCTTTATATAAATATTCAAATAGTGTAATTTTCTCCAATACATGTTGCAAATTTTCGCCTAATACTATTAAGGGGAAATTAACCACAACTAAAACTAATCGTGCAATAAGACTACCAAATGTCATTCAAGGTCTATTGCTTCCTTTACAGAAGATCTAAATTCACAGGTTCATGAGTTAGTAAAAATGCAAAAATATGAAAATACCATACTTATAACAGGTTCATAACACTGGATTCTTAATTGACAAACTCTTTTTTCAACAGTCTGAAAAAACCATTCTTAAAATGAATGGCTTTTTACTTAGAAAAATGAAACCTAAAATGATTAAAAACAGGGTAGAAAAGAAATTAATCTAAAAAAGGAAAGATACAAAGTAATCTAGAATAATTAATGTACACGAGAAACGATAGAGATGGAGGGAGAAATGATATTGAATAGTAGGTTTATTATATGTTAAATAAATTGAAAATTCTGGATTTTACACGTCTTTTACCGGGTCCCTATGCAACTATGATACTTGCGGATTTAGGTGCAGAAGTATTACGAATCGAATCTCCATATCATCCCGACTTATTACAAACTTCACCTCCATTTGATGGAGACCAATCTGCCTCACATCAAGCGATTAATCGTTCTAAGAAATCTATTACCCTTGATTTAAAAAGCGAAGAAGGTACTGAAATAATCTATAAGTTAGTGAAGGAATACGATATTGTCATTGAGCAATTTCGACCAGGAGTGTTGGAAAAGCTTGGCTTAAGCTATGAGCAATTAAAGAAAATAAATTCGAAACTAATTTACTGTTCAATTACAGGTTATGGTCAAACAGGTCCGTATCGAAATCGAGCAGGGCATGATAATAACTATCTTTCATTAACTGGTGTTTTGAGTTATTCAACAAGAAAGAATGAGCGTCCAGTTCCGATGGGAATCCAGATTGCAGACCAAGTAGGTGGATCGTTACACGCGATTATTGGTATTTTAGCGGCTGTCATTCATCGTGAGCAAACTGGTGAAGGACAGTGGGTTGATATTAGCATGACAGATTGTACTTTTGCGTTGCAATCTTTAATGGGTTCTGGTTGGTTAACTCAAAAAATTAATCCAAAGTCTGAAGAACATCTTTTAAATGGAGGCGTGTTTTATGACTATTACGAAACAGCAGATGGGCGATTCTTTTCAGTTGGCAGTCTCGAACCTTCTTTTCGAAAACAGCTTTGTGAGGCATTAGAAATCATGCCATTTCTTCCTTATTCTTTTAGTGAGGAGAAGGATGAGATCGATTTATTTAAAAATGAAGTAAAGCGTGCATTTAGTCAGAAAACGTTTAATGAGCTAAAAGAAATTTTTAGTAAATTTGATGCCTGTGTTGAGCCAGTTTTAACTTTTGAAGAAGCATGTGATCATCCTCAAGTAAAAGAAAGGGGGCTTTTAGTAAACGTCCAAAGGAATGATGGTACAAATCAATTGCAAATTGGAACACCTTTTAAATATTCAGTATTTAAACCTACCTATCAGCATGTTGGAGTAAAACCAGGGACGAATTCAAAAGAGGTTTTATTAAATTTAGGATATGATGATCAAACAATTAATCGATTCATTGAAAAGGGAGTTATTAGGTCAGTTGATTAAATCTAAATTATTTAATACGGGGGTAAGCAAATGAGTTTTGGAAATGTATTATCGTTAAACGCACAAAGGCACCCAGATAAATTAGCATTAGTCTATCAAGACCGTACATACACATACATGGAATTCAATAAAGTGGTTAATCGTTTTGCATGGGGATTACAGAAACTAGGTTTAAAAAAAGGTGAAAAAATTGCTCTGATGATGGCAAACTCTGACTTGTTTGTGATTAGTTATTGTGCTGCTGTAAAAGTAGGTGCTGTTGTCGTTCCAATTAACTTCCGTCTTGTTTCTCGAGAAGTTGAATATATTCTAGAGCAGTCGGATAGCGTGATGGTTGTTTGTGATTCAGAACTAGAAAAAGTCGTTTTAGATGCATCAAAGTCCTCATCGAAAGTAAGAAATATCATAACTGCTCCTCTAGCTTCATCGCCGAATTGTTTAAGCTTCTTTGATGTGTTGTCATCTATTGACGAAGATCCCCAAGTAGAGATTTCAGGAGACGATGATTTTCATTTACTTTATACTTCGGGTACGACTGGACAACCAAAGGGTGCGCTTTTCGACTATAAACGAATTGAAAAGCTCATAAATGGATTGTGTGCGGTAATGGGACAAAGCTGTCAGGATCGGCTTTTACATGTTGCTCCATTATTCCATTGTGCGCAGCTAGTAATCTTTCTATTACCAGGTTTATATTTAGGAATGACAAATATTATTCATCGAGAATTTAATCCGGTAAATGTTTTAAAGGATATCGAAAAATATAACATTACTTTATTTTTTGGTGTTCCTACAATGTATAACTATTTACAACAAGTTCCAAATGCTGATCAATATGACCTTTCTTCAATAAATAGATGTGCATACGGTGCAGCTCCTATGCCTCCTGAAATCTTAATGAAAAGTATGAAATTATTTAATACAAATCAATTTTTCAGCTTATGTGGTTTAACAGAAGGGGGACCTACAGGGGTTTATCTTTCTCCAGAAGATCATGAACACCATTTAGGAAAAACAGGAAAAACACCTTTACTCTATACAGTTATTAAAGTAGTTAATAGACAAAATGAAGAAGTTTTACCTGGTGAAGTTGGTGAATTAATTCTAAAAGGTGAAACAATCATGAAGGAATATTATAAAAAGCCAAAAGAAACAGTAGATACGATAAAAGATGGTTGGTTATATACAGGAGATTTAGCCGTAGTAGATGAGGAAGGATATATCACGTTAGTTGATCGTAGTAAGGATATGTTAATTTCTGGCGGCGAAAATATTTATTCAATTGAAATTGAAAATGTTTTATATGAGCATCCTTCTATTTTGGAAGCAGCAGTGATTGGTACGCCTGATGCTAAATGGGGAGAGGTTGTAACAGCAATTGTCGTATTAAAACCAGGGCGTCGTCTATCTTTTGAGGAGATTGGATCTTTTTGCCGTGAAAGAATGGCAGGTTATAAGATTCCTAGAGTTGTTGAATTTATTGATCAGCTTCCTCGAAATGCATCTGGGAAAGTACAGAAGTTTATATTGCGTGAAATGTATAGTCGTGCTAATTCAAAATAGAATTCAAAAAGAGCTCAAACTTAGAAGTTAAAGTTTGAGCTTTTAAATTTGGTTCTTAATAAAGACCAGTTGTATAAAGTGATGTGATTGTGTTTGCAATTTCTTCAATTGTATAATGCTGTTCATCTCGAACGATTTCCCATAAGTACATCTCATTTGTATAAAACCAAGCACGCGCGACTAGTTCATGATTTAATTCTTTTCTTGCTAATCCAGTTTCTTGTGCATATGAAACATCGAGTGATATGCGATCAATAAACTTTTCACGAATTGATTTCCATTTGTCTGAGATGATTTCAGATACTCCAATAGCTTGTTCAAAAATTTGCATCATGTTTCGCTCATCTTCTGCCATTTTTAGAAAAGAAGTAGCTTGTTTATAAATAATCGATTCAGCGGATTCTTTCGTTACAGGAAAAAAGGAAGTTTCGGCAATTTCATAAAACCTTTCCATTACATTTTCCATTAACACAATTAAAAGCTCTTCTTTCCCTTTAAAGTGTACATAAGCTGTTCCATAACCAATATCGGCTTTTTTTATCATTTGTGTAATAGTCGCCTTTTGAAATCCTTCTTCAAGAAATACTTCTTTAGCAGCTTCTAGTAGTTTTTGTCTTGTCATTAATGAACGTAATTGACGCTTAGATTCTACTTTGTCATTACTCATACTGCGATCCTCCAACATATGTTACTTCTAGCATATAGGTAAATTTATAAAAATGGAAGAAATGACAGAAAAACTATGTAGAATTAACATAAAACCAGCTCTTTATAAGTAAAATTTTTTATTATCAGATTATTTGACATGATGTCATTGACATGGTGTCAGTTATTTTGATATGATTTTTTCACAATAGATTTAAATAGTAGATTGATAGAGGAGGAACAGTATGAATACGAAAGTTACAGAAGCAACATTAGAGTACGCCAAAAAAATGGACAGTCTTGATTCACTTAGGAAGTATAGAGATGAGTTTTACTTAAATCCTGAATCAATCTATATGGATGGTAATTCGTTAGGTCTACTTTCTAAAAGAGCTGAACGTACTTTACTAGAATCATTGGAAGATTGGAAGAACTATGGAATAGATGGATGGACAAATGGAAATTATCCTTGGTTTTTCATGGCTGAAAAATTAGGAGAAAAATTAGCTCCTTTAGTTGGTGCTTCACCTGAGGAAGTAATTGTAACCGGTTCCACGACGGTTAATTTACATCAGTTAGTAGCTACTTTTTTCCAACCGAATGGGAATAGAAAAAAGATATTAGCTGATGAACTTACATTCCCATCAGATATTTATGCCCTTCAAAGTCAACTACGTATTCACGGATTAGATCCTGAGCAAGATCTAATTTGCGTAAAAAGTAAAGATGGACGTTATTTAGATGAGGACGACATTATTAATGCAATGACGGAAGAAATTGCTTTGATTATTTTACCGACAGTTTTATACCGTAGTGGTCAAATTTTAGATATGAAGCGTTTAACTGAAGAAGCTCATAAACGAGGAATTTTAATCGGTTTTGATGGTTGCCATTCAGTTGGATCAATACCACATTCTTTTAGTGAGTGGGATGTTGACTTTGCTTATTGGTGTAATTATAAGCACTTAAATGGTGGACCAGGTGGTGTAGGTGGATTATTTGTTAATCGCAAACATTTTGGTGCAATGCCAGGACTTGCAGGCTGGTTTAGTTCAAGAAAAGATAAGCAATTTGATATGGAGCACACACTAACTCCTGCTGAAACTGCTGGAGCGTATCAAATCGGTACTCCACACGTATTAAGCTGTGCACCATTGATTGGATCTTTGGAGATTTTTACAGAAGCTGGAATTGATGCGATTCGAGAAAAATCACTTCGAATAAATCAATTTTTAATGGATTGTATTGAACAAGAATTAGCAGACATGGGATTTTTCATTGGATCTCCTAGAGAGGATGCACGACGAGGAGGCCATGTAAGTCTAGAGCATGAAGAAGCAGCGCGTATTTGTAAGTCTTTGAAAGAAAACGGTATTATTCCTGACTTTAGGGCACCAAATATTATTCGTCTGGCACCAGTGGCACTTTACACTTCTTACGAGGAAGTTTGGGAAGTTGTCCAAACACTTAAGAAAATAATGACTGAAAAGCAATATGAAAAATTTAAAAATGAACGTGAAGTTGTGGCGTAAGTTTAGTTGGCTATCTAAGGGGACAAGGGGATGAGGTTATGAAGAAATCCACCACTAATTATAAAATTGAAAACGAGCAAGAAAAAGGCTTAAAAAGAGAATTGAAAACTAGTCAACTAACGATGATTGCAATGGGTTGTGCGATTGGAACGGGGTTATTCCTAGGAAGCGGATTAGCAATAAAAACTGCTGGTCCAAGCGTATTACTCAGTTATGCAGTTGGTGCATTTATCGTTTTACTGCTCATGGGGTGTTTAGCTGAGATGACCGTAGCACATCCTACTAGTGGTTCGTTTGGAACAATTGCCGAAAAATATATTCATCCTATGGCGGGATATCTAGTTCGTTATTCATATTGGGTAGCACAAGTTCTTGCTGTTGGAGTAGAGGTAAGTGCAATTGCAGTCTATATGAAATATTGGTTTCCAACTGTACCTGGAATCGTTTGGATCACCTTTTTTGCAGCTGTATTAATCTATATAAATGCTACTAGTGTTAATACATTTGCAACATTTGAGTATTGGTTTTCAATGATTAAAGTAAGTGCAATTGTTGGGTTTATCCTACTTGGCTCATATGTCTTGTTTGGTTCATTTCACCATGCAAATATTGGTGTAGAGAACTTAACAAATGATGGAGGATTTATGCCATTTGGCTGGTGGGGCATGTGGGTAGCCGTCTTTATATCATTATTTAGTTTTCTAGGAACAGAAATGATAGCGGTTACAGCAGGTGAAGCAAAAGAGCCTGATATTGCTGTTCCAAAAGCTCTTAAAGCAACAGTTTTTCGTTTATCAATTTTTTATGTATTAACAATTGCAATCATGCTCATCATCGTACCGTGGAAATCAGCAGGGGTTGATGAAAGTCCGTTCGTAAAGGTAATGGAAATATTAAATATACCTTTTGCATCAGGCCTTATGAACTTTATTATTTTAACGGCAGCCTTGTCAGCGATGAATAGCCAATTATATGCGTCAACTCGTATGGTTTATTCACTCTCAAAAACGAATCATGCGCCAAAAATTTTAGGAAAAGTAGGAAAAAAAGGTGTTCCGGTAAATGCTCTTGCAGTTTCAACCATTGGTATTGTAGTTGCCGGGATCGTAAATGCAGTACTACCAGATTCCTCATATGCATTTATGATGGGAATCTCAATGTTTGGTGCAATGTTTACTTGGATGACAATTTTTATTTCACATTTATTTTTTAGAAGGAAATGGGAGCAGTCAGGTGGGCGAAATTTACCAGTAAAAATGATTGGTTTCCCTTATTTCACAATACTAGGAGCAATTTTATTGTTAGGATTAACAATTACTTCTTGGTTTACTGGCTTTAAAATTATGCTTCAATTCGGAATACCGTGGTTAATTGTATTATCTGTGGCCTACTTATTTATAAATAAAAATAAGGGTCAGAAAATTCAACGTAACAATGCAGTTTTTAAGCAGAAAGTAGATAAATTTTAAGTTCTTTATAGAAATTAGGAGTGTCTTTCATTTTTTAGACACTCCTTTTCTATTTGAAGATTATTTAGAGAAAAGAGAGGAGAAAATAGTTAAGTGCAGAATTTTGTTCATAAGATTCTTTTATGTTAGTTTTTTAATAAAGGTATTTTCTATTTAGTAAATGAAAATAGATTGATATTAATATTCTCGAATGGAGTTGAATGATTATTAATAGTAAAGTAGAACTTGAAAATTTATCAATTGCTTATAAGGATCAAGGAAAAGGAAAGCCAATCGTTTTAATTCATGGCTTTATGGGAAGTCATGAATATTGGGAAAAAGTAGTCCAAAAGCTATCTGAGGATTATCGTGTGATCGCAATTGATTTACCAGGACATGGAGACTCTACAGCTATAAAAGAAGAGCATTCAATTGAAGATTTTGCAGATGTTTTGAAAGATTTCTTAGATCAACTAAACATTAAGCAAATAACGTTATTTGGCCACTCGTTAGGAGGCTATATTACACTTGCATTCGCGGAAAGATATTCTAATTACTTAAATGGATTTTCTTTAATCCACTCTACGGCTTATCCGGATAGTGAAGAAGCAAAAAAAGGTAGGATAGCAACTAGTGATAAAGTGAAAAATGAAGGCGTGAAAAACGTAGTCGATGGGTTAATCCCTAAACTTTTCTCTCCAAAAAATATCCAAACTAATAGTGCAGAAATAGAATTAGCAAAGCAAATCGGGTATAAAACTTCAGTAGATGGCACGGTTAATGCTTTAATTAGCATGAAAAATAGACCCGACCGAAATCATGTACTTAACGATACAAACTTACCTGTACTTTTACTGGCAGGTAAAGACGATCAGATTATACCGCCTGAAAAGACTTTTTCGGTCGATAAAGAAAATATTAAAACTGCTACTTTAAACAGTGCAGGGCATATGAGTATGTATGAGTCACCTGAAGAGTTAATAAATGAAATGAAGGAATTTTTAAGTTCTTTTTAATGACAGTAAATTAGATATAGAGAATACAAAAGATTTAAAAAGGCTTTGATTCAAGAAAAAGATCTTGATGAAAAAGTCTTTTTTTGTTCAATCAAATTTTAATAAACGTGGTAAATTAAGGTGAAGTACTGTTAAGATTAATTATATAAAGTACATAATGAAATAGTAAATAAAACATAATCCGCGCGAGTATTTGGAGGTGTATTGATGTATCGTATTGGACTGGTCGGCCCAGAGTGGTCTTTAGAACGAATTTTAAGTTTTTCTAAAGAATATGAAAAGGAATTTGAATTTTTCCCATTTGCATATGATGAGCCTGTGGAAACAAAAGAGATTGTAAAGAAACATGAACGAGATGTTGATGTCTGGCTTTTTTCAGGGCAATTACCATATAATATTGCAAAAAATATTCTACATTCTAGTGAAAAATTATTGTATATTCCTCATACAGAATCTACAGTTTATAAAAGTCTGCTAAATATTATGTATCTTACTGATAAATTAATTACGCAATTCAGCGTTGATATGCCCATTTATTCTAATCTATTAGAGGATGCTTTAGTGCAGTTGAATAAGCCATTTGATAATATTTATCTAAAAAAGTTTGATGAAGAAGATATTAATTTAGAGGAAATATTACAATATCACCTTGAATTATGGGACGCAAATAAAACTGAAGGTGTTTTGACTAATTTTCCATCTATTTTTCTGGAATTAAAAAAACGTGAAGTTCCAGTCGAATGGATATCAACTAGTCGAGTTGAAATTCAGCAAACATTAAAGCTATTAACGGAGAAAGTAAAAGGCCTTTATTTTAAAGATTCTCAAATAGGAGTAGAGTTGGTTGAAATAGAAAATTTCGAGGGTATTATAAAGAAAGCTAAATCGCCTTATCATTTACAGCATATCGAACTTCGTATTAAGGATGTACTCCTAACACTTTGTGAACAATTAAATGGTTCTTTAATTGAAAAGGGATATGGGAAATATTTAATTTATAGTTCTAGAGGTGCAATTGAACGAGAGATTAATATGTTAGAGAATACGATGGAGCAGTTATCGCTAGAAGCAGATTCTAAGGTTTCTGTTGGTATTGGATATGGTGAGACTGTTTTTTCTGCAGAGAAAAATGCGATTGAATCAATTCAACAGTCAAAAGAGACGAATAATCGTAAAATAATAATTGTCCAAGAGAATGGCGAAATTATCGAATCGGTTGGAAGTAAAGAAGAAATCACATATGCCTATAGAACAGATGACCAAGAACTGTTGCAAAAGCTAAAATTAGGAAATATTAGCGTAAAGACATTTCATAAAATTGAAAACCTTATTAAGAGAATGGATTGGAATGATTTTACAACAAAGAATTTAGCTGAGCAGCTTAATATGACAGAACGAAATGCTAGACGTATTGTAGCAGATTTATGTGAAGTAGAATTATTAGAATGCATTGGTGAGGAATCTTTATCGTTTCGTGGGAGACCTAGTAAAATATATCGTTTCAAATAAACATTTCAAATTGAAGTGTTTATTTTTTTGTGGATTAAACATTATAAATATTTTGAATTTTTAATAAAAAAGTATTGTAGAAACCGCTTTCAAGTAATAAAATCAATATATAAGGAAAATGACCGTAAATATTCCTTAAATATATTTTGATGATTCGTGGAGGTGCGTCAATGAAGTATGATCTTTTATCTGAATTAAACTTAGATGCATTAGTTTGTTCGATTAACAATGAAGTAATTGGATGGAGAAGGTATTTACATGAAAATCCGGAATTGTCCTTCCAAGAAGACAATACTGCTCAATTTGTGTATGACAAACTACAAACATTTGGAGGCTTAGAAATCTCTAGACCAACTAAGACTAGTATTGTTGCTAGATTAATAGGAAATCATCCAGGAAAAGTCCTTGCAATTCGAGCAGATATGGATGCACTTCCAATTCAGGAAGAAACTAAAATTGAATTTAGTTCTAAAAAGGATGGCATAATGCATGCATGTGGTCACGATGGGCACACTGCAATGCTTTTAGGAGCAGCGAAACTTCTTTGTAGTTTTAAAAATCAAATTGAAGGTGAGATCCGATTTATTTTCCAACATGCAGAAGAATTGCCTCCTGGTGGCGCAATTGAGATGGTGAATGCAGGAGTACTTGATGGAGTTGATCTGATTATCGGAGCACATTTAACGAGTAATTTGGAAACCGGAAAAATTGGTTTAAATTATGGACCTATTATGGCTGGTGCAGATATGTTTAAAATTACGATCATTGGTGAAGGTGGTCACGCTTCTCAGCCGAATCAAACAATTGATCCAATTCTAATCGGTACTCAAGTTGTAACGAACTTACAGCATATAGTCTCAAGAAAAATTGATCCAATCGATACTGCCGTCATATCAGTTACACAATTTAATGGAGGTACAGCAGTAAACGTCATTCCAAATTATGTTACAATCGGTGGTTCAGTTCGGAGCTTTAAACCTGAAGTTCGAAATAATATACCTAAGTTGATAGAACAAATTGTAAAAGGTATTACCGATGCTCATGGTTCAAAATATGAGTTTGAATACCATTACGGATACTCACCAGTCATTAATGACAATGAAACAACTAATTTAATTGATAAAACTGTCTGTGAGATATTTGGAGAAGAAAATCGTGTATTCATTAATCCAATAATGGGAAGTGAAGATTTTTCAGCATTTCTTAATGAAGTTCCGGGAGCTTATTTTTTTGTTGGTTCAAGAAATGAGACAGAGGGAATAGTGTATCCACACCACCATCCGAAATTTAATATTGATGAGAGGGCTTTAAAGGATGGAGTAAAGATCTTTGTTAAAGGAGCTTTTACCATATTAAATAACTAAAATTAAGGAGAGTAGAGTATGAAAAAAATCTATTTATTTGGTTTTTTACCGATTATTGGTTTTGTAATAGGTGCTTTGTTTTCAAATAAAGTTACTCCTTATGTACTTGGAATGCCTTTTTTCCATTTCTCAATTGTACTGTGGTCTTTTCTTACTACTGCGATTTTAGGTTTAATCTATTTATTTGATCCTGCTAATAAAGAGGAGGAAATAAAATGAACACTGGCACACTATTTATTTTCTTATTTTTCGTAGTTTCAATCGTGATTGGTATATGGTCAAAAAAAGGTAAAGAAATGGACTTAGAACAATGGTCTGTCGGTGGCCGTGGAATGGGTACACTTTTCATCTTTTTATTATCAGCTGGAGAAATGTATACCACTTTTACTTTTTTAGGTGCAAGTGGTTCGGCATATGGTGAAGGGGGTTCGATTTTTAGTATTGTTTCTTATGGCTGTATCGCATCCATCATATCTTATTGGGCTTTTCCTGAAATTTGGAAATACTCCAAAAAACATAAACTAATTTCACAGTCAGATTTTATGGCGAAGAAATATGAAAGTCCGATTCTAGGAGTACTTGTTGCTATAGTTGGAATCGTCGCTTTATTTTGCTACTTAGTACTCCAATTTAAAGGTTTAGGCTATATTGTCGAAATTACTTCTTATGGTGTTATTTCTTCAAAAATGGCTATTTTATTTGGAGCAATCGGTGTTACTTTATTCGTTATGCTATCTGGAATTCATGGTTCTGCTTGGACTTCTGTTTTAAAGGATATTTTAATTCTTGCCATTATTTTATTTTTAGGTATCTATTTCCCTATTCATTTTTATGGCGGTATTAAGCCGATGTATCAAGCTATTGAACAAGCAAAGCCAAACTTTACGATTCTACCAGAACATGGTATGAATTTAACATGGTATATTTCTACTATTATATTAAGTGGAATTGGGATGTATATGTGGCCACACTCATTCCCACCTATTTTTGCAGCGAAAAATGCAAAGGTTCTAAGAAAAAACGCAATCGTAATGCCACTGTATCAATTAATATTATTATTTGCTTTTTTCGTAGGCTTTGCTGCAATCTTACAAATTAAAGGTTTACAAGGTAGTGAAAGTGACAAAATTTTACTACTTCTTTCAAAGAAGACCTTTGATCCATGGTTTGTAGGACTAATAGGGGGCACTGGAGTATTAGCAGCTTTAGTACCAGCTTCATTGATTCTTATGGTAATATCTACATTATTTGTTAAAAATATTTATCAAGTACTTGTACCTACTAGATCAGAAAGTCAGATTGCAAAACTAATAAAATTCGTAGTGCCGTTTATTACTCTAATTGGGGTATATTTTACATTTAAAGGTGGAAATTCTTTATTTAGTATTGCAATAGTTGCTTATAATTTTATCACACAGCTTGCTCCACCATTTTTCTTAAGCTTAATGAAGAAAAAGTTTGTAACGAAATACGGTGCTATTTCTGGAATCATAATTGGTGGGGGAATCGTTTCAATATTTGATTTAGGTGAAAAAACATTCGCTCAAACTTTTCCCCATCTACCTCAATTAATAAAGGACTTAAACGTAGGGAGTATTGCACTAGTTATTAATGCGCTTGTTATGATTAGCGTTAGTTTTATTTCTAAAAATAGTGTGTCATCTAATAAGAGAATTGATATAGTAGTTGAACAATAAATAACCTAGAAAACGTCGGAACTAAAATAATCCGACGTTTTTTACTATACTTATTGAATGTTTAAGCCTCTCAAAATATGGTGTTAAATATTTCTTTTGAACAAAACTCATATCCTTTGCGTCAACGATTCCATCAATGTGGAACTCGGATGCACGCTTGTTAGTGACTCAATATGTTTTAGCATTCTTATACATTTTGATTATCGTTATATACATCGCCGCCTATAATTGGTGCATATAGATTTTTTGCTTGTACACGTCTTGTAAGTTCAGAAAATCATCAATTTCTTTTTCAAAAAGTGCTTATACACTAAAGAATATAATGGGAATATTGTTGTATTTTATTGATAAATTTAAAGTAAACTGTAATAGAATAGAAACTAATTCGAACATCTTGAAGATAAAACCGGTAATTACGGTAATAAATGTAAGAAATTATTTACTTCCTAATTTATTTAGTAGATTAGCCGTCTCTAAACATGTACATATTCATAGATTAACAGTGGATAAGTATTATTTGGGAGGTATTTTATTTGGACGCTTTTTTTAGTGATTTAGTAAAAAAAGTAATTGCAAATTACCCTTTAGAAGTAAAACATAAATCTTTAGAATACAATGATGAAAAAAAAGCTGAATGGCCCATTGATACAACTATCGGTGAAGTACTATTGAAGAAAGTTTTAATTGATGAAAGATATATTGAATTCATGATTTATGCAATTGACTATCTTAGAGATAATGGCGTATTTACACCAGAAGTATTAACAACCAAATTAGGTGACGGTTTTGTAAGAATAAAAGATGAATATTTTATGTTATTTGAAGCTGTTAATGGGAGGAGACCAAATTTTGATAGTGAAGAAGATCTTATTCTGTTGATGAATGGGATTGCTTCTTTTCATAAAGCTTCAATAGGCATAGAATTAACAATTGAGCAAGTTTCATCCATTCAATCAAATTGGAAAAATGATTTGCAAAATAAATTATTAAAATTAACAAAATGGAAAGAAGAACGAGCTAAGTTAAAGTATCAAAATGAAATCGATAAGCTGTATTTAAAAAATATAAATACGGTTTTAATGCAATGTGAAAAAGCTTTAGCAATAATCAATAAAAATATTGCCGAAGTGATAGAAGAGACATCGAAAACGAAAACATTATGTAATCAGAATTTTGATGTAAACGATCTTATAATTGGAGAAGACGGGAATTTATATTTCTTAAATATGAGTTCGTTAAAAATGGAATTGCCGATTCATGATATGAGAAGAATTTTAAATATTGTAATGAAAAAAGAAAAAAATTGGAATCCAAAGTTAATGAAGAAAATAATCATCGCATATCAGGAGATTAATCCGTTAGCATGTTTGCAGTACCAGTTTCTAAAAGCTGATTTGTTATTTCCTCATTTATTTTATGATGTATTTTCGGCACATTACGAAAATACGGAAATAATAGGATCTGATCCTAGTCTAGTTTCAAAAATGAAAAAAATAATTACATTGGAACTAAGTAAAGAAAGAGTAATTTCAACCGTCTTCTTACAAACAAATGAAGCACCATATAGTCGATAACCTAAAAAATAAAGCTTAAATGCCTTTAATTTATGGATTTAAGCTTTATTTTTTACACTTTAAGAAATTATAAATTGGCATCGGAGAAGAAAAATCGACGTAGTTGCCAATTTTAGGAATTAAGTATAAGTGCAACTACGCTTCTGTCTTCGCCTTAAGGCTCGCCAATCAGCGAGTTTTCTCTATTTATTTTTTTTCCTTCCGATCATACCATAGTCTCTGATTGTAATATGAACATCGTAGTTTATTTTAGCTTTACTAAATAGATCATCCCAATTTTTACTCATTTTTTTCCACTTTTTTGGGTATTGAATCCTTACTTCGTTTCCAAATCCGGCAATATCTGTTTTATATTCATTTTGAAGCTTGTTTGTTACATTTTCTACTAATTTTGTAACTTCCTCTTCAGTTGCTTTTTCAATATTTTTAAGGTTTTTTTCTTCAAATAATGGCCTTAATTTAGGATTCCAATATTCTGCAACTCTACCTTCAGACTCAATTTTTACATCAAAAGAAATTTTGTCACCTTTTATATGCGGTGTAACTTTACTTTTCATTGATTCAATTTGAAACCAAGTTGGTCCATTTGATTTTTTCGTGTATGCCTTTACTGAACCACCTTTTCCTTGAGCAGTGATCCAATTAATTCCTTCTACTTCCTGAGTATTAAGTGTACCAATCATTTTATTTTTCTTACCGTTAAAAATTGCTCCACCAGAAAATTTCGGTCCATTATCAGTCGGTTCTAATAATTGGAGGAGGAAGCTAGAACCAGAGTTCATTAATCCACCTATTTTAATTAAAGGTGTTTTGCTGACAATTAACGAAGTTAAAGATTCATTAGCAATTTCAACAATTCGTAATGAAGGGATGATATTTTTTTCTTTTGTTTCTAATGCTTGGTTGGCTTTGCCTTTTGCTATAAAAATTAACGTACTACCACGAATATCAATATCGCGAAAATATAAATCAGTAAGCTCACGTAATTTAACTTCTCTAGCGAGTTCCTCACTAATGACAACGCATTTTTGGTGCGCACCAAAAATATAACCTTCCCTACTTAAAGTTGTTTCCCACCCAGAAGGTTCTAACGAAATGCCTTCCCCGATTACATTTATATATGGTTTTTCGGGATTAACGCCACCTGATTTTGTAGTCATTGCCTCAGGGACTGCATATTGTAGTGTGGATTTTATTTTTCCGTCAGCATCCTTATCTAAACTAGAACCTAATATAATATTTAAGTCCTCGATGGGTTTACTACTCCAGCATCCCGATAATAAAAATAGAAGACTAAAATTGAAAATTGTAATGATAAAAATTCTACATTTTCTCATTTAATTTTTTCCTCACAATAGAAATCATTAGTAGGAGAAGAGGGACAATACCAAATAAATAAAATACACTATTTCCGATTGTATCAGCCATTATTAAAGTTTGATTTATATCTTTCGGAATCATTGCAACAATGTAAATAAGTGGTAATGTACCAAAAAGAAATGGATTCAAACTTTTTTTATTAAAAATTTGTGCCATTCCAAGAGAACAAATATAATATGCAATGATAAATGTAGCAAAAATTTGCATTATCCAAATAACTAGAAGTAATGAGTCAAATCTTTCTACAAAAAGACCTTGTATATCATAGCTGCGAATATAAGTAAGTACGGGCCAAGTTTGCAATAAAACACCGTCTACTGAGAAAGCACCGACTACAGCAACAACCGTAATCGTATAAAACACATATGGAATACCTATTCCAAACATAATTGTTTTTGATATTTTCGTTTTATCTTTCATGAACACAAAAATAAATAAAATAACTTCAAAACCTGAAAAAGAAAGGGAAGTTGTTTTGAGTCCATTCAGTACAGGTTTAATTCCATTTCCTAGTACAGGACGAAGATTATCAATTTCAATAATTCCTATTCCTAAAAAAATAACTAATAGAAAGAATAACACTGTGATTGGAAAAATAATTTCTAATATTCTAGCGATGGGGTTAATTCCACCAAGTACTAAATATAAACCAATCCACAAGAACGGAATTAGAATAGCCCAAGTAGGAGTACCTTGTAGTAAGAATAACCTGGTCGTTTCTGCCATCACTCGAACTTCTAAAGCTGAAAGGCATACATAATAAACGATTATAATGATACTTAATGAAATTCCTAACCATTTTCCAATAATTTTTTGAGTAAATTGAAAATATGTTTCGTTCGGATATTGTTTACACAGCATAACGAGTAAAAAGGTTAAGAGGGTTATAATTAAACCGGATATGATAACGGTAATCCAACCATCTGGTGTTTTTACTTTGTCAGTAACACTTCTTGGTAAAATTAAAATGCCTGCACCAAAAATAAAATTTACGATTAACATGACAGTTTGATTCGTTGATATTTGATCAATAGGCTTTGAAACCATAATCTAGTACTCCTCCTTTCTATTGCTATTTCATCCTTCTAGTTCTTTTAGCTTGAATGCTTTTTGGACGATTTTTCATCATAAATAGTGGCGCTCTTACGATGAAATCCTTCCAATCACTAAATCGAATTGGAGCTGCGGGACTTAAGTAAGGAACTCCAAAGCTTTTGAGTTTAACTAAATGACTACATACTAATAAGAAAAATAAAATGACACCATATAAACCAAATACACTTGCAAAAAGCATTGATAAAAAACGAAGCATACGAAGGGCAATTCCGACATTATATTGTGGTAATGTAAATGAGGAAATTGCCGTTACTGCAACGACAATAACCATGATTGTACTTACAATACCCGCTTCTACTGCGGCCTGACCAATAATTAATCCACCAACAATACCTAACGATTGCCCAATCGGTTTAGGTAAACGAAGTCCTGCCTCCCTTAATACTTCGATCGAGATTTCCATTATAAGTGCTTCAATTAACGGAGGAAATGGTACACCACCTCTAGTTGATGCAATATGAAATACTAGCTTTGTCGGAATTAAGCCTTGATGAAACGAAATAAATGCAATGTATAAAGATGGAGCAAATAAAGCAATAAAACATGCAAGATATCGTAATAATCGAACTAAAGTAGCTGCCAACCATCTTTCGTAATAGTCCTCAGGAGATTGTATTAACATCTGAAAAGTTACAGGAGCAATAAGTGCAAATGGTGAACCATCTAATATAATCGCTACCCGACCTTCCATTAAAGCACTCATAACTCGATCAGGACGTTCAGTACTTTGAATCTGAGGAAAAGGACTTAAATAATCATCTTCGATTAATTGTTCAATATAACCAGAGTCTGGAACGCTATCAATTTCAATTCTTTTTATTCGTTTTTTTACTTCTTCAATAAGCTGTGAATCCGCAATAGTTGAGATATATGCTATCACTAATTGTTTTTTTGAAACTTCTCCAACTTCATATCCGATCATTGTTAAATCTGGATTTTTTCCGGAACGTCTTAACATAGCAGTGTTATCAGCTAAATTTTCAACAAAGCCAAGTCTTGGTCCACGAACAAGTGCCTCAGAATCAGGTTCTTTTACATCTCTAGTTTTTGTTAATGCTTCTCCTATCAAAAAACATTCAGAAATACCATCTACTAACAAAGCAATTGAGCCAAATAGAACATCTGATTTTACTTTTTTATAAGTACTGACTTCTTCAATTGAACAAACAGTGAGTGATTTCTCTGTAATACATTTTTTAATGTCTTTTAGATTTAAAGATTGTCCATTATTTTTTTGATTAGTGGCTATGTCAGTAAGTCCCGTCATTAATTCGCCCATAATATGCTGTTGAATTAAGTCTGCATTCGATAAGCCGTCAATAAAAATGATTGCTAGTTGAATATCTGTTTGACCTAATAGAAATTCTCTAAATTTAACATCAGAATTATGTCCAATTTCATTAAAAATCCAATCCAAATTTACTTGGATATCACTGGATAAGATTTCATTACTATTTTGAGATTCATCATTTAGAGATGCCACATTTTCTGAGATTTTATTGGATCTCGAACGCTTCATTTAAATCACTCTTTCTCCATAAAATGAACCCATTTGAAAAATTTTGATAAACCTACAGGAACGATAAAGGTAACAAAAGCTTGAATGAAAACAGGATACTCAGGTATAAATGAAATAATCTTTTTTATCAATAAATCATCCCCAGTAAATAATTAATATAAAGGTATTATTTCCCATTATAGGAAAAGAATGCAGAAACGTAGGAAAAGTAATATTGTATTGAAGTAAAAACATTTGAAAATGAAACAGTATTTAAATAATTAATTAACTTTAATTAATAATTGAATATTTCCTATTTTAAAAAAAGACAAAATAGTATAATAAACCTAATAGAGTATGTGTGATATTACCTAATTTTCCACTTTTTATCTAGATAAAAGGTTGGGAATGTTGAATTAAAAAAGATTATTAACAAGTATGGAGAGGAAAGCTTATGAATCAGATACTTCTATATGATTTTCTTACATTAATGAATGACAAAAAATGGAATAAAGCTGATTTGGCTAAATATTCTGGAATCCATATTAGTGATATTAGTAGAGTATTTAATAATAAAAAGCCATTATCTTTGCATTATTTAGATGCAATTACAGAAGCATTCGGTTTGGAAGAAGGACATTTTTACTCTGACTATACACAATTATGCTTTAATCAGAATCGATATTTAGATAAACGAAGAAGTGTAGCGTTTATTTATAAATGTGCAATAAATGGGTTTAAAAAAGAGTTAAACTTTATCATTTCTGAAATGTTAGAGGAAAAATCTAAGACAATCCGCTCTAAAAATTTACAAAATATATTTGAGATTGCTGAAAAGTTATTTGCTGAAGGGAAAGAGAAAGAGGCTTTACCTTTATATGAAATCATTATTCATCACATGCCAGATCAAACTGCAGAAGAAGTCGCTATTAGTTATTTTAGAAAGTACTATTTAAATAGATTAACAGAAGAAGGACCAGCTACTCTTGTCCATGTACTAGAATATGTGAGCTATATGCCAGATGATTTTCAGGAACTAACAATTTTATATATTACAGCTACTTACTATATGTTAAAACAATGGGACAAAGTCCTTCATTATGCGAAGCGATTAGAAAAAATGGCAAAAAGTGAAAAACATTTTGGCTACGCATTAGTATACCAAGGATTCGCTTTAAATAGGTTAAGTAACTCAATCGATGAAGTGCTTGAAATAATAATGAAATATAGTAAGATTAATGATTTTTTTGCAGAGGCTGCAATCGGTAATCGGTATGTCACATTCCTTGATTTTGGTGAATTACATTATGTTGATGAATACTACGATTGGATTAAAGATCGAGATGATTTATATGTAGGCATTCCGAGAATTATTGAATCCTATGTAAAATTAGGTAGATTAGAAGATGCTTTAGCTTTAATCAATCAGCATGAAAAAGTAATTAATGAGATGGCCAATAGTTCAAATTTGTATAAACAACAATTGTACTTAGATTTCTGTTATGCACAATCACTTTTAAAATGTGAAAATAAGCAATATATTGAAGGGTTAAATGAATTAATAAAGGTAGCTAGAAAAGTTAAAAATGTAGGTATAATTGAAAAATTTAAACAATGCTTATTATCAATTTGGCACTATCGAGATCATTTAACAGAACAATTAAATGAGGATTATATTCAAATGTTAAGTGAGGATCGGAACCAGGCGAATAATTTATATGCAGTGAGCCCTTAAACTGGGTTTCTTTTTTTGTTAATCAACAGCAATAGCTGAAAATTTCTACATTAGACAAATAAACCACAAGGAAGTTTAAAATCCTTGTGGCTAGTTTCATTTCTTTTTATAATCCTTAAACCATTCAACGAATTTTGCAATACCGTCTTCAATTGAAGTAGTTGGACTATATTGAATATCATTTACGAGTTGATCAATATCGGCATATGTTTCAAGTACTTCTCCTGAAATCATCGGCAATAATCGAATAGTTGCTTTTATACCAAGTTGCTTTTCTAACACTTCGATAAAATAATTTAAATTCACTGGGCTATTGTTACCAATATTATAAAGTTTATAATACGAAGCGGATTCATTTGGTGGCCCATTTTTAATGATTCTTACAATTGATTCAACTACATCATCAATATAAGTAAAATCTCGTTTCATATTTCCATAATTATAAACATCTATTGGTTGTCCATTAGTGATTGAATTAGCAAATTTATATAGCGCCATATCTGGTCTACCCCATGGCCCATAGACTGTAAAAAAACGCAATCCAGTAGTAGGAAGATTAAACGTATGACTATATGAATATGCCATTAATTCATTTGATTTTTTTGTTGCTGCATATAAGCTAATTGGTTCGTCAACTCGATCATTAATTGAAGAGGGAGTTTTTTTATTATTACCATAAACAGAACTAGAAGAGGCGTATATGAGGTGTTTAATTTGATGATTTTTACAACACTCTAATATATTGGCAAATCCTACAAGGTTTGATTGAATATATGACCCTGGATTTTCTAAACTATATCTCACCCCAGCCTGTGCTGCTAGATTAATGACTAGATCGAAATTATATTGTTCAAAGAGCTCTTCTAATAGTTCCATTTCATGTATTGAGCCATTTATGAAACTGAAATTTTCATATATCTTTAAAAGCTCCAATCTATCAAATTTTAGACTTCTGTCATAATAATCATTTAGATTATCAATCCCAATGATCTGAAAACCTTGTTCTAATAGGCGCCGACTTAGATGAAATCCAATAAATCCTGCACATCCAGTAATTAAGATGCGCTTAGTATCAGCTTTTTTAATGTTAAAAACCTCCTTATCTAACAAGAGTTGGAATATCATATGATGGATAAAACGACAAAGTTCGAATTCAAATAGAAATATGTATATAACTAGATTAGGAGAAAATACTTTTTAAATAGAATACACATATACCCTCACAATACTTGGACAAATTCATATTATTACATTAGGTCTAAACACTCTTAGAGCAATAAAAGTAATGTAACCATTTTATTACATTTCATTAAAAAGAAATGTGAATTTTTTTATGGGCTCTAAAAAGTAGGAGGGAGAAATTGAATAATATAATAATTGAGCCATGGATTGTCGATGAACTTATTCATGATGAATTCTATGTGCCTGAATATATTGAAAAAATTGGACTTGAAGTACTTAAGTTTTATGACCTTCAAGTAAATAGCATGCAAGTAATAACAACGAAAGCTGACAAAGGCGGAGCGATTTGGAAAATTGAAACAAACGATGGTCCAAAAAGTTTTAAGCTTTTACACAGAAGACCAACTAGAAGTATGTTTAGTTTAGGAGCTCAGAAGTATTTAGTTGAGGTTCAACAGGCTAGAGTTCCAAGCATTGTACGAACTAGAGATGGCGAGGAATATGTAGAAGCTGGTGGAAAACTATGGTTCGTTGCAGAATGGATTGAAGAGTTGGCACCAGTTTCTAAAGATTTAGAAGGTGCTAAGCAGTTATGTTTTGCACTTGGTGAGTTTCATCGTTTAAGTAAAGGCTATGTACCACCGATTCAAGCAGAAATTGCATCAAGATTGCACAAATGGCCAAAAAGCTATGAAAAAGTATATAACAAAATGAACTGGTTCAGAACAATTGCTTTGGCCTATGATGAAATGCCTGCTAGTCAGGATTTATTAAATGTAGTAGATACATTTCAAGAACAAGCAAGAAAGAGTATGGAAGACCTAAATAATTCGGGTTACTTTAATATGGTGAATGAAGGAAATGCGAGTTGGGGCTTAGTTCACCAAGATTACGGATGGTCAAATGGTCAAATGGGTCCAAATGGAATGTGGATCATTGATTTAGATGGAGTTGCATATGATTTGCCAATTCGTGATCTTAGAAAACTGATATCTGGTACAATGTCTGATTTATTCGCTTGGGATGCTACATGGGTAAGAGAAATGATTAACGCATATCATGAAGCAAATCCAATTTCTAAAGAATTATATGAAGTATTAATGATTGATTTTTCAATGCCAAATGAATTTTATAAAAACATTAAAGAAGTACTTTATGAACCAGAATTATTTTTAGGCGAATCTACTAAACAATTAATTCAATCAATCGTTGACTTAGAGCAGTCAAAGTGGGCAACATTGAATGAAGTTCGCAACGACTGGAGTGGAAAAGAATGAAAATATTAATGGTATGTACTGAAAACCTACCAGTACCTCCAGTTTTAGGTGGTGCGATTCAGACTTATATAGCAGGTAGTTTACCTTATTTAAGTAAAGTACACGATATAACAGTATTAGGTGTTAATGATCCATCATTACCAGATGAAGAAACAATCGACGGTGTACATTATGTACGTGTGCCAGGGAAAGTATTAGAACTATATCGTGAAGGTGTAGTTGAATACATTAAAGGAAATCAATTTGATTTAATCCACATTTTTAACAGACCACGACTTGTCCTTCCGATTAGAAAAGTAGCTCCAAAATCAAAAATCACATTGAGCATGCATAATGACATGTTTAATATTGGGAAAATTGCTGTTGATGAAGCGAATTTAGTATTAGAAGAAGTTTCAAGTATCGTTACGGTAAGTGATTATGTAGGAAATGTAATTCGTGAACTTTATCCTCAAAGTGCAAATAAAATCAGAACGATCTACTCAGGGGTTGATTCTGACCGTTTCTTACCTGGCAATGATTCAAAAATGATAAGTACGAGAAACACACTTAGAAAAGAGTTTGGTTTAGAAAATAAAACGGTTATTTTATTTGCTGGAAGACTTTCAGAAAACAAAGGCGTAGACCGTCTAATAAGAGCATTGCCAACACTTTCAAAAAAGTTCAAAGATTTAGCTTTAGTCATCGTAGGAAGCAATTGGTTTAGTCAAAATAATGTTACGGACTATGTTGCTTATATTCGTGCTATCGCAAAAAAACAAGATGTACCAATTATTACAACAGGGTTTGTATCACCTTTTGAAATACACAACTGGTTTGCAGTAGCCGATATATTTGTATGTACTTCATTATGGCAAGAGCCTCTTGCAAGGGTCCACTATGAAGCCATGGCAGCTGGACTTCCAATTGTAACAACTGCTCGAGGAGGGAATCCTGAAGTCATTATTCCAGGTGAGAATGGATTAATCGTAGAAAATCCAGTTGATCCAGATGAATTCGCTACCAAAATCACAGAAATATTATCAAACAAAACGCTAATGAAGAATATGGGAAAAAAAGGTAGAGAACTTGCAGTTACTAAGTATTTATGGAGTCGTGTAGCAAATGAAATACTATCTACATGGAGCCAAACTGAATATGCTTCATCTATTTCACTAGAACAATTAGAACAATATGAACCTCAAACATTATTTAAAACTGCAGTACAAAATACACAGTTGATCGAAACGAATAACAATGTAGCTGAAGTAAAAGAACCAACTGTTGAATCACAAGTAGAAGAATCAGAACCACTAACTCAGTCTGAAACAAAAGCAATGGAAGAAGTCCTAGTGGAGAAATCTAAATCAACTACAAGAGATAGAGTAGTAGTAAAAGTTGAAGAATATCCAGCTAATAGTAATCCTAGAGTATTAAGACGAATTAGAAGAGTAACTGATCAGGGTGTAAATAATGTAAACTCAAGTTCAAACCCAAGCCCATATACGAATGAAGTAAGAAGACTAGAAAATAGAACTAACAATCTATCTAATAAAGTAAATTCCGAACCTTTTGAATTAAAGAGATTTCCTAGCGTCATTGAATTATATAGAAACAGAAATCGTTAAAAATAATATTTTGAGGAAAATGTCTAAATAGCAAGGGGCTGTCTCTTAAGTTTAAAGACTTTTGAGATAGCCTTTTTTAGTTTGAAAATTATTTATTGATGATGGGTTTGGACGAGAGCAACTTATGCAACGAACATTTTGTTAACTACCCTTAATTAATGCTCAAACCGGCTTAATTTACGCTCAGACTGGCGTAATGAATTACAATACCGTGAATGAAAAACTTGTCTTAAATGATGCTTAAAATTGCTCTATAATGCTAATACTGACGCAGTTAAAACTCAAGGCAGGCTAATGAATGTAAGACCGAAGCAATTAATACAAAACATAGGTCCAATAGAACAAAACTAGTTCAAATAACACGAAAAGTCTCTCAAACATTTTATATTGGTCCATGAATTCCTACAAATATTTCCTTGTAATAGAATATTCTTGTGTTCTTACCGAAATAAACTGCAGGTCAAAAAAAGCTAGTTTTTAAGTCATAAACTTTCTAAACATAATAGGTATATATGGTGACAAGACCTCCTTCATTTACATATAAAGTAGAATGAACAAATGTTTGGAGGCAAGTCAAATGAAAATCCGCAAGGCTATTATTCCCGCTGCTGGTCTCGGGACTCGTTTTTTGCCAGCAACAAAAGCGTTGCCAAAAGAAATGTTACCTATAGTTGATAAACCAACTATTCAATATATCGTTGAAGAGGCTGTAGCTTCTGGAATTGAAGAAATCATTATTATTAGTGGTAGAGGCAAACGAGCAATCGAGGATCATTTTGATAAATCATATGAATTAGAAGAATCTTTATCTCGAAAAAACAAGCTAACTGTTTTGGAAGAAATGCAGAAAATATCCAATATGGTGAAAATCTTTTACGTGCGTCAAAAGGAACCAAAAGGATTAGGGGATGCAATATTATGTGCTAAGAGTTTTATAGGAGATGAACCATTTGCTGTTTTGTTAGGGGATGACATCGTTATGTCTACAACACCTTGCTTACAGCAAATTATTAATGTTTACGAGAAATATAATGCCCCGGTTATTGCTGTGCAGAATGTTCCTGATGAAGAAGTAAGTAAATATGGCATTATTAAACAAAAAGAAAGTACTTATGATACAAATACAAATCTATTTCAAGTTGAGTGTCTAGTGGAAAAACCAAAATTGAAAGATGCCCCATCAAATTATGCAATTATGGGACGATACATTCTTACTCCAGAGATTTTTGATATTTTATCGACAATTTCTGTGGGACAAGGCCGTGAATTACAATTAACAGATGCGATTAATGAATTTAATAAAAATCAATTTGTCTTAGCATATAATTTCGAAGGTAAACGATATGATATCGGAAATAAAATCGGATTTATAATGGCTACAATTGATTTTGCGATTAATAGAGAAGATATAAAAGATGAGGTAATTGCTTTTTTAAATGAGGTCATATCTGATCATGCTCTAAATATGAAGAATCAGGAAGTGGATTGACTTGAAAATTTCTATATTAGGTACGGGCTATGTCGGTTTAACAACAGGAGTCTGTTTAGCAGAGATTGGTCACTCAGTAACTTGTATCGATATAAATGAACTTAAAATAAAAAATTTGCGTGCAGGTATTTCTCCAATATATGAACCAGGAATTGAAGAGTTAATAACTAATAATATTAAGTTAGGAAGATTATCATTCACAACCTCGTATGATAAGGGGTTAGAAGATGCGAGGGTTATTATCGTTGCAGTAGGTACCCCTCAAGGAGAAGATGGGGCCGCAAATTTATCCTATCTTGAGGGTGCAGCGATTGATATCGCAAAAAATATTAAACAAGACGTAATTATTGCTATAAAAAGTACTGTTCCAGTTGGAACGAATGAAGTAGTAAAGGAAATTATTCAACAAAATTGCAGTAAAGATATCGTAGTTGACGTTGTTTCAAATCCAGAGTTCCTGAGACAAGGCTCCGCAATTAAAGATACGATGGAAGCAGATCGAATAATTATCGGTAGCAATAATCAAGAGTCTGCTAGAATTGTTGAAGAAATGTATAAACCATTAAATGTACCAATCTTAATAACTAGTATTCGAAGTGCAGAAATGATTAAATATGCATCCAATGCATTTTTAGCTAGCAAAATAAGTTATATAAATGAAATTGCAAATCTTTGTGAAGTACTCGGTGCAAATGTAGAAGATGTGGCAAAGGGAATGGGGAAAGATAAACGAATCGGTGAAGCATTTCTATATGCTGGAATAGGTTATGGCGGCTCTTGTTTCCCAAAGGATGTTAAAGCATTATTGCATACAGCCGAGTTAAATGGAGTTGAATTTGGTTTTCTAAAGGAAACTATTTCAATCAATAATTTTCAACGTAAATTACTTGTAAAGAAAGCGATTGAACGATTTGGTATATTAAAAGGGAAAAAGATTGCATGTCTAGGATTATCGTTTAAACCCGATACAGACGATATGAGAGAAGCACCTTCTATTAATATCATAAATTCTTTAACAGAACTAGGAGCAGAAGTCATTGCATATGACCCTGTTGCAATTGAAAACGCAAAAAAAATACTAGGTAACAATTTAACGTTCGCTAGTTCAATAAATGAATGTGTAACGGATACAGATGCAATTTTTATTGTTACTGAGTGGAGAGAATTTAGAGAACTTGACTTACCTAGCATACTAAAGAAAATGAAGAATCCAATCATTTTTGACGGAAGAAACTGTCTGATGGAAGAAAGAGTTAGAGATTGTGAGAAAATAGAATATTACCCAGTTGGTAAACCGTCCATAATTCAATAAAAATGAAAAAACGACTTTCAAACTAATTTGAAGTCGTTTTTATTATACTATTCATTTTGTTCATGTAATGGACGGTAGATCGTTTTGACGAATTTATGTTTAAGATAAGGGAGAATTTTTTTTCTACGATTTACTAATCTGCCTACAATTGCCTTTTTGTCTTCCTTTGATAACAACCAATCATCAGGGATCAATTCTATAATTTCTTCTAAAAGCAATACCGGGAATCTTTGGATGATCTCCAGTTGTTCATTAAATTCTTCTTCACTATTTATATATCTGGACATGAACTGATGAGTTGAACTTTTCATAATTTTTTGAGGCAAAGTTTCTAACTCAGAAACTAACCAACTGTAAGATCCAAATGATTCCGCATGATCAATGATCCATAGTTTAAAATGATCTAAACTTTCTTCACGCAATAAAATATTTTTTCGGGTACGATCTCCATTACACAGCCAATAATCAAATAAAATGATGCCTGCAAGCTGATTGTTATTTATAATACTAGGAACCGATCCAACTTGATGACCATTTAACGTTTCAGGTACATATAAAGAAGCAAACTGAAACTTTGAATGTTGAATTTCTTCCATAACTAGATCCGGTATGGTTTTTGAAAATTCTTCAGGAATAGAAACGATTTGAGCATAAGGAACTGGTAAATCTAAAAATCTAGCAATACAATAGGCAACCCATTCGTTTGGTAATGTTTTCTCAAATCCAGACCGAAAATATTTCACAACATAATCTCTACCATCACTAAATGTAATTAAGTGAGCGTTGGATTTTCCTTCTAGTTTTTTAATATAGGAAACTGGTTCAATCATTTTGAATCACATCACTATTTTTGCTTTCATCAAATTTTAAAAGATATTCTCGATAAATATCAGCTACTTTCTGAATAGCAAAATTCTGTTCAACATGGTCGATTGCATTTTGTGAAAGCTTTTGATGTAGTTTACTATTATCAACTATTGAATAGATTTTTTTAACAGCATCTTGAACATCATGTCCTCGAAAAAGCATACCTGTCTCACCTTGAAGAACGATTTCCGAAATAGGCATAATATTAGAAGCCACAACAGGGACCCCACATGCCATAGACTCAATAAAAGTATTGCCAAATGACTCCACTTTTGTTGTTGCGATCGTACATCCCCCAGATTGAAGCACTTTTGCGTATACATGCGGCATTTGTTGATATGGAATTACCGGAAACCATTTGATAAGATCAGTTAGACCTTCTTCCTTCCAAGTCAATGCAAAATCTTCTCGCTGCACACTTTGAGCTCCTCCGATTAACCATATTTCAATATCCGACCGTGCACTTTTTATCAATTTTGCAACTTCGATTAACATCTGCCAGTTTTTTCGTTTATCCACTCTACCAATCCAGCAAACTATTTTTTTATTTTTTGGGAGGATTGGATTATTTTCGTACGCAATTTCATCTTGAGCTAATGGATGAAAAAATGAAGTGTCAACACCATTGTAGATTACTTTAATGGGGATGTTATCTGTTAAGATGGAGACTAACCTTTTTTGATAATTCGATGGAACAATGATAGAAACAGGTTCAACGGATCTGAATTTCTTTAAATGAGGTTGTAGTTTTATAAGCTCGGGCGTACGTGCTTCTACAATAACTGGACCTTTATATTTAGCTTTTTGTAACCACTTATACGCTGATCCAGTATCTACTACAATGATTGCGTCATATGCATTGTTTTTTATAATATCAATAATTTCGTTTTCGTCCTTCGTTAAATAGACAGGTGCAATATCTTCCATTATGTGTAATCCACCATGGTCTGTTGTGTATAAAAACTCAGTATCAATGCCAAACTTTTTAAAATAAATTGAACGATTCCTCCAGCCAGCATTTACTCCACCAACTGTTAAGAGACGCCAGATTATTAAGACTTTCAAATTTTCCCCTCCTTAGTTTTAGGGTATACAAATAACGTTTAAACCGATTTGAAAACTAATTGTATACACGATTACGGCTTTTGACCGGATTCAAATTTTGAATAGTAGTCCTATTTTAGTTAATTCAAATTGAGGTAAATTGTAAGGGCAATTAACTACTAACTACAAATATTTATTAGGTTAAAAGCAGAAAAACTTAACTTTTTTTCCTTGCTCCTAGTTTAGGGATATGATAGTGTAAAAGGAAAAGAAGTATTGACTGCAACTTTTAAAATTAATGAAGGATAAACTTCAACACTGGAAGGATTAAAAATAATGGAGCGACCTAATTTTAAATTGTTAGTTAAGGAAAAATTTTCACAATTATCACCAGGGCAAAAAAAAGTAGCGACTTATATGATTGAAAATCTTGAGGAGTGTGCTTTTAAAACTGCTTATCAAATTGGAAAAAAAGCTGAAGTAAGTGAAACAACGGTCATTCGTCTTTCATATGCGCTTGAATTTGAAGGCTTCAGTGATATGCAGTTATGTGTTCAAAATGAGTTTCTTCATTTAAATAAAGCCGATTATATAAAAGAAAAAGAAGAGTTGAAAAATGCAGAAGGACAAAATACTTTTACCAAAATTATCGAAAATGAAGTAAATATTTTAAGAAACTTATTACAACCTTCGAATATTAAGGAAATTTCAAAAGCAGTTGAAGCAATTACCTGTGCTGATCAAGTGTTAATAGTTGGTCATCGAGTATCCCATATAGCAGCGTACTGGTTTTCGAATACGTTAAGCTCAATTAGAGGTAACGTATTGTATTGTTCTCCAGCAGGTGATTTTTATGAAAAGTTTTGTAATTTAACAGAAAAATCAGTTGTTATTGCATTTTCTTTTCCAAGGTATGCAAAGGAAACACTAACAATTGCAGAATGTACGAAAGAAAATGGAGTCAGTTTAATTTCTATTACTGATCGATTATTATCACCAATTGGTCGAATTGCAGATATTGTTCTAACTACAGAAGAAAATGTGGAAAGTGGTTCTAACTCAATCGCATCAGTTATAAGTCTACTAAATTTAGTGATTGCCGGATTATATGAAAAAGACCAAAAAAGAATTCAAATGTATCAACAGAAATTGGAAAAAATTTATTCTACCTATGAAGTATTTATAGAATAGAAAAAACAGTTAGGAGAAAATCTTATGAATCCACAATCTTTTCTAGATCATAATAAAGAAACTATTATACAAACTTACCAGGATTTACATAAGCTAGCTGAGCCGAGTTGGCAAGAAGAAAAAACAGCAAAGTATTTAAGAGAACGACTAAATGATGCAGAATTTGAGATTAAAACGTATAAAAATCATTTTGGATTTATTGCTGAAATTAAGGGTCAAAATGATACAGTTGTGGCGCTAAGAGCTGATATGGATGCACTAGTTCAAGAAGTTGATGGTGTTGTAATGGCTAATCACTCATGTGGTCATGATGCTCATAGTACGATGGTTTTATATGCAGCGTTGGCGATTTCGGCAAGTGGTATAAAGCCAAAACATACGATTCGATTTATCTTCCAGCCAGCCGAAGAAAAGGGTGAGGGAGCCCTTCAAATGATGGAAGATGGTGCATTAGACAATGTCATTTCATTGTTTGGCGTACACTTAAGACCAGAAAGAGAAGTACCTTTTCAAAAGGCATCTCCAGTGATCATACATGGGTCTGCTGAAACGATTAAAGGTACAATTCGAGGAATTCAAGCTCACGCATCTAGGCCACAAGATGGTATTAATGCGATTGAAGTAGCTTCTGAAATAGTCAATAAATTAAAGCAAATAAATTTAAATACGGATATCCCTCATTCAGTTAAAATGACCCAAATTCAAACTGAAAATGAAGCATCAAATACGATACCAGAAACAGTAAAGTTTTCGCTTGATGTTAGAGCGCAAACAAATGACATTATGAATCAATTAAACGCACGTACAGTTGAGGTTTTTGAGGAAACGATGATTGAAACAAAAGCTAAGATTTCGTGGTCTATGGAAGAATTTGTTCCAGCGGCCGTACAAAATGAGCAAGCAATAAAAATTACCGAGAAGGCCATTTTAGAAATAATCGGACATGAAAACATAGTGACTGAATGCATTTCAAATGGTGGGGAGGACTTCCATTTCTATACAAATAAATATCCTCAAATTGCGGCTACAATGGTCGGTTTAGGATGTGGATTAACTCCAGGGTTACATCATCCTCATATGAGTTTTAATTTAGAAGCCCTTCATTATGGAGCGAAAATTTTAACTCAAACAGTTTTATTAGCATCAGAACAATAACAATTAAGAGGTGAGGCAAATGCTAAACAAACTGAATCAATCTGAAGTTAATTCAGGAATTAAGATCCGTGCTCTACATTCGATCGAAGAAATGGGGCAAGTACGAGAATTAGAATCTAAAATTTGGGGTTTTGAGGATTCAATTCCTACGCATCAAACAATTACAGCTGCAAAAAATGGCGGATTAGTTTTAGGTGCATATTTTGACGATAAACTAATTGGATTTCAATATAGTTTTCCTGGTTATGATGGACAAAATGTTTATCTTTGTTCTCATATGCTTGGAATTGATCAAGAGTTTCGTAATAAAGGGATTGGAAAACTGCTTAAAATCGCCCAGCGAGAAGAAGCTCTTAAACTCGGCTACAAACTGATTACTTGGACTTATGATCCATTAGAAACAGCAAATGGCTATTTAAATATTTCTAAGTTAGGTGGAGTTTGTAATACGTATATTGAAAACTGCTATGGAGAAATGGAAGACTTATTAAATAGTGGAATTCCATCTGACCGTTTTTTAGTTGAATGGTATACTGCAGAAGTGGAAGAGGAAAAGGAGAAGTTGAGACCTTTTGAATTAGATGAAGCAGTTAGCAATTCACTTATTAAATGGGAAGAAAACAACGACGGAATACCAATGCCGATTCAAAACGATATAGATGTGTTTAACGATCTAGCCTTTGTTGCGGTACCAAAAGATTTCCGAACAATTAGAGAAACGAATAGTAAAATTGCAAGCCAGTGGCGAATGCTTACTAGAGAGTCCTTTAAAAAATTATTTCAAAGCGGATGGAAAGTTACTGGATTTTATAAGAATTCAGACTCGGAAATGCCAGTTCATTTTTATGTACTGAACAAATAGAAAAGTAATATAAAGGAGAGTTCGGAAATGAAAATTAAAAAAATAATATTACGTCATATGAAGCTAGATTTATTACATCCATTTACAACCAGCTTTGGTACTGAATATGACCGTGAATTTATTCTATTAGAAGCGATAAGCGAAGACGGTATATCAGGTTGGGCTGAATCTGTTGCTATGCTTGATCCATTATATAATGAAGAAACGTTAAAAACAAACTGGCATATTCTAGAAGATTATTTAATTCCAATCGTTTTAAATAATGATATTAACCATCCAGACGAAATTTCCGAAAAGTATTTCTCACATATTCGTGGGAACTATATGGCCAAAGCTGCAATAGAAGGCGCAATTTGGGATCTTTATGCTAAGCAAGAAAATATCTCACTTTCAACTGCGTTAGGTGGAACGAAAAAGGAAATCGAAGTAGGAGTAAGTATTGGGATTCAAGATTCAATCGATTCAACAATTAATATTATCGAAAACCGACTTGCAGAAGGCTATAAAAGATTTAAATTAAAAATTAAACCAGGCTGGGATCTTGAACTGATCGATAAAGTACGAAAAGTATATCCAACTATTCCTTTAATGGCGGATGCAAACTCAGCATACACATTATCTGATATGGATCAACTAATTGCATTAGATGATTATAATTTAATGATGATTGAACAACCACTTGCATACAACGATATAATCGATCACGCAGACCTTCAAGAAAGAATGAAAACGCCAATCTGCTTAGACGAGAGTATTCACTCACTAGAAGATGCTAGAAAAGCAATAAAACTAGGAAGCTGTAAAATTATTAATATTAAAATTGGTCGAGTTGGAGGACTAACTCAATCAAGAAAAATACATGATCTATGCCAGGAAAATGGAATTCCATTATGGTGCGGTGGAATGCTAGAATCAGGAATCGGAAGAGCCCATAATATTGCAATCACTTCATTACCTAACTTCATACTACCTGGGGACACAGCAGCATCTGCATTATACTGGGCAGAAGATATTATCGAACCAGAAGTAACCGTAGAAAATGGTATGATCACCGTACCAACCAAACCAGGCATCGGATACGATCCACACATGCAAACTATCGAAAAATATACAATCAGTACGAAAGTTTACAATAAGAATTAAATACAAGGGTAAGGAGAAATTTGGAACATCATTATGCTTTTTAAATAATCATAATGGTGTTCCTTGTTGATCTATCGTTGAAATTGATATAAAGTTCGGACCAACCTTACTTTTGCAGAATAATGTTTAGTTTTGAATGATTCTTACTCGATTTATTGATATTTCATCTATTTATTTGAATCTGATAAACTATTTCCTTGTGATGCCAAGCCTTATTTGCAGTTTTCATAGAGTTAATTGCAGATTTATTTTTTGAATTGCAGAATTGCCAAATTTAATTGCAGTTAGGGCTATTTTAATTGCACTTGAACAGATTTAATTGCAGAAATACCAAGTTTAATTGCACCTTCACTGGATTATTCGTAGCCTCAACTTTTTCAAAAGCGTGAAAACCCAAACCTAAGTAAAAGGTTTGGGTTTTTTCTTTGTTCTTAATCTTCTTCCTTATTCTTGCTTTTAATCCTACCCTTGATTCTTTTCACTTGTTCCTCAAATTTTTCAATATCCTTTATTTCACCTTTACCATAGCGCACAGAGTTATATGCATTAATTAGTTCATCCTCATGCGGTATTTGTATTCGCTCTAACCACTCTTTTAGTGTTTCATTTTGGTGTCGACCCATCTTGTATTTAGATGCATATTTTTGAAGTTGGAAGATTAGTTTTCTGATTTGCTCTGTTGGGGCAGAGTGTTTGAAAAAGCGTCTTTTTTTCCTCTTATGTTCTGGTATTGCATTATATTCGATGCTGATTTCTTGTTTGGCGGTAAGTTTTTCATTACGGATATAAGTAAGCTTTCTTATGACTAGCCAAATTACGATTAATACGATAATCAATAATAATAACCATACCCAAGTAGGAGTCGACTCTAAAATATAATGGTGATTACGTATATTTTGTGGAAGTTTATCTTCAGCACTTGAATTTTGGCCTAGCTTAAGTTTTTTCTCTTTAATAGTGATGTGATCTACATAGTTAAAGAAAGGAGTTCCTAAAAAACCAACTGCACTAAATAAGCCGTCCAGTAATTTGAAAATCGCCCACTTTAAGACCGGTAATATTAACGATATGGTACTAGTAAGCAAGGCTGCTATACTAATTGATCCTATAATTCCTCGATAGTTTTTAATGGTTTGTGTAGTGACTGCTTGCTGAAAGTATCTGCCTAAACTAAATAAAATTGTAAAAATGATTATTATCCATAATATCAAGTTCATATGAGAATAATGTGAAGTCCAACCAAAAAAGAGGACGACCAAACTCGTTAAATAAAAAATGATTTGTAATTTATTTCGTTCTTCGATCCATAACGAAGTGTCTTTAAGAAAAGCTTCAAGTCGAAAATAGATAAAGCTAGCACATATAATAGATGTAACAGAATTTAGGCCAAGAGTATAGCCGATTCCTCCAGAAATTATGCCTGCTATAAACGGAATAACACGTGATACTTGAGATTTTCGTAATGAGTAAAGTAAAAATAGATTTCCAATCATAAAAATACAAATGATTGCCAAAGTAGGTGGCAGTTGATTTTTTGATTCGTATATAAATATTACGATTAAATAGAGTAATAGATATTCTAATGAAAAAAAGTATGTAGAAAGTAAACGTAAAATCATTTCATTATCCTTTCGACTTAATGTTGTCCAAATGGAACAAGCGATGGACTTTCTAAATCATCTTGTAGATAATAGATGCTTTGGCCACGTTTTCGCATTTGAGCGAAATATCGATCTCCATGCTTACCGAACGGGCCACATAAAATAACAACAGGAGATTTTCGTTGTTGCTTTTCTACGTAATGAAGTAATCGATCAATTGGCTGAGTCATTCTTGCGCCATTAATTCGGGCAAGGATATCATAAGTTTTACCTAGTTGAGATTTACCTCCACCAATTGGTAAATGAAAAACAGGAACTCCACTTTCCATGTTCAAATTTAGAAATATTTCATAATTAATATTTTTTATTGCAGCGTATTGGACGATATAGGCAATATTACTAGCAATTGATTCGATGTTTTCAATTATACTTAATCTAAAATTATCATGATGAGTATCTCGTAAATTTATAATAAATGTAATTGAATAGTCAGCAGTTCGTTCATAAATTTTCGTTTGAAGTACTTGAGTTTTAGCACTAGCTTTCCAGTGAATTCGATGAAAGGAGTCCGAATAGACGTAATCTCTTGTTCCAATCGGGGCTAGAAAATCTTCAAACATACTAGTATTTGTTACAAAACTACCATATGAGTTAGTTGAAATGATTTGTTCAATTTGAGGTACAGGAATTAATGTAGGATAAATAATAATTTCTTTATGTAAAAATGGTTTATAGGTTAAATATAGATAACCTAAACTAAAAAAGTTTGAAATTTTTAGCTCTACTTGTTTAATTCTAGTAACTCCACGTTTAGTAGCTGAAAGCGGTAATGTAATCTGAATCGTTTCATTACCTTTTAGTTGAATTGGGATAATTAGTTCCAAATTTGAATCACTACTAACTGCTTTAAAATTTATACTATCTACAATAGGTTCTAATTTTATGCGAACTGTTGCATTAATAATAGGTAACCAATGATTCTGGGCAATCTTAATAGGTAAATTAAATTGTTCTCCGACGGAAACTCGAATGGGCTCCTTGTCGTTTTCGATGATCAGGTAATCAGCAATATGTTTTAAATAGTATCGACTCATCAAACTAATGATGATTAAAAATCCTCCTAAAAACATTAATAAATAGGAAGATTGATAGACATTGATGATTAGAAATATAATCCCAAAAATAGTTAGGATATCAAGTGAATTTTTACCATGTATTTCTTTATTCCAAGTCATTTATTGACCAGCTCCAGCTTCTACAGGAACTTCAACTTGATTTAACACGGATTCAATAACTTGTATAGCATTTTTCTTTAAGGATGCCTCAAGGCTCAAGACTAATCTGTGTGAAAGGAGATAAATCGCAACATCCTTCACATCTTGTGGAGTGACAAATGTTCTATTGTTTATATATGCTTTACCTTGTGAAGCTCGCATTAGTGCCAATGTACCACGTGGACTTATGCCGAGTTGAATATCCTCATGATTTCTCGTTGAATGAATTATATTTAAAATATAATCCTCTACTTCTTCTGAAATTGTAACAGTTTTCACCTGTTCTTTCATTTCATCAATTTCTTCTAAAGTTAGTACATTTTTTAAATTCAAAAATGGAGTATTTGAACGATATGACTTCATAATGCTTTTTTCTTCGTCAAATGTAGGGTATTCTAAACTAATTTGCATAAAAAATCGATCCATTTGTGCTTCAGGTAATGGAAACGTACCTTGTTGTGATTCAATTGGATTTTGCGTTGCAATAACGATAAACGGATTTGGTAGGGGAATAGTTTCTCCATCGATTGTTACCTGGCGTTCTTCCATTACTTCTAATAAACTAGCTTGGGTTCTAGGTGTAGCACGATTAATCTCATCTGCTAATAAAATATTTGTCATAACAGGACCGATTCGAAGCTGAAAGTCTTGTTCTTTTGGATGAAAAAATTGAATACCTGTTACATCACTAGGTAATAGATCCGGAGTAAATTGAATTCTTTTAAACGATCCGTTAATCGTTTTGGCAAAGCTTTTAGCTAATTGTGTCTTTCCAGTACCAGGGACACTTTCTAGTAGAATATGTCCATTATTAATAAGAGCGATGAATATCATTTCAACGACATCCTCTTTACCAATTATCACATGACTAATCTCTTTCTTTAATTGTAATAACTTTTCTGATCTATTCATTGTTCTCTCCTTATCTATTAAAACGTTTTAAGCATTATTAAATCTGTTTAAAAATCAAAAAAATGTTGAACATGTTATTATTTTAATAGTTAAACAATAGTAAAGTCCAATAATTCTCAATTTTTAAAATCTATGAAAGTAAATGATTAATAATAGTTGATTATTTAAAATAAACACTGTAAAATATAGTGCTTGTTTGTTAAAAAATGGAAATAACTTAAAATAAGGAATGTCTTAAAGACCAATGGCAGACTAGTATTATTAAGGAACATAATGAGTATTAAGTGATGATAAGGATAAAAATATGAATACATAAGGGTTCTGGATTGTTTTGTCTGTTCCTATACCATACATTCCATTGAATCTCGCTTTACAGGAGAGAAAAAGATGAAAAAAATAATTGTAGTATTAACCTGTTTTTTTGCTTTACTTTGCGGGTGTACAAAAAATAATCAAGAGGAACACAAAGTAAAAGAAAATAAACGAAAAACAGAACAGGTTAAAGAACAGAATGAACCTATAAAGAAACTAAATCAGGTTGTTACAAAGGTGACTGTTGGTGCAGTGGGTGACCTTTTAATTCATAATGAGGTTTATGAAGATGCTAGGCTTCCAAATGGAGTATATAACTTTAATAAAATGTTTGATGAAGTTAGAAAAACGATGGAAAAGCCAGATATTTTAGTAGCGAATCAAGAAACGATGATTGGTGGAAAGCAATTCGGATTATCTACATATCCAGCATTTAATAGCCCATATGAAGTTGGAGATGCACTTAAAGGGGCTGGGGTTGATTTTGTAACACTGGCCAATAATCATTCACTTGATCGAGGTGAAAAAATTATACATAGTGCAATTTCGCATTGGGACGCTATTCATATGCCATATACAGGTGCTTTTAAATCACAAGCAGATCATGACCAAATTAGAGTGATAAATAAAAATAATATTCGATTTTCATTTCTTGCTTACACATTTGGTACAAATGGGATTCCTGTTCCTAAAGGAAAAGATTATTTAGTAAATTTGATCGACCTTGCCAAAATACGTAGTGATGTTGAAAAAGCAAAGAAAGTATCGGATGTAGTAGTAGTTGCCATGCATTGGGGGATTGAATATGAAAGAATGCCGAACAATACCCAGAAGAAACTTGCAAAACAATTGGCTGATATGGGTGTTCAAATTATTATTGGTAATCATCCACACGTCCTACAACCGCCGGCTTGGATCACTGGAAAAACGGGGAATAAAACAATCGTCTTTTACTCATTAGGAAATTTCTTATCAGCTCAAGATGAAATCTATGAGTTAATTGGTGGCATGGGTACAATTGATGTAGTTAAAACTCAATCTGACCAAAATATAAAAATTGAATTGGCAAATCCAAGTTTTTTTCCTACTTATAATTACTATCGTGATAATCGTAATTTTAAAATTATGTCTTTGGAAAATATTAATGATGTTAATCTAAAAAATGGCAAAATAAGATACAACGAAATAATGAACCATATGCGAACAAATATTAAGGATTTAAAAGGTATTTCGGAGGTTCAATAGAATTTAAAATGTTGGTTAGATACATGTTTTTACAAGCTTTAAATATGTTGAGAAACAATCTTGTCAATTAAATAATCAAATTTTCGTAAAAGGAGTAGAGTGATGTTGATTTCCACTACAGGATGCTCGCTTTCCATGGGGCNNCCGCTTATCCCATAGGAGTCGAGCACCCTTTCGTTCCAATCAACTTATTCATAAAAAAATGATTACACTAAAAAACTAATTTACTATCCTTTACTTAAAGTAGCGTAACAGATTGTTAATCAGTTTACAGTTCAAGTATGATTAAAACGTATTATAAAAATGATTTGTACTTGTTTTCTAAAAATTAGCACTTAAATATTTTTTAATTCTCAAGAATAAACAATTACTAGAGTTAGTGCTATTATAAAACTGCTCAAAACATATGACATTTAAAATCATTATTTGAACTTTAAAAAATGAATTATATTATCAATAAGATTCACTTAATATCAGCTTAACCATTTTATATTTCAACATTCTAAAAGCTTGTTTTTACAAGCTTTTTTTATTGTTTATTAATTAAATAAGAGTATTACTCACAAACTATTTTTTAACAAAGTGGAAAAATCAACTATACTTCATTTATTTAAGTAAGAAAGATTGTTAAAAAAAATTTTTAAAAAAACTTATTTTTTTTGCAGGGTTTTTAAATTTGTCTTCGTCTAAAGTTATGGAAGAGGAAAAGAGGTGATGCAATGGAGTCGGATGAACAATTAGTAAGGAATATAGTAGAGGGGAATCATCAACTATTTAAGGAATTAATAGTAAGATACCAATCAAAAGTATTTGCAGTAGCATTGAAAGTTTCAAATAATCAAAAGGATGCTGAAGATATTTCGCAAGAAGTCTTTCTCCAATTGTATCGTTCTCTCGAAAACTTTAACGGGGAATCTAGTTTGGCCACATGGATTTATCGAATTACAATGAATAAAGCAATTGATTTTAAAAGAAAACAAGTAAAACAACAGGAAAATGAAACTAGTGATTTACTCTCTACTTTACCAGAGGAGAATTTATTATCACCTGAAGAAGCTTTAATAAAAACGATTGATAAAGAACTTATTCATTCAGATTTAATAGAATTGCCACAGGCATATAGCGATGTATTGAAATTATATTATTTTGAAGAACTTACCTATGGGGAAATAGCTTTGAAATTAAATGTAGCCGTTAAAACTGTAGAATCACGTTTGTATCGAGCCAAACGATTAATTAAAGACAAGCATAAAGGAGGGATCATTTGAAACATTTAACTTCTGACCAACTATTATCGTATCAACAAAAGAAGCTTTCAAATAAAGAATCTCTTTTGCTTGAACAGCACTTAAATGAATGTATCTCATGTCAGGCGGAACTTGAACTTTTAAATGAATTAGACATGGAATGGATGAATCCACCTGATTTTAATTTTTCAGATGAGCTAGTGAACGAAATAATGAAACAAACTGAATCAATACAGATTACGGAAAAAACGAATGAAAAGAAATCTAAAACGAATTCAAAAAAAGTTCGCTTAATCCATTTAGTATTGGCTGCTGCAGCAACATTTTTATTCTTCCAATTTCAATTAACTGAACGGATTACCAATTCGAATCGTCATGTTGTACAAACGATTGATCAGACTTCTTCGTTAATTGAAAAAAGTGAAGATATTAAATTATCAATTCCAATTCCAAAAATTTTGAAAGGAAATAAAAAATAATGGAGGTACAAACTTTGAAAAAACGTAAAAAATTAGTTTATATATTATCAATCCTACCTGGTCTTGGCCATTTTTATTTAGGATTAATGAGTCGAGGATTGCAGTTTATGCTGTTATTTTTCGGTACAGTATTTTTAACACATTTAATTTCAAGCTTTGGATTTTTTATACCAGTCATCGTATTTTATAGCTACTTTGATGCGCTTCAATATCATAGTAAATATCGTGAAGACATTGAATTAGTAGATGAGCCAGTCCTAAATCATCAATTTAAATTTAATAAGTCTTTAATTGGTTGGGTATTAATTGGTTTTGGTTGCTTATCATTACTAGAGAACGCTTCTGATTATATTTCTAGACATTACAATATCTATATTGACTATAATTTAGTACAAAATTTACTAATCAGTATTGTTTTTGTTGGACTTGGTATTAAATTATTAACTGGAAAGTCGAAAAAAGAAGTATGAGGAATTGGAAGGTCGGCACTATAACAGCGGGAATTATATTAATCGCAATTGGTTTGCTATGGTTTCTACAAAATTTTATTTCAATTCCTTATTCGAAGCTTCTAATTAATGCATGGCCAGTTGCTTGTATTTTATTAGGAATTGAAATATTACTATTCAATATAGTAAGAAAAGAAGACACACTTCGTTTTCATGGATTTAGTATTTTTTTACTTATATTAATGATGGGTGTTTCGTTACTATTTAGTATTGGTCACCTGTTTATCAAAGAAATAGGTTATACATTCAAATCAAAAAATATTGAAATAAATGATTCGAAAACGATAACTTCATCAATTAATGAAGTTATTATTAAAGCTAATAATAGTGAAATTAGTGTAAATGGAACTGATTCTAGTGCGGTAAACGTAAATGGTAATATAAGAGTTTCAGATCGTAATAAAAAAGACAGTGAAAAAGTATCTGATTATTATTCAGTAAAAACACTTGGTGATAAAATGATTATCGAGATTCGTAATGATGACAATCAGATTTTCCACTTTGATCATAACAGATCCCAACTAAATATTGATTTACCTAAAAGTATTTTAACTTATATAAACGTAAAAAATGGCTCTGTAAATTTAACTAATAAGGAAAATAAAACAGTAATAAATTCAAATGACGGTCAAATCAATATTGAGAATGTAACTGGAAACTTAGTTGCAAAAACTAGAAATGGTTCAATCAGCTTAACGAATGCAAATTTAAATAGTGATAGTGAAATTGCAACGAATGATGGTGAAATTACAATCAAAAATATTTCTGGATATTTAAATTCCACTACAAGAGATGGTAGCATTTCGATTGAACATGCAAACATAGACGGAACAAGTGAAATAACGACTTATGATGGTGAAATTAACTTAAGTGATTATAAAGGAAAAATTAACGCAAAAACAAATAATGGTGCAATTAATGTTGAGGAAGCATTATTAAATGGTAATAGTAAAATTTCTTCTGATGATGGTGAAATTCAAATCGACCTACTAAAGGATAACAATCTCACAATCAATGCGGAAACAAATGATGGTAGTTTTAGTGGTAATATTGGATGGGAAATGAAAAATAAAGATGAAAATCATACAAATAAGGCGATGGTTGGAAATGGTGAAAATCAACTTAATGTTAAAACGAGAAATGGTTCTATTTACGTAAATAAAGATTAGAAGATTAAGAGCCCCAAGCATAGCATGGGGCTTTTTTTTACTTAAAACTCATTATATTTTTAAGGTAAAGCAATGAATCGCTGCTTTTTCAAAAAAAAAACCTTTAAATACATTTTGTATCAAAGGTTGTATCCAGCTAAGGTAAGTGTACAGATTTTATATGTCCCAGTTTTAGATAAACATTTTGTCCACTCGCAACGGAAAGTTCTATTTGATTATTATCTACTTTATTTAAAAGCCCAATCTTCATTGGATCTGTTCCACCATCAAAAATAATAAGTTTTCCAATTTCTTTTTTAAGCTGAATTTCTAAAGACCTGTGTAAAGGAATAGTAGGTGGATGTACTGCTAGTATCTCATTTGTTAAATTATATGGCACCACTCTATGGTTATATGGTGTGATCCATTTTAAATGTGATAATGAAATATACATTGTATGAAATACAGGTGAGTAAAATACAAGATAATCATTTAATACGTTCATAATATAACCATGAAAAGTTATATTACCAGTTACATAGATTTCTGAAAATATTCCTTTAGCATTTAGTAAAATTTTACGATATGAAATTGTCTCCATTTCCTGTGTAATGGATGGTTCATTAGGGTTATTTATTTTTTCTTTTAAATCATTATTTTGATATACCATATGGATATGCATCCAAGGGATATAATAATATTTTATGCCGTTAAAAAGCACTAAAATATCTTGTCCTAAATCAGTAAGAATTCCTTCGAATATGACATCTCCAGATAATCTTACTGAGACTTGTTCACCAAGCAATGTAGATACATCACTCATGTAGATCTCCTCCTAAAGGGTAATTAAATTAAGAAAAAAATAATTGTATCCAATAAAATAATAGTATTAAAGAAATAATTGTTGTTAATGGGATCACAATTATAGTGACGCTTAAATAATCTTTCCATTTTACTTTAATTTTATTTTCCTTTAAAATATGCATCCAAATTAATGATGCTAATGTTCCAATAGGTAACAATAGCGAGCCTATATCACTACCAACTATATTAGCAAGATAGATTGCTTTTAGTGTCACTGGATCTAGTCCCATTTCAGTTAGGCTGATTGTGCCAATCATAAGGGCAGGGTGATTGTTAAAAAGATTTGACAATACACTTACTAATCCACCCATTGCCAAAGTGGCATTAAAAAGACCTTGATTAACGATTGGTTCAATTTCTTTTACAATAAAATCAGTTAGACCAGCATTGTGAAGTCCGTAAATAATTACATACATTGAGAATGCAAATAAAAGAATTTGCCAAGGTGTCTTTTTTAAGATATCTACAGGATTTGTTCTTAAATGGTACCATCTCCATATAAGCAAAATGAGAGAACCAAGTACAGCAACAATTTCAATTGGAATTGAAATAAACGAAGCAACAAACAGTAAACATCTCATAACAAATACAAAAGTTAATATTTTAAGCATAAACTTTGTTCTTTTTCTTTTTGTTTCAACAGAGATTTTACTTTTTAAAGGATGAAAATTTTTAATAAAAAAGGATTCTTCAATATCATTTGTTGAAGCAGGTAACACTTCTGGAAATTTACTTTTTAGTACGAAATACATCATAAGCGACATAAATAATAAGCCTAACATTGTAGGTACAAACATCATTAAAGGTTGCATATAAAGTGGCATGTGTACGATTTTTAAACCTATTAAATTTACGATATTACTTACGCCTATTGGAGCACTTGAAGCAGTGGCAATTAAAGCACCAGATAATAGATAGGGTATTTGTTGATGTGGTTTTAAACGTAGATTTTTTAAAAGAATTATTAGTATAGGTGTTGTAATTAGGATACTACCATCATTATTAAAAAGTAATGTCATTAAAAAACATAGTAATTGAATGTACCAATATAATCGATAACTAGAACCTTTGGCCAATGTAACTAATCGAGCTGCTGACCAATGAAAGAACCCGAAGCTTTCTAAAATAACAGCCATAACAATTGTTGCAATAATTGTAATTGAGGCTCCACCGATTTTCGTAATAATATCATATAAATCGTGTCGAGTAACAATTCCAGTTACTAGAATGATTATAGCTCCAACTGAAGCAGGCCATGCTTCATGAATTCCTTTTGGTCTCCAGAATATGACAGCCATTGTCATAATGAAAACAAATGCTGTCATTGCAATTTCAAAATTCATTCTTATTCACCTTTCCCTAATCGGTAGTATTTTTTTGTGTCCTACTTGTCCGATTAATATACTAATATTCAATTTTACTAATCATGTACTTAGTCAGTTGACCATTTTTTTTAGTTTGTATATTTGTCCACATAGTTGAAATGTCCCGAAATGACATTGTCCTATAGGTACACATGCCCCAGAAATATGGATTTTCCAAAAAAAAAAGGTCAGCTGCTAAGCTGACCTAAATTATATCGAAATATCATTATGAAAATTTCTTCCCATTTATATAATAACAATCTTCTTGATATGTAATAAAAGCAATTTCAAATTCAGGTATAGTCAAAGTGTTAATATGTTTTTCGATTGTAGCCGCGAAACGATCTCTAGTTTCACCGCCACGTTCAAACCACCTTACTTCAATGAATGGAAAGCTTTCTACAATTTCACCATTAAAAATTGAAGTTGAATGGATACAATCAATTGTAAAATTATCAGTTCCACATTCACAAACCACTGCGAGTTCTTCGATTAAAGACTTACTAATTTTGCAAATATCATCAGTTGAAATCCCTTTAATTAATAATTGAGGCATAAATGTCTCACCTTTTTTTCTCTCATTATAACTTAAAAATTAAATAAGTTTAATTTTTTCTAAATAGGGTTTTACTAAGTTTACATTGAATATATTTATTTGGCTTTGTGTAAAAAACAAAGATCAAAAAAATGTGAAAAGGTGAAATGGATGAAAACAATCGTTATCTGTCACGGAATGAGCTCAGGGGGCTGGGCATGGAAAGAGGTAAAAATAATATTAGAAAAAGAGGGTCATACAGTATATACACCTACAATGACTGGTTGTGGGGAAAGGTTTCATTTAGCGAATAAAGAAATAGATTTAAACACTGCAATAAATGACATTGTTAATGTGATTCATTATGAAAATTTACATAATATTGTTCTAATTGGTCATAGCTATGGTGGTGCAGTAGCTTCAGGTGTAGTTGATCGAATTCCAGAATTAATTGATGAAGTTATCTATTTAGATGCGATGTTATTAAATGATGGTGAGGCAGTTGTTAATTTGTTTCCAAATGAAATAGTACATTTCCTTCAAGGTTTGATTGATACAAAAGGTGAGGGTTGGAAAGTTCCAGTAGTAGATGAAGATCGATATGATCATCGTCTAACTGATCATCCTCACAAATGTTTTAAAACACCGCTTAACCTTAAAAATAAGGAGTTAGACAATATTAGAACTTCCTATATTAATTGTACAGAAAAAGAACAAAATCCATTATATTATGGAATTTTTCGATCTGTAGAGCGTGCAAAGGAAAGAGGGATGACAATACATAATTTGAAAGCTGGACATATTCCTAATATTGAAAATCCAACTTTGATTGCACAGTTCTTAATGAACATATTATCTTGAACAATTGCTATTTAGATTATTTCTATGGATGAAAAAACCAATAATTGGTATTGATAATCATTTTCATTTATGGTAATCTAAGATTAATAAAAGAAGTTTAAGAAATAAGCTATTGTTTTTCTTAGTTCTTCGTTTGTATGCACATTAAAATGTGGAATGCGACCCTAGAACCCCCAAAAACCCTAAAGAAGAGAAGAACGCGCTAGGACAGTAGTTTTTCTCTTCACCAAATTAATAACCCTGTTTTTTGACGCAGATCATTCTGCGTTATTTTTTTGTGTGAAAATACAGATTATTTCGTGAAATTCCATAAAAAATATTATACTAATTTACTAATGTGAAAGTTTCGAAATGTGTACTAAAAGTTAATCAAAATCTAATATTTGTCTAAAATGTGAACGTTGTGAAGAAATGAGCAATCGTGTTAAACCATTGATATAAATAGGTTTTAAAGAAAAGACCATATTTTCAAATATGTCTAAAATGTGAACACTCTTTTTTTCCTTTCAAAATGGAAATTAATTGTTTGTTTTTTTAATTAAAGTATCTTACTATAACTGTGGACATTGTTTGTCATTTTGGTGACAATTTATAAAAATACTTATCTAAGAAATAATTCAAAAAAACTATTTTGAACTTTTACTTACGTTATAGGAAGGAAGAGCGAAATGAAAAAATTTCTAATGGGCATGATGATCATGCTGGTTGCATTAGTAATGGGTGCTTGTGATAAGATTGCAGTTCTTAATCCAAAGGGTCCTGTTGCTAAAACGCAAGCGGATACGATTATCTTCTCGATGTTGATGATGTTAGGAGTTTTACTAGTAGTTTACATTCTTTATATTGTTATTCTATATAAATATCGTGCTAGTAAACTTCCAAAAGATTACGAACCGCCTCATGAAGAGGGAAGTAAAACACTTGAAATAATTTGGACTGTCATCCCAATCATTATTGTTGCGGTTTTATCAGTAGTAACTGTTAAAACAACAAATGCGGTTGAGAGTGTACCAAAAGGTCATGAAAATGATAAACCACTTGTTATTTATGCAAGTTCTTCAAACTGGAAATGGCATTTCTCTTATCCTGAACAAGGAATTGAAACTGTTAACTATGTAAATATTCCAACGAATAGAAATGTAGAATTCAGACTTTATTCATTCGGTCCTATTACAAGTTTTTGGATTCCACAATTAGGTGGACAAAAATATGCAATGAGTGACATGGTAACTAAATTAAATTTTGTTGCTTCCAATGAAGGTTCTTATATTGGTAAGAACAGTAACTTCAATGGTAAAGGCTTTGCTGGAATGGAATTTGAAGTACTAGCAATGAATAATAAGGATTTTAACGGCTGGGTAAAGGACGTTAAAGAAACAGCTCCTGCTTTAACAGAAACAGAGTTTAATAAATTACTAAAAATTGAGCATTTAGGTAGAAAGACATATACTTCGACTCATTTAGGATTTAGACCAGCTCCAGAAGGAAAAAATGCAGGACATCAACATGGTTCTATGAAGGATTCATCTGATCACCATGACATGGATAATATGGAGGGGATGAAATAATGGGTTTTAAATGGGATCACTTTTTTGTAACAGGTGAACCAATGATTTATGGCGCAATGGTGAGTATCGTTGTTGTATCTCTTGCTATTGTAATTGGTTTAACCAAATTTAAAAAATGGGGTTATTTATGGAAAGAATGGTTAACAACAGTTGACCATAAACGTATCGGTGTAATGTATATTCTGTGTGCATTATTAATGCTATTCCGTGGTGGAGTAGACGCATTACTAATGAGAGCACAGTTAGCAGGACCAGATTTAAAAATATTAGATGCACAACATTATAATGAAATTTTTACAACTCACGGCTTGATTATGATTCTGTTCATGGCGATGCCTTTCATTATTGGATTAATGAATATCGTTATTCCTTTACAAATCGGAGCTCGTGACGTAGCTTTCCCTTACTTAAATGCAGTAAGTTTCTGGTTATTCTTTGCAGGTGCAATGCTTTTAAACTTAAGCTTTGTTATCGGTGGATCACCTGATGCTGGTTGGACAGCTTATTTCCCACTAGCTAGTAAGGAATTCAGCCCAGGCGTTGGGAATAACTATTACGCTATTTCGCTTCAAATCGCTGGTCTCGGTACTTTAATGACTGGTATTAACTTTATCGTAACAATTTTAAAAATGCGTGCTCCAGGCTTGAAATTAATGAAATTGCCTATGTTTACTTGGAGTATTTTAATTACAAACGTTATTATCGTATTCGCATTCCCAGTATTAACTGTAGCTTTAGCATTAATGATGTTTGATCGTGAGTTTGGTACTCAATTCTTTACGATGGCACATGGTAATGATATGCTTTGGGCGAACTTATTCTGGATTTGGGGACATCCTGAAGTTTACATCGTTATTCTTCCAGCATTCGGTATATACAGTGAAATTATAGCTACTTTCTCAAGAAAGAATTTATACGGATATAAGAGCATGGTTGTTAGTATGATCGCCATTTCTGCTCTAAGTTTCCTTGTGTGGGTTCACCATTTCTATACGATGGGTCAAGGTTCTGTTGTAAATGGCTTCTTTAGTATTACAACAATGGCAATTAGTATACCAACCGGTGTTAAAATCTTTAACTGGTTGTTTACATTAAGAAAAGGTAAGATCGAATTTACCGTTCCAATGCTGTACTCACTAGCATTTATTCCAATCTTTACAATCGGTGGGGTTACAGGTGTAATGCTAGCTATGGCAAGTGCTGACTACCAATATCATAATACGATGTTCTTAGTTGCTCACTTCCATTATGTATTAATTCCAGGTACTGTTTTTGCGGTAATCGCAGGATTCTACTATTGGTTCCCTAAAGTATTTGGTTTCAAATTAGATGAAAAAATTGGTAAGATTACGTTCTGGACAATTATCGTTAGCTTTAACGTAACATTCTTCCCATTATTCTTATTAGGATTAAAAGGTATGACTCGTCGTACTTATACTTATAGTGCAGAGTCAGGTTTCGGTCCATTAAATATGATTGCTACAATTGGAGCTGTAGGGTTAGCAATCGGATTCTGTTTACTTGTTTACAATATTTATTACAGTGTACGTTACGCACCAAGAGAAACAACTGGTGATCCATGGAATGCAAGAACATTAGAGTGGGCTACAAGCAGTCCAATTGCTCCTTATAATTTCGCAGTTATTCCAAAAGTTGATTCTTTAGATCCATTCTGGAAAGCTAAAAAAGAAGGTAAATCATTACTTGAAGGTGAGATTACAGATATTCATATGCCAAGTAATAGTGGTATACCATTCATTTTAGGGGCAGCATTTATGGCATTTGGTTTCTTCTTAATATTTGAATGGTGGGTTCCAATGATTGTATTTGCAGTTCCTATCGCACTTTGCTTAATTGCACGTTCTTTCCAACGCGATCATGGCTTCCATATTCATAAAGAAGAAATTATTGAAACAGAGAAAAAATTACGAGGTGATCACTATGAGCAGCAGGCCTCTGTATAGTCTAGGTGAAGAAAGTTCTAATAAGATTCTAGGCTTCTGGATATTTTTAGGAGCTGAGATTGCTTTATTCGGAACATTGTTCGCAGTTTACTTCACTTTAGCAAATAACACTGGTTCAGCACCTACTCAAAAAGAATTATTTGAGATGAAAGGTGTAATGATAGAAACATTTGCCCTATTAACAAGTAGTTTTACGATTGGTTTAGTCGTAAACGCAATAAAATTAAATCACAAAAAAGCTTTTATAAGCTTCCTTGTATTAACACTAGCTTTAGGGGCAGTCTTCCTAGGAGTAGAGATTACAGAGTTCTTTACTTATGTTCATGAAGGCGCAACAATCCAAAGTAGTGGAGCATTATCAGCATTATTCGTATTATTAGGTACTCACGGTGCCCACGTATCATTCGGTATGTTATGGGGTATTGCAATCTTAATTCAAGTTTCTCGTGAGGGAATTACAGAAACTACAGCAAACAAAACATTTATTTATTCATTATACTGGCACTTCTTAGACGTAGTATGGATCTTTATCTTTAGTTTTGTTTACGTGAAAGGACTGATTGGATGAGCGCATTATTCCCTAAGCATCAAGTGGTTGGCTTCATCCAATCACTTGTTCTAACAATCATAGCTTTAAGTGTTTATTATTTACATTTACCGTTTAATGTATCATTTATTATTTTAATTTTAACTGCATTATTACAAGGCGGTCTTCAGTTAATTGTTTTCATGCATATGAATGAAAATGAAAATAAAGGAGTATTATATATCAATTTAGGTTACGCAGTATTTATTGCAGTAGCAATTGTTTTCGGTACTCTTTGGACATTAATTTGGGGTATGTAATAGTTAAAAGCTCTTCGACATTCGAAGAGCTTTTTAATATGTTGAAAAAAAGTCTTGTCAATTAATTATCAAATTTTCGTAAAGGAGTAGAGTGATGTTGATTTCCATTACAGGATGCTCGCTTTCCATGGGGCNNCAACTTATTCATCAAAAAAAAATTTACGATATAAACCTAATTTAAAATCCTTTACTTAGTGTAATCTAAATGAATATTAATCAGTTTGTAAGTCAATTGAAATTGAACATCAATAATATTACACTAAATTTCCTATAGGCCGTTTTGTATTTCAACATTCTGAAAAGCTCTTCAACATTCGAAGAGCTTTTTTCGTATTTTTTAAAGGAAGATATTGATTTACTTACCTGCAAATCATTTAATTAAGAAAAATAAAAAAGTGGTAAATCAATTAGATAGCAGGTCGATTTGTATTAAATGTAGAAGTAAGTAATTGAAAATATTCGAGGTTATGCTTATGAACGATTACATAAAAACAATGAGGGATAATGTTTGAAATGAAATTGTATTAACAATTAGTTGTTGTCACTATTCGAACTTTAGTTGGACAAAGTATTCCGCAATAAAAGTTAATGTCATGAATTGTTCACATTGTTCTGAATAAAATCATATTTGCGATAGTTATTTCTATTATTATATGTAATAGTTTAATATAATGATTGCATAATAATTAATCATATCTTGTTTGAAAAGTAATACAAGATACATAATTATTTGGGTATTTATTTACTTTTAAGGAGGAAAAAAGTATGGAAATGAATGACAATTCTAACATTGCAAAGTGCCCGTTTAATCATGGTAGCACTACTACTCCGAAATCAGCTGGTACAGTAAATAAAGACTGGTGGCCAAACCAGTTAAATTTGAACATTCTACATCAGAATGACAGAAAATCTAACCCTATGGATGAAGAATTTAATTATGCAGAAGCATTTAAAAAGTTAGACTATCAAGCGCTTAAACAGGATCTTCACAATCTAATGACAAACAGTCAAGATTGGTGGCCTGCTGATTATGGACATTATGGTCCATTCTTTATACGTATGGCTTGGCACTCAGCAGGTACATATCGTACAGGGGATGGCCGTGGCGGTGGAGGAACTGGTACACAACGTTTTGCTCCACTAAATAGTTGGCCTGATAATGGAAATCTAGATAAAGCCCGTCGTCTGCTATGGCCGATTAAGCAAAAGTATGGTAATAAAATTTCTTGGGCTGATTTATTTATACTTACAGGTAATGTTGCTATTGAATCAATGGGCGGTAAAACATTTGGTTTTGGAGGAGGACGTGAAGACGTTTGGCATCCAGAAGAAGACGTCTACTGGGGTAATGAAACGGAATGGCTAGGGGATAAGCGTTACACTGGTGATCGTGACCTTGAGAATCCATTGGCTGCAGTTCAAATGGGTCTTATCTATGTTAACCCAGAAGGACCAAATGGTAATCCAGATCCTGTAGCAAGTGGTCGTGACATACGCGAAACCTTTGCTCGTATGGGAATGAATGATGAAGAAACAGTTGCACTAATCGCTGGAGGACATACCTTTGGTAAAGCTCACGGCGCAGGAGATGCTGCTCATGTTGGTCCAGAACCAGAAGCAGCTCCGGTTCATTCCCAAGGATTAGGCTGGCTAAGCACACATGGCACTGGTAAAGGTCGTGACACAATTACTAGTGGTATTGAAGGTGCGTGGACTGCGAACCCAACAAAATGGGACAATGGTTACTTTGACTTATTGTTTAAATATCAATGGTGGCTTACTAAGAGTCCAGCAGGTGCGTTTCAGTGGCTTGCTGTAAATCCTGAAGAAAATGATCTTGCTCCAGATGCAGAAGATCCAACTGTTCGTGTTCCTACCATGATGACTACTGCTGATATGGCATTGCGTTTTGATCCAGAATACGAAAAGATATCTCGTCGTTTCCATGAAAATCCAGAAGATTTTGCTGATGCATTTGCACGTGCGTGGTTTAAACTAACGCACAGAGATATGGGGCCTCGTTCAAGATATATTGGTCCAGAAGTCCCTGAAGAAGTTCTAATTTGGCAAGATCCTATACCTGCCTCAGAATATGAAATAACTGATGCAGAAGTTGAAAAAATCAAATTAATGATCCTAGATACAGAACTTACTATTAGCGAGTTAGTAAATACTGCTTGGGCTTCAGCAAGTACTTTCCGTGGCTCAGACATGCGTGGCGGTGCTAATGGAGCTCGAATTCGACTAAATCCACAGAAGGATTGGGAAGTAAATCAGCCTGACCAACTTGCAAAGGTACTGAATGCATTAGAGAGCGTACAAAACCATCTGCACAAGAAAGTCAGCATGGCCGACTTGATTGTACTTGGTGGTAGTGCCGCAGTAGAAAAAGCTGCACAAGATGCAGGTTTTGATGTAAAAGTTCCTTTTACTCCAGGACGTGGCGATGCGATACAAAAGCAAACAGATATAGAAAGCTTTGCAGTGCTAGAGCCTATAGCTGATGGTTTCCGTAACTATCAAAAGAAACAGTATAGTGTAAATTCAGCAGAGCTATTAGTAGATAAGGCACAATTGTTAGGCCTAACTGCCCCAGAAATGACTGCACTTATAGGCGGTATGCGCGTACTCGGTACAAACTATAATGGCACACAACACGGAGTATTTACTGATCGAGTTGGTACACTTACTAATGACTTCTTTGTAAACTTGCTAGACATGGGAATTGCGTGGACACCTGTAGACGGAGACGTATTTGAAGGCCGTGATCGCAAGTCCGGTGAGAAAGTACGAACAGCAACTAGTGTTGACCTAGTGTTTGGTTCAAATTCAGTGCTACGTGCAATAGTAGAAGTGTATGCACAAGATGATAACAAAGAGAAGTTTGTGCGTGACTTTATAGCTGCATGGGTTAAGGTCATGAATGCAGATCGCTTCGACCTTAGATGAAGAAAGATACAATAGAAGTTAAATAATATGAGGTAAATAAAATCCTTCCTGATTAAAAAGGGAGGATTTTTCTCGTTATGCATAGCAGATTTAATGGAGCAATCCCAAGTTAAGTCGAGAGTATCCATAGTGGTGGCATTGGACCTAAATGAAATAAAATGTAAATGTTGTATAAAAAAAGAATGAAATTATTACTTGTTTATCATTTTGAAAACTTAAGTTTTTGTATATTGTCTACAAACAAAAGGCCGTCATATTGACAGCCTTTTTGTGTTGTAAATTTAATTTAATAGAGCTTTTTGAAAATACATTCTACTTATGGTGATTTTTTTCGATCATTTGGCAGCATAAAAGTTACTAAACCTAATAGCGGTAGGAAGCTACATAAATTCATTACGAAATTAAGGCTAGTTGCATCGGCAATTACACCTAACAATACTGCTCCTAAAGCACCCATTCCAAATGCTAAACCAACTATTAATCCACTTACTAAACCAACTTTTCCAGGAACGAGTTCTTGAGCGTAAACAACAATTACACTAAAGGAACTTGAACTAATGATCCCAATTAAAAACAATATTGGTATAACCGCTAGCAAAGAGATATGAGGTAATAATAAGGCTAATGGAAACGTACCAACTAATGAGAATAAAATCATATTCCGTTTTCCGAAACGATCAGCTAGCGTTCCACCTATGAAAGTACCAATTACGCCTGCAATCATAAAGATAAATAAATATAACTGTGTGCTTTTAATCGATAAACCATAACTTTTAATTAAGTAAAACTGATAATAATTACCGATGCCTGCTGAGTACCAGGAACGTGCAAATGTAATAAATACTAGCAGTATAATAGCAAATTTTACAGCTGATGTAATTTTGATAGGTTCACCTGAAGGCTGGCCTTTACTTTTTAATTTAAACGGATTTTCTTTCAGTTTATTTCGATACCATGTGGATACGTAAATTAATACACAAATTCCTATAGCAGCTAAGATTGTAAACCATGCAGCACCTTTTTGTCCTAGTGGTACGAAAATTAGCGCCGTAAAGATTGGTGCAAGTGAGTTCCCTGTATTTCCGCCTACCTGGTAGATAGCTTGTGAGAGTCCTCTTTTTGATCCAGACGCTAAAAAGGCTACTTTTGAGCCTTCTGGGTGGAAGATGGCAGAACCTATACCAATTAATAGAACCGATAATAATACAATAAATAAATTAGGTGCAAATGCTAAGCAAAGCATTCCTAATAAACTGGATGCCATTCCAATTGGTAGGAGAAATGGTGAAGGCTTTCGATCGGAAAATATTCCAAAAACGGGTTGCATTACAGAGGAAGTCATATTTAGCGCAAAGGCTATGAATCCAATTTCTGTATAAGTTAAATTCATTGTCTTTTCTAAAATTGGAAATATGGCTGGTACAACTGCTTGCATAGAATCATTTAATAAATGGCCTAAACTGATTGCAAATAAAATTTGATACATTGTTGACTGATTAATAACCTTTGTATTAACTGCTGGTTGCATAATATCCTCCTTTCTTATTGACTTATCTATCATAAACCAATCTTCGGAAAATTTACACAATTTTGCTTTATACACTTTTCATTAAACTTTATGCTCATTTATAATAGAAGAAAAGATTTATATTGCATTTAATAAATTGCTATGCTGTTAAATTTTTAAAGATGATATTTAATAATCAGTAGGGAGTGTAGAATGGACAACTATTCAACAGAGTTAATGAGATTTTTTAAAGAACATATAAATAATGAAAATCGGCCAGCAATGGAAGCTTATATGAAAAATAGATTTACATTTTTAGGAATTAAAGCACCAGAACGAAATGCACTGTTTAGACAGTTTCGAATGAGTAATGGTGAACCACCAAATTTAGAATCAATCATCGATATTTGGAGCTTAGAAGAAAGAGAATTTCAATATATTGCATTAGCATGTTTAGATCGCCAGTATAAAAAAGCAGAGCTCGGACGGATTAAATTATATGAACAACTAGTAGTCGAAAAGTCTTGGTGGGATACCGTTGATACGCTTGCTGGACGATTAATTAGTTATCATTTTTTAATCTATCCAGAACTGATTGATGAGTACGCTAATAGGTGGATTTCTTCCGATAATATGTGGCTGAATAGAGTAGCGATATTATTTCAAATGAAGTTTAAGGAGAAAACGGATCAGGAACGTTTATTTCATTATTGCCGTCTACTCAAAGAAAGCAAAGAATTTTTCATTCAAAAAGCAATAGGTTGGGCATTGAGAGAGTATTCGTATATCAATCCTAATGAGGTTGAATTATTTATTAAACAAACTAATTTATCACCTTTAAGCAAAAGGGAGGGATTAAAATATATTGATAAATTAAAGGATTAGATATGTCGATTTTCCGGGAAATAACCGATATATTCTATTTTATGTGAAAAATACTACTAATTTAAGTAAGTTGAGACATTAGTATGAAAAGGTTATAATAGGTGCATTATTGTTTTTTCAAACCACACCTTTTATACCAAGTCATGTTATTTAAATTTGAGTTATGTAACCTGTACGAAATAACTAAATGAAAAAAGTTCAAAGGAGATTTAGTGTTCATGAAATCTACTTTTAATAATATTATGAAATTATGTCTTAGTATAAGCTTAATTAGTAGCTTCTTTATTCAAAAAACTGTACACGCAGACGAAATAAACCTATTTAGTGATAAAGCAATTTCAATATTGGCTGATAGTGGGGAAGTTATTTATAGTAAGAACGCAAATAAAGTTGATTTCCCAGCTAGCACAACTAAAATAATGACCGCAATGGTTATGATGGATCATTTAAAAGAGAATGATAAAATTCAAATGACAAAAAGAAGTATCCAAGAAGAAAAAAGTAATTCCCAAATTCTTTTTACTGAAGGAGAGGTTTTGGATCGAAATACAGCATTAAAAACAATGATGATTTTAAGTGCCAATGATTTAGCATATGCTATTGGTGAACGAGTTGGTGGAAATATGGACAACTTTGTAAGAATGATGAATGAAAAAGCTAAAAAGATTGGCGCAAATCACACAAATTTTATGAATCCAAATGGTCTTCACAATGTAAATCATTATACAACCGCACATGATTTAGCTTTAATTACAAAAGAAGCTTTAAAATACCCATTAATTATTAAAGCAATGGGGACAAAGGATGCACGTATTAGTACATCTAAGCAAAAGAACGTATATATTTTTAATCGTGGAAAAATGTTTAAAAATCCTTACTTTTATGCAGGGAAAACTGGATATACTGATTCTGCTAGAAATACTTTAATTGAAATAGATAAAAAAGACGGGCAAATGATTATTAATATTTTATTGCGCTCATCAAAACCGCAATATCTACAAGATATTAAGTTATTAGATTCCTATGCATTTTCAAGAATCCATAAAAAAACGCTTATAAAACAAGGTGATTGGCAGAGAGAATTAAAAATTAGAAATAATCTAATTCAAACAAAAATACCAAACGATTTATCCTTTTTGACTGCACTAGGCTCGAATGTAAATTACGATATTAAAATAAAACCTTTAAATGTAATAGATAAGTCATACAAGGAAAATGGAATTTCTAAAAATCAAAAACTTGGTACAGTTGAAGTATGGACGAATAACGAAGAACTTTTCAGTACTGCGTTATTAGCTGCTAAATCATATGACCGACCGACCATCGTTTCTATGAATACATTTATTATTGCAGGCTCGGTAATTTTACTGTTGGTGTTAATCTATTTTATTACAAAGCCAAAAAGGAAAAGAGAATATATGTAAATTAAAAAGGCGAATCGTAATTTTTACGTTTCGCCTTTTTTTCATTAAAGTAAGATTAGTTTTAAAATTTGATAGAAAATTGCAGCCACTGTTGCTGAAATTGGAATTGTAATAATCCATGTTATTACCATACGTTTTGCAGTACCCCAGTTTACATCTTTAACACGTTGAGCAGAACCTACCCCCATAATAGAAGAAGAAATTACGTGAGTTGTACTTACTGGTAAATGTAAAGCAGTAAATGTGAAAATAATAGCTGCTGATGATAAGTCTGCTGCTGCACCATTAATCGGGCGGATTTTCATGATTTTTCCACCAACAGTTTTAATAATTTTCCATCCACCAACTGATGTACCAATTGCCATTGCCATAGCACAACCGATACGTACCCATAAAGGAACATCTGCACCTGCTGGTTCAATTTTAGCGGCAATTAAAGCGATCATGATAATTCCCATTGCTTTTTGTGCATCATTTGTACCGTGAGTAAATGACTGTAAAGAAGCAGTGAAAATTTGGACTAATCTAAAGCCTTTATTAGTTTTAGATAGGTTAGAACGACGGAAAATAGCTGCTAAAATTGTCATAACAATAAAACCAAGCGTAATTGCAATAACAGGAGAAATTAATAAAGCTTCGATAATTTTAATAAAACCGTCTGCCTCTAAAACGTCAATTCCTTTTGCAGAGACAGCTGCACCAGCTATTGCACCAATGATTGCATGAGAAGAACTACTTGGGATTCCAAAATACCAAGTTAATAAGTTCCAAAATATACCGCCTAATAAAGCTGCAATAACAACAACTAGTCCATTTGAACCTTCAATCGTAATCGGATCAACGATACCAGTTGTAATCGTTTTTGCAACACCTGTAAATGTAATCGCACCAATGAAATTCATTATTGCGGCTAATAAAATAGCTGTACGTGGTTTCAATGCTTTTGTTGAAACTGACGTTGCAATTGCATTTGCAGTATCATGGAATCCATTAATAAAATCAAACAAAAATGCAAAAATCACGATTAAAATCGTAAGTAAAAATAAATGCTCCATTTTATGACTCCTTACGCATTTCGCATGATAATTTGCTCAAGTGTGTTTGCTACATCCTGCGCACTATCAGCTACAGATTCTAGATTTTCGTAGATTTCTTTATACTGAATAATTTTAATTGGATCTTTTTCATTCATAAACAATTGTTTAATTGATGTACGTAATAGTTCATCACACTGAGACTCGTAATCCTTAATTTTAATTGCATGAACACGGATTTCTAATAATTTTTTATTTGAAAGTAATTTAACTGCAAGTAAAATTTCTTCAACAGCTTTTTGAAGAATATCAACGAATTTAACCATATATTCATCAGCAGAAGTGATTGAATACATTTCAAATCGTGCTGAACAATGTTCAAATCCATCTAATACATCATCCATTTTCATTGCAAGTTGTAAAATATCTTCTCTCTCAATTGGAGTAATAAAAGTTTTGTTTAATTCAACGATTAAAGAGTGAATAAACTTATCACCTTTTGTTTCATATTCTTTCATTTCTTCTTGAAACTTCTTTAAGTCGCTTGCATTTTTTATTTTAAAATCAACATAATACTTTGATGATACGTGCAAGTTCTCAGCAATACCTAAAAGCTTTTCAAAGAATACATCCTTTTTTTGTCCAAAAAACATTATGATTCCTCCAACTAAAACATATAATTTATTATCACCTTCACATTTGTCAGTTAATTTTAAAATGTCAGAAACTATGTAAAAATGTCGAAAAAAGTAAAGGCCACGTTAATAATAATAATTGGTTTTTGAAATTAATCAATTAAAAACGTTTAATTAATTTACAAATTTACAATATCTTTACATTCTCTTAACAAAGTTAATATTTCGATTCCTACACTAGTTAATATTAATAATAGTATTCACAGAAATATTGACTTTATGTGAGATTTTAAATTAGCATTAGATTATACGTTTAAACTATTGGACTTAAAAAGGATGTGATAATTTTGGAAAGTACATATAAAGCATCTGAAATAACACAATTAGTAACTAGGCAAAAAGCATTTTTTCAGACTGGTTCAACTAAAACTTCAAATTTTCGAATTGAACAATTAGAAAAATTATATAAATCAATAGTTGAGAACGAGGAAGAAATAAAAATTGCCTTAAAAAAGGATTTAAATAAGTCAGATTTTGAAGCCTATATGACTGAAATTGGATTTGCATTAAAAGAAATATCGGAAGCAATCAAACATATTAAAAGATGGATGAAGCCTAAAAAAGTAAAAACTCCGATAACGCATATTGGTACAAAAGGATATATATACAGAGAACCGTATGGAGTAACATTAATTATTTCGCCTTGGAATTATCCTTTTCAATTAACGATGGCTCCATTAATTGGTGCAATAATTGGTGGAAATACTGCTATTATTAAACCATCAGAATTAACGCCAAATACATCAATCATTATTAATAAAATTATTAATGAGAATTTTGATAAAGAATATATTACGGTAGTTGATGGTGGAATCGAAGAAAGCACGATATTATTACAACAAAAGTTTGATTTCATCTTTTTTACTGGCAGTGTTCAAGTTGGAAAAATTGTGATGGAAGCAGCAAGTAAAAATTTAACGCCATTAATACTTGAATTAGGTGGGAAAAGCCCAACAATTGTACACAACGATTCGAATATCCAACTTGCTGCGAAGAGAATTGTTTGGGGAAAATTTACAAATGCAGGACAGACTTGTATTGCTCCAGATTATATTTATGTCCACAAATCAGTAAAAAAGGATTTTATTGATGCATTAAAGAATGAAATTGTTCAGTTTTATAGTGATAAGCCTTTGTTAAATAATGATTATACAAAGATCATCAGTGATCGCCATTTTAACCGCTTAGTTGGATTTTTGAATAATGGTGAAATCCTACATGGTGGGGAATTTGATCAATCATCTCATAAAATCGAACCAACTTTAATTTCTGATTTATCTTGGGATTCCCCAATTATGTCTGAAGAAATATTCGGTCCCATTTTACCAATTCTTACCTATGAAAATATAGATGAAGTAATCAATGAAATTAATCAACACCCTAAGCCATTAGCACTATACGTCTTTACAGAAAGTAAACAGATTGCTAATAAGGTAATTGAGAGAGTTCCTTTTGGTGGTGGATGTGTAAACGATACGCTTTATCATATGGCGAATCCGAATTTACCTTTTGGTGGGGTAGGAGAAAGTGGTTCAGGAAATTATCATGGGGAGTACAGTTTTGCTGCTTTTACACATGATAAAAGTGTCCTTTTACAAACTACTAAAATTGACTTGAAAATTAGATATCATACAACAAAAAACGCTTTACGGTTTATTCGTAAATTGTTAAAATAAAGGTTAATTGTAACTTAGTTTCTTAGCTCCTTGACAAAAGGGGCTTTTTATATGTTGAAAATAATTTATACATTTTTACATAATTATAAAAATATTAATATAGATGGGACGCGAAAATGAAAAATATAATTGAAATTGAACAGGTCGAGAAAAATTTTAGTGAAAATTATGTGATTTCTCCACTTTCACTAGAAATTTATTCTGGAGAATTCTTAACAATCTTAGGACCAAGTGGTTGTGGGAAAACGACACTATTAAGAATGATTGCTGGTTTTGAAGAACCATCGTCAGGTGTAATCAAACTAAATGGAGAAGCAATTAATAGTTTACCTCCATATAAAAGGGATATGAACTTAGTATTCCAACACTATGCATTATTTCCTCATTTGAATGTTGAAAGAAATATTCAATTTGGATTAAAAATGAAAGGTATTTCGTTAGAAGAGCAAAAGGTCCGTGCTGACGAAGCGATGAGATTAACCCAATTAACTGAATATAGAAATCGTAAACCTAGTCAGTTATCAGGTGGACAACAGCAAAGGGTTGCAATCGCTCGTGCAATAGTGAACAATCCAAAAGTCTTATTATTAGACGAACCACTAGGAGCACTTGATTTTAAGCTTCGTAAAGATTTACAAAGGCAACTGAAAAATCTTCAACGCGAATTAGGAATTACTTTTATTTATGTAACCCATGATCAAGAAGAAGCGATGAGCATGAGTGATCGAATCGTCGTTATGAATAATGGGAAAATCGAACAAATCGGCACACCGAAAGAAATTTATCAACATCCAGCAAGCAAATTTGTTGCTACATTTATTGGTGAAAATAATTTCTTTGATAAAGGTGTGAAAGAAATTGCAGTTAGACCAGAAAATATTAAAGTTTCTCATGCTACAAATGAGAATAATCCTTATTCAGGCATAATAAGAGATGTAGAATTTGTCGGGACTCTAAATAAAATCTTTATTGATTTACAAAAACATGAACAAACGATTATTGTCTATCAAATGCCAGATCAAACAAGTTTTAATCGAAATGATAAAGTTGAGATTAGTTGGAAGTCGGAAGATGAGGTGATTATGTATTGAGAAATGAAAAGTACATAATTGCACCTACGATTATCTGGCTATTAGTTTTTTTTCTAGTACCTTTATTATTAATTTTTGGTTTTGCATTTATGAAAAATGGAATGTACGGTGAAATTGAAAAAACATTTACACTTGAAAATATTGTAAAAGTTTTTGACCCACTTTATTTAAAAGTTTTATGGACAACTTTTTGGATTGCTTTAGTTACTACAATAATAACTCTTTTGATTGGATATCCTTATGCATATACGGCTACAGTTGTAAATGAAAAATGGCAGAGGGTTTTACTATTATTAATCACAATCCCCTTTTGGATAAATTTCTTAGTGAGATCATATGCATTAATTGTTATCCTTCGTTCAAAAGGGATTATTAACACATTATTAATCCAGCTTGGGATTATAAAAGAACCTTTACAACTACTTTATAATACACCATCAGTCATAATGGGAATGGTCTATACATTACTACCATTTATGGTGTTACCGATCTTTGTTGCCATTGAGCAATTGGATAACCGAAAATTGGACGCTGCTAATGATTTAGGGGCTACTCCACTTCAAACCTTTATATATGTAACTCTTCCGTTAACGATGAAGGGGATTTTTGCAGGTAGTATTTTAGTTTTTGTTGCTTCATTTGGAATGTTTGTCGTTTCTGATGTAATGGGTGGATCAAAAGTTGCTTTAATCGGAAATGTCATTCAAAATCAATTCTTAGCAGCAAGAAACTGGCCATTTGGTTCCGCACTTTCAATATTCTTAGTCATTACTTCAATCGGTTTAATAGGACTTTACTATTTAGCTACAAAAAATATTGGTGCTGATAAAAGTAGAGGTGAAAAATAAATGAAAAAACCTATACTTATTGGATTTTCAACAATTATCTTGATTTGTTTATACTTACCAATCTTGATATTAATCCTATTTTCATTTAATAAATCAAAGATTAATGCACATTGGACTGGATTTACGTTTGATTGGTACATAAATTTATTTCATAACCCGCAAGTTATTGATGCCTTTATAAATAGTTTATTTATTGCCATTGTAACGACAATCCTTTCAACAATTCTTGGTACTATTTGTGCACTTGCCTTACATAAGCATAAATATAAATTTTCAAATCTTATTAGTGGGCTAGTTTACTTACCAATTGTCGTTCCAGATATTTTAATGGGACTTTCATTACTAATACTATTTACTAATTTCCATATTGAATTAGGTAGTATCACAATTATTATTGCCCATGTCACTTTTTGTATTTCATATGTCATTATTCTTTTAGAAGCACGACTTTCAGGAATGTCATCTGATTTAGAAGATGCTGCAACTGATCTTGGTGCTACACCATGGCAGACATTTAGATTTGTAACTTTACCAGCGCTAATGCCTGGAATTATAGCTTCAGCACTTTTATGTTTTACATTAAGTATTGATGATTTTGTCATAAGCTTTTTTGTTTCAGGACCAGGTTCAACTACATTGCCAATTTATATTTATGGAATGGTTAAAAAAGGTGTAACTCCTGAAATAAATGCAATTTCGACGATTTTAATTGTTACAATTATTTTCTTAATGGTAATTTCTGAAGTTTTTCGTACAAAAGGTATTAATAATCAAGAAGAATCAGAGAAAAAATCCTATATCGTTTAAAAGTGCTAGTGACCTTTTTTCTAGTTCCACTTAAAAACGAATTTTCTGGTTTAGAATTCAATTAAGGCATACTGGTTTATGTGCCAAATTTTAAGGAGGTAGTCAGTAGGCATTATGAGTATATTTAGAAAAACTGCTACAATAATGGTTTCTTTAGGCTTAGTAAGTTTACTTTTATCTGCCTGTTCAGTTGGAAAAAAAGAATTAAATATTTATAGCTGGGCAGATAATTTTGACGAGAAGGTTTTAGAATCATTTGAAAAGAAATATGATGTTAAAATTAATTATCAAGTTTTTGCAAGTAATGAAGAGTTGTATGCAAAACTAAAAGCTGGTGGTTCGAATTATGATGTAATTCAGCCTTCAGATTATATGGTTAAACTAATGATTCATCAAAATATGTTGGCTAAATTGGATAAAAATAAGATGCCAAATTTAAATAATATTTCACCAGAATATACAAATCAAGAGTTTGATCCAAAAGGTGACTATTCTGTTGTTTATACTGGGGGATTAACGGGGATTGCTTATAATCCAAAATATGTAAAAGAAGATATAAATAGCTGGGATGATTTATGGAACCCAAAATACAAAGGTCATGTAACTTTACTTGATGATAATAGAGAAGTATTTGGAATGGGATTAATTAAAAATGGTTATTCAAATAGCTCAACAAATGAAGACGAATTGCTAAAAGCTTATAACAATTTAAAAACATTAACACCTAATTTATTAGCATTCGACACAGATACGGTGAAACAAAAGTTTATTACAGAAGATGCATGGATTGGTCAAGTATGGTCCGGAGATGCTGCATATATTCAAAAAGAGCTTAAAGATATTAAATGGGTTGTACCAAAAGAAGGATCATCAAGATGGGCAGATACTATAGCAATACCAAAAGATGCAAAACAAAAAGATCTAGCTGAAAAGTTTATTAATTATCTATATGACCCAAAAGTAAGTGCACAAAATTATGAGGCGATTGGTTATGCGGATCCAAATAGTAAATCAGGACCATATCATTCGGCGGAGTATAAACAAAATCCGTTTATTAATGTAACAAAAGAACAAACTGATGCAACCAACTGGATTAAGGACGTTGGGGACCAAACAGAATTATATGATAAGTATTGGACAGAATTAAAAACTGGCAAATAATATTCCAAACTAAAAAGGTTATCTCCTAAGAGGTAACCTTTTTAGTTTGAGATTAATTTGTTTAATAAAAATCGAAATTGATCCCTTTCACTAGGTGAAAGATTTTCGAATAAATTTAGCCACAATTCCTGACGGAAATTGAAGTTTTCTTCAATTAAACGTTTTCCTTCATCAGTTAATTCAAGCCATGTAACTCTTCGATCACGGCTATCTCTTTTTCGAGAAATTAAATGATTATTAACCAATTTATTCACAGCTGTTGTAATAGAACCTGAAGATAGTCCAATTTGTCTTCCAAGTTCAGAAGCAGTAAGTTTTTGATTTTTATATATTAAATATAAAAGCAAATATTTTGGTGGAGTTAAGGAGTTTTTTACTTCCTCATCAGTTTTTTGCCAGTTTTTTCGAACTCGAATCATTAAACTTGTTAAATCATCTAGAAGAAGTTTGTCGTTTTCGGTTAACAAGGAAGAGCACACCTCCTAAATTATGATTTAAAGTTGTTAATAAAGTGGGTATTGTACGTATAGGTTACCAATATTCTAAATCATTTTCAAGAATGTAGTGAATTTAGTCAAGATTTTTAAATTTGTCAAGTTTTGGCTGTATAGTATCTATAGTGTTTTGTAAATAGTATGATAAAAGACATTGGTAGGGGTGAAATTCAATGTTTAAGTATTTTAAGTTTAAAATAAATGATACTGTTCAATTTGTAAAGAACGATGGTCATTTCTATCGAGTGATCGGGTACAGGATCGAAAAAAGTATTTATTTAAATGATGAGTACAGTAGCATTATTTATGAACTCTTACGAGAATTTGATGGTCTTCAAGTAGACGCTGAAGAAGAAGAATTAGTAAGCGTATCGAACTTTGATGAATTCTACGGTTCAATGTTTGAAAAACTAGGTACATTTACAATTAAGTTTGCTAAAAAGCAAGAAGAAGTAAAAAAAACAAACATAGGTGAAGCCTCATCTGTGGACGAGCTATTAGATAAATATAATGATTATCGAAGACTGGCAATACTATTTAAAGATTGTCTTTACGATTTAGCTGCCGAAAATGTTCTAAATGAGCTCACCGATTTTTCTGAATCAAAAAAGGTTTGAAACTCTAATTTACAACGTAAAAAAGATTACATGCATTAAGCATGTAATCTTTTTTCATTAGTTTTAATTGTAACAGATTTTTTTTGAAATTTACTTTCATAGACCAATTCTGTTACTTTCGCACAGATTGCAACAGAAAGAATTGTATATCCTACTTCATTCCATGATAGGTAAGATAGTGAACAAAGAAGAATGATAAAGTCAAAAATAAAATATACTTTACCAATCGATATTTTTGATTTTTTGCTCATTATTATTGTTATTAAATCATCTCCACCAGTTGCACCACCACTTCTTAGAATTAACCCTAAACCAAGTCCAGCGAAAATTCCACCTAAAATAGCGGGTATCCAAAGATGATTTCCGAAGTTAAATGTAATATTAGAAGATGTTTTTTCTATTATAGAATAAAAAACAGAAAACGAGATGGCTCCGATGGTAGTATTGATTAATAATTTTCTACCTAAATACAATCCAGCGATCAAGATAATTGGAATATCGAGTAGCAAAGTTGTAATTGAAGGTGATATATTTAGTGCGTTCTTTACTAATAAAGCAATACCAATAAATCCACCTTCAGCTAAATTATTTTGATAATGAAAATGATACAGTGTAGTGGCTAAAATAAATGAACCAATTAAAATCATTAAGGTCTCACCCAAACGATTGTTACTCATTGTTATTTCCTCTTTTCGTAGTTAGTAGTTAAAAGTACAGCTTATAAACTAACTACGTACATATAGAGCTCGTAGTTAGTTTTTTGGCTTTCTAACTACATAGCTATATATCATTGAAGAAATAACATAATCGCCTGTCAACCATAGTTTCGCCTACCTTCAGTTTTATTTTAGAGTTCTTTTGGTTCTCTAAATTAAAACTGCTAAGTGTAGGATAAGTCTTTACGTTGCCAAATGCTCCTTCGAGCAATCATGGTTACACGTCCTTTTTACCAGTTTTGTTAGAAAAATCTAACAGGTGAAAAAAGTTCTACTAGAACTTATTCCTAATTTTATCATATGCGGAAATTTTTGAAAAAAGAAAAGAATTAACAAAAATCAACAAAAAGTTAAAATATATACGAATAAATGTGAAATATTTCACAAAAAAGACATAGCATTTTCAATTAAAACGATATATATTATATTTGTAAACAAAAATGTGAAATATTTCACAAGATGATTTGATTAAATGGGACGTTTTGAATCCTAATTGGATAATTTATGTCCAACATCAGAGGAGGAGAGCCAAATGGCTGTTCAAGAAAAAATTGTAAAAGAAATTAGTAACGCTTCTGAAATGGTAAATGAATTAGTTATAAAAGGACAAAAAGCATTAAAAGAATTTGAAAACTTTAATCAAGAACAAATCAATGAAATTGTACATTCGATGGTTTTAGCTGGTTTGGATCAACATATGCCACTTGCTAAAATGGCAGTTGAGGAAACTGGGCGAGGAATCTATGAGGATAAAATAATTAAAAATATTTTTGCAACAGAATATATATGGAATTCAATAAAAGATAATAAAACAGTTGGGATTATAAGTGAAGATCAACAAACTGGCATAACAGAAATTGCTGAACCTGTTGGAGTAATCGCAGGTGTCACTCCAACTACTAATCCGACATCAACAACATTATTTAAAGCAATCATTGCGATTAAAACAAGAAACCCAATTATATTTGCTTTTCATCCTTCCGCACAAAAATGTAGTAGAGAAGCAGCAAGAATCGTTCGTGATGCGGCAATAAAAGTTGGAGCACCTGAAAACTGCGTACAATGGATTGAAGTCCCTTCAATTGAAGCAACAAAGTGTTTAATGAATCATGAAGGAGTAGCACTTGTTTTAGCAACAGGTGGTGCTGGAATGGTTAAATCGGCTTATAGTACAGGAAAACCTGCTTTAGGGGTTGGACCTGGTAATGTACCATGCTATATCGAGAAATCTGCTGAAATAAAGTGTGCAGTAAATGATCTTATTCTTTCAAAAACATTTGATAATGGAATGATTTGTGCATCTGAACAAGCAGTTATTGTAGATAAAGAAATTTATGATGAAGTGAAAGCAGAGTTAAAAGCAAATAATTGTTATTTTGCTACAAAACAAGATAAAAAGAAATTAGAAAAGCTTGTTATAAATGAAGCAACATGTGCTGTAAATGGTGATATTGTTGGTAAATCTGCATATGAAATAGCAGCGTTAGCTGGGGTAAATGTCCCAGTAGATACAAAAATTCTTATCGTTGAATGCGAAAGCGTTGGCGCAAATGAACCTTTAACTAGAGAGAAACTAAGTCCAGTTTTAGCTGCAATTAAAGTAAATGGAAAAGAAGAAGGGTTTAAACGTTGTGAAGAAATGTTAGAGCTAGGAGGATTAGGCCATTCGGCAGTTATTCATAGTAATAATGAAGAAATTCAAAAAGAATTTGGTCTAAGAATGAAAGCTTGTCGTGTTATTGCAAATGCTCCTTCAGCACATGGTGGAATTGGGGATTTATATAACGCATTTATTCCTTCGCTTACATTAGGCTGTGGTTCACACGGTAAAAACTCTGTATCAACAAACGTAACAACTGTTCACCTATTAAATATTAAAAAATTAGGAAGAAGAAATATGAATATGCAATGGGTTAAACTGCCACCGAAAATTTATTTTGAAAAATATTCAACTCAATATCTAGAAAAAATGCCTAATATTAAAAAAGCATTTATTGTAACAGACGAAGCAATGGTTAAATTAGGTTATGTTGACGTAATTAAATATTATTTGGAGAAAAGACAAGAGAATATTCAGATTGAAATCTTTTCAGATGTAGAACCAGATCCTTCAGATGTTACTGTAATGAAGGGTGCAGATAGAATGTTATCATTTGAACCGGATACAATTATCGCTTTTGGCGGTGGATCAGCTATGGACGCAGCCAAGGGTATGTGGATGTTCTTTGAATACCCGGAAACTACTTTAGACGGACCGAAACAAAAATTCTTAGATATTCGAAAAAGAGCTTATAAATACCCTAAATTAGGTCGTAAAGCTCAGTTTGTCGCAATACCTACTACTTCTGGTACGGGTTCTGAGGTTACACCTTTTGCCGTAATTACTGATAAAGCTAATAATATTAAATATCCTTTAGCTGATTATGAATTAACGCCTGATGTTGCAATTATTGACGCTCAATTCGTATCAACTGTTCCTAAAAGCATTACAGCGGATACAGGTATGGATGTATTAACACATGCAATTGAGGCTTATGTAAGTGTATTAGCAAATGATTATACAGATGGATTAGCTTTACAAGCTATAAAATTAGTATTTAAATACTTGCCTAAAGCATATGAAAATGGAAACGATTTTGAAGCTCGTGAAAAAATGCATAATGCATCAGCTATCGCAGGTATGGCATTTGCAAATGCGTTCTTAGGAATTAACCACAGTTTAGCGCATAAAATTGGAGCGGAATTCCATATCCCTCATGGCAGAGCAAATGCAATCTTAATGCCGCACGTAATAAGATATAATGCAAAAAAACCAACTAAATTTACAGCATTCCCTAAATATAAGCATTTCATTGCAGATGAACGATATGCTGAAATTGCTCGTTTCCTAGGACTTCCAGCATCAACTACTGAAGAAGGCGTTGAAAGTTTAATTGCAGCAGTTATTAAGTTATCTAAGGATTTAAATATTAGTATGAGCATCGAAGCACAAGGTGTTACTGAAAAAGAATTTTTAGAAAAAGTTTCATATTTAGCTGATCGTGCTTTCGAAGATCAATGTACTACTGCAAATCCAAAACTACCTCTAGTAAAAGAATTAGAAGAAGTTTATCTGAATGCTTTCAAAGGATGTTAATTCATTAACTAAAAACTTGAGTTTCAGACTGATTGCAAGCGTTTGTCTTTCGAGGCGTGAAGCCTGGTGAGGAGCGGAGTTNNAGAAAGCGAGCGTTTGTCAACAATCTGGGAGCACCTAAACAGGTGCTTCTTTTTTGACTAATTATATTTTGATATAATAGTCATATTGAAAGTGGTGATTAATGATGGAGTTAAAGCAACAGAATCCATGGTTTAAGGTAATAATAGGTGTTGAATATAAAAATCAAACAGTGGAGTCATATTTAAAAAATGTGTGGCAGTTTCCAAAGAAGTTGCTACATGAATTAAGGATGGCAAAAGGTTGTAGGATTAACGGAGAAGTTAAACCTTGGAATACAATCCTTTTGAGTGGTGACCAAGTTGAAATGCAATTGTACATAGAAGAGGAATATGGTGTAATTCCAATAGAACAATCTATTGAGGTCTGCTACGAAGATGAACATTTACTTATTGTTAATAAACCGTATGGAGTCGATACACATCCAAATGAAAAAGGACAGTTAAATACATTAGCAAATGGGGTAGCATTTCATTTTCAAGAAAATGGATTAAAAACAAAAGTACGCCATATACACCGCCTCGATAAAGACACTACCGGTGGAGTCGTATTTGCTAAACATGCTTTAAGTAGTTCAATTCTAGATTCGATGTTAAGTCAACGTAAAATAAAACGTACCTATACTGCTATAGTTGAAGGGAATGTAAAATTACCTAAAGGTACAATAAATGAAGCGATTGGAAGGGATCGACATCATCCTACCAGAAGAAGGGTTTCACCAAAAGGCGATAAAGCAATTACACATTATAAAAAAATAAGATATATATCAAATTTGAATATAACGATATTAGAATGTCAGTTAGATACTGGTCGAACACATCAAATCCGAGTTCATTTAAGTTTTTTAGGTCATCCATTAATTGGAGATCTAGTGTATGGTGGGAAACAAAAATTATTGAAACGTCAAGGATTACACGCTAGCAATGTACAATTTACACATCCTTTTACGAAAGAAAATATATCGATTGATATCCCATTCCCGTCGGACATAAAACAACTACTTAATGAAAAGTGAGATGAATGAAATGTTATTAGAAGTCATTGCCACAAACGTAAAAGATGCATTAGATGCAGAAAGCTTTGGGGCAAATCGCATTGAATTAGTTACTGGAATAAAAGAGGGAGGATTGACACCAAGTTATGCGACAATTAAACAGGTTGTTAAAAGTGTCTCTATTCCAGTGCATGTCATGATTCGACCACATAGTCGTTCATTTTTATATGATCAATATGATCAAGAAGTAATCTTAAGCGATATTGATGTATGTAATGAGCTCGGAGCAGCTGGTATCGTTTTTGGAGCCTTGACTAAAGAGAATACAATTGATGAAGATCTTTTAAAAAAAGTAACAGCTCGAGTAAAAGAAATGAACTTTACATTTCATAGAGCAATAGATGAATCAAATGATCTGTTATCATCTATCGATACATTAAAACAATATCCTGAGATTACGCATGTATTAACATCAGGCGGTGTTGTTAGTGCAATTGATGGAAAAGAAACAATAAAAAATATGATCGAACTGACAAATAAATCGAATCTAAAAATTTTAGCAGGAAGCGGATTATCTATTGAAAATGTTTCAGACTTCATTGAATTTACGAATGTAGAAGAAATACATTTCGGTTCTGGGGTTCGAAAAAATAACTCTGCAATTGAAGAGATTGATTCTTCCTTGATGAAAAGTTTGCGAAGAAGGTTAGTACGAGGATCAATCAAATAATGTTTGAATACATCAAAATTATTTTCATATAATAAAAAAGTAGTCCGCAAAAACGGACTACTTATAATACAGCTTTATACAATTTTATTTATTATTTACCGATAAATTGTTGAGTCCAAGCATTTGATCTTGAATCATAACCAACACCAATTTGAGTTAAGTTAGGATTTAAGATATTTGCACGGTGACCAGCACTGTTCATCCAAGCAGTAACTACTTCTTCAGGTGTTTTTTGACCTTTAGCAATGTTTTCTGCTGCATAGCTATAAGTGATTCCGAATTGTTTCATCATATCAAATGGTGATCCATAAGTCGGTGAAGTGTGATCAAAGTAATTCTTGTCAGTCATATCTTGTGATTTTAAACGTGCTGTTTTAGATAATGTTGCATTAACAGTAAATGGTTTTAAACCAGCTTTAGTACGTTCAGCATTTGTTAAATCAACTACTTTTGATTCATAAGCTGATAATGATGCTGAATTTGATGGTGTTTCAGGTTTAGCTGGCGTTGTTGGTACTGTTGGTTTTGTAGTAGGTGTATTTGAACCATTACCTTTTAATTGAGCTTCTAATTGTTGTTTAATTGCATCTTGAAGCTTCGTCATATCAATACCAAATTTAGTTAAATCTACTTTACCGTTAGTAGTGTTTAAGCTTGGTAGATTAAAGTAGCTAAATAATACATTATTTAAATCAACTTTTTGAGTATATGCTTTTGTATCCTTATTAATTGTATCCGCGTGTACTGCAGTTACAGGAGCACCCACTAGTAGAGTAGCAGCCAATGTTGATAATGAGATTACTTTTTTCATGTCTTATTCCTCCATTTGTTTGGTTATTGTCTCGCTGTACAAGTAATACTTTAGCATGAAAACGCATGACATAATTATGGGAAATAATGGGGAGCCAAATTTGAGGATTTTTTTGGTAGTACCGTTTTAGTACAGAAACAAATTAAATCGTTGTTATGACAACTATTTTACTAGAATAATATTAAATGAGTATCATAAATTTTTGCTTAAAATTTCCATTAAAAAAGTTTGAAGTTAAGAAAACGTCATATTTCCTCGTTATAATACAGGAAGAAAAATCCAGTTTTGTTGTTATCCAGTTACGATTGTAATCATTCTGTAACGAACGTATAGAGGGTGAATAATTTGAAATTATTTATTGATGATACTGGGCCAGTTCCAAACGGTTTTATATTGGCAAGACCCTTTGAGGAATGATTAAAAGAATGTAAACAACAACAATTTCAACAAATATCTCTAGATTATAAGCTACGATTTAGGAAAGAAAATGGATTAGACCATATAAAGAAGTTTATTGCACATACTTGGCGTTTTTAAAATGGAATATGAAATAAATCATTAATAATAGAAGGAAAGAAACAAAACACTATAATTACATAGAGCTATTTATTAAAAAAAGGACACTAATTAAATTAGTGTCCTTAAACTTTTCCTTCATATATATATATAGAAGCGAAATTGTATAACCCGGTTTACTTAAATAATACATGCTTCTCTATCACTGTCTTATGCACTTTATAATAATGTGTAATAACAGGAAGTATATCTTTAAAGTCCGGACATTTAATACTTGTATTTTGTAGATCAGTTAAGGTATTCATACAATCATACTCGGATTTACAATTAAAATAAGATAAAACTTCTTTTTCAACTTTAAGTAATCGTCTAATGAATGGAATTGATAGGAGAGGACTAATAAATTTAATTGGAATATTGCCCACGGTAGTTTTGTTTAAATAATAGGAAAGAAAATCTTTATAAACATCTTGTACAAGGTAGGGAGAGGGATCTGTAATTTGATAAGTTTTGTTAACTCCGATTTCTGCATGACTCAAATAGTAAACAGCATTAATTAAATAATCAATGGGAATGAAATTGCAATAAGCATTGTCTTTACCTATTTGAGGTATAGGTAAATAGCGAAGTTTTGTGAAGAAATTTAAAATGAAATATGGTCCATCAAATTTACTTGTCTCACCAGTTTCTGAGTGACCAACTACAATTCCTGGTCTGATTATGGTGATTGGAAGTTGTGTTTTTAGTTTCTCAACTTCTCTTTCAGCATAATACTTCGTTTCTTCATAAAAGTTTTTAAATGTTTGTCCCATTTCTAACTCATGTTCATAAATTTTTCCTTCACGAGTTCCCGAGACATAGCTAGTACTAAAATAGGTGTATCGCTTCAAAGATTTCAGTTTAAGAGCAAATTCATTTACGTTTATTGTTCCTTTCACATTTACTTCATATGCAATCTTTTTAGGGACTGCAAGGTCGTAAATTGCAGCCAAATGGAATAAGTCCGTTAGATCATTAAAAAGTACATTAAGGTTTTTTAGGCTGAGCCCAAAGTTTTTCTTTGTGATATCACCACTTAATAGTTCTATTTTTAAAAGAGCGTAATATGGATACTTTTGATCTAATGTAAATAAGAAGTCTCGGCATTGTTTTTCAGTATTAGGAAGAACGAGTAAATAAATTTTTTGAAAAGACATTTCATTATCAAGAATTTTGAGGAGTAAATGCTTCGAAATAAATCCAGGAAATCCAGTAATAAAGTATGTTCTTTCCATTTTAGCCACCTACTTTATGTAAATTAAATCCCTTTGTTTATTTTATTAAAGAAATATGCATTTAATGTAAAGTTCGCTTCAATATAATAAAGGAATTTTGATCTTTTTTCACTATTTATGGTAGGTAAAACTCAAGTTTTAGCCTATCTAGTTCCTCATGAACCTTTTATGAGGATGTATGATTCAAGTTTTAGCTTATTTAGTGCCTCATGAACCGCTTATGAGGAAGTAAGATTCAAGTTTTAGCTTATCTAGTTCCTCATGAAGCCCTTATGAGGAAGTATAATTGATGATTTAGCTTATTTAGTGCCTCATGAACTGCTTATGAGGAAGTATAATTGATGATTTAGGTAATTTAGTGCCTCATGAACTGCTTATGAGGAAGTAAGATTCAAGAATTAGCTTATTTAGTTCCTCATGAACCGCTTATGAGGAAGTAAGATTCATGATTTAGGTAATTTAGTTCCTCAAGAACCGCTTATGAGGAAGTAAGATTCAAGAATTAGCTTATCTAGTTCCTCATGAAGCCCTTATGAGGAAGTATAATTCATGATTTAGCTTAATTAGTGCCTCATGAACCGCTTATGTAGAAGTATAATTGATGATTTAGGCGGATTTAGTTCCTCATGAACCGCTTATGAGGAAATATCTAGTATATAATCCTTATTCACCAGCTCATAAATCCCTTAATCAACAAAATAAGCAAAAAAAAGCTTGCCCAATGGACAAGCTTTTAAAATCGATTATTTAACTTGTTTTTTCAAGTCTTCAGCAACAAACTCTACGTTTGTACCTACAACTACTTGTACGTTTTTATCGTCTAATTTAATAACTCCACGAGCACCTGCTTTTTTAAGAAGAGCTTCATTTACTTTAGAAGCATCTTTTACTTGTAAGCGTAAACGAGTTGTACAGTTATCAATATTTGTTAAGTTTTCTTTTCCACCTAGAGCTTGTAGGTATAAAGAATCACCAATTTCAGTTGTTACTTCATCAGTTTCAACTTCTTCGTCTTCACGACCTGGTGTTTTAATGTTAAATTTCTTAATTGCGAAGTAGAACACTACAAAGTAAATTACACCAAAGATTAAACCGATTAGGAGTAACAGAATAGGTTTAGTTGCAATATTATAGTTCAGAATGTAGTCCATGAAACCAGCTGAGAATGTAAAGCCATCTTTAATTCCTAAAGCATTTACTAGCCCCATTGATAATCCAGTTAAGATTGCATGGAACGTATATAGTACTGGAGCAATGAACATGAATGCAAATTCGATTGGTTCAGTAATACCTGTTAAGAAAGATGTTAAAGCAAGACCAATAAACATACCTGCAACAGTTTTACGTCTTTCTGGTTTTGCAGCAGCGATCATTGCAAATGCAGCAGCTGGAAGACCAAACATCATAATAGGGAAAAAACCAGTCATGAATGCACCAGCAGATTTGTCACCAGCGAAGAATCTGTTTAAGTCACCGTGAACTAATTTACCAGCAGCATCAGTAAAGTCACCTAAGTTGAACCAGAAAATTGTATTTAATACGTGATGTAATCCAAGTGGGATTAAAATACGGTTTAAGAAACCGAATACTGCAGCTCCGATTGGACCGATATCAATGATCCAGTTACCAACAGAGTTAATTGCATCTTGAATAGCTGGCCATACATAACCAAATATTCCTGCTAATACAAGCATAGTAGCTGACGTTATAATTGGAACGAATCGTCGTCCACTAAAGAATCCTAACCATTCAGGTAATTTAATACCACTGAAACGGTTGTAAAGAAGACCAGCTACAACCCCTGTAATAATACCACCAAGGGCAGCCATATTAATATCTTTATTTATCGTTGTTGTTCCTGCAGTTAATACAAAGTAACCGATTGCACCTGCAAGACCGGCGGCTCCATTTCCATCCTTTGAAATACCGATTGCAACACCGATTGCAAAGATTAATGGAAGATTAGAGAAAATCGCATTACCAGCAGCCGCCATAAACGGTATGTCTAGTAGATCGGGTTGTCCAAAGCGCAGTAAAAGTCCTGCAGCAGGAAGGACAGCGATTGGTAACATTAATGCTTTACCAATACGTTGTAAGAAACTAAGCATATTATTTTCCCTCCGAAAATTTTTATAATGATTACGCTTTCAATAATAACTTAAAAGCTTTAACTTGTCTATACAACTAGTTAAGATAAAAATTTCTATTTTCTTCCAAAAAAATTAAAAATAAAAAGGGAAGAATCAAATCTCCCCTATATTAAGCCATTTTATATAGTTTGTTTTTCTTTAATTATTGACCCTTTAAATGACTTTGCGCTTGAGCAATTAAACGTTTAGTGATTTCGCCACCAACTGATCCGTTTGAACGTGCAGTTGTATCGGATCCTAAAGTTACACCGAATTCGTTAGCGATTTCATATTTAAATTGATCAAGTGCTTGTTCTACACCTGGAACTAATAGTTTATTTGTTCTTGTCATGATGATCTCCCTTTCTGTAAGTAATAGCTTACAACTCTATTTTTTACATTTAGGGTTTTCTCATGCTTGGTAAATACAGTCATATTAGGGTTATGTTAACTTTTTAACCAACGCTGAGCCTTCAACAACGAGTACATTTTCTTGATTATAAACATTCGTTTGGAGCGTTAATAATTTTTTATCATCTCTTTTACGTACAACACTGACGATTACTTTAATTGTGTCATTAATTTTTACTGGTGCTTTGAAGAATACTTCTTGAGATAGGTAGATGGTGTTTTTGCCGGGTAGTTTTGTACCTAGTACTGAGGAAATAAAGCTGCAAATCAACATGCCATGTGCAATTCTTTCTTTAAAGATGCTTTCTTTTGCAAAATCATCTAATAAGTGAATTGGATTTACATCTGTTGAAATTGCAGCAAATTGTTCAATTAACTCTGCAGTAATTTTAACTTCAAGAGTAGCTTCGTCACCAACTGAAATGGAGTCAAAATGAACTTCCTGTACATGTCTTGCACTTTCGAAAACATTCATTTTGTTTCATCCTCTCCTTGATGAAATGTCTAGCTAATCAAGAAAATTGTTTAACTATATTGATTATAGTTTAGTGAATGAGAATTCTTGTAAGTTTTTAAACCAATCTTCTTGTGTTTTTTGGAACTGTTGGTACATGTTCGTCCAAGCAGAGTAAGGTGTGCTATTTAATGGTTGTTTAAAAAATTGTTGAAAAAATTGTTGTTGTTGATTTGAAAATGTACTCATAGCTTGAAAAAATGGTTGATATGGGTTTTGATTCATATTTGTCCATAAAGATTGAAATGGAGCAAACTGATCAACTAATTTTTTCCAAGTCTTTTCATAAGTTTCTTGATTAATTGTAGGCTTAATTTCGTTTAATAACTTAATCATTTCTTGGAACTGCTCGTAAGACTCTTGTTGTTGTACTTGAACTTGCTCGTTTAACGTTTTCCATTGTTTTGCTTGTTCTTGAAATAAAGACTCTGTCCATTGTTGAATTTGTAATTGATTGTCTAACAAATATTGAAGCATTTTTTGAAAATTCTCAGCTGCAAGTTCAGTTTGTAATTCGATTGTTTTTTCAGTCATTAGTGTTTCCTCCAAAAAAATTTATTATTGAATGCATTGCTGCAATTTCAATCATCTTTAAAACTTTGATCAGAGTTGCTAAAAGGAAAGAATGAATTTGTGTAAATCGAAAAAAATGTTTGGAGCATCTGATTATATTGAGTAAATGAATTATGACAAGTTTTTAGATATTCCTCTCCGGCATCTGTAATTGAGTAAATTCGCTTTGCCGGACCTTCCATTCCATATTCCCAACTAGATTTAATATAACTTTCTTTTTCAAGTTGTCTTAGAATTCGATAAACATTACTTGAATCAAGCGTAGTAAAACCTAAATCAAATAATACTTGCATTAATTTATAGCCATGCATATTCCATTGCTTAAGGCTAAGAAGTAGAAAGGGAACTAAGAAGTTTTTAGGCAATGTAATCGATTCAGAGGTTTCGTGTTTATTTTTTTTACTTGTTTCCTTTTCATTTGTTGTCATAAAGTTATGTTCCCCCCTATATCGTAGTAATGGAATCATCATCCCTTAGGTGTAATTTACACTTAGTTAAATTTATTGTCAATGTATTTTAAATATAATGAATATTAAAAAACAAATTTCGACAGAAGATGTAGAAATATCGCGAAAACATTGGATTGTTTTGTCGTTAGCTTGTTTTCTATACTTAAAAGTAGTGAGGGGGATTAACATGTCAGAGCAAAATTATTCAGATCCATTGAAAATGTGGAAGCAAATGTATGATGTAAATGAAAAATACTTTGGAAAAATGATGAACGAATATGTTCAGAAAGAAGAATTTTCCGAGTGGATGGGTTCTGTAATAGATTTTAATCTATTCTGTAAAAAGATGTTGAATGATCAATCAAAAACCTTCTTAGAGGCTTCAAATATTGCTTCTAAAGAAGATATCGCAAATGTAGCTAGCTTAGTGATTAATTTAGAATCGAAAGTAGATACATTAGAAGATCAATTATATTTAGATTCCCAACCCGAGTTAGATGTAGCAGCATTGAAAAAAGAGTTAGACATTGTGACAGTTAAACGAGATCTTACAAAATTGAAAGCTGAAACCAAATCAATTCATCAACAAGTTAGTGAATTAAAGTCTTCAATGGAAAGTATTGAACAACTAAAATCTTCAATGGCTAACATTGAACAACTTTTACAACAATTAACGACTAAACAACCAACAAAACAATAATTAGTTAAAAAAGGAGAAATGATAATGGATTTAGTAAATCGTGTAGCGATCGTAACAGGTGGAGCAAAAGGGATAGGAAAAGGTATAGCATTTGCTTTAGCAGAAAAAGGCGCAAAAGTTGTAATCAATTATAATAATAGTGAAGCACACGCAAAAGCAGTTGTAGATGAACTTTTTGAAAATGGTTATGAAGCGTTAGCAGTGCAAGCTAATGTTGCTGAATTAGATCAAGCGAAAGCATTAATTGATCGTACGGTTGAGCATTTTGGACGTTTAGACATTATTGTTAATAATGCTGGTATTACTAGAGACCGTAGTTTCAAAAAACTAAGTGCAGAAGATTGGCATGAGGTTATTGATGTAAATTTAAGCAGTGTTTATAACACTTGTAATTCTGCTTTACCATACTTACTTGAATCTGATAACGCTCGTGTCGTTAATATTTCATCAGTTATTGGTCAGGCAGGCGGATTCGGCCAAACAAACTATTCTGCTGCAAAAGCTGGTATGATTGGATTTACTAAATCATTAGCACTTGAATTAGCTAAAACAAACGTTACAGTAAATTCTGTATGTCCAGGATTTATTGAAACTGACATGGTGAACGAAATTCCAGAAAATGTAAAAGAGCAAATTAAATCAAGAATACCAAAGAGAAGATTTGGTACTGTAGAAGAGATTGCAAAAGCTGTTATTTACTTATGTGAAGGTGGAGAGTACATTACTGGTCAACAGATTAATGTAAATGGCGGACTTTACGTTTAAGTCTAACTTATAGATTACCTTTTTTAAGATCAAAAGGGGGGAAATGTGTGTTTAATTCACAATTGTTAGAAGAAGCTACGAAATCGCTTCCTAGCGGATTAAAAGAATCATACAAAAGATTGAAGAAAACTGCAGATATTCTTATAAAAGAGGGAGAACCTTTAGTAGGTCAATCTCCTAAAGAAGTGATTTGGACGAAAAATAAAAGTAAATTATATCATTATATTCCAACTACAAAAAAGGTAAAAAAGACTCCAATCCTTCTTATCTACGCTCTAATTAATAAACCGTATATTCTTGATTTAACAAAGGGGAACTCTTTTGTTGAGTATCTTGTTAATGAAGGATTTGATGTTTATTTATTAGATTGGGGTACTTTTGCTCATGAAGATCGTCATTTGAAATTTGACGATATTATTCACGACTATATTGCAAAAGCGGTAAATAAGGTACTTCGTTTTTCAGGTGCAAAAGAATTATCGATGTTAGGGTATTGTATGGGGGGTACTTTAACAAGTATTTACGCATCACTTTATGAAAATGCACCAATTAAAAACTTAATTTTTGTAACTAGTCCATTCGATTTTTCAGATACAGGATTATATGGTGCATTTTTAAATGAGAAATACTTTGCACTTGATAAAGCTGTTGATACATTAGGGAATATACCTCCTGAAATGATCGATTTTGGTAACAAAATGTTAAAACCAGTTACAAATTTTGTTGGGCCTTATGTAACATTATTGGATCGCTCTGATAATACAAAATTTATTAAATCATGGCAGTTAATGCAAAAATGGGTTACAGATGGTATTCCATTCCCAGGTGAAGCATATCGCCAATGGATTAGAGAGTTTTACCAACAAAATAAGTTATTAAGCGGTGACTTAGAAATTAGAGGAAGAAAAGTAGATGTATCTAACATTAAAGCTAATGTTTTAAATATATCTGCTACGAAAGACCATATTGCGATGCCTTGCCAGGTTGAAGCTTTAAATGAGCATATTTCTAGCGTAGATAAGCAGTATGTTTCGATTCCATCGGGCCATGTATCAATCATGTATGGACCTGTTTCATTAAAAACGACATATCCGACAATTGGTAAATGGTTAGCTGAAAGATCATAATTTCAGTAAATTTCTAGAAAACCATTCATATTATATTATGTTAAAAAATCTCACTTTTATAAAAGTGGGATTTTTTTTATTCAACTGACAAAAACTACCTTAAATATGATCTGAAGAAAGGAGAATAAACGTGAAAAGTATTAGCGGGATTTTGTATTGGCCCACGACTTACACTGATTTACATCCTGAACTAGAAAATATAAAGCCACTCGATGAGGATCTAGAATGTGATTTTGTAATAGTTGGAGGCGGTGAATCAGGGAGTTTATGTGCATATTTCTTAAGTCAAACAGGAGCTAAAGTCGTTTTATTAGATAAACGAAAAAAAGTAGTACAGGGAAGTACTAGTGCAAATACGGGGCTCTTACAATATTCAAATGACAAAACTTTAAAGTCGTTTATTAATTCATATGGAAAAGAAAAAGCTGTCCGTCATTATCAATTATGTGTAGAGGCAATTAAAGGTCTTGAAGAAATGTCAAAAACAATTGATATTAATCCTGATTTTATAAAAAGAAAAAGTTTATATTATGCTAGTAATTTAGATGGTAAAGAAATGATTGATTTGGAATATAAAACATTAAAAGAAAATGTTTTTAATGTTGAACGATATACAAAATCGCAAATTGAAGAAAAATTTAATTTTACAAAGGAAGTTGCACTATTCACAAGGGATGACGCAGAAGTAAATCCATATAAATTCGCACACGGCTTACTTTTATATGCTATGAAACGAGGATTGAAGGTGTTTTCGGATACAGAGGTAACTCGGATCATCGGTACAGATGAAGGGGTACAACTTTTTACTAAGAATAAACATACGGTTCGAGCAAAAAAAGTTATTTTTGCTGGAGGCTATGAATCGATGGAGGTAAAAAGTGAGAAAAATGCAATTTTAACTTCAACATTTGCGATTGCAACACAACCTCTAGTTGAGAAAAACAATGCATGGTATGAAAATTGTTTAATTTGGGAGACGGCAAGACCATATTTATATCTCCGGACTACAGTTGATGGAAGAATAATTGTCGGAGGACTTGACGAACCTACAATAATACCAGAAAAACGTGAATCTATGTTATTCCATAAAAAAGAACAGCTTATAAAAAATTTAATAGAGTTATTTCCTCAATATAAAGAAGCTAAAGCAGAATATTATTGGACTGGTACATTTGGAGGCACACATTCCGGCTTACCAATGATTAGACAATACGATGAATATCCTAATTGCCTTTTTTTAATGGCCTATGGTGGCAATGGAACGGTTTATAGTTATATATTAGCTAAAATATTAAAAGATCTAGTTACTGTCGGCTCTCATCCAGACGCATCTATTTATATGGATCATTAAATTTTAATTAGAATGTTAATCAATTACCAATTTTATGTATAAAAAGAGTAAAGTAGTAAGAAAATTTAATAGGTAATAAAAGTATAGGAGTGTATTACATGAGTTATCATGAAATGTTTACAGAGTTGTTTTTAGGTTATATAGCTCTTTTTATTGTCGTTAAAATTAATGGGAAAACACAAATTACACAAATAACGCCATTTGACTTGATTTCATCACTAGTGTTAGGAAATATACTTGGGGATGGAATATATGATAAAGAAGCAAATCTTCCAAAAATTCTTTTTAGTATTTTTGTTTGGGGTGCTTTAATATTTGTTACTGAGGTCTTGACACAAAAGTCAATGTGGGCAAGAAAGTTCTTAGAAGGTGATGCTTCAGTTGTAATTAAACACGGAGCAATTCAATGGAAAGAATTGAAGAGAAATCGTTTGGACACTGACCAATTGATGCAATTGCTAAGAGCAAAGGATACTTTTGCAGTAAGCGAAGTTGCGTATGCTATTTTAGAAAATGACGGTACGATTAGTGTATTGAAGAAATCAAATTTCGACACGCCTACGAAACAAGATTTAAAAATTCAAATGGAAAAAGAATTTTTACCGGTGGTCGTAATTAGTGATGGGAAAATAATTAAAAGAGCTCTTAACTCGTTGAAAAAAGATGAAAAGTGGGTTCATAAAAAACTTTCTGAGTCAAATTTATCACTTAAACAAGTATGCTTTGCAGAATGGGATTCAAAACAATTACATTTACATACGTATTAATATAAAAATTTGAGGATGAGATAAATGAAATATTATATTTATTACTGTTTTGGAGGTACACATTCTTCACCTTTGGCTGCTGCGTATCATTTAAAGCAATTACCACTTGATCGCCAGCCGACAACGGAGGAAGTAAAGAATACCTACTTATTTAATAAGCTAAAACCTAAAGATGGTGGAAAACTATTTTATCACGGTGAAGATGAAAATGGGGACCAAGTGTATACAGTAGCAAAAAGATATACTAAGAATGTGCCGACAGCAATCGAAGGTTTAGGAAAAATTTTATTAAATGAAGAAGATAAAATTATTTTATCAAGTACATCACCAACAGTCCCTTTAGCTATGACTTTAGGTGGTTTTACATCAAGATTTTTACATATCGATTTTATTGGGGTTCCATTACTTGTATTAGGGGCTAAGCAAACTTATCTTAATTTGATAAAATTAGTTGAAAATACGAAAAGATATCACAACATAGCAGCTGAAAAGGTCACTGACTTATCTAATAAAAACTTTAACAAAGATTAAAAAATGGACGTTCTATTACGTCCATTTTTTAATACGGCATATTTATGACATCCATAGCTTTTTTAGCATCGTTTTCGATTAACTTATTAATATTAAATACGGAATATTGACCTTGCTTTGATAAATAGCTAAAAATTTGAGTATGCAAATTGTTCACCGATACAAGATGCTTAATAAATAAATTATTTAAATCAGGAGTAGCTGTTTCTGTAAGCGCATGCGCATACATTTTTGTTAATACTTTTGTTGCTGATAATAAATCTTCTGCACTCATTTCACTTGCTAATTTATCGCTTGCTGCATCTCTTTCCCCAATCGTAATATTGCTCATAAATTTAAGTAATTCCCGTAAGTTATTTTCAAACAATGTAATAGAAGTTTTATATAATTCTTTTAATCCAGAATCTGTTATATTTTTTATATTTGTTTTAAGCTTATATAAGTAGTAAGTAGTTGTAGCAACAATTTCATGTAATTCTAAGGTTTCATGCCAAGCCAATGTTCTCATTAATATCCCTCCTATATGGTACAAGTCTATTCAGTAGGAAAGGGTTATATGACGGATAAAAAAAGGTAGAGGTTAAGCAGGAAAGGAGGAAAAGGGAGAAGGTTGGTAATTAATTGAGGGATTGATCTAAAACTATTCCGCCATTCTTGTCCAGCCCAACTTATGTATATTGAAAATGTGATTCATCAATTGAGTTTATGTGTAAAGAGTGTTTTAGAAATGATTGAATTAATTAATGAGGAAGATTTAAATTTCCGACCTGTTGAGGACAAGAAATCGATCGGGGAGTTAGTCCAGCATCTATGTGAACTTATTGGTGCTGATATGGTAATTATGAGCGGAGTTAGTCAAGAAATGATGGTTAAATACTATACCGGGGTTGAATGTAAATCACTAGTTGAAATGAAAAGTTTATTACAAAATAATTTTCAAGACTTAAAGGAATTCTACTTTAAAATGAAAGAAAAAGATTTAGTTGAAAAAACTACTTCATATTGGGGTCTTCAATATTCAAAATTTGAATGGTTATTAGAGATTTTAGTTCACTTCACTCATCACAGAGCACAATTACATATGCTACTAGTTCAAAAAAAGGGCGAAATTAATATCGGACTATTTTAAAGATAAAATAGGGGATAGGAGAAATGATACTTTCTTCCTATCCCCTAAATCTTGCACTTCATCAGTCCGTCGTTTCATGCTGTGGATGCATAAATTGTTTTGCAGGTTGTTCTCTCTTTTTTGATTCTAATAGGTCAGTGTTTTCTGCACTTGCCCAACCAATATCATTAGTTGGATGTACCCATTCGTCACCTGCCATAACTGATGGATCAACATCTTCAGACCAATTATTTAATGGAGAGTTAGGAGAGCTATACTTACTGTCTCCAATTACTACACCCTTTGAATTTACAAAAGGTTCTTCCATTTTAATGTCTGTACCTTTAAAAGAAGGAAAACTTGAAATATGGGGTAAAGTATCATTCATTACCGGTGAATCGATTTCAGTTTTCTCATTTTTTCTCTTCATTATATATCACCTCTACTTACAAATTATTATTTGCTAAATAGTAAAATCAATACAAAAAGGACAATATCCAAAATGAATATTGTCCTCTTTTACTTATGCTTCAATTGTAAAAAATGAAGGCGATAATGTTTTAGGAGAGAAATAAACTAGCATCGCATAATTACCAGTTCTATATTCTCCAGTTAATAAGAAATGTTCGATATCAAATGAAAGTGACTCAATCATTGTATGCTTATAAATTTCTTTTTCATTTAAATTAAGTGAAATAAAATCCGAACCTAAATATTCAGGATTTTCGATAATTCGCTTATAAATATCCTTCGCAAAATCATGGCTTGTTACTTCGTCCCACCAAGGTTTACGCGGTTTATATTTATGATTTAAATAATAATCAATTTTCATAATATCTTTAACGATTGTCTCGTTTTTAATTTGATAGTGAGTTAAAAATTCATTTAGACGCTTAAATAAATCTTCAAGCTGGTGTCCGATTCTTGACCAACCTCTTTCTTCCCAATATGAACCAAATAATTGGAAGAAATCAAATGGACTTTCAAACTCATTTTTAATTAAATATTCAATCGTACTATTTGTTCGATGGTCATTCCAATATTTTTCAAGTACGTCTTCAACTTGCTTAATTTTTACAATATCGTCAAAGGGTAATACATTATTACTTAATATTTCATACGGAGCATAATCCATATACACATAATCATGTTCATGCGCTCTTAATCGTACGCCAGTGCCTCTTAGCATTTTTAAGAATCCTAGTTGTAGCTCTTCCGGCCTTAATGCAAAAACGTCATTGAATGTTTGACGGAATGAATTGTAATCCTCTTCAGGTAAACCAGCAATTAAATCTAAATGTTGATCTATTTTTTCGCCATCTCGTACAAGTGTGACAGTTCTGCAAAGCTTTTCAAAGTTTTGTCTTCTCATAACTAGTTCGTTTGTAGCATCATTTGTAGATTGAACACCTATTTCAAATCGGAATAAGCCTTTAGGAGCATTTTGATTTAAAAATTCGATGACTTCTGGTCGCATTATATCACCAGTAATTTCAAACTGGAATACCGTTCCTTCCACATGTTCGTCAATTAAAAATTGGAACATATCCATTGCATAACTACGACTTATATTAAACGTTCTGTCTACGAATTTAAACACCTTCGCTCCATTTGCCATAAGATAACGAATATCATCTTTGATTACCTCTCGATTAAAATATCGGACCCCAACCTCAATTGAAGATAAACAAAACTGGCAATTAAATGGGCAACCTCGGCTTGTTTCGATATATTGAATTCTTTTACTTAGAAATGGTAAATCTTCTTTAAATCGATATGGGGAAGGAATAGTTGTTAAATCTAATTTTTCGGTTTGTGGTTTAATGATATTTTTTCCTTCATCTCGATAACCAATGCCATTGATGGAAGTGAAATCATTCCCATTTTCAATAGCTTTAATTAATTTCTTAACCGTAATTTCTCCTTCACCAATCGTAATGATGTCAATTTCCTTTACGCGATCTAACCAATAATTCACATCATAGCTTACTTCTGGTCCGCCAACAAAAATAATAACGGAAGGATCAATTTTTTTATACATACGGATGACTTCAATTGTTTGTTCGATATTCCAAATATAGCAGCTAAAACCAAGTATTTTTGGCTTACGTTTATATAAGTCAGTGATGATGTTAAGACTTGGGTCTTTAATTGTATATTCTGCAAGCTCTATATCATATTCAGGCTGAGCATACGCTTTAATGTATCGAATACCCAAATTAGTATGGATATATTTTGCATTTAATGTTGCTAAAACAATGTTCATTTATATACCTCGTTCTAAATTATTATCGATTTATTTTATCATAAAATATTGAGATTACTAAATTTTCAAAAGCGAAATAGAAAATGAATGATGAAAAGAAGCGATCCAAATATCAAATTACTTATTTATTAGGGGATTTTAGTCCGTACCTTCTCCAAAATATTTACCGCCTTAAAGTGATTTCTTCTAACTAAAACTTGCCAGATTTTATAGTAGATTTTCTTCACATTTTTTATAAAAAAGACATATGATTTACTAAATACAAAAAAGTTTCCCTAGGGAAAGAAAGGATAAACAATATGAGTAAGAAAGTTTTATTTTTCACTTATTTGTGTAATAAAATAGGAGTACTGTCAAATCAGGATGTAAAAAAAGTATTAAATCATTAATTACTATCAAAAATGGATAAAAGTTGTAGAAAATTGATGATTGTTCATTTACTTAGAACTATTGACAATGAAGACCGACACATGACATAATTTTATTAAATAGTATGAATAGTTTGAATTTTTAACGGTGTCCAAATAGATAGTCTAAATAAGTGGAGGTGTAAATTATGAGTTTATTTTTAGAACAATGGAAAAAGCTTGCGAATATTAAATGTGATTTGGCTAAAAGAGATTGGTTTTATGGTACTAGTGGAAACTTGTCTATGAAAATTTCAGACGATCCATTATTATTTCTTGTAACAGCGGATGAGAAGGATAAGAGAGCACGCTGTGATGAAGAATTTATAGTAGTTAATAATCTTGGTGAACCAGTATTTGATACGGTATTAAAGCCATCACTTGAAACTTTAGTTCATGCAAATATTTACGAAAAAACATCTGCTAGTTGTGTGCTCCATGTACATACCGTAGATAATAATGTTATTTCTGAATTATTTGGTGATGAGGGCCAGGTAGAACTTGAAAATAATGAAATGATTCATATCTTAACAAGTTCTTATTTCGAAAATAAAATAAAAGTTCCAATCATTGAGAATGCACAGGACATGGAAACTTTTAAACGTGCATACACTCCATTTTTAACTCAGGATTTTGGGGCTGTTCTTGTTAGAAATCACGGGATCACTGTTTGGGGGAGAAGCCCACTAGAAACGAAGAAGTGGCTAGAAGGTATTGAATTTTTAATAAGTTATAAAGTGAAACTAATGATGATTCAAGGTCATAAAATAAAAGCAGGCAACTAAATAAAAGCGAAAAAAGCTGAAATAGTAGTGGTAAATAAATTCCATTACATTTCAGCTTTTTTATTTTATAATAAAATTATACTATTTTTTAATAGTCGTCATTTGTAGTAGGTTTTGCTAAATAAAAATTCTTTAGAGTATATTGTATATAAAGAAATTGAGCATTACTATTTATACATAGCTACAATTACTAAACTTTAGATTAAAGTGCCTATAGAATATTTCACTTAAATCAAAATTAATCATTTTAAGCAGGATTTAATAAAAAGTCGTCTAATTTATAAGTAAGAACGATAGAAATAAGCGCTATTTCATAAAATAAATAAACCTACTAGGTAATTTTGCTTAGTAGGTTTCATATTGTATCTATTTTAAATAATTTAGATAGAATGAATAATAAAAATTAATTCGATTATGAATGAAAAGGTTTGTTAAAAAACATCCTGTAGAAGGGAATCAGTCTAATGAATGAATATCAACTCAGCCGTTTATTATTATCTATTTCATTAAAAAGGGAAGAAATGGTATTTTTTGCGGAAACTAAAGGTTTAAACGAACATTTGACCTTAAAGGCCAGTCAAGAATTGGACGAGTTAATTATTTCATACCAAAAAAAATTGCTATCGGAATTAAATAAGTCATTTTCATTGAAATAATCTTAAGATTGATTAATAAGTGTAAAATAAAAATATAGAATAAACAATGTAAAAGAATTGAAGGGGTAATATTATGGAAGAGACAAATAGAAAAGATATAGAGCTTTCTTTAAAGCTATTTATTGTATTATCGCGAGCTCATAGAAAGATTAATGATTCTGCAAATAAATCAATTGCTAGTTTTAATTTAAACCCAACTGAATTTGCAGTGCTAGAGCTCTTGTATCATAAAGGAAATCAACCACTGCAACATATTGGAGAAAAAATATTAATTGCAAGCGGCAGTATTACTTATGTTGTAGATAAACTTGAGAAAAAAGGTCTAGTTTATCGAAATCCTTGTAGCGCAGATCGTCGAGTAATTTATGCAGAAATAACTGAAAGTGGAAATAAACTGATGGAAGAAATATTTCCTGTGCATGAAGAATTTTTACATGAGCAAATGAGTGATCTATCTAATGAAGAAAAAAATTTCTTAATTCACTTATTGAAGAAAATTGGATACCATGGGTCTAACTAAAAAAGCTCTCATTTAATGGAGCTTTTTTTATTTTCAATCAATTAACGCTTATAAACAACTATTTATGCTAGTAAAAACTAGTATATTTGAAATTTTAGTGTTAGGTTCTAAGTGGATAATTTTTAAATTTTCAGAAATTTATTTAGATTTAGGTTTTTTTACACGAAGTTTTTTTATATAATAGCAATATCACAAAAAATGGAGGGATTAACATGGGTTTTCAAGATTACCAGTATTCTAGACCAAGTATTAAGAACTTTGGTGAACAATTTAAACGTTCACTACAAAATTTTTATGATGCTTCGACGGTCTATGAACAAGAATTAGCAATGAATGAAATCAATGATTTAAGAAATGAATTTTCAACAATGGAAAATTTATGTGCAGTTCGCCATTCGGTTGATACAAACGATAAGTTTTATGAAGATGAGCAAGCGTTTTTTGATGAGAATACTCCAATTGTTCAATCATATGGGCAACAATATTATAAAGCATTAATCGGTTCTCCGTTTAGAGAGCAACTTGAAGAAAAATATGGCCATCAATTATTTGCTTTAGCTGAATGTGAAGTGAAAATTCTAAGTGAAGAAGTAATTCCGGATTTACAGGAAGAAAATAAACTAACGACTGAATACGCTAAGTTAGTAGCGGCTGCTAAACTTCCGTTTTATGATGAAGTGAAAACGTTAGCACAAATTTCAGCACATTTCGAGGATAAGGATCGAGAGGTTAGAAAGACAGCTTACGATACATACTTTGGATACTTCTCGCAGAATCAAGATAAATTTGATGAGATTTACGATAAATTAGTAAAAATCCGAACTCGTATTGCAAACAAACTTGGTTTCTCAAACTTTATTGAACTAGGGTATGCTCGTATGATGAGAACGGATTACGATGCAAATGATGTTAAGAAGTTTAGAGAGCAAGTTCTTGAAACAATTGTTCCAATCGCTACCGAATTAAGAGAACGACAAGCTAACCGAATTGGCGTAGATCAACTTTATTACTATGACGATAAATTCGAATTTGTAACTGGTAATGCAACACCTAAAGGTAATCCTGAGTGGATTATTGAGAATGGTAAAAAAATGTATGATGAATTATCAAAAGAAACAAGTGAATTTTTCAATTTCATGTTAAAGGAAAACTTACTAGACTTAGTTGCTAAGGAAGGAAAACAAGGTGGGGGATATTGTACTTATATTCCAAACTATAAAGCTCCTTTTATTTTCTCGAATTTCAACGGAACATCTGGTGACATTGACGTATTAACACATGAAGCTGGTCATGCATTCCAGGTTTATGAAAGTCGTAAATTTGAAACACCTGAGTATAACTGGCCAACTTTTGAGGCGTGTGAGATTCATTCAATGAGTATGGAATTTTTTACATGGCCTTGGCAAGAAGAATTCTTTAAGGAAGATACACAAAAATATTATTTTACACATTTAAGTAGTGCAATTACTTTTATTGGTTATGGTGTGGCAGTAGATGAATTCCAGCATGAAATCTACGAAAATCCTGATTTAACACCTGAGGAACGTCACGGACTTTGGAAAAGCATAGAAGAAAAATACTTACCACATCGAGCAAATGATGGAAATAGTTATTTAGAAAAGGGTGGTTTATGGCAAAGACAGGGGCATATTTACCAATCACCATTCTATTATATTGACTATACATTAGCTCAAATTTGTGCATTACAATTTTGGAATAAAATGCATGAAGACCGAAATTCAGCTTGGTCCGATTATGTTGGACTATGCCAATTAGGTGGAAGTAAATCATTTTTAGGCTTAGTTAAAGAGGCTAAACTTGAATCTCCATTTAATGATGGCTGTATTGAGGAGACACTAGAACCTGTTAGAAAATGGCTAGCAGGAGTTAACGATCAAAATTTATAAGGAATTACTCCGACTTTTTAATAGTCGGAGTTTTTTTATATGGGTTAGAAAAGATGAGGAAATGATTCTAATGCCGATGAAGTACAATTAAAGATGAAAGCAAAAAGAGAAAGGATTATTACCTTTCTCTTTTACTATTTATTAAATTTAATGATTAACTACTTTAGCAGTTTCCTCAGAATTAGCATGCTTCTTTGTTCTTTTAGTAAAGAACAGTTCATATACAACCGGAATAAATACTAGCGTTAATAAAGTCGATGAAGTCAAACCACCAATTACTGTAATAGCTAAACCTTTGGAAATAAGTGTACCACTAGACTTTGTTAATGCCAAAGGTAGTAATGCAGCTATTGTGGCAAATGCGGTCATTAAAATAGGTCTTAGACGTGTTTTACCTCCTTCGATGATTGCTTGGCGAAGAGGTAATCTTTTTTGTTCAATATTTTGTCCGATTCGATCGACTAGTACGATTGCATTTGTTGTAACGATCCCAATTAACATAAGTAAACCAATCATTACACTAATCGAAAGCGGTTCGCCTGCTAGGAATAGTGCAACAAATGAACCGATTGGTACAAATACTAATGCGGATAAAATAATAAATGGAATGCGAGCTTTTCCAAAAGTAATTAACATCGTTAAATAGACTAATCCGATTGCAACTCCCATCGCAACACCTAAGTCTTTAAATGTTTGAGTAGTATCATCACTACCGCCACCACCTTTTAAAGTTACATCAGATGGTAAGTCTATATCTTTTTTTACATCCTTGATTACTTCATTTGTTACTTTTGCAATGTCTTTTCCCTTTATTTGAGCTGAAACTTTCGCAAATACTTTTCCATCTAATTTTTGAATTGCAGAATATGTTTCAACTGCTTTTACTTCGGCTACATCTGATAATTTAATGGGTCCTAATTTACCAAGCAATCTAATATTTTTAATATCCTCTACAGATTGGAGTTCTTTATTATAAGTTAATTGCACATTTTGGTCTTTACCATCAATTTTTAATGTTCCCATATTGACTGGGTTTGTTTGGTCTGCAACTAAGCCTAAGATCATGCCAGCGGAGAGACCATTTTCAGAAACTTTTTTCTCATCAACTGAAACAATAACTTGTTTTTGTTTTTCAGAAAAATTATTTGTAACATATTTTAGGTGATCATTCTTTTTCATATAATCTTCAACTTTTTTTGCACTTTCTTGAAGTGCAACTAAGTTATTAGAATATAAATTGATGTCAACATTATTATTTGAAGGTGGACCACCAGAAGAGTTTTCTTGCAATCCTACTTTAGCACCTTGAACTTCTGAAGCTGCTACTTTCGCCATTTTACTTTTTGTATCTTTAATAAATTGATCAACATCTGCACTTTGTTTTAAATTAATAAAATAGCTAGCTTTATTCTCAGTTTTTAGGCCAGTCATAAAGTCCCGGCTACCAACACCAGTAGAAACTTCTTTCACTTGCTTCATATTTAAGAACATCTTTTCCATTTTTAATGAAACATCATTTGTTTTTTCTAATGATGTTGATGATGGCAATTCTAAAGAAGCAATAATTGATCGTGAAGATTCATTTGGAATAAATGTGAAACCAAGTCTACCTACTAAAGAGAAAGAACCTGCAAGTAATACAATTGCTAGTACAATGATAATCCATTTGCGATTTAAAGATTTTTCGATCACTTTTCCGTACCAAACTTGAATTTTTTCTTCTTTTTCTTCAGGTGGCACTTTTTTAAATGCATAGCGACCTAAAATTGGTACGATTGTTATCGAAACTAATAATGAAGCAAGTAAAGAAAAAACAATTGTTAAAGCAAAAGGCAGGAATATTTTACTAGTAAATCCACCTACAACACCTAAAGGTAAGAAAACTACAATAGTTGTAATAGTAGAAGATGTAACTGCTTTTAATATTTCTTTTGTTGAAGATAAAATTAAATTATTTGAAATGCCTTCTTTTGATTTACGCATTCTTCGGAAAATATTTTCAATTACAACGATACTATCGTCCACTACACGTCCTACTGCAACTGCCATACCACCAAGGGTCATAATATTTAACGTTATATCTAATTTAAGCAAGAAAATCGATGTAATTAATAATGATAAAGGGATCGATATTATAGCAATAAATGTAGCTCTGAAATTACGTAAGAAAATCAATACTGCTAATGAGGCGAATAATGCGCCTAATAAACCTTCTTTAATTAAAGATTCAACAGATGACTTTACGCCTTCAGCAGAACTATAACCCACTTTATATGATATTTCATTTTTGTACTTATTTAGTACGTTTATTACTTTGTCGGCTACTTCAACTGTATTTGCATCTTGTTTCTTCGTTATTGCCATTGAAATAGCATCGTTTTCGTTATAACGAATTAATTCATCTTTAGAGTCTACTGATTCAATTTTAGCGATTTCTCCTAATAAAACTTTCGGAGTTTGAGCATTTTGATTTGGTGCGGTAGAAGTAAATGATGCAGGTTGTAATTCTAAATCCTTTAGTTTTTGAAGTGTATCTAATTTTTCTTCGACTCGAATTGGAATTTTAATATCGCCATCAGTTATTTTTCCAGCCGGGAAGGATAGGAATTTTGCATTAATTTGATCTTTAATACTTGTTAAAGAAAGCCCTAAGTTTGCAATTTTTTGCTTATCAACTTCGATCGTTAAGGAAGTAGATTTTCCTCCACCTATCGAAACACTGTTTACACCTTCAATTTTATTTAAAGCTGGTACAATTTCTTCATTTAAAGTTGATTCAATATTTGAACCATCTTTTGAAAACATAGAGATGTAATAAATAGGGAATGATCCGAACGAAAAACGGTCTGCCTTTGTTGTTACATTCTCAGGTAAGCCAGCGTCCTTTAAAGTCGTATTTACTTGTTGTTCAACTTTATCCATATCCGTATTAAAAGGAAATTCTAAATTAATAACAGAAACGCTTTCGAATGAAGAACTTGAAAGTGTCTTAATTCCTTCGATTGATTTAAATGAATTTTCAAGTTTTGTTGTAATCTGCTCATTTATATCATCTGGTGCTGTACCAGGGTAAACAACTTGAACAGAGATTGCTGGAAATTCAATATTTGGAAGCTCTTCAACTTTTAATTTTGAATAGGAATATAATCCTCCAAATATTAATAAAAACGAAATAATAAATATTGCTACAGAGTTTTTTAAACTAAACTTAGTCAAAAAGTTCATTAACTACCTTCCTTTCTATTAATAGTGATAAAGTGATAAATATGTATAATCCGAATTTTCAATCTTTTAATGGCGTTTTTTCTATTAGAAATAGAATGTTTATTTCAGCTCTAGGATGCTCGTTTTAAAATTCAAGAGAAAGAACTTAAAATTTTATACGATTTTCATGCTCAATCCTTCTAAAAATAATTAACATAGATTTTCATTTTTTGTGAAATGATAAGATGGCAAGAAATTGATTAATTTTAGGAGGTATGAAAATGTCAAAATCAAAAAAAGAAAAGGAACGATTTTGGAATGAAAGAAAGTCGAACCAACAGCCACATGATAAAGTAAAATCGTTTAAAGAATTGGACAAAGAAACAAAATAGCCATCTCCTTTACTAAAGAGTGATTGGTACCAGATTTTTTTCGTGAAGATCACTTATCACATTTTCATTTGTAATCATAAAAAAAAGTCCCGTGATATACACGGGACCTGAGACTGATTTGGTAAAGAATTCTAATAAAATTTTAATAGAATCGAAATATATGTAGTTCGAACCTTTTAAAATATGAATATAAGCAGAATCTACTATTTTTAAACTATTCGGCTGTTCTTAGTATTTTATAATTTTTATGGTTTACGACTGTTAGCGGTTCCATTTCTAAATCTCTGAAGTTTTCCATTATGGATATGTCAACAATGACAGAATTTTTATTAACTTTTTGTACTCTACCTTTCAACCCCTGTTTAAACTCAATGATATTTCCTGCTTCTGCAATTTTCATGAGCGTATCTCCTAACAAAGTTTTGACTTGACACCTTCTATAATGCATGAAAACGGTTTAAAGGTAAAGAGAAAATTTAAATTTTTTTACAATTTTGTCTTTTTTCATAAGAAATTATGTTTAAAAACCTTTTGAAAGGCAAAAATGGTTGTAGCACTTTCAGGAGGTTAGTTTGTTGAAAGAATGGTTTGAAGAGTTTGAAGTAGAAATTTCAAATGAAATTAAAAATTTGGTTAGTAGTAATACGCTAATAGGTGATCCGATTTTATTTTTTGAAAACATTATTTTAGTACCATTTTTTGAGATGATTTTAGCGCTAGGCGAAGCTCATTCATCATACGAGTTTGCGAGTATTGGAACAGGAGTAGAAGTAATTCCTAAAGCATTTTTAGTTTTAAAAGATGGAAAAACTGAAGTAATTTTAGTAAATAATAAAAATATGAATTTAGCTGTTACAGAAAAAATTCTTGATGTAACGATTTAGTTTCCATTAAGTACATTCTTTGTTAATGTTAGGATTGAAGTTTATTTCTTGTAGCCATCAAAAAAACGATCAAAATAATAAAGGGTGATTATATGGAACAAAATGAATTTATCAATTTGATTGATCAGCTAGTTAAAGGTGAGATTTCAGAAATTAGCGTTACAAAAGATGATTTTTTAACATTTAGACAAATAATTGTTAATCGAGAGGATTTTAAGCACTTTCGAGGAATCGCTCAGCATGGAGGCCATGTAATTTATACTTACTTGGAAGAAGCAAGAAGTTAACTGTTTTTGTTAAAATCTAAAGTCAAAATAATATTATTTTAATCGTGTACTCATTAAAAGTTTGCGAAAAAAAAAAGTTTTTTTAGCTTTTTTTCTTATTTCGCAAGGTGTTAATGAGTACTTTTTTTGTGAAAATGTTATGACCTCATTTGACAAAAAAATCGTTTTACACTTTATTGCACTCTTCTCCATAATTTGTTAAATTTCATATATTGTTTTATTTCGAGACATATTGTCGAAATGTTTATTTTCTAATTTCAGTACCTATATGTTGTGTTTGTTCTAAAAAGGTAATACAATATGTAGGTATATAATATAAGTATTTTCAATATTCTTACATATTAACGAGGGTGATAATATGGTGATAGTTTACAGTTCAATGACTGGCAATGTTAAGCGATTTGTCAATAAAGTTAGAATGCCGTCAATCCAAATAAAAGATGGACTAAAAATTGAAGTACCGTATATTCTCGTAACCTATACTACAGGATTTGGTAACGTACCTGAAAACGTAAGTACTTTTTTGGAGAGTAATTCGAAGTATTTAAAAGCAGTCAGTGCAAGTGGTAATAAAAACTGGGGAGATTCTTTTGCAGCAAGTGCAGATAAAATAGCATCAGACTATCAAGTTCCAGTGTTATCAAAGTTTGAACTGTCAGGGACAAGTCGAGATGTACAATATTTTATTGAGGGAGTGGAAAAGCTTGAGACATATTGAGCTGAATAATGAATTGACGATTAAAAAAGATGGTTTTTTTGATCTCGCAAAAGATAAAGAAGCACTTCTTTGTTTCCTAAAAGAAGTTGAAGATAAAAAGATTCAGTTTTCTTCTTTAAAAGAACGCTTAAACTATATGATTCAAGAAAACTACTATTATAATGTTGAGATGGATTACTCCTTTGATGAAATAGAAAAATTATATGAGTTAGTATACAATGCAGGATTCACTTTTCAATCATATATGGCCGCATCAAAATTCTTTAAAGATTACGCATTAAAAACTAATGATGGAAAGCATTATTTAGAAGGATATGAAGATCGAATTGCGATCGTTGCACTATATTTAGGAAGAGGCAATATTGAAAAAGCATTGAAATTAGCAAAAATGATGATTCAACAAAACTATCAGCCAGCTACTCCAACTTTCTTAAATGCTGGAAGAAGTAGAAGAGGCGAATTGGTGTCATGTTTCTTATTAGAAATGGATGATAGTTTAAATTCAATAGGATTTCAAATTAATACGGCAATGCAACTGTCAAAAATCGGCGGTGGTGTTGCATTAAATCTATCAAAACTTAGAGCTCGTGGAGAGCAAATAAAGGAAATTGATAACGCTGCAAGTGGTGTTGTTCCTGTTATGAAGCTATTAGAGGATTCATTTTCATATGCTAACCAGCTAGGACAACGTAAAGGTGCTGGTGCAACCTATTTAAATATTTTCCACTGGGACGTAGTTGAATTTCTTGATACAAAAAAAATCAATGCCGATGAGAAAAGTAGAATTCAATCACTATCAATCGGTTTAATTGTTCCAAATAAATTCTTTGAATTAGCAGAAAAAAATGAACCATTCTATGTATTTGCACCATATACAGTGTATAAAGAGTATGGAATTCATTTAGATGATTTTGATATAGATGAAAGATATGAAGAGTTAGTAAATAATGAGCGAGTTAAAAAGAAAAAACTAGATTTAAGTGCACGTGATCTTTTAGTAAAAATTGCTGCGATTCAGTTAGAATCTGGTTATCCATATTTGATGTATAAAAGTAATGCTAATCAGCAGCATGCATTAAAGGATATTGGCGAAATTAAAATGTCTAACTTGTGTACAGAAATTTTTCAACTACAAGAAACATCAGTCATCAATAACTATGGCGAAGAAGATCAAATCAAACGTGATGTGAATTGTAATTTAGGATCATTAAACATTGTAAATGTAATGGAAAATAAAGCGATCAGAGAATCTGTACATGTTGGAATTGAAGCATTAACAGCTGTAACAGATATGACGGAAATAGAGAATGCACCTACAGTGAAAAAGGCAAATGAAGAACTTCATTCGGTTGGTCTAGGTGCAATGAATTTGCATGGATTTTTAGCGAAAAATGGAATTTCATATGAAAGTGCTGAGGCTAAGGATTTTGCGAATACATTCTTTATGATGGTAAACTATTATTCTATTGAAAAAAGTATGCTAATCGCTAAAGAAACTGGTAAAACGTTTAAGGATTTTGAAAAGAGTGAATACGCTAAAGGAACTTATTTCAAAAAGTATACTTCAAAATCATTTGAACCTAAAACAGATAAGGTAAAGGAATTATTTAATGGAATCTATATCCCAAATGAATTTGACTGGGTTACATTAAGTAAGCAAGTACAAGCGTATGGATTATATAACAGCTATCGTTTAGCAATCGCGCCTACACAATCGATTAGTTACATTCAAAATGCTACTTCATCGGTTATGCCGATTGTAAATGTTATAGAGTCTAGAACTTACGCAAATTCAACAACTTATTATCCGATGCCATATTTATCAAAAAATAGTTTCTGGTATTATAAATCAGCTTATGATATTAACCAATTTAAGTTAATCGACTTAATTGCTGAAATTCAGCAGCATGTCGATCAAGGTATTAGTACTATTCTTTATGTAAACAGTGACATCTCAACGCGAGAGCTTGCTAGATACTATATTTATGCTAATAAAAAGGGTTTAAAGAGTTTATATTACACACGTACTCGTAAATTGAGTGTAGAAGAATGTATAAGTTGTTCAGTATAAAAAAGTAGTATTGAACTTTAGTATATAAAGAGTTCAATAGTCTAAATTAAATTACTTAATGATCTAAAATGAAAAGCTCGAATATAGAATGCTTTATGCATATTGTTCTATATCATCGAGCTTTCTTTATGATTAGGGGGAAATATGAATGAAAGCTGTTAACTGGAATAAAAAAGAAGATGAGTTTAGTTTAGTATTTTGGAAGCAAAATCTATCACAGTTTTGGACTGAAGAAGAAATTGTCGTTTCATCTGATAAAAATACTTGGAATACATTATCAAAAGAAGAACAATCAGCATTTAAAAAGGTTTTAGGCGGTCTAACATTATTAGATACTAAGCAAGGCGGAGAAGGTATGCCTTTAATCTTAGTTCATCTTAAAAATTTACAAGCAAAAAGTGTACTAGCGTTCATGGGTGCGATGGAAGAAGTACATGCTAAAAGCTATTCGCATATTTTTACAACTCTAGCTACAGAAGATGAAATTGAAGATTTGTTTAAATGGGTGGACGAGCATCCAATTTTAACAAAAAAATCGGAATTAATTTCCTCTTATTATCTAAATTTATTAAAGCGTGATGTTTCGGATGAAGAGTTATACATGGCAATGGTTGCAAGTGTATTTTTAGAAAGTTACTTATTTTATAGTGGATTTTTCTTCCCGTTATACTTAGCCGGTCAAGGTAAAATGACTGCTAGTGGTGAGATTATTAATCTAATTTTACGAGATGAAAGTATTCACGGTGTATTTGTTGGACTATTAGCGCAACAAATTTATGACCAATTTGCTGATGAACAAAAAACTCGACTTTACAATGAAACAATGTCATTATTAGTTCAATTATATGAAATTGAGTTACAATATACTGAAGAAATTTATTCTTCAATAGGTTTAGTAGATGAAGTTAATAAGTTTATTCGATATAATGCAAACAAAGCGTTAATGAACTTAGGCTTTGATACTTATTTTGATGAAGAAGATATTAATCCAATTGTTTTAAATGGTTTAAAAACGGATACAAAAAATCATGATTTCTTCTCTGTTAAAGGTAATGGGTATGTAAAAGCAGTTACAGTGGAAAAATTAACAGATGAGGATTTTGTCTTTGAATTTTAAATGTAAGGAAGTATGTAAATGAAAGCACTTGTTTTTAGAGAATTTGGTCAATCAGACGTATTGAAATATGAAGAAATAGCAACACCTAAAATTTCAAATGATGAAGTATTAGTTGAAATGAAAGCTGTAGGTGTTAATTTTGCAGATATCTACCGTCGTAAAGGAAATTATCATTTAGCAGGTGATCCTCCGTATATTTTAGGGTATGAAGGTTCTGGAATTATTACCGAAGTCGGTTCTGATGTAAAAGACTATAAAGTAGGAGATCGCGTAGCGTTTGCAGATGTTCCTTTTTCGAATGCAGAGTATGTTGCTGCAAAGGAATCTCATATTGTACCAATTCCAGATGAAATTAATTTTGAAATTGCTGCGTCTATTATGCTACAAGGGTTAACTGCCCATTATTTAATTAATGATAGTTATAAAATAAAAGCTGGTGATATTGCACTTGTTCATGCAGTAGCAGGTGGTGTTGGCCAATTATTGACTCAAATGATTCTTTTAAAAGGTGGAGAGGTAATCGGATTAACCTCATCACAAGAAAAAAGAGAAAAAGCTTTATCAATCGGTGCGAAAGAAGTATTTTTATATAGTGATAATTGGGTTTCACAAATAAAAGAGTTTACAAAAGAAAAAAATGGTGTAGATGTTGTATATGAATCAGTAGGATCTACAATAATGGAAAGCTTTGAAGCAACAAAAGTTCACGGTACAGTTGTATTTTATGGAATGGCTGGAGGGGATCCAGTTCATATTGATCCAAGAATGTTAATGGATACTTCAAAAACACTAACTGGTGGAGACTTGTGGAATGTGCTAATTTCGAAAGAAGAGAGACTACGTAGAAGTAAAGAGCTATTTAATTGGATTGCAACTAAACAATTAATCGTACAACAACCTACTGTGTTTCCTTTAAAAGAAGGTAAACTTGCTCACGATCTATTAGAAAGTAGAAAATCAACCGGAAAAATCATATTATCTGTTTAATAAAAAAGACCAAAACTTTGATGTTTTGGTCTTTTTTTAGATGTGAAATATAAAACGGTCTATAGGGAAACCAAATTTAGTGGAATAGTATTGATGTTAAAATTCATTTTTTTATATTTATTAACGCTTTTAAATGTTAAAGTGTTTCAACAATTTTAATATACAAACAAACTATAGTAATTGTTTTTTAGGAAATTAAAAATAAGAGCAAATTTTAGATATATCAGTTTAATTGATTAGTTTTTAAGTTATTGTTCAATCTCATTTGACTTAAACACTGATTATTAAACTGTTACACTAAGTAATGGATATTTAACAGAGTGAATAAAGCTATTTAATTGGTAATGTAATTGTAAAAGTAGTTCCATTATTATCGCTCTTTACGCATATAGTACCGTTATGATTTTGGATTAGTTTTTTAGTTAAAGATAAACCGAGTCCAGTACCGTCATCTTTAGTTGAGAAGAACGGATCAAATATATATGGTAAATCTGAAGGTGGAATTCCTGATCCATCATCTTTTAATGTGATATAAATAAAATCCTTATCAATATAAGTTGCAATGATAATTGTAAGCAGACCTTCTTTTTTTGCATCTAATGCATTATGAAATAAATTTAAAATAACTTGTACAAGTTGGTTTTTATCAAAGAAAATATGTGCTCCTATTAATTCCTCAGATAGGTAGTATTCAATTTTAACATTATTTAAAACGGTTTCGCTAAATAATAGTTGTTTTATGTGATTCGATAAGAAATCATTAATATTAATTGGCTCTGGTTTATAGTTCGCATTCTTTGTAATAGATAAAAAGTCAGTAATAATTCCATTTGCCCTATCTAATTCTGGAATCAATAAATCATTAAACAATTGCTTATACCTAGGTGGAGCGTCTTCTTGCAAGAATTGTAAATAACCTCTAACAGTTGTAAGTGGATTGCGGACTTCATGTGCTATACCTGCAGCAATTCTACCTGACATTGCTAGCTTTTCAGAATCCCTTGCCTCGTTTAAATTATGAAAAATACCAATTACTCTTGAAATTTCTCCATTTATATCACGGATGATACGGGTATTGATAATACCATAGTTAATATTTAAAATTTCCTTATTATAAAATTCTTCACCTGAATAAAGTGTTTGTAGTAAACAAATGTCCTTATCGTCTATTTTTAATAAATTACTAATATGTCGTCCGATTAATTCGTATTTAGTAATTCTAAAATCAATCGCAACTTGTTGGTTATATAGCGTAATGATCCCATCTTTATCGATAAATACTATGTGATGCGGTAAAGCATCGTAGATCGATTGCAAAGTTCTGCGACTATTAAATAAAAAGGTAGAGAATTTAGTATGTAATGGAAGTGTTTCATTATTTGTATTACATAAACTTGTATTTCTAGTTAAATGATTCGAATTTGATAATTCACGAGTTTCATTTGAAAATATAGATCCGGAAGTTATTGTATTTAAAATTGTTTCATACGTTTTTACTTTTTCTTCAAGCTCGGTTATTTTATTTTTTAATTCTAGTACTGTCTCGTTAATCATTTACACTATACTCCAATTTCTACTAAAATAAGATTATACTGTAGTCAATTATATCAAACTAATTCGTTTATTTTAATGAAAATTAGAAATAATTAATTAGTAATGAAAGAACTAATGGGAGAGAAGTATGGAAATAAAAATTGGAGTTACTGGGTGGGGCGATCATGATAGTTTATACCCTGATCGGATTCACTCTTCAAAAAAATTGAGACAATATTGTACGCATTTTCCTATTGTTGAAATTGATTCTTCCTATTATAGTATTATGCCACAATCAAACTATCAAAAATGGGTAAATCAAACAACCGCTGACTTTTCATTTATCGTTAAAGCGTATGGAGGTATCACCGGCCATTCAAGGCAAACCTATTCTAAAGAGGAACAAATTTTACTGTTAACGCCATTTTTAGAATCAATCCAGCCTTTAATTGAAGCGAATAAATTAAAAGGTATATTATTTCAGTTTCCACCATGGTTTAATTGTAAAAAAGAAAATGTTGAATTATTAAGAACTTTAAAAAGTAAACTTAAAGGTCTTCCTGCTATTTTAGAATTTCGTAATCAGACGTGGTTTTATCCTAAGTTTTATGAACAAACGTTGAAATTTATGGAGAATGAAGGATGGATTCATTCAATTTGTGATGAGCCACAAGCAGGTAATGGAAGCATACCAATCGTATTACATCCTACGAATCCAAATTTAACTTTAATCCGTTTCCATGGCCGAAATATATATGGATGGAATCACAATGGACAAGATAATTGGCGTGAGGTACGTTATTTATACCGATATAATGAAGAAGAATTATATGAATGGTTAGAAAGAATTGAACAGTTATCAAAAAACACAAAAGAAATTTGTATACTGTTTAATAATAATTCTGGTGGAGATGCAGCGGATAATGCTAAACAATTAATGAAGCTGCTTGGTATTGAATTTGGACCATCCTCTACCGAGCAGCTTGAATTATTTTAATTTGATTTTCGTAACAGAGTTATGCAGCAAATATTAATAAGTAGGAATGCAACAAATGCCAGCATTGGAATTGTAATGAATCCAAACCAATTTAAATAATCCCCAGTACAAGGGACTGGACCACACTGTGTTGCTGTTTCCTTAAGTGCAGGAACTTTTTGAATTAAAATATGATAGATTGAAATACACATACCTATTAATGATAAAGGTAAAACATAAATAACATCTTTTATTTTATTTTTATAAAAAGCGATTCCTAATATAAAAACAATTGGGTACATAAAGATTCGCTGATACCAGCATAATGAACAAGGTGTCCAATGATTAATAACTGAAAATGATAAACTACCTAGTGTTGCAATAATACTTACAATCCAGGTGAAAAATAAAATTGATTGCTGTTTCTTCATTCCTTACCATCCTTAATTTGATTTTCGATATTGCTATTGTACCTTTGATTGGATGTAAAGTGGTATAAAAACGACGTTTGGTCATGAAATTTAAATTTTAGTTATTTATAGAGCCCAGAAAAAGAATATTCTAGGCTTTTCTGATTTGATAAAAAGAATATTTTAAAAGCTAAAAAACCTGAGATCATAATCCCAGGTTTTTTAAAGATATATTAAGCGATTGCCGCATCTAACGCGATGACAATCATGTCATTAAAAGTAGTTTGTCTTTCCTGTGCAGATGTTTCTTCACCAGTGAAGATATGATCACTTACAGTTAAAACAGTAAGTGCGTCTACATTATATTTTGCTGCGATTGTATATAATGCAGTTGTTTCCATTTCTACAGCAAGCACTCCGTAATTAGCTAATTTTTCATACATGTCCATACTGTCTCGATAGAAAAGATCTGAAGTTAAAATATTTCCTACTTTAACATTTAACCCTTTATTCACTGCACCTTCATACGCTTTCTTTAATAAATCAAAGCTAGCACATGGAGAATAATCGAAACCAGGGAATGTTTGACGATTCATATTTGAATCTGTACAAGTCGTCATCGCAATAATGACGTCACGAATTTTTACATCCTTTTGAAGTCCACCACATGTACCAACGCGAATTAAAGTTTTTACACCATAACTATTAATTAGTTCATTTACATAAATACCAATTGAAGGTACTCCCATTCCAGTACCTTGAACGGAAATTCTTTGGCCTTTATATGTACCAGTAAAACCAAGCATTCCACGTACATCATTATAACAAACAACATCCTCTAAAAATGTTTCTGCGATATATTTAGCTCTTAATGGGTCACCAGGTAATAAAATTTTATCAGCAATTGCACCTTGTTCGGCACCGATATGTATACTCATTTAATGATCCTCCTTAAAACTGTGTGTAAATAGCCCATCCATTATCAGTATGTTAGTTTCTACATTTAAATAAAAAACATTCTTATTTGTATGTCGCTTAAAGGAAAAAGTGAGATGGACGTAGTACATATTAAATATAGAAATATTCATAGACAAAATTAACCAATACAGATAATTTATGGCGAATTTTAATTATTGCACAGGTGATAAAATAATGAAAGAGTTTACAATTAGAATTTCAGCTTTCTTGAAATAACTAAAAATTATTAATTTTAACCTATTTAAGGGAGAATGATCTATGAAATTTCGTTTTATTGCAGCTCTATGTATAGCTATATTAATTATTCTATTAATTAGCAATCGTCTAGTTAATCATAGTATATTATCAAGTGGTAGTCAGGTTAGCCAACTGAAAGTTCAAAAGGTAAAATGGAATCTTACAACTAAAAAAAATTCACAAGAAGTAACCGTATCCTCTAGAACTTTGAATGTGTTACAACGGGAAAAAATCAGAATATTTATTACGACAGATCAATTAAAATCTTATAAAGTCATTGAACCAGTATATAATGGAAGTAATCAATTTACATTTAAGTATTCTTTTAAGAAAGACATTCCTTATTATGTTAGTATATTTTTAAATAATCAAACGCTTGATACTAAGATATTCCAAAAACAAAAGGACAAAAAATCAGAAGTATTTCCGACAGCTATTCTAACGAAAAAGACTGATGATTATAGAGTTTCCCTACTATATACTTCAATTCTTCCAAAAACTAAGAGTAAAATTACATTTGATTTTGATCAATTTAAAAAACGTTCCCAATTTACAAATCAGCAATTTTATATTATGAATGAAGAAGGAACCTATTTTAAGTTAATTAGTAATCCTACTAATCATTCAAAAGTAAACTATGAACTTGATTTACCTGAAGCAGGTATGTATAAAATATTTTATGAATTTAAATTAAATGACGATCAAAAATCATTTGATTTTATTTTAGACGTAAAAGACAAAGACAGCTAAGGAGTAGGAAATGCATAATTTATTAATGAATTCAAAAGTATTAGTTTTTGATTTAGATGGTACTTTGTATGATGGTACTGAGCACTACGATTACTATGCTAAATTACTAGCTAATGAAATAAGTTCAGAAAAGCGTGATTCTTTTTTAAAGGATTATAAAAAAATAAAAGATTATGACCATGCACTAACAATTGGAAAAATTTATGACACAGAAAATGATTTAATCATTTCATTAGATCCAATTACATTGAAGCCAATACAAGTATTTACTTGGGAAGGGAAGCTACTTTCTAAAGAAGAACTTCCAGAGAATTATCTTGAAAAAATTCATTATGAATTACCATATATCCCAGTAGGTGATGGTTGGTGGATTCCTTTAGTAGCAAGTTATCACTACGGTGCAAGAGACGTATATCACTGTTATGATAAAACAAAAGAGTATATGGCAACAAAAGAGTTTAGTATTCCTTATATAAAAGGATTAAAAGAGGCTTTAGAAAAAGTTAAGGATTCTAAAAAATTAGTATTGTTAACGAACTCTGATCGAGAAGATGTAACTAGATTACTGAAGTTACTTAATTTAAATGAATTATTTCACCTAGAAATTACGGATGGTAAGAAGCCATTAAAAACAGAAAACCATTTTAAAACGATCATGAATAAGTTCAATGTCATGCCTCATGAAATTGTGTCAATCGGTGATAATTTCATTAATGAAATTTCTCCTGCATTAAAACTAGGTATGCACGGTGTTTACATTACAAATCAAACGACTACGCAAGTTAGTGACTCCTTATTAGTAGTTAAAAAACTAGAGGAAGTATTTGAGTAACAAAAAAACTGTAAGCGAAAAATTGCTTACAGTTTTTTTTGTTATGCAGTGGAATGATTTTTATCACTGATTTGAATTACAATTCCAATTTGAAGTATACTCAATTCCTAACTTATTTTTATGGGCATCATACATACTTTTGAAATGGCTATGAGAAAATAATGTCAGGAGGAAGTGTGAATGAACAAAAATCGAAAACGATACTCTCTCATATTTTCTATCTTTATTTTTTTTACTGCTTTTTTTAGTAATAACATAAATAGTGAAGCAAGAACTACAAATTACGGCTATATTACTCACCCGTTATTAATTTACTTTTTTGATGTAGGTCAAGGAGATAGCATGGTTATGATTTTACCAAATGGTAAGACTGTACTGATCGATGGAGGAGATGTTGAACATGGAGGAGTCGTTATAAAAAAACTGAGACGACTACATATAAATTCGATTGATCTATTAGTCAGTACACATCCAGATATCGATCATATTGGTGGGTTATTAAAAGTAATGAATAGTGTTAATATAACAAAAATCCTGGATAGTGGGAAAAAATATAATTCACATTCTTATTACTTATATAAGAAAGAAGCGTATCAGAAGAATATTCCAATTAGTGTTGCAAGGTTAAATGAAAAAGTAATGCTTGACCCTAATGTAGAAATTACTGTTTTAAATAGCGGGAAAAAATCGTATACAAATAATAACAGTTCAATTGTATTGAAGGTTAAATATAATGACATTTCAATTTTATTAACTGGAGATATTGAAAGGAACACTGAAAAAAGATTAATTAAAAATGAGAATATCAATGCTCAAGTACTAAAAATTCCGCATCATGGATCATCAACATCAACTTCAGAAGCGTTTTTATTTGCTGTAAATCCTACAGTCGCAATCCTTTCATATGATAAATTTAACTTATTTGGTCATCCACATCGGTCAGTAATGAAGCGGTTAAATCATCTAGGTATTAAGCAATATACAACGGACCAGTTCGGAGATATCGAGTTATCAACAAATGGTCATAATTTATATATTGAAAAAGAAGAAGTTTTGGTAGATCCTTGAAGGACAATAACCATTACTTCTTCTTTTTTAAATAGAGAGGATATTAGGTATCTATATCAGTCATTATTTGTGACGTTTTTGTTAATTACTCGTTAGTAGTATAGACAACTAGGAGTATATATCATAAAATAGTTATGAAGAAATCAAGGTACTTATATAAATGAATGTGTATGATGATTAAGTAAACACTACTTTCTATATTGGAGTATTGGCGAAGACTTCTTAAGCAAAGGAAAGAGGAGAGTAAATGAAATCAATTATTAATGTAAAAATTTACACAGGTACAGAAGTAATTGAAAATGGTTATATTCGATACGATGAAAAAATTTCTTCTGTTGGTCATATGAATGGATACGAAAATGAAGGTGAAGAAACAATTGATGGAAAAGGAACAGTTATTATTCCTGGAATGATTGATATCCATATTCACGGAGCATATGATGTCGATGCAATGGATGCTGATCCAAACTCAATGGTAACGATGAGTAAAGAAATGATGAAGGAAGGGGTAACAACCTTCTTTCCGACTACAATGACACAATCTAAAGAAAATATTAAAAATGCTTTAAAGTCTTTAAACGAGGCTAAAAAACTTGGTGCTCATTTTGAATATATTCACTTAGAAGGACCGTTTGTTAATAAAAATAAAGCTGGAGCACAACCATTAGAATACATTATTAACCCTGACGTTGAACTATTCAAAGAATGGCAAGAAGCTTCTGGTGGATTAATTAAATTAGTTACTTATGCACCTGAGGTTGAAGGTGCAAAAGAGTTAGAAAAAGAACTAGAACGCACAAATGTAGTTGGCACAGTAGGTCACTCTGATGCGATCCGTTCAGATTTTGAAGGTAGAAATATTTTCCATGCTACACATTTGTACAACCAAATGAGACCTATGCATCATCGTGAAGCAGGAACAGTTGGACATGTATTACTTGATGACCGAGTAATGGTAGAAATGATACCTGATGGAATTCATATTCATCCTGATATGGTAAAACTTGCTTATCGCCTAAAAGGTGCTAAAAAAATAAGTGTAATTACTGATGCGATGAGAGCAAAAGGGTTAGAGGACGGCAAATATGAATTAGGTGGACAACCTGTATTTGTAAAAAATAAAAGTGCAAGATTAGAAGACGGAACGCTTGCGGGTAGTATTTTAAAAATGGATGATGCATTCAGAAACATTATGGCATTTACTGGCTGTAGTCCTGAAGAGGCAGTACAAATGACATCAATAAACCAAGCTGAAGAATTTGGTCTTAAACATAAGGGCGTATTAGAACCAGGTAAAGACGCTGATTTTGTGCAAATGACTCTTGATTTCTTCGTTATTGATACAACTAGACAAGGTAAAAATATGAATGAGGTGACTTTATGAACGTAATCGTAGTAAAAAATGCAGAAGAAATTTCAAGAGTAGCATATGAAAAAATGGTAAAGGCATTTGAAGGGAAAGCGGAATTCACATTAGGATTAGCTACAGGTGGATCTCCACTAGGTATATATGAACTTTTCCGTATTCATAAACCAGATGTGTCAAACGTCATTACTGTAAATCTTGATGAATATGTTGGACTTGCTGAAGATGATCAAACAAGTTACCACACTTATATGGCAGAACAGCTTTTTAACCATTTAAATTTTAAAGAAAACCATTTACCAAATGGAAATACAAAAAATTTAGAAGAAGCTTGTAAAAATTATGAGGAATTACTACAGAAGCATCCTGTAGATTTACAACTTTTAGGAATTGGTGAGAATGGCCATATTGCATTTAATGAGCCTGGTACACGATTCGATACACCTACTCATATTGTAGAGCTTACAGAATCAACTCGTAACGCAAATAAAATTTATTTTGAGAACGAAGAAGATGTCCCAACACACGCAGTTACTATGGGAATTGGTTCAATTATGAGAGCGAAAGAAATCATTTTAGTGGCTTCAGGCATTAAAAAGGCTGAAGCAGTTAAGGAAATGTTAAATGGAAAATTAGATATTAACTGTCCTGCTACTGCACTCCAAAACCACAACAACGTAACAATTGTTGTTGACGAAGAAGCATACTCACTTAGTAATAAATAATGTTAAAACTAGATAAAAATTCACCGTTACCGATTTATTTTCAAATTCAAGAGATTTTAAAGCTTAAAATTAACTCAGGAGAATGGAAACCTGGTGAGCGAATTCCCTCTGAGCAAACATTGAGTGAGATGTTAAATGTAAGCAGGATGACAATAAGACAAGCATTAAATAATCTTGTAAAGGAATCATTAATAAGTCGGAAACGTGGAATTGGTACGTTTGTATCAGTAAAAGATGGGATTGAAGTTGAGGAATCACTAAAATCATTAAGGAGTTTTTCTGAGGATATTACATCCATAGGATTGACCCCTACCAATAAACTACTTGGCTTTTCAACGATCGAAGCTGATGAATATTTAGCAGAAGTGCTATCAATTGAAAGTGGTTCTGAAATATTTAAAATTGAAAGATGTCGTTTAGCAAATGATCATCCCATTGCAATTGAAACAACATACCTACCAAAAAAATTAGTAAATCGAATTGATGAAAAAGTATTGAATCATTCCTTATATGAATATTTTGAAGTTACATTAGGTTATTCAATTAAAAAAGCCACAAAATGGATTAAAGCATCTTTAATGACAGAAAAAGATTCATTAATTCTTGAGGTAGCGGAGGATTCTCCTGCACTAGAATTACACCAAGTAACATTTATTAATGAAGGAATACCACTTGAATATGTAAGCTGTATTTACCGAGCTGATCGCTATCGTTTTACAATTGATATTGAACGTTAAAAAGAGTGCTTTTTTAAGCACTCTTTTTTCATTGTATAGTGGTCAAGCCAGCGGTGGTGCAAATAAAATGGCTGAAACTGCAATTAAATTTGTGGAAGTGCAAATAAAAAAGCCGAAACTGCAAATAAAATTGGTAAATCTGCAAATAAAAAAGTTATATCTGCAATTAAATTTAGGGAAACTGCAATTAAAGGGCCCCATTCAAGAAGAAATGGAGTGAAGGAATCAATAATAGAAGAAATTTCGGTAAAATGATTTGAAATACGTATAATAAATGGATCCTGAGTAAGTAAAAAAGGGAAAACCAGAAAAATACTAACTCATAAACGGTGACTTCCATACATTATATTTCAATAAGAAAAAGGGTGCCTTAAGTAGCACCCTTTCCTCTTACTTAATTTGTAAAACAATATTAACAGCTTCGGCTACAGAAGGAACGATATACGAAGCATATTTCTTAACTTCATCATCAGCATTTTCCATTGCAAAGCTATTAGGAGTTAGTTCAAACATTGAGATATCATTGTATGCATCACCGATACAAGCAATTTCATCAGGTTTAATTCCTAATTTATCGATTAATATTTGAATGGCTGAACCTTTACTCACATTAACTGGAACGATGTCTAAACAATTTTTAGCAGAAATAAAAGAAGTTACAAATTCAGGTAGTTCTTTTTGTAATTCTTTTTGAAGCTCAAGTAAGTCCTCATCTTCACCTAAAACTACATATTTTTTTGGGGTAATCGATTTACCTAAATCGGTTTTTAGTGTCTTTAATTCAACTGCATTCATGCTAGAGTTCTTTTCAATTTCTCTTACTAAATCAGTTTTCTCTTCGATATAGTAAGTTGAATTATCAGCTACATAGATTAAAAATTTATCGTGTGAAATCATTTCGTAAACTTTATCGATTATACTTGGATGGAATGTTGCATCTAACAATGCTTCGCCATCATTTGAATAAATATAAGTTCCATTCATACTAATACGATGGAAATTACCTTCTAAGCTTTCCATAATTTTTACGATTTCATAATCTAAACGTCCGGAAGCAAAACATAATAAAACACCACGATCTAAAAGGGTTTTTAATGCTTCTACATCATGTTCAAATAGTTGACCTTGGTGAAACATCGTCCCATCTAGGTCACTAACAAATAACTTAATCATTTTTCTTAACACCTACTCAATTTATATTTATACTTTTATATTCTATCCTACTATAATAGATTATCAAAAAAATATGATTAATTTATGAAACTTAAACTGCGTTTTAACTTTTTCAGAAAAATTATGTTATGATATAAAAGCGATTTTTTAAACTTGGGGGTGATAAAAAAAATGTCAGAGATGTCAGTATGTTATACAATCAAAAAAGTTCTTAATAATAATGTTTTAATAGCGAAAAATCCCGATCATACCGAAGTAGTTTTGCTTGGTAAAGGCATTGGTTTTAATAAAACTAGAGGAGATTTAATTTCCGAAGGTGTAGTAGAAAAAATGTTTATCTTAAAAGATGAACAAAAACAAAAACAATATAAATCATTAATTAACTTTATGGATGAAAAATTAATGGGTACGCTGCAGCAGGCGATTTATTTAATTTCTGAAAGAACAGGATGTACTTTAAATGAGCAAATTCATATAGGGTTAACAGACCACTTAATATTTGCGATTAAACGTATTAGAGAAGGCTATAATGTCGATAATCCTTTCTTACAAGAAACGAAAGCAATGTATCCAGAGTATTTTAAAATTGCACAAGAAGTTATTGATTTGATAAATAAAGAAATAGATATAAATTTACCGATCGAAGAGGTGGGGTTTGTAACTCTTCATATCGTTAGTAATTTATCGATGGAAGTTGTATCGGATGTAAATAAGTTTTCTCAGATCATTAAAGATTTAGTAATTTATATAGAAGAATATTTACAAATTGAAATTGATAAAGAAAGTATTCATTATTCAAGATTAGTTCGTCATTTGCGATTTTTAATTGACCGTATATTTCATGGTAATTCATCTGAAGAGTCACCAGCTTTGGGCATAATCTTAAAAAAAGAATACCCGGTATGCTATGATTTAGCATGGAAAATTTTAAAGTCAATCCAAGCTTCATTAAATAAAAAAGCAAGTGAAGCCGAAGTAATATACTTAACCTTACACTTAGAACGACTTGTTCAGAGTAAAATTAATAAATAATTCAATAAGCCTAAAGAGCAATTGCGCTTTTTTAAACATAGTAAATTAATATTAAAAAAAAATAGGTAATTTGGCTTGATATTTTTAAAATCTATAGATATAATGAAAGCGAAATCATAAAAAAAAACATAATTGAATACTGTACACATTAAACGTGTTACTGATTCGATCAGGCATGAGTTGAAAAAATGTGAATTATTATACTTGGGTAGGGGAAACTATATCCAGGATTCAATAATCTCATTTTTTCTGCTCATGCCTTTTTTGTTTGGATAAAAGGAGGAAAACAATGTTTAAGAAAATCTTTGGAGTTTTACAAAAAGTTGGTAAAGCGCTTATGCTTCCTGTTGCAATTTTACCAGCTGCTGGATTGTTACTTGCATTCGGTAATGCATTTCAAAATCCACAAACATTAAAGTATTTACCGTTTCTTGACGCGCACTGGTTCCAACTAGTAGCAAAAGTTATGGAACAATCCGGTGACATCATTTTTAGTAATCTGTCATTATTATTTGCAGTAGGTGTTGCCGTTGGTTTAGCAGGAGGAGAAGGTGTTGCAGGTTTAGCAGCGATCGTTGGATTCCTGATTATGAATAAAACAATGAGTGTGTTCAAAGATGTTGGACAATATGTTGTTTTAGATAAAGCATTAAATATTGCTAAATTTGATGATCCATCATTTGCCTATGTATTAGGAATTCCTACATTACAAACAGGTGTATTTGGTGGGATTATCGTCGGTATTTTAGCTGCATGGGCTTACAATAAGTTTTTTGAAATTGATTTGCCATCATACTTAGGTTTCTTTGCAGGTAAGCGATTTGTACCGATTGCTACAGCGGCGTTTTCAGTATTACTTGGTATTTTAATGTGCTTTATTTGGCCGCCAATTCAGCACGGTTTAAACTCATTCTCACATAATATGATTGATGCGAATTTAACATTATCCGCATTCGTATTTGGTGTTATTGAGCGTTCATTAATTCCATTTGGTTTACACCATATCTTCTATGCACCATTCTGGTTTGAGTTTGGTTCATATACTGATAAAACTGGTATGGTTGTACACGGGGATCAAAAAATCTTCTTCGCTCAATTAAAAGACGGAGTAAAATTAACTGCTGGTACATTCATGGTAGGTAAATTCCCATTCATGATGTTTGGTTTACCAGCTGCTGCATTAGCTATGTATCATGAAGCAAAACCTGAAAATAAAAAAATCGCTGGTGGTATTTTAGCATCAGCAGCATTAACTTCATTCTTAACAGGTATTACAGAGCCAATTGAATTCTCATTCTTATTTGTTGCACCAGTATTATTTGGAATTCACGCAATCTTTGCAGGTTTATCATTTATGATCATGCAATTATTAAATGTTAAAATTGGTATGACTTTCTCAGGTGGTTTAATCGACTACTTATTATTCGGTGTTTTACCGAATAGAACTGGCTGGTGGTGGGTAATCATCGTCGGTTTAGTATTAGCAGTGATTTACTACTTCGGTTTCCGATTTGCAATTAGAAAATGGAATTTAAAAACTCCTGGACGCGAAGATGCAATTGCTGAAGATACTACAAGTAATACGCCAGCTAATGAATTACCATATGAAATTTTACAAGCTTTAGGTGGAAAAAGTAATATTTCTTCATTAGATGCATGTATCACACGATTACGAGTACAAGTAAATTCAAAAGATGAAGTAAATAAAGATCGTTTAAAAGCATTAGGTGCAGCTGGAGTTCTTGAAGTTGGAAATAATATTCAAGCAATTTTTGGACCTAAATCAGATACATTAAAATCACAAATTAAAGACATTATGACTGGAAAAACACCAGTTGTTAGTCAAGAAGCACATAAAGAAACAGCTTCAGCAGTAGATACTACTATTGAAGAGGCGATTATTAATCCAATTGAAGGTGAAATAATCTCAATTACAGAAGTACCAGATCAGGTATTTTCTGGAAAAATGATGGGTGATGGATTTGCGATTATTCCTTCAGAAGGTACAGTTGTATCTCCAGTAGATGGGGAAATCGTAAATGTATTCCCAACAAAACATGCGATTGGTATCTTATCTAATGGTGGAAAAGAAATCTTAATCCATATTGGGATTGATACTGTAAAACTAAATGGTGAAGGCTTTGAAGTACTGGTATCACAAGGTGAGAAAGTAACAAAAGGTCAACAATTAGTTAAAATTGATTTACACTTTATTCGTGAAAATGCACCTTCTACAATTACACCTGTTGTATTTACAAACTTAGCTGAAGGACAACAAGTTGTAATTGAAAAACCAGGTAAGCAATCAAAAGGTGAAGTAGGCATCATTAAGATTAAATAAATCTAATTAAATAGACGAAAAATGTTTGATTTTATAAGGGGTAGTATAGTTGACACTATGCACCCCTTTTAATAGAATATTTATAGTAGGCCAAACGTCTATACCAAAAATGTAGATTTAATCACAAAGGAGATAAATTATTATGGAAAAAACTTTTAAAGTAACAGCTGATTCTGGAATCCATGCTCGTCCAGCAACATTATTAGTAAATGTAGCAGGTAAATTTAATTCTGATATCAATCTTGAGTATAATGGTAAAACAGTTAACTTAAAATCAATCATGGGTGTAATGTCTTTAGGAATTCAACAAGGAACTGAGATCAAAATTAGCGCTAACGGTGAAGATGCAGAACAAGCGATCGCTGCAATCGATGATACAATGAAAAAAGAAGGTTTAGGCGAATAATGTCTTTACATATTAAAGGTATTGCTGCTTCTAGTGGAATTGCAATTGCAAAAGCATTTCGCTTAGAAAATCCTGAATTAAACATTGTTAAAAAACAAATTTCAGATATTGATGCTGAAATTGCTAAACTTGACAATGCAATTCAAGTTTCTAACACTGAATTAGAAAAAATTCGTGATCACGCGAATGCGGAACTTGGTGAAGATAAAGCTGCAATCTTTTCTGCGCACATTTTAGTTTTAAATGATCCAGAGCTAGTTAACCCAGTTAAAGATAAAATTAAGTCTGAAAGTGTCAACGCTGATTTTGCTATGAATGAAGTTGCTTCAATGTTCGTTCAAATGTTTGAAAGCATGGATAATGAATATATGAAGGAACGTGCTGCAGATATCCGCGATGTTACGAAACGTGTAATGGCACATCTGTTAGGCGTTACGATTTCTAACCCTGCTAATATTACTGAAGAAGTAATAATTATCGCAGAAGATTTAACACCTTCTGATACAGCACAATTAAACCGTAAATACGCTTTAGGTTTTACAACTGATATTGGTGGTCGTACATCTCACTCAGCGATTATGGCTCGTTCTCTTGAAATTCCTGCTGTTGTAGGGACAAAAGAAGTAACTAGTAAAATCGAAAATGGCGTAATGGTCATTGTTGATGGATTAGATGGTCATGTAATAGTAGATCCTTCTAATGAAGAATTAGAAGAGTATAAAGCTAAAAAAGAAAAATTCGAGCTTCAAAAAGTTGAATGGGCTAAACTGAAAAATGAGCCAACTGTAATGAAAGATGGACATCATGTTGAGTTAGTAGCTAACATTGGTACACCAAATGATGTAGAAGGCGTTATCAATAATGGTGGTGAAGGTGTTGGCCTTTACCGTACTGAGTTTCTATATATGGGACGCGATAACTTCCCATCAGAAGAAGAGCAGTTTGAATCATACAAATCAGTTCTTGAAAGTATGGGTGATAAGCCGGTAGTAGTAAGAACACTAGATATCGGTGGAGATAAAGAATTATCTTATTTACACTTACCAAAAGAAATGAACCCATTCTTAGGCTACAGAGCAATTCGTTTATGTTTAGATCAGAAGGAAATATTCCGTACACAATTACGTGCATTACTTCGTGCGAGTGTATATGGTAACTTAAAAATTATGTTCCCGATGATTGCAACTTTAGATGAGTTCAGAGCTGCAAAGGCTGTTTTATTAGAAGAAAAAGAACAGTTAGTAAAAGAAAATGTTCAAGTCTCAGACAATATCGAAATTGGTATGATGGTAGAAATCCCAGCTTCTGCTGTTTTAGCAGATGTATTCGCTAAGGAAGTTGATTTCTTTAGTATCGGGACAAACGATTTAATCCAATATACAATGGCTGCGGATCGCATGAATGAACAGGTTTCATATTTATATCAACCATATAACCCATCTATTTTAAGATTAGTTAAAATGGTAATCGATGCTGCAAACAAAGAAGGTAAATGGGCTGGAATGTGTGGAGAGATGGCTGGAGATGCATTAGCTATTCCTTTACTTGTTGGATTAGGCTTACATGAATTCTCTATGAGTGCTACTTCAATCTTACCTGCTCGTAGTCAAATGGCTAAACTTTCTAAAGCTGAAATGGAGATATTAGCTGAAAAAGCTTTATCTATGTCTACAGCTGAAGAAGTTGTTAACTTAGTTAATAGCATCTAAAATAAAACAACAGGGAAACCTGTTGTTCAGACTGCCCGCCAAACGACTTTCTTCGTTGCTTCGCCTGTCTGCGGTGCTCATTACCGTCAGAGGTAATTCCGCTCCTCACCAGGCTTCGCGCCTCGAAAGNNAGTCTGAAAATCAAATTTAAAGTATTTTGTCTACACATCGAACAACAGGGAAACCTGTTGTTTTATTTTTAAGATTATATATATTCTGTATGATGATCTACCGATTGAAAAAATTCCTACTGTTGACAAATTCGCTTCTTTAATTTAGTGTATGTTTAAATTATTAAACGAATAAGATTATTTTTGGATAATAAAAGTAGGTGGAAGATTTGAGTAAAGAAGCAATTGAAGTATTTAGAGAATGTATTCCCTTGTTTCAAGCGTTAAGCGATCCTTACAGACAGGATATCATATTAATGTTATCAGATGGTGAAGCGCTAACTGTTAATGAAATTACGGAAAAAACTTCATTATCTAGACCGGCTATATCACATCATTTAAAAATATTGCGTGATAATCAATTAGTTCAAATTGAGCAAAAAGGCACACATAGATATTATTCATTAGCAATTGATTCTTCTCTAGAATTACTTAAGAAATTAATCATTACTGTTGAACAACATTGTTAATGAATCGTAATGACATAAAAGGGACTCCGACTTTTGTCAGAATCCCTTTTACTTTTTATTTATGATTAAATCCAAATAGACATTTCTTTTGCAGAAAAACGTGTTGTATGATGTCCTGGTACTTTTTCTTTACCAATAGCAATCAACATCGTTGGAATATAGCGATCATCAGTTAAGAAAGTTTCTTTAAACGCTTGTTCGTTAAACCCACCGATTGCACAAGTGTTCCAACCTTTTGCAGAAGCAGCCATTATTAATTGCATAGCAGCAAGAGAAGAATTTAAAATACCTTGTTCACGATTACGTTGCTCTGTTGCATAAGCATTTTCAACGTTGGCTTTTAATTTGTCTTTTGCTTCTTGAGTCATAAAACCAGCTTCCACAGCAGGTCCGAAAACTAAGTCAACATTTTTTGCTGATTGTGTATCCGCTAATACAGCAATTACACATGAAGCATCTTTAATCTGACCTTGGTTGTATGCAACAGGTAATAACTTACCTTGAGCATTTTCACCATGGAATACAACGAATTTCCAATGTTGTAAATTCCAAGCAGATGGTGCAGTCATTGCAGCATTAAGAAGTTCAGTAATTTCGCTGCTACTGATTTCAGTAGAAGCATCGAATACTCGAGTCGAGTTTCGTTCTTTAATCATTTCAAAAAATTGTTCATTTTTCATATGAAAATACCTCCAAAAATTAGGTGCATTAGATACATTTTTATGTACTTTTTTAATATAGATAGTTCCATTATTAGAGTCAACAAATTAGTGTTGAAATAACCTAAATTTAATTTGAAATAAAGTTTAGTTTGCTTATTTTTTTATAAGAATAGCTCAGGCTTTTTTATTAATATTTTTTATGTTAGTTTATTTATGGATATTAAAAGAGGAGTGTGTAAAATGGAAGCAATTAATTTAAAAGATTTACAGGTTGGATTTATCGGAATTGGCGTTATGGGTAAAAGTATGGCAAAGCATTTAATCAATGCAGGTGCAAAATTACATATTTATAACCGTACAAAAGAAAAAGCAAATGAACTAATTGATTTAGGTGCTACTTGGTATATTACACCTAAAGAATTAGCACCAAATTGTCAGGTTATTTGTACGATGGTTGGCTATCCAAGTGACTTAGAAGAAGTTTATTTTGGCGATAATGGGATCATCCAATCTGCTTCAAAAGGAACTACTTTTATCGACTTTACAACTTCGACACCAACTTTAGCTAAAAAAATTGATGAGCTAACAAAATCAGTAGGTATGTCATCATTAGATGCACCAGTGTCAGGTGGAGATTTAGGGGCAAGAGAAGCTAGATTAGCAATTATGGTTGGTGGAGAAGAAGAAACTTTTCATAAAATGTCCGCATTATTTGAAGTTTTAGGAAAAAATATTGCGTATCATGGAAATGCTGGTAGTGGACAACATGTAAAAATGTGTAATCAAATTGCAATTGCTTCAGGTATGTTAGGAGTTTGTGAAGCCCTTGCATATGCTTCATCAGCAGGATTAGACGGTGAAAAAGTATTAGGAAGTATTTCTACAGGTGCAGCAGGCAGTTGGTCATTATCTAATTTAGCACCACGTGTTTTAAAAGGAGATTTCGAGCCGGGGTTCTATATTAAACATTTTATAAAAGATATGGGAATCGCAATTGAAGAAGCTGAGAAGATGGAACTAAATCTGCCAGGACTTTTACTTGCAAAAAAATGCTACGATGAACTGTCTAAAAATGGTTTAGATGAAAAAGGAACGCAAGCACTTTATACTTTATACGATCCGTCTCACCACATTCAATAATTTAATGAATAGAGGTTAACAAGTGCAAAATTTTCAACTTGCAAAGTTTTATCAACGATTAAGTGCGTTTTTATTCGATACGTTTATCGTTTCAGTAGCTTATGGGATCATCATCGCTATTATTACGATGAATCCTGAGAAGATATTAAGTCGTTTTAATTCTACATCAGGAAATTCAACGGTCGATTTAATCGTTATTTCAATTATTATGATCATATTATTTGTAGTTGTTCCACAATTTAATAAAGGGATGACATTTGGTCAAAGATTTTTAGCTATTAAAATGATAAAAGATAACTATGAAGAAACCACAATCATACTATTTTTCATTCGTTTTATCTTTATAGCAGGAATATCAGTTCTATTTTTAGGTGTACCATTAATAGTTAATGTTTATTTAATGTTATTTAGAAAAGACCATAAAACAATTCAGGACTTGTTATTTAAAACAAGAGTAATACAAGCTAGATAAAAAGGCAGGGGAGGATTAAGAAATCCACCCCTGCTTTTTTAATTTAATTTCTAAGACTAGTCACAAACTCTTCTAATCGATCACATGCAATTTCTAGTTCTTTCATTGAATAAGCATAAGATAATCGAATGTATGAATCTCCATATTCAGAAAAAGCTTCTCCTGGAATAACTGCTAGATTATGTTTTTCTACTAGATTTAGTGCGAACTCCATGGAAGGCATATTGAATTCTTTAATTGATGGGAATAAATAAAATGCACCTTCTGGCTTAATACAAGGTAGACCCATCTTTTCTAAACGATCAATCATATAATTACGTCTTATTTTATACTCCTTTGCCATTTCAATCGGAGAATCAATGCAATCAGTTAATGCTGTAATTGCTGCATATTGAGAGATTGATGTAGCGCATGATACGTTATACTGATGCACTTTTAAGATTTCCTGGGCTAAATAAGCAGGCGCATAGATAAAACCAATTCTCCAACCAGTCATAGAATGTGATTTGCTAAGACCGTTTATGACAATTGTCTTTTCTCTCATTCCAGGGTAACTAGCAATTGAGGTATGAGTCGTATCATATGTCAGCTCACTATATATTTCATCTGATAAAATGAATACGTCTTTCTGAGATAAGTAGTTAGCTAAATTCTCAAGTTCCTCTTTCGTTAATGTGACGCCTGTTGGGTTATTTGGATATGGTAAAACAATACAACGTGTTTTTTCAGTAATGTGTTCTTCCAATAATTCAGGTGTAATTTTAAAACCACTATTAGATGTATCTACAAAAACTGGTTTTGCACCACATGTCTGAATAATTGGTGCATAGCCAGGGTAGATTGGTGCAGGAAGAATAACCTCACATTCATCGTTAAGGATTGTTCTGAATGTAACATCGAGTGCTTGACTAGCCCCTACTGTAACGATTACTTCGTTCGTTGGATCATATGATAAAGAATATTTTTTCTTTAAAAAATTAGAAGCAGCATTTCTAAGTGCAGGCAAACCTGCATTAGGAGTATAGACTGTTTGATTTTGGTTAATTGCATGAATAGCAGCTTCTTTAATAGGTGCTGGAGTTGGAAAATCTGGTTGACCCAATGTTAATGCAATGACATTATCATATTTTTCAATTTTTTGGGCAAATTTTCTAATACCGGAGATTTGAATTTCTTTTACACTTTCGTTTATATATCTGTTCATTTTAAAACCCTCTACTTATTATTTTTATATTAAAATTAAACTTTTTAATCGAACTATTCAATGAAATTTTCTTCATTTTACCATATAATAAAAAAAGTATTTAGTAGTGAAATAATTTGATTGCCTAAAGAAGGTGAATAATAACTTGTTACAAGTAATCGGAATAACTAAAAATAAAGAAATCGACCGTAATATAACAATTGCAGATGCAAAATCAAATGATTACTTATGGTATTGGGTAGATATTGATGAACCGACCGAAGATGAGATTCAACTTTTATCAACCGAATTCAATTTTCATCCTTTAGCGATTGAAGATTGTTTGGAATATGTACAACGACCTAAACTTGACTACTATGAAGGATATCATTTTTTAATACTGCATGAATTAAATAAAATAGACTTAGAGGAGACGGAACTAGATATTTTTGTAAGTGATCATTATGTTATCACATTTCATATCCATAAAAGTCCAACTGTACAACTAGTTTTAGATAATATAGTGTCAGATCGTCGAGCTTCGAAGAGTCCACTTCATTTAACTCATCGAATTATTGATGAGCTTGTTGATAGTTATTTTCCATTAATTTATCGTTTGGAGGATGAACTCTCAGACCTAGAAATTGATCCTTTAAAGAAACAAGTAAATAATGCTGTAGAAAGATTATATGATATTAAATCGGATTTATCGAAATTAAGAAGGACGATTTTACCAACTCGTGATTTATTATATCGAATCCTTAATTCGAATCGATTTAAAGATATATCTGAACATCGAATTTATTTTGAAGATATACACGATCATTTAATGAAGCTTTCGGATATGATAGAGACCAATCGAGATTTAGCGTCCGATATTCGAGAAAGCTATTTTTCATTAAGCTCAGAAAAAATGAATAATATTATGAAAACATTAACAATCATATCATCTTTCTTTTTACCACTAACGTTTATCGTAGGTTTATACGGAATGAATTTCCATTATATGCCAGAATTAACATGGAAATATGGATACTTATTTATTTTAATTTTAATGGGATTTGTTACCATCCTAATGTACATATTTTTTAAAAGAAAAGGTTGGTTTTAAGTCGTTAAGCACTTAAGCTTGACGACTTTTCTTATATTTTAGAATACTTTGTAATAATGTGTCTTACTATGTAGAAATGTTTTTTTCGAATTTTTTGTATTAATAATTAGAAGTTTAAATAACTATGTTATAATTTGTTGAAAGAAGGGGTGGGGGACACTTTAATGCTGCAATTAAAAGATTTATTAATTCAATTTGCAATCATAATCATTCCGGTCTTTTTATACGAAATGTTCTGGCTTAGTAGATACCACAATACAAGCCCGAAACAAAATAGAATATTAGTTGGATTGCTAACTTTTTTTAATATTTTTATTTGCTTGCTTTACCCAATTCACATTAGTGAAAGCATGGCTATTACTTTTAGTATTTTATTAATCTATTCATCTATTTTATATGGTGGAAGATTGATTGGAACGATTATTATTTTAACGAAAGCAGTTTTTGTGTATTTGCTATATGGTTTAGCATCTTTGAAATCTTTTCCATTTGAAGTGATTTCGTGTATCTTACCATTTATAGTTTCACCACATTGGGTTAGTTTTTCTAAACGAAAGAAATTTGCTTTAAGTATATTAATGCCAATTTTATTTTCGTTCAGTATGGTCTGTTTGCTTTATTATGAAGCAACGGTAAATGGTATAAAAGAGTACCAATCAGATCAAACAATTTTTTCGGCGTGCATATTTTTTACTGTTTTAACAATTACAATGCTGTTTCATGTTTATTTAAGAGAGTTTTTATTTGAAAATGCTGAAATTCGTGTGCAAATGCAGAAATCAGAGAAATTGAATATGGTGAGTGAACTTGCGGCGAGTGTAGCTCATGAAGTTAGAAATCCATTAACAGTTGTAAGGGGTTTCATTCAGTTAATTGAGAATCAAGAAAGTGGAACGAATCGAGAATATATGAAACTTGTATTAGCTGAACTAGACCGGGCAGAAAATATCATTTCAGATTATTTAAACTTAGCTAGACCTCAAATTGAAGAAAAGAAAATAATCAATATGACAGAACAACTGAATGAAGTAACAACATTAATGTCAAGTTACGCCTCACTGCAGGGTGCTTTCCTACAAGTAAATGTAAATGAGGATATGTATACTGTTGGAGATCGAGCTAAGCTTAAACAAGCAATCATCAATGTTCTAAAAAATGGTGTAGAAGCTATAAAGGACACGAAAGGCTATATTAAAATTGAAGCAAATATTGAGAAAGTAAGAGATCGAGAGTACATAAGAATTGTTGTGAAAGATAATGGAGTAGGTATGTCGAAAGCACAATTGGATCGTTTAGGACAACCTTTTTATTCTTTAAAAGAAAAAGGCACAGGTCTAGGTCTAATGGTTACTTTTAGTATTATCGAAGCTCATAAGGGAACGATTGAGTATTTAAGTGAAGAAGGCAAAGGGACTGAAGTTCATATTGTCTTACCAGCTTATCTTCAAGAACAGAGTGAAGAGGTACAAATGAAAGAATAAAGAGAAGGGAAAAATCCTCTCTCTCAGACTGCCCGCCAAACGCTTGCAATCAGTCTGAAAATCAAGTTTTTTGTATTTTGTCTACACAGCTTAGAGAAGGGAAAAATCCCTTCTCTTTTCAAACTAAAAATCTTTAAATTTCATAATAGTGTAAAAGTGCTAAATAATAAACAAATTATTTTACTGACTTAGGTTTAAAAAAGAGTGATTTAATTGCATTTTTCCAGTCTCTTTCTTTTGAGGCAGCTACCATCTTCTTTGTTTCCTGTAATTCTCTAATCATCCTCATTAATTGAGCATCTCGACCAGATTCTTTTGATTTAATTTCTTCAAACATTTGCTCTAATTTTTCATCTTTTTCTTCAATTACTGTTGCTAATCCTTGAAGTTCTTCACTTTTTTCTTCAACCGAATATAAGATCTTTTCTAACTTTTGATCCTTCTCCAAGTTCTGTTTGATTAATGTTTGATTTTGGGTTAGGATTTGTTCATTTTGATATGCTAGATTCGTAATTTGGGACATAAACTCTTCAAACATAATTTGATTAGAATTTGTCGGTACAAAAGTAGTAACATTCTCTTTCGAAACGATAGGTTCCGTTACTACGTTTGATCCATTTAATGTTGAAAGAACGACTTCATCAGGTAGTTTATTATTTTCCTCTAGTACTTGTTCAACAGTCATTTCTTCAAAACGATATTCTTGGACTTCCTCATCCTCAGAAACTTGATCTGTTTGATTTGATAATGCACCAGATCCTATAACAGTCTCTTCTTTTGGTAAAGATTGCTCTAGTACGACTTCTTCAATTATTTCTAATTGTGATACAGAGTCCTCAAACTTCCCAGTATCTTGTGAAAAAGATTGCTCCATTACGCATTCATCAATTGTTTCTAGTTGAGAAAGTGAATCTTCTAAATGCTTTGTATCTTGTGAAGTTGTTTGATTGATTTCTACTACTTCGATTGATTCTAATTGGGAGACAGACGCTTCTAAAGGTGCTTCTTCTTGTAAAAGTGAATGATGGATTAATTCCGAATCAATTGTTTCTATTTGGGAATCTGCTTCTTCAACAATATCATTCTTTTTTACTTCAATTAATGCCATTTCATTCTTCATGTCAAAATTTTTATGTATGTTATTTTCTAGAGGAATATTCGGGGTGTTATTTGTAACGATTTCAGTATTTTTTTCTGTAATTTCATTCTCAATTGAAGTTGTTTCACTCACATGAACTTCAGATTGATTTTGTACTGATTGGTTATTTAATGCATATTCAACTGATTGTAAAAGATTTTCATTCGTTTGGTACTCTTTAATGATCATTTGAAATAATTCGAAATCGTTTTGATTATAGATCCTAGTATCTTGGTTCTTTGTAAATTGATAATCTTTCTTTTCTAGTTCCTTACTAATTTCTCTTACACGAGATTTACCTATTTTTAATTTCTTTGAAATGTCTTTACTTGTAAAAATTACTGACATTTGATATCCTCCTGAAAAATATGTGTTTTTAGAACATTCAATACAAAGTTAAATTTTTCCTACCTAATCTACTTAAAATAATTCTACAATGTATAACAAAGTCCATATGATTACTAAAATTAAAATCAATATATGAGGAAAAATAGTGAAAAATAGAAAATATTACTTAAAAAGTAGCATAAATTCGACTAAAAAATTGAGAGTGACACAATGTTTAATCACTCTCAAACCAAATCTTTAAATTTGTAATCTAATCTATTAAAAAGTAGACATAAAGTAATCTATTGATCCGAATTTGTCTGCTTATTTGTTTTTTCTAATCCTGCTTCTTGAAGTACAGCCTTTTGAGCTTGTCCTTTTTTACCTAAATAATTATGCTTAGCACCGAAATATAAAATAAAAAGGAATGAAATTATATTAATTACAGCATCAATTTGTTCATTATTTAGGAATTTAAACCCAAAAGAATTTAGTAACAATTGAAGTGCAAATAAGAACCCAGCAACATAACGAATAATATCTTGTAAGTTATTATTACCGAACATATCAATCACCCCCTATTGATATAGTATGCTTGTCTCACGTAATAGGTGAGACAAAACTACTATAAAATGAGAGGAAAATAATGAATTTCCGTACATTCAAATAAAAAAGGGAAGAATTAAAAACCCTTTAATTTAAAAGGTCTTATAATCTTCCCATTTAATCTATATTAATGTTATTTTAGTAAGAATAGTTTCAACTTATTTCTCTTGCTTACCTTTATTTTTACGAATTGGTTCACTCGGAAAAGTAAATGTAGAGTTATTTAGAAATGAAGAAGCTCTTAAAAATTGCCCTGGGGTATTTCTTCGGTAGTTCGATCCGTTTTTGAAATGGTTTTCAGATTTAACGTTTTGAATACCTAAGAAATGATGAAGTATTTTTTTGGCATAGCTTAATGACATGGAAACTTTTGGGTTACGATGAGTATTTTCTAATATTCCTAAATGCGGGAGAAGTTTAAAGTCTTCTTTTAACGGTGGTATATGAAAGAAAAAATCTCCACAAGCAATCAACACGTCAGATTGTTGTTTACTTGACTTGGGATTATTTGAAAAATGTAATCCAACTTTCTTAGCAATTCCTTTATCAATAAGCTTTAATATAGCTTGTCTTTTTAGTGAATATAGTTCACTTGGTTCAAGTGCTGTTTTAGCATGTTTATTTACAACAAATATTGCCTGAAAAATTTCTTCATTTGTAAAATTTAGTTTATTCAGGCTAGGTTCTTTCGATTTCATGCTTCTTGGTTACCTCCAAAAAATAATAGATATGAGTATATTATATCTTTTGTTTAAATTTTTTCAAATCAATTCTAGAGAAGTGGTTATATAATAAAAAGCTAATCGAAATAATATTCATTAATGCGACTAGCTTTTTTATTTAATTAGTATGGATAGGGTCCTATATTACCTGGCGAATTTAATCCTGCATTACTAGGTAAATAAGCACCAGGATTTACAGGTGGGTAAGGTTGTTGGTATCCAGGGTACCCGCCACCGAAGCCACCACCAAAACCACCACCAAATCCACCACCGTACGGAGGATATGCTGGGTATGGTCCATATGGCGGATAATAAGGTGGTCTAAACGCTAGTGCACCTAACGCGAATCCGCCTGCTAATCCCGCTAATCCTCCTATTATTGGCAAAAATGGGAAAAAAGGAACAAAGCGTTGTTCGTTATGATCAAAGTAGTAGGATGGAGCATGATCTTCTCTATAATAATAATTTAAATTAGGGTGATATTGATAATTCATGTATTTAACCTCCTCTCTTGTCTTCAATATTAGTGTATGGAGTACTAAAATAATTGAGCAAGTACCCATAAAAATAGGTAACCAACCTAGTATGGGTGAAATCTGTGAGAATTATATTTTTACTTATTAATTTGGCCAGTAATTTCAATTGATACGATTTCAGGTGGAGTAAATAGGCGAATTGGTAGTTTAGTTGTCCCAATTCCATTTGAAACGACTAAATGACTATTATATTTACTTGATAGGGTGTAAACACCTCGGTTGTATTTCTTTGCATAAGGAGGCATTATAAAGGACTTATATAAAGGTAAATAGATTTGTCCGCCATGACTATGGCCAGAGAGCTGAAGATTAATCGGATAGTTTTTCGTCAAATCAGCAATGTCGGGTTCATGAGCTAGAACAACTGTATAACTATTTTTTTGAATTCGTTCTAAAATGTCATTATATTGTTTGTTTCCTAGCATATAATCATCGAGACCGATAAATGAAACTTTTTGTTTTTGAACGTAATAAGTTTTTTCTTCGTTTTTTAATAATATAAAATTGCTTTCGGTTAACAGCTCTTCGTATTGTTCAGTAAAATAACCTCCATGATCATGGTTACCGTATATTGCAAGCTTTCCTATTTTTGGATTAAGTTCTTTTAAAAGCCGAATAACTTCATTCTTGTAAGAAAATTTTCGTATATCACTAACCAAATCCCCAGTAAATAGAATAAAATCAGGCTTCATTTGGTTTATATTTTTTACGACCATATTAAATCGATCTATATCTTTTTTATTATTAAAGTGAGTATCAGAGATTTGTATTAATTTAATAGTAGTATTCGAATTTAACCGATCGTCTGAAAATGTTAAATGCTTAGTTCGAATTGATGTTGGCTCAACATAGACTGAATAATAGATTGTACAAATTAATAGTAAAAAAAATGATGTAAGTTTTATTTTCAATTGTCCCCCGACCTTTTTAAAGAAATAAATACTGCATACTATATTAAATAGTTTAATTGTTAAAAATATTCTCAAAATAACAAAATGTTGTTAAACTATTGAATACAAAGGGAGTGATACGAGTGAAGGATAAGGTTGTGATCGTTACTGGTGGCTCTAGTGGTATGGGGAAAGCAATGGCTATGCGTTTTGCAAAGGATGGTGCAAGAGTGGTCATTGCGGGAAGAGATATAGAAAAATTAAATAGTGCAAAAGAAGAAATTGAACAATTTGATGGTCAAGTATTACCAATAGCTATGGATGTACGGGATCCCGAATTAATTAAAAATATGGTAAATGAAGTTGATCAAACATTTGGAACGATAGATTTCTTAGTAAATAATGCGGCTGGTAATTTTATTTGTGCTGCAGAGGATTTGTCTGTAAACGGTTGGAATACGGTTATAAATATCGTTTTAAATGGAACCTTTTATTGTAGTTCTGAAGTAGGACGGTATATGATACAACATAAAATAAAAGGTGCGATTACAAATATAATAGCTACATATGCCTGGGATGCGGGGCCTGGAGTCATTCATTCTGCATCAGCTAAAGCTGGTGTTCTTGCTATGACAAGAACTTTAGCAGTTGAGTGGGGTAGGAAATATGGAATTAGAGTCAATGCGATTGCGCCTGGTCCTATTGAGCGGACAGGTGGAGCGGCTAAACTATGGCTTTCTGAGGAATTAGAAAACAGAACAATACAAAGTGTACCACTAGGCAGATTAGGTACTCCGGAAGAAATAGCGGGACTTTGTGCATATTTATTTTCAAATGAGGCTGGTTATATTAATGGTTCTTGTTTTACAATGGATGGAGGACAGTCCTTACATCAATACCCATTCTAGAAGGAGGTTCAAAATGGATCCTTTAGACGTAATAAGTAACTTAGATAAAGTCGTACCATATTTTCAACCAATATATGGAGCCGATACACAAAATTGTGTAGGAGTAGAGGTTGTTGGTAGACTAAAACTTGAAAATTTACACAGCCTTGAATTCTTCTTTGCAAATGATTTGGTGCCAGATGACTACTTATTAGAGGTTGACAATCATATATTAATTCAAGCTCTCGATGAAGTTGTACATTCTAAATTCGATGGTGGTATTTTTATTAATCGTCACCCTTCAGCGCTTCTTTCAGATGACCCAGAAAATCTATTATCGATTTTACAATCATATGAAGAAAAGGGCATACAACTAAATAAAATTGTCATTATTCTTCAACATCAACTGTTTTATGGTTTTGAGAAAGAACTAAAAAATTTAATTACATATTATCAAACTTATGGTATTAAATTTGCGATTAATAGCGTAAATGAGAAGTTAATTAACTTAGAAAAACTTCGGTTTTTGTCTCCTGATATCATTAAAATAGATTTTAAAATGGTTCAACAACTTCATACATCATCATTTCAAGATTTATTAAATTCCGTAATTTATGTGGCAAGAAAAGTAGGGGCATCGATGTATTACGATGGAATAATCGATTCAATTCAATTAAGAAATGCATGGAAGAATGGTGGAAGATTCTATCAAGGCGCATACTTGTTTATACCACAACCATCAATTAGTCAGTTAAATCATGAATGTGAGCCACTAAAGAATGATATCTTAAAATATATTCGAGGCGAAAAGAACAAATTAATTGCGCTTAGAGATATGACTAATTTAATTCAACAAAAAGTCGAATCGACAATTAATAAATTTAAATTAGGAGCGGATTTAAATTCATTTTTAATGAATATATCAAGTGAATTAAATTCCTTTTGTTTTAGGATGTATATTTGTGATGAGGATGGTTTTCAGCAATCAGCTAACTTATTTAAAATTAATGGTGAACAGTGGGAGCTTCAAGAAAAGTATAAAGGTAGAAACTGGAGCTGGAGGCCGTATTTTTTAGAAACCGTTTTGAAAATGCAATCAAACGATCAGGGACAATTATCAGATATGTACAGAGATATTGAAACCGGTGAAAAGATTCGAACGTTTTCTTATCCAATGAATAATGGAAGCTATTTATATATTGACTTAAGTTATGATTTTTTATTTAAACATAATGAGTTACTTTTTTAACGACTCTCTTATAAGATTTAATCAGAAAATGACTGTCTTTGAAGAAAGGCAGTCATTTTCATGCTATTGAAAAACAACCATGTCAATTAAATTACCAAATTTTCGTAAAAGGAGTAGAGTGATGTTGATTTCCATTACAGGATGCTCGCTTTCCATGGGGCNNCTGCGGGGTCTTTAGCCTTCTCGCTAATCCCATAGGAGTCGAGCATCCCTCCATTCCAATCAACTTATTCATCAAAAACTGTCTGCGATAACCCCTAATCAAATAGCCTTTACTTAGAGTAATCTAACAGTGGTATATTAATCAGATTGTAGATCAATTAATATTGAACATATATTAAATTAAACAATCGAATTGGTTTTCTAAAAAAAGCTCATAATATTTTTAACTTCTAAAAAAAATCATTTCTAGTGTTATTGAAATAATGAAATTGCTCAAACATATTAACATTTAAAACCATTTAAAGATCAAAAAATGCTAATTTTATCATTATAAAATGTTCACTTAAAGTCCGTTTTCCCTTTTGACGATTTTATATTTCAACACTCTAAAAATGACTATCTTTGAAAAAAGGCAGTCATTTTTTTTGATAGCAAAAAAATTTGTCAATTAAATAAGTACTGTCATGTTGATTTCACGATGCTTTTTTTATTGGAGTGGAAGACGACTTGAGCCTTCCCGCATCTCCAAAAATTTATAATTTTATTTAAAACAAGAAAAGACAAGTACGATTGGTATTCTTTGTCTTCTTAAAAACTCTTCTTCACTTTTAAAATGTATTTGTTTTGGAGTACCTTCATGTAATTGGTCGATCCGGAATCCAGTTTTTCTTAAAAGATTAAAATATTGTTCAATTGTTCGATGGTATTTGACTACTACTTTATTCATCCATGGTTCTTTTCTTTCACCAGTTCGAAAGTAATCATCTACAATCCAATTTTCGCGTCGATCTCCTGAGAGTTTGCTTAAAAAGGAGGCAGTAGTTAATGGATGTTGTACACTAAATATAAAATGGCCGTTTTCTTTTAAGCTGTTAAATATTTTTTGAAATACTAGCTCAATGTTTGAAATATAGTGTAGTGCAAATCTAGAAGTGACAAGTTCAAATGAATTCGTAGGAAAATGATAATCCTCGATTGAAGTATGATGGATGGTTCCTACTGTATCCTTTAAATTAGTCAATGCTGCTTTAATCATGTGATCTGATCCCTCGATACCTGTATAGGTTTTAGCTCCTAGTAGTAGAAGTTCATTACCGAAGGAAGCGTCACCACAACCTAAATCTAATATGTTTTTTCGATCAACTTTCCCAATTAGTTCATTGATGATTGGTCCTTCGATTGCATTATTAGGACTATCTTCTCTATTTTTTCGTCGAATGTATTCTGAAAAAAAATCATCTTGATTGTAAACCGTTGAACCACGATACTCCATAATAACACTCCCTAACCGTTTAAAAAATTTTAAAAAAATTGAAAAGTAGACACAAATTATCTAACTTTAACATTAAATTTGATCTAGATAAAGGGAGAAATTACCTAGTAAAAAATTTTGATTTGGAGCATAGGGTTTTAGTTGATCTTAATCAAAAATCGACGAATTCATATATAATAGCCTATTTAAATTAAAAGTAGTGTTTTTCTCTGTCAACTAATGTAAAAAAGATAAGAACGATTCGTATAGTATATGTCAATATAATAATGATACGATTAGTAAAAGTTCAGCCTGAGGAGGATATAATTTGAGAGGACTTATTTCGAAAGTTCTTTTTGCATCGTCCGTCATGTTTTTTGTTTTTCATTTTATAGGAGTTGGGTAATTAGGAACTATTTTTTGGACATGTCGTTGAAACAATCTTAAAAACAAATGTAGTATAGAATGATAAAAAACACCTAAATGAATGTTTATTTAGGTGTTTTTAATTTGATAGATAATGGATTAACGTTTTTGTAATGCTGCTTCAATTTGCTCCATCTGAACGCCTCTAATAACTTCATCATCAATTATTAAAGTAGGTGTTGAGTATGAATCTAACTCAAACATCATTCTTTTTTTAGCACCTTCATCTTGTGATACGTTATATTCAATATAAGAAGCATTCATTTCTTTTAAATAATTTTTCAAAAATTCACAAGGAGGGCAACCATCTTGTGTGAATAATTCGATCTTCATAAAACGACATCCTTTTTTATTTTTTCTTAAAGCATTTGTATAAAACCATTATGACATAGAAAAATATAGTATATAAAGAAATTTGTTTTTTAGTTGAAACGACTATTTTTCTTGAATTTATCTTGAAATACAAGTATTCTTATTAATGGACACTTACATAGCTGAAATCTATCAGAAGTTTTTTGGATAGAAATTGTAAGAAAGTAAAACCTATATTTAGGGAATGACACATGGTAGAAAGGAGTTCTAATATGTCTTTATTATTAGGAATTTTAGAACGCTTAGAAAGTTTAAAACAACAAGCTACGAACGGTGAGGTTGCTCAAAGATATTTTGAAGTTAACGGTGAAAGAAAGTGTAGCGTTAAGTATTCTGAGAAAAATGAAACTTTTGAATTAGAAGTATTTCAACAAGGTGAAAAACCACAAACGTTCCCATTCGATAATATCGATATGGTAGCAATTGAAATATACGAAATTATTTCATAAGAAAAGAAAAAACAAGCTAAGCTTGTTTTTTCTTTTTTTTTTTAATATTTTATTACAAAATAGTATGGGTGTGCTAATCCCAATTCTTAATGAATACATTATTATGTATTGTTATGAATAGGGAGGTCATATACGTGAATAAAGATCAGTATCGATTTTACAATGTAAGTGAAAGAAATATGAGTTTTGATCATGTAGTTGATCGGCTATATCATTTTGTAAAAAGTGATCCTAATAAACAATATCGACTTTCCATTGGAACAGATTCTCAAGTTCATAGTAATGGAACTAAGTTTATTACAGCACTTCACTTGCATCGGGTAGGTAATGGCGCTTGGGGATGTTTACATACTTGTTGGCATCACAAGAAAATCCGAAATTTAAAAGAGAAAATATTTCTAGAAACTATGTATAGTCAGGAAATAGCTTTTTTATTATCACCCTTTCATTTAGAAAAAATTTTTAGTCCTCTTCATGAAAATGCTAATTCGAATAATTTTAGTTTTGAAATTCATCTAGATATTGGTACGATGGGGCTAACGAAAGAGTTTATACAAGAAATGACATCTAAAGTAAGTGCAATGGGCATCATTCCTAAGATAAAACCTGATTCTTATACAGCATTTAGTTATGCAAATAAATTTACAAAATAAGAAGTTTAAACTAAATAAACATTGATTAAAATGAGGATTAGGAGGGATGATGGATGTTAAGTGAACAAAATTTCACAGAAGATGAATTGTCTTTATTGGTCGACACAGTGATGAAACAAAATTATGCAATTGAACTCATTTCATCACAGATAACTGATATAGAAAATGGTTTAATGGCTGCAGGCGAGGATCAATACGAAAGATTAATACATTTATATCAAAAATTAAGGGATTTAGGGCTATGAAGACAAATATAGATGAACGTTTAGATAATAAATTATTTATCTAAACGTTTTTTTGTTTTTTGAATAGTTATAGTTAAATGAGTAAATTTTTAAGAAAAGTTAAATTGGAAAGGGGTTACAAATCTGATAATATAGGGATGGGGACATAGTCCTTAATCTAATAAAATAATGTATAGAATTTTTTCTATACAGATGATGAGCAAAGTTGTATGTGTATTTATTTGATGTTTATTTATGAATTGATAATTTCTACCATTTTTAAATACTTTTGCTTTTCTATTGGGGGACGATGTTTTTGATTAGTATTGATGGTTCACAATTTTTTGAACATAAAGTAGAAGAATTCATTATTTCAAGTGAAAAAGTAGCTCATGTACAAATTGGCAATAGTTTGGAGCATGCCTTATTAGTACTTACAAAATCTGGATATTCTTCAATTCCAGTGTTAAATCCAAAGTTTCAGTTGCTAGGTTTGATTAGTACATCTATGATATTAGATGGAATACTTGGATTAGAAAGAATTGAATTTGAACGTTTAAGCAATATGAAAGTTGAAGAGGTAATGGGAACTGAAATACCATTATTAAAAACGACTGATACACTCGCTAAAGGGCTTGAATCTGTAGTTGATCATCCTTTTGTATGTGTGGTTGATGCTAATAATACGTTTGAAGGTATATTAACTCGTAGAGCGATTTTAAAACAATTGAATAAAAATGTTAGAAGATATAATAAGCATTAACGATAAAAAAGTAAGTCATCATCAAATTGACTTGCTTTTTTAGTGTTGAACAGTCTGATCCAAATAGGTTTAAGGCAAGGGGGGCTTATGTGCAAATTGATGATATACGTTTAATAATTACTTTGTCTGAAGAAAAGAATATGAGGAAGGCAGCTGAGAGGTTGTTTGTTTCTCAACCAGCTTTAAGTCAAAGACTACAAAATTTAGAGAAGCAGATTGGTAGTGAATTGTTTATTCGCTCTCAAAAAGGTTTGATTATTACGGCCTCTGGTGAAATCATATTAAACTACGCGAAAAAGATGGAAGAAACGTATCAAACAATGTTAGAGCAGTTACAAATTTTAAAATCAGATATTTCAGGGACTTTAAAGATTGCCGTTTCATCTGTTGTTGCGCAATACTGGTTACCGCCAGTTTTAAAAAAATATGTGTCAAGCTATCCAGAAGTACAAGTTTCACTTTTTACCGGTTGGAGTAGTGAAATCACAAATCGCTTATATGAAAATGAAGTTCATCTAGCAATTGTTCGAGGAAACCAAAATTGGTTTGGAGAAAAGGAATTACTGTTTTCTGATGAATTATTATTAGTTGATACAAAAAAACATAGTCTTGAGGAATATAAAACGATACAAAGACCATTTATTCAGTTTAAAAGTAATTCAAATTATTATCAGTTGATCCAGTCATGGTGGTATGAGCATTTTAATTCATTACCAAAACATGAAATTGTAGTCGATCAAATTGAAACATGTAAGCAATTTGTATTGAATGGACTAGGCTTTGCGATCTTACCTTCCTCGGTATTACATGATGTTATTGATGAAAATATTATAAAAACACCTTTAATTACTAAAGAACAATCAGGCTTATATCGCGATACATACTTACTTTATAATCGAGATACATTGAAATTAAAACAAGTAGAAGGATTTATAGAATCAATTCGAAAAAAAAATTAAGATTAATCGACAAAATGTTGCTAGTTACTTACTAGATTTGATAGAGTATTCTTATTGATAATAATAAAGGGGGCAATTCATTATGAAATTAATGGACGCAAATGAAATTATTGCATTTATTGCAAATAGCACGAAAAAAACACCTGTAAAGGTTTATGTAAAAGGTCAATTAGACAAGCTTACTATTTCTGAATCAGTTCAATCATTTATTTCTCAAAATTCTGGAGTTTTATTTGGTGAGTGGGATGATGTTAAAGTAATCCTTGAAGAGCAAAAAGAATACATAGAAGATTATGTAGTAGAATCAGATCGTCGTAATTCAGCGATTCCACTTTTAGATGCTAAAGGTATTAAAGCTCGCATCGAGCCAGGTGCGTTTATTCGTGATCAAGTTACAATTGGAGACAATGCAGTTATTATGATGGGTGCTGTAATTAACATCGGTGCTGTAATTGGAGAAGGAACAATGATCGATATGAACGCAGTACTTGGTGGACGTGCTACAACAGGTAAAAACTGTCACGTTGGTGCTGGAGCTGTTTTAGCTGGCGTAATTGAGCCACCATCAGCAAATCCAGTTATTCTTGAAGACAATGTATTAATTGGTGCTAATGCAGTAGTTTTAGAAGGTATTAAAGTAGGGGAAGGCGCAGTAGTAGCTGCAGGTGCAATTGTTACTGAAGACGTTGCTCCTTACACTGTAGTTGCAGGTGTTCCTGCTAGAAAAATCAAAGATATCGATGATAAAACAATTTCAAAAACTGAAATCATTCAGGCTTTAAGACAACTAAATCAATAATAACAAGAAGTAAGCGTAGAATTTATTTTTCTACGCTTACTTTATAGACATTATATTAAAATATAAGTTCAGAACTGATTACAGCATTTGACTTACGAGGCGTGAAGTCTGATAAGGAGTGAAGTTACCTTAGACGGTAATGAGCATCGCTCAACAGGCGAAGCAACGAAGAAAGCGAGTGTTTGGTGGGCAGTCTGAAGCGTAGAATTATATTCCTACGCTTTTTTTGGAGGAATTAAAATGGATTCATTTATTAAAATTAGAAGGGATTTACATTTGATCCCCGAACTTGGATTTCAAGAATTCAAAACACAAGCGTATTTACTAGATTATTTATCTAGTTTAGATCAAGAAAGAATGGTAATTGATACTTGGAGAACAGGTATTTTCGTTCGAGTAAAAGGGTTAAAACCTACTAGAACAATTGGTTACCGTACAGACATTGATGGATTACCAATGAAAGAAAACACAGGTTTAGAATTTTCATCGATTCATGTAGGTAATATGCATGCCTGTGGTCATGATGTACATATGAGTATTGCACTTGGTGTTCTTACTAACCTTGTTAATGAGCCAATAAATGATGATGTCGTTTTTATTTTTCAACCTGCAGAGGAAGGTCCTGGTGGAGCGGAACCTTTACTTAAAAGTGAAGAATTTAAACCATTTAAACCAGATATAATCTATGGTTTACATATCGCTCCAGAATATCCTGTTGGTACAATTGCGACGAAACCTGGTATGTTATTTGCTCATACATCAGAGCTTTTTATTGATTTTCATGGCTTAAGCGGTCATGCAGCTTTCCCTCATTTAACGAACGATATGATCGTTGCATCAAGTCATTTTATCACTCAAGTACAATCAGTTGTATCAAGAAATGTTAATCCATTAGACAGTGCTGTCATTACGATTGGAAAAATAACTGGTGGTACAGTTCAAAACGTTATTGCAGATCATGTTCGAATTGAAGGTACGATGCGAGCATTAAGTGAAGAAGCAATGCTAAAATTAAAAAATAGAATTGAAAGTCTTGTGAATGGATTTCAAGAGAGTTTTCAGTGTAAAATAAAAGTAGATTTTGGAAGTAATTACTATGGAGTAATCAACGATGAATCGTTGACGAATGAATTCTTTAATTTTGCGAAACAATATGACGGTATTGAGGCCGTCCGTTGCAATGTTGCAATGACAGGTGAAGATTTTGGTTATATGACAAAAGAAATTCCAGGCCTAATGTTTTGGATCGGCGTAAATTCAGAATTCGGACTCCATAACCAAAAATTAAATCCAGATGAAAATGTGATTCCTTTAATGATTCGATTTATTTCGGACTTTTTGAAACAATAACAATGAAAATGATTTTCAGTTAATAATAATTATAAATTAATATTGACTTTAAATAAGTAGTTTACTATAATATCACTTGTATGATAAATAGTTACATAAATATTGGAGGTAATAACGATGGCAGAACGTTTAGTAGGAAAACAAGCACCACGCTTTGAAATGGAAGCAGTTTTAGCAAATAAAGAATTTGGTAAAGTAAGCTTAGAAGAAAACATGAAAAACGATAAATGGACAGTATTATACTTCTATCCAATGGACTTCACATTTGTATGTCCAACTGAAATCGTAGCAATCTCTGATCGTTACGAGGAGTTTGAAGATCTTGATGCAGAAGTTGTAGGTGTTTCTACAGATACAATTCACACTCATTTAGCATGGATCAACACTGATCGTAAAGATAATGGCTTAGGTCAATTAAAATATGCATTAGGTGCAGATACAAACCACGCTATTTCTCGTGACTATGGCGTATTAATTGAAGAAGAAGGTATTGCATTACGTGGATTATTCATCATCAGCCCAGAGGGTGAATTAATGTACCAAGTAGTACACCACAACAACATCGGTCGTGAAGTTGATGAAGTTTTACGTGTACTTCAAGCTTTACAAACTGGTGGACTTTGCCCAGCTAACTGGAAACCAGGTCAAGCAACTCTATAATTCTAAACAATTAAGAATTAATGTCAAAGGTCTAACTTATAGTTAGGCCTTTTTAAACACAATAACGAAAAGTGGAAGGCGTTTGTTAAAGACCGACAAGCATAAGGCAAGGGCCGAGAAAAGTTGGTTTTTACTTTTATCGGTCATTGACTTATGACCTCGAGGGTCTAACGCCTGGAACTAGACAAAACGAAAAGTGGAAGGCGTTTGTTAAAGACCCGACAAGCATAAGGCAAGGACCTAGAGGGCCAAACGCCTATAACTAGACAAAAACTAAAAGTAGAACAAGCTTACTTAGAGCTAATGAAAACAAGTAGGAGGACTATAAAATGAGACTTCGCTCACCAATGCCTGAATTAGATGGTGCAACAACAGTATTAAATGGAGAAATTCAAAAAGAAAACTTAATCGGTGACAAACCAACATTAATTCATTTTTGGTCTGTTAGTTGCCATTTATGTAAAGTAGCAATGCCAAACATTAATGCTTTTAGAGATGAATATAAAGATCGATTAAATGTAGTAAGTGTTCATATGCCAAGATCTGAAGATGATTTAGATATTGATAAAATTAAAGAAGTTGCAAACGAACACGGCATTACACAAACAATACTAGTTGATAACCAACATACTATTACAGATGCTTTTGAAAATAAATATGTACCATCATATTACGTATTTGATAAAACAGGTGTATTACGCCACTTCCAAGCTGGAGAAGGCGGAATGCCAATGTTAGAAAAGCGTGTTAATCGAGTGCTAGATGAAGCAGCAAAAGTAGAATAGTATAGATTCAATCATCACTTAAGAGACTTTTTTTAAAGTCTCTTTTTGTATGTAGAGAAAATACAAAAAATTTGAGTTTCAGACTGATTGAAAGCGCTTGTCTTTCGAGGCGCGAAGCCTGGTGAGGAGCGGAGTTACCCTTGACGGTAATGAGCACCGCTCAACAGGCGAAGCAACGAAGAANNAAGAAAGCGAGCGTTTGTCAACAGTCTGAAGAGACTTTTTTTGAAGTCTCTTTTTTGTATTATCCTAATCTTCGTCTTGAAACTAGTAGAAAGCGTATTTTATAGGTATAATTAAAGTAAACTAATCTTTAGTTTAAGGAATTATTCTGTAGGAGGAAAAAAGTTTGGAGATTCAAACAATCGCAATCTTTATCTTATGGTTGTTTTTATATGCCTACATGATTATTGCTTCAATTGATTTTGGTGCAGGATTTTATGCGTTTTATGCGATTTCAACTAAAGAAGAACCAAAATTAATTGGCTTAATAAATCGACATCTTTCATCTATTTGGGAACTTGCTACCTTATTTTTCATTTTTTTCTTTGTAGGTGTAGTTGGTATATTCCCAAGGGTAGCATATTATTATGGTGTTCCTTTATTAGTTCCGGGTAGTGTAGCAATGATTTTTTTAGCAATTAGGGGATCGTTTTATACTTTTCAGCAATATGGAGAAAATAGGAGTAAGTTCTTTTTAATTTTGTATGGCGCGACAAGTCTATTAATACCTGTTACATTATCTACTGTTTTAACAATTTCTGAAGGTGGATTTATTATCGAGAATGGAACAGATATACGATTTTATCCATTTAAATTGATTACGAATTCTTATTCTCTATCCGTTATGCTATTGGCTGTATGTTCAGTATTATTTATTAGTGCAATGTTTTTAATTTATTCTGCAAAACTAATCAATGATTCGGAGTCGGAAACTAAATTAAGAAAGTATGTACTAGTCTGGTCATTGCCAACTATTATTTCGAGTATCATCGTATTTTTATCAATGAAATTACATAATAAAGTTCATTTTGATCGAATGCATAATGTATGGGAATTCTTTCTGATCTCTTTGATTTGCTTTTGTATAGCAATTTATTTTGTTATAAAAAGAAAAAGATATGGTTTAGCGTTTATATTAGTATTATTACAATATTTCTTCGCATTTTTTGGGTATGGTATAAGTCATCTACCATTTATCTTATATCCATATTTAAGAATCGAAACAAGTTTTGCTAAGAGTAGTTTAGCAATCGTACTAATTATTCTGTTTGTTGTATTTTTTATCTTATTTACTGTGTATTTTATATTTTTAGTTCTTAATAAACCTTTTTTTATGAAAGTGTTTTTAAAAAGTAATGAAAAAAATGACTTTCAAGATTAATAAAAAAGGGCGATTTCAAAAGTATTTTTACTTTTGAAATCGCCCTTTTATCATGTACTAATGATTAAACTTCCATAATAATTGGGAGAATCATTGGTTTACGTTTTGTTTTTTCGTATAAGAAAGGTGATAAAGTATCAGTAATTTCATTTTTGATCTCAGACCATTGAGAAGTTTTACGTTCCATGATTTTGTTTAAATGAGTAGAAATCATTGCTTGTGCTTCATTTATTAAATCGCCACTTTCTCTCATATAAACGAAACCGCGTGAAATGATATCTGGTCCTGCCGAGATTTTAAATTCCTTCATATCGATGCTTACGACAACGATTACAAGACCTTCTTCAGATAAAATTCTACGGTCTCTTAAAACGATATTACCAATATCACCGATACCGCTTCCATCAATATAAACATTACCAGAAGGTACTTTACCTGCAACCATAGCCTCATCTGCACGAAGAGCTAAAACCTCACCATTATCCATGATAAAGCAGTTTTCTTCAGGTACTCCACAGTCCATAGCAAGCTTAGCATGCATGCGCTGCATTCTATATTCACCGTGAATCGGCATAAAATACTTAGGCTTCATTAGTCTAAGCATTAATTTTTGCTCTTCTTGACCGCCATGACCACTAGTATGAATATCATTTAATGAGCCGTGAATTACTTCAGCACCAGCACGGTATAGTAAGTTGATTGTACGATTTACACTCATGGTATTACCTGGAATTGGTGAAGAAGAAAATACTACAGTATCTCCAGGAATAATTTGAATTTGACGATGTGTACCATTTGCTATACGTGATAATGCAGCCATAGGCTCACCTTGACTACCTGTACATAAAATGACTAATTGATTTGCCGGAATACGATTAATTTGAGATGCATCAATAAATGTATCCTTAGGGCATTTAATATAACCTAAGTCATGACCGATCTCGATATTCGCTTCCATACTTCTACCAAAAACAGCAATTTTACGTCCAGTTGCCATAGCAGATTCGACAACTTGTTGAAGACGATGAATATTAGAAGCGAAAGTAGCAAAAATGATACGACCATCAACCTTACGGAAAATTTCACTGATCGTGTCACCAACTTTTCTTTCTGACATCGTAAAGTGAGAAACCTCACTGTTCGTACTATCTGAAAGTAAGCATAAGACACCTTCTTTTCCTATTTCAGCCATTTTAGTTAAATTAGCCGAATCTCCAACAGGTGTGAAATCAAATTTAAAATCACCTGTATGGACAACTTGTCCTTGAGGAGTTTTAACGACGATACCATAACAATCAGGAATACTATGTGTAGTACGGTAAAATGTAACACTAGTTTTTCTGAATTTGATGATGTCATCTTCTTTGATTTCTATTAATTTAGCTTTACGTAATAGACCGTGCTCTTCAAGTTTATTTTTGATTAAAGCTAAGGCAAGTTTACCACCATAAATTGGAATGTTTAATTCTCTTAATAAATATGGAATACCACCAATGTGGTCTTCATGTCCGTGAGTGATAAATAAACCTTTAATTTTTTCCTCATTTCGAACTAAGTAGGAATAATCAGGTATAACATAATCTATCCCTAGTAGCTCATCTTCAGGGAACTTGATTCCGGCATCTATTAATATAATTTCATCTTGATATTGTACTGCGTATGTATTTTTACCAATTTCCCCTAAGCCACCTAGTGCGAATACGGCAGCTTGATCATTTTTAAGAAATTTCATAAATTACGCTAGCTCCAAAATTTTAAAGCTTTCACTTTGTTTTTCGAATTCAAGATGAGCACCGGTTAAAGCTTGAACAAGCTCAATATTATAATTGAAAGGTAATAATTTCGCACGAACTTCTCTTTCACTATCTGCTTCTACATAAACTGTTTTAGTTTTTTCTCTTACAGGTACCTCTAAAGGTAATTCCTGATAGTATACTTTAAAAATCATTTAAATCTCTCCTTGTCAAATCACTATCTTCTCAATATTATAAGTGATTTTTTATATATTTTCATTCTTTTTATTGAAGATTACCTAAAATACGGTCATTTTAAAAAAAAATTTGAAATTATAGAGATATATTTCTTCTTTTTCAAAAAGTGTTTTAGCCGTTTTTTTAATTTTTTTCTAAGTTTACGTAACATTAGTTTTACCTCCTAGACATGAAATTAAACTTATATGTAGAGAACACGGACATAGTATATTTATGTGTAGTATTGAACGAAAAAACATTTTCATACAATATAATCCAAAAAACAGTTAAAATAGAGGGTATCTTAAAGTTAAGGGGAGAAGAATGTGAAGAAGTTATATGGAGCTTTGTTTTTATTAAGTATTATTTGGAGTACATCTTTTTTATTTATTAAGCTCCTTTTAAACGATATAGGGCCAGAAGCAATTGTTTTTTATCGCTGTTTCTTTGGTGCTATGACATTATTAATTATTATGTTAATAAAAAAGGTAAAGATTGATTTTAAAAATTTACCGAAAATGAGTTTAATTATTGTCATCTCATTATTTAATCATGCTATACCGTGGCTTTTTCTTTCTTTTAGTGAGACCCATCTGCAAAGTAATGAAGCGGCAGTATTAAATGCTTTTACGCCAATTGCAACACTCATTATTGGCTATTTTTTATTTTCTCAAAAAATTCATAAGAAACAATGGATTGGACTTATGATTGGGATCATTGGACTTATGATTATGATGAGTCTTAATCCATCAACAATTTTCTCGGATAATATAATTTATTCAATATTAATGTTATTTGTTACTTTTTGTTATGGGCTTGGTTCACATTTAACTAAAAAGTATTTACAACACATTGATGTAATGATTATTTCATTTTTAACCTTAGGTATTTCTGGTGTATTCGGCTTTTTTTATATGGTCGTTGTAGGGAAGGGCACTTTAAAACCATTTGTTAATTTTGAAGTTTTTAGTGGTGTATTTGGACTAGGCGTTGTATGTTCGGGGTTGGCATATTTATTATTTTATTATATGGTTAAAGAGGGAAGTGCAGAATTTGCAACAATGGTTACTTATATAGTACCTGTATTTGCTTCTATTTGGGGATTTTTCTTTTTAAACGAGCCTTTATCTTTCAAAATGATTTTAGGATTGTTAATCGTACTTCTAGGTGTATTTATTACGAATAGTAAACAGAAGTCAAAAATGAAAAACTCAAAAGCAAATGCAGCGTCTTAGTGAGGAGAGAATAATATGACTAAACCAATCGTTTTTTTTGATATTGATGGAACGATTTTAAATCATGATAAAGTAATTCCGGAAAGTACTAAGAAAGCAATTTCGGAACTTCAAAATAAAGATATCCACGTAGCGATTGCAACTGGTCGTGCGCCATTCATGTTTAAAGAAATTCGTGAAGAGTTAAATATAAATAGTTTTGTAAGTTTAAATGGACAATATGCTGAATTTGAAGGTGAAGCTATTCACAAACATGCCCTACATCCAGAACAACTTCACCAATTTACTCAAAAAGCAAAAGAACTAGGTATTCCGCTAATCTATTTAAATAACGAGACAATGAGGGCGTCAATTGATTCACATCCTCATATAAGAGAAGCAATGACATCGATTAGAATGCAACACCCTGAAGTTCAGCATGATTTTTATCATAATCGTGAAATTTACCAAGTCTTACTGTTCTGTGAAGAGCATCAAGAGCCATCTTTAACCGATGGGTTTAATGATTTTAATTTTATTCGTTGGCATGAGTATTCGTCAGATGTCTTACCAATAGGTGGATCTAAAGCGAATGGAATACTTCAAATGGTAAACCATCTTGGGTTTGATATGCAAAATGTAATCGCATTTGGTGACGGATTAAATGATTTAGAAATGATTGAAAAAGTTGGTACGGGGATTGCCATGGGTAATGCAGTGGATCCACTAAAAAAATTAGCTAATCATATCACAACGAATGTTGATGAAGATGGAATTTTAAACGGTTTAAAATGGGTCGGACTTCTTTAAGAATATAGAGAAAGTACAAAAACATGAATTTTAGACTGACTGCAAGCGCTTGTCTTTCGAGGCGCGGAGTTACCTTTAACGGTAATGAGCACCGCTCAACAGGCGAAGCAACGAAGAAAGTTAGCGTTTGTCAGCAGTCTAAAAAGAGCGATTGGTTTTCCAATCGCTCTTTTTTATTTTCTCTCTAAAGGTGAAGCACCTTCTGGAGGAGAAAAAGGATTTGTTTTATTAATATGATCATAAAACATTACGCCATTTAGATGGTCAATTTCATGTTGGAAGCAAATTGCTGGTAAACCTTTTAAACGGATTTTTACATTTCCCAATTCTGTATCGAAGCCAGTGACTGTAATTCTTGCGTAACGAGGAACATATCCAGGAACATCACGATCAACAGATAAGCAACCTTCACCACCTGATAAATAAACTTGTTCAACAGAATGACTAACAATTTTAGGATTTAATAGTGCATAACTATATAAATTATCTTGTGAATCAGTTACATGAACACCTATTGCTCTTTTATTAATTCCGATTTGTGGTGCAGCTAATCCGATACCTGATCGTAGACCGTATTCGGCAGATATTTCTGGATTCTGACTATTTATAACATACTCTAATAATGAATTAGCTAAATTAATATCCTCTACCGATGGAGGTAAGCTTACTTCACTCGAGACTGCCCTTAATCTAGGATCGCCTTCTCGAATTATATCTTTCATTGTAATCAATTGAATCTCACTCCTGTCTAATATTTCATAAATATAAGTATGTACTATTCACTAGTATTATTAATTTAGTCTAACAAATCTTTTTTAAATTGTCAGTCTCAAGGCAATAGAATGGAAAAAGGAGCGATAAAATATCGCTCCTTAAAGTTTGTGGTTATACATTAATAATAGAGGCTTACTAGTGTGAATTATAAAACGAAAGCTGCACCAACGATAATTAATAAAATGAATAGAACAACGATTAATGCGAAACCGCCGTAACCGCAACCGCATCCGCCGCCGTAACCATAACCAGGGTATCCACCTTTTCCACCGTATCCGTAACCGTACATATAATAACCTCCCTTTAAACTGTTTCCGCATATAGCGGATACTACAAATTATGAAAAACTACATAAAGTGTGTGGGTATGTGACCATTTTATTTTTTAGGACGTATAAAAAGTGTGAAAAGATGCAACATGGAAATAATAATGAAAAAAAATTGGGTGAAATTATGTATAAAAAATTCAATTCCTTATTTCTTGTAATAGTCATACTCTTTATCCTTTGTTCGGGTTGTACTTCTCAAGCAAAACAAAAGAATTTAGTCATAAATCAACTAGCTGAAATTGCTAAAATGGAACAGAAATTTCAAAAAGCTGGAGAACGTATTCAAAAACTGGAAGTAAAAGAATTGGAGTATTATGAAAAAATTTATTTATATAAAATAAGCGAAGTAAACAAAAGACAAGATTCAGCAAAACAAGCAATTAATTTATTAAATGAACGAAAAGAACGAGTCAATGAGGAGTCAAAATTAATTCACGATATAGACATAAAAATTAAAGAACTTCAAACAATAAATATTGAAACGAAGGATGAACAGTTTCGAAATGAAGTTAATAACTTTATAAAAACATGGAGAGAAAGAACTGAGTTATACGATAAATTGAATTCAAAATATAAAGATGCAATGGAAACGGATCTTTCAATTTATAACTTATTATCCCAGAAAAAAGTTGATTTAAAAAATGTAAAGAGTGAGACAAAGGATACAAATCATATTTATAAAGATGTCATTAAATATAATGATCAATTAAATCTTTATACTCAAAAATTAAATAATTTACAAAAAGACATATATGAAAAATATGGTAAATAACAGATTGGGACTAGAATTACTAAATAAAAATCGTTGTAGTACAGTTTGGAATTTATGATAAAAAAAATCCGTTATTAGCTATTTGAGTATAATTTAACGGAGTTTCTGTTATTGTATAACAGATTGCTGTTTCAAAGGTAGTACAGGGTTGAAATTTTATGGCAAATTTTTCGAAAAATCATGAATAAAATAATACAACAAAATATTTGACGAGTTTATGAACGTGTTATAAACTGTACTAGTGTTCAATGTTGTACTAGTGTAATACACGAATAGTATAAGTACAGATTTTAATTATAAGTTAAGGTTACTTGTAATTACTCTTAAGAAAATACACATGATGGATAAAGAAAATAAATCCTCCATAATTAAAGAAGGGTGTGGGTTTTAGTGGCAACTACTACGAAGAAAGTAGCTGGAAAGGAAACAACAGAAATGAAGAATACACAAACTGTTTCTGAATTAATGGATCAAATGCTTCAATTTGGTGATTCAGTTGGAACTCTTCAAATTTTAAATGAAGAGGGCGAAATCGTTAATGAATCAGCGATGCCTGATTTATCAGATGAGCAATTAAAAGAATTAATGAAACGTATGGTATGGACTCGTGTTCTTGATCAACGTTCAATTTCATTAAACAGACAAGGACGTTTAGGTTTCTATGCTCCTACTGCAGGACAAGAAGCTTCTCAATTAGCAAGTCAATTTGCTCTTGAAAAAGAAGACTTTATCTTACCTGGTTACCGTGATGTACCTCAAATGATCTGGCACGGTCTACCATTATATAAAGCATTTTTATGGTCTCGTGGACATTTAGTAGGAAGCCAAATTCCTGAAGATGTAAATGCAATCTTCCCACAAATTATTATTGGTGCTCAAATTGTTCAAGCTGCAGGTGTTGCACTTGGTATGAAATTAAAAGGCCAAAAATCTGTTGCCATTACATATACAGGTGACGGTGGATCTTCTCAAGGTGATTTCTATGAAGGTATGAACTTTGCTGGTGCTTATAATGCTCCTGCGATTTTCGTTGTTCAAAATAACAGATACGCAATCTCAACTCCAGTTTCTAAGCAATCAAAAGCTAGAACAATTGCTCAAAAAGCAATTGCAGTAGGTATTGCTGGTATTCAAGTTGATGGAATGGATCCATTAGCAGTATATGCTGCTACATCAGAAGCTCGTAAACGTGCAGTAAACGGTGAAGGTCCAACATTAATTGAAACATTAACATTCCGTTATGGACCACATACAATGGCTGGTGATGACCCAACTCGTTACCGTACAAAAGATACTGAAAATGAGTGGGAAGCAAAAGATCCAATCGTTCGTTTCCGTAAGTTTTTAGAGAAAAAAGGTCTTTGGACTGAAGAAGAAGAAAATGCAATTATCGAAGAAGCAAAAGAAGCAATTAAAGATGCGATCAAACTTGCTGACCAAGAGCCAAAACAAAAAGTTACTCATTTAATGGAAAATATGTTCGAAACAATGACAAGTAATATAGAAGAGCAATATGCAATTTACAAAGAGAAGGAGTCGAAGTAAGTCATGGCGCAAATGACAATGATTCAAGCTATCACAGATGCATTACGCGTTGAAATGAAAAACGATCCAACTGTAGTAGTATTCGGGGAAGACGTTGGAGTAAACGGTGGTGTATTCCGTGCAACTGAAGGTTTACAAGCAGAATTCGGTGAAGCGCGTGTATTCGATACACCTCTTGCTGAATCAGGAATCGGCGGATTAGCAATCGGTCTTGGAATTGAAGGCTTCCGTCCAGTACCAGAAATCCAATTCTTCGGATTCTTATTCGAAATTTTTGACTCAATCGCTGGTCAAGCAGCACGTATGCGTTACCGTACAAGCGGTCGTTTTACTTCACCAATTACTTTCCGTTCACCATTTGGTGGTGGGGTTCATACACCAGAAATGCACGCGGATAGTTTAGAAGGATTAATGGCTCAAACTCCAGGTTTAAAAGTAGTTATTCCATCAACTCCTAAAGATGCTAAAGGTCTTTTAATTTCATCTATTCGTGATAATGACCCTGTTATCTATTTAGAGCACATGAAATTATACCGTTCATTCCGTGAAGATGTACCTGAAGGTGAGTACACAATCGAATTAGGTAAAGCGGATGTTAAACGTGAAGGTAAAGATGTATCAGTATTTGCTTACGGTGCAATGGTTCACGCTGCATTAAAAGCTGCTGAAGAGTTAGAAAAAGATGGCGTATCAGTAGAAGTTGTTGACTTACGTACTGTTCACCCATTAGATATCGAAGCAATCGTTGCGTCTGTTGAGAAAACTGGACGTGCAGTAGTTGTACAAGAAGCACAAAAACAAGCTGGTATTGCTGCAAATGTAGTTGCTGAAATTAATGATCGTTGTATCCTTTCATTAGAAGCACCAGTTGTACGTATTACTGCAGCTGATACTGTTTACCCATTCTCTGAAGCGGAAACAGTTTGGTTACCAAACCATAAAGATGTAGTTGAAGGTATTCAAAAAGTTTTAAACTTCTAATCAGTTTATAACAAAAATAGAGAAAGGTATTTGATAATCCATCAATACCTTTCTTACATTATTAGATAAAATATATTAAAAAATTAATTTAACTTTGTTCGGAGGTAGAAATCTGTGTCAAACTCAGTGGCAAGTCTATTTGAATTTAGATTACCAGATATCGGTGAAGGTATTCACGAAGGTGAAATTGTAAAATGGTTTATTAAAGCAGGCGACGAAGTAAATGAAGATGATATCATTTGTGAAGTTCAAAACGATAAATCAGTAGTAGAAATTCCATCACCTGTAAAAGGGAAAGTATTAGAAGTATTAGTTGCAGAAGGTACAGTTGCAGTTGTTGGTGACGTATTAGTACGTTTAGATGCACCTGGTTATGAAAACATTAGCTTCAAAGGACAACATGCAGAAGAAGCTCCAACTACTACTCCAGTACCAGAAGCTGCTGAAGCAGTTCAAGCAAAAGTACAAGAATCTTATGAGCAAAGTGAACCAAAAACAGATGCTGCACCACTATCACCTGTTGCTGCGATTGAACCAAAAGCTCATGTAATTGCAATGCCATCTGTACGTAAATACGCTCGTGAGAAAAACGTAGATTTACGTATTGTACCAGGTTCAGCTAAAAATGGCCGTGTAACTAAAAAAGACGTAGATGCATTCTTATTAGGTGGAGTAGCACCAGCTGCTGCAGCTCAAACAGAAGTTGCAGTTGAAGTTGTAACAGAAGCGAAAGCGTCGACACAAGAAGCTCCAAAAGCAATGCCAATTCCAGAGGGTGCATATCCTGAAACTCGTGAAAAAATGAGTGGAATTCGTAAAGCAATCGCTAAAGCAATGGTTAACTCTAAACATACTGCTCCACACGTAACATTAATGGATGAAGTAGATGTAACGAAACTAGTTGCTAGCCGTAAAAAATATAAAGAAGTTGCAGCTGCACAAGGTATCAAATTAACGTTCTTACCTTATGTTGTTAAAGCTTTAACTTCTGCATTACGTAAATTCCCAGCTTTAAATACATCAATCGATGATGCTACTAGCGAAATCGTACACAAACATTACTATAACGTTGGTATTGCTGCAGATACTGATAAAGGTCTATTAGTACCAGTTGTTAAAGATGCTGATCGTAAAGCTATCTTCTCAATTTCTGCTGAAATTAATGAATTAGCTACTAAAGCTCGTGATGGTAAATTAGCTCCTGCAGAAATGAAAGGTGCTACTTGCACAATCTCTAATATCGGTTCAGCAGGTGGACAATGGTTTACTCCAGTAATTAACCACCCTGAAGTAGCGATCTTAGGTATTGGTCGTATTGCTGAAAAACCAGTAGTATTAAATGGAGAAATCGTTGTTGCTCCAGTATTAGCGTTATCATTAAGCTTTGACCACCGTATTATCGATGGTGCAACTGCTCAAAACGCATTAAACCATATTAAACGATTATTAAATGATCCAGAATTATTATTAATGGAGGCGTAAGATAAATGGTAGTAGGAGATTTTGCAATTGAACTAGATACGGTCGTTATCGGTGCCGGTCCTGGTGGTTATGTTGCAGCAATTCGTGCAGCACAACTTGGACAAAAAGTTGCTGTTATTGAAAAAGGTAATCTTGGTGGGGTATGTTTAAACGTAGGTTGTATCCCTTCAAAGGCATTAATTACTGCTGGTCACCGTTATGAAACAGCTAAGCATTCTGAAGACATCGGTATTACAGCAGAAAATGTAAAAGTTGATTTTACAAAAGTTCAAGCTTGGAAAAGCAGTGTCGTTAATAAATTAACTGGCGGTGTTGCTGGTTTATTAAAAGGAAACAAAGTTGAAGTTATTAAAGGTGAAGCTTACTTTAATGATGCTAACACTCTTCGTGTAATTACTGAAGAATCAGCTCAAACTTATACTTTTAACAATGCGATCATCGCAACAGGTTCAACTCCAATCGAAATCCCAGGTTTCAAATGGAGTAACCGTGTAATCGATTCAACAGGTGCATTAAACTTACCTGAAATTCCAAAAAAATTAGTTGTTATTGGTGGCGGCTATATTGGTATGGAATTAGGTACTGCTTATGCTAACTTTGGTACACACGTAACAATTCTTGAAGCTGGTGACGAAATCTTAAATGGTTTTGAAAAATCTATGAGTTCAATTGTTAAACGTGGATTAAAGAAAAAAGGTAATGTTGATATCGAAACAAAAGCTTTCGGTAAAGGCGTTGAAGAAACTGCAGATGGCGTTACAGTTAAATTCGAAACAAATGGCGAAATGAAAGAAATCGAAGCTGATTACGTATTAGTAACAGTTGGACGTTTCCCGAACTCTCGTGACATGGGCTTAGAAAATGTTGGTGTTGAAATTAACGAACGTGGTGTTATTACGACTGATAAACAAGCTCGTACAACAATTAATAATATTTACGCAATTGGTGATGTAATTGCTGGACCTCCATTAGCACACAAAGCTTCTTATGAAGGTAAAGTTGCTGCTGAGGCAATCAGTGGTATGTCAAGTCAAATCGAATACTTAGCAATCCCTGCAGTAGTATTTACTGATCCAGAATTAGCAACTGTTGGTTATACTAAAAAACAAGCAGATGAAGAAGGATTAGCTGTTAGTGTAGCGAAATTCCCATTCGGTGGAAATGGTCGCGCATTATCTCTAAATTCAACTGATGGATTCGTTCAATTAGTTTCTCGTAAAGAAGATGGAGTACTAGTTGGTGCTCAAGTTGCAGGTGTAAATGCATCAGATATCATTTCTGAGCTTGGTCTTGCAATTGAAGCTTGCATGAGCGTTGAGGATATTGCACAAACAATTCACGCTCACCCAACATTAGGTGAAATCTCAATGGAAGCTGCAGAATTAGCGATGGGTCATCCAATCCATGTTTTAAAATAATTACTTAAAAACCTCCTATATTTTATAGGAGGTTTTTTACTGTTCAAATTCATTTAAAACGCTTTATTCAAAGCTTAAAGTAGTTTGTTAAACATAGATGCATTAAGGGCAATACGATGGCAAAATAACGAAAAAAACGATTGTCAAAAACCTCCTATTTGTTAGGAGGTTTTTTGCATGATTAAGGCATGTCTCGCATAACGTTTAAAAAACAAACTTTCTAGTATTGATGATTGATTGGTGGGAATATTGATGCGAAAACAATTAATAGTATTAATGATACATCAACTATTTTGGGTAGGATTTTCATTTGTTTTATTCTTGTCGAAAAGGGATCAATTATATTCTAAAGTCATATTGTTTCTAGTATTCTTTTACCAGCTTTATTTAGTTGCAAAATACGTTGGAAACACAAGAAAAGCAAGTATTATTATTACTTGCTTTTATGCATCGGTATTTTTCTTTTGTCAGGCGATTGTAAATTTATTTTAAATTATCGTTTGTAAAAATACATGACTCGATTGTTAAATAATTCAAGCTTTGCTTCAATTTTTTGAGCTAAATATCTACATAGCTCATTTGCTTTGCCTTTATCACCATAAGTTGAGTTTGGTAATAGAGTAATCACGATATTTTTATCATCTTGAATAGAAACAACAAAATGTTTATAACGTGATTCATTGCTCTGTAAATAAAGTGCATCTTGGTCATCTAATTTTTTATTTGAAATAGAGTAAGGAAAGGAAACCCTTTCATAATTCCAGTCAACTTGTTGTCCGATCTTAGTTGAAGATTGTATGTAATCATTTATTAAATTATTTATTAAATTTAAATTTGCTTCTTGGTATTTTGATTTATCTACTAATTGAATGGTAGCTTGTTGAACCATTTTTAAATTTTCCCCCTAAGATGTTTTTATGAAAAACATCACTTTTAATCTGTTTTTATCATAACATTATTTCAAATTTTTAGACAAGTATTCGGTATGAATTTAATTTTTTCTTCATATGTATTAACTTACAATACTAAAACGGAGGAGTGGGTGAAACAATGTTTGAGAAATTATATGATGATCACGAAAATGTAAGAGTCCGATTTGTTGGCTTTGTTACGAACGATACAAGATACGATATTGGTATTGTATATACGAACATGTTCTTTGGAAAGCCACTCGTCATCTGCATGCAATCTAGACAATGCATTGTATTAGATCGACAGGATGTTTCATTTCCAAATCAGTTGAAATTTTTATGTAAACTAAAAAGTGAGGAAGAAGCGATGGAACTCGCAGAATATTTAGCTGACTGGCTACCGTCACCAAGTATAGAAGAGAGTTATGAATAAAAATAAATGTGTTATACTAATTAAATCGCATTCACCTTATAAAACCCCTTGAATAATCTAGTATTAGAAAATTTAAGTTATACTTATTTACCACTTGCGTAAATAAGTATAACACATTATAATGAAGTTAGTTAATTGATACAACATTATGAAAGGGGTTACAAAGATGGGAACATTCGTATGTAAATGTTGTGAAAAAACAGTAGGTCATTTCGAGGATGAAAAGGTAACAACTCTTTACGTTAAAAACTGTGAAGATTGTGAACCAACTGATCATGAAGTTTGCTAATTATAATTAATTAAAACATAAAGTCTAATAGAGTAACTATAGACATCTATAAATGAGAAATTCCACAAGGGGATCGTTTTTCCTTGTGGTTTTTTATGTTTTTATTTAATTAAATCACAAAAAAGGGAGACTCAATTAAGAATCACCCACTTTTCTTTTTATGCAATTTGAGTTTGATCTCCAATTCTTGCAGTTATAACGTCGGATGAAGCTTCGCTTGTTGTAACTGGTATTAATTTTGAATTATCTTTTAAATATTGAGCCATTTCATTCGAGTCAATTCTAGTATTTAAATTTGTTAAGAAGGCAGAAATCATCGCAAAAGGATATCTATGCATATTTAAATGGTAAATAATCTCATGTAATGAACGTATTCCGATACCATGACCATAATAATAATTACTTCCCATAGTAACAGTGTTTTCTCCTTGCCATTCTGGAGTCATTGGGTCAACTTCAGGATTTTTTATATAAACAACGTCACCAGGGGCTGGACGATCAACTTCAGCCGTTAAAATAGCTAATTTAGGGTCGTAATTCCAAGTGTATAAGTATATGCCATTATCGAATAGTTGATCAAAAATTTCATAGCCGAAAATGTCTAGAAGGGCTTTATAAAATATCATAATGATTGCAGTTGCACATTCTGTTGCGTAAAATTGTCCGTTACGAAAAATATCATAAATTCCCATGGAAGTTCTTATGCCTGGCCTAAGTCTAAAACCACCCATAGGTGTACGAATCCAAAACATTGGATTACAATATGCTCGTCTAAAAGTCCTAAATTGCATGCCGCTTGTTAATAAATCTTTAGAAGCCTGAAGTACATAAGTTCTGATTGTCAAATCAAAAGATAATTCACGGTCCGATTTATAAATATGAGACTTTTTACTGTTTGTTAAACTAGACAATATTTCTTGATAAAGTTTATTATTTGAATCTTCGCTATTTTTTAATGAAGCATGAACAATTTTATTATTCACGACTATCAATTAGTCCACATCCTAACATAAAAACAATTTTTTTGTACGAAATCAATATAATTACCTTACCTATCATATGCCTATCTAATTTAGATGTGATTTAGAATACAAAAAAACTAGGATTCATTTCCTAGTTTCTTCATGAAAGCTTTAATTATTTTAATACTTTTAACGTTAATAATTCTTCGTCTTCTGGGCCTTGAACAGGTAATCCTGCTTCAATATTCTTTTTAATATAAACTAGATTTTCAAGTGTAATTTCTTCACCAGGTAAAAAGATTGGAATTCCAGGTGGATAAACCATTACAAATTCAGCAATAATTCTACCGACTGAATCCTCAAGTGGAACAGATTCTGTTTCGGAGTAAAATGCATCCCTAGGAGAGACTGCTAAATTTGGAATCGTTGGGATCTCAACGTTTAAATTTGTATTGCGCTCTGAGATGTCAAATTCAGTTACTAAAACTTCTAGTGCATGAATTAACTGCTGAATGTCTTCTTCACTATCACCTGGTGTTAATATGCAAAGAACATTATATAAATCAGACATTTCAACTTCAATATTAAATCGCTCTCTTAACCAAACTTCAACATCATGGCCCGTTATACCCAGTTTTTTTACACTGACTAATATTTTAGTAGGATCAAAGTTGAATGTAGCCTCTTTACCAACTAAATCATAACCAGGGCAATATAAACCATTGATTGAATTAATTTTATTTCGTGCATTATTTGCTAGTCTAATAGTATTCGTAAGTAATTCTTCACCAACAGTTGCTAATCTCTTTCTTGCAACATCTAGTGAAGCAAGCAATAGATAAGATGTTGAAGTAGTTGTTAGCATACTTAGTACAGATTGTACTCTGTGGACATTCACAATGCCTTCTCTTACATTTAAAATGGAACTTTGAGTCATAGAGCCACCAAGCTTATGTACGCTCGTAGCAGCCATGTCAGCCCCTGCCTGCATCGCAGAGATTGGTAATTCGTTATGGAAATGAATATGTACACCATGCGCTTCGTCAACTAATACGGCTAAGCCATGTGAATGTGCTAATTCAACAATGCTTTTTAAATCTGCTACAAATCCAAAGTATGTAGGATTAATGACTAATACTGCTTTTGCATCAGGATTCGTTAAAATGGCCTCTTTCACTGCATTTGTCGTAATACCGTGTGAAATACCTAATTCACTATCAATTTCAGGATGAACAAAAATTGGTGTAGCGCCTGAGAAAATGATCGCAGATAAAACAGATTTATGAACATTTCTTGGAACGATAATTTTATCGCCAGGTCCACAAACACTCATTACCATTGTCATGATCGCTCCACTTGTACCTTGAACTGAAAAGAATGTGTGGTCAGCACCAAAAGCTTTTGCTGCAAGATCTTGTGCTTGTTTTATTTTACCTTTTGGATGATGTAGATCATCTAAAGGAGCAATGTTGATTAAATCGATCGATAATGCATTATCACCAATAAACTCTCTAAATGTTGGATCCATTCCATTTCCTTTTTTATGTCCTGGAATATGGAATTGAATAGGGTTCTTCTTTGCATGCTCTAATAAAGAAGAAAATAACGGCGTTTCAATTTGTTTCATTTAACATACACCCCATTTAATAAATAATAGTGTTTTTCGGAAGTGATATGTTTGTAAACAATTCAACTGTTTACTCTCATTAAGTTATAAACTGTCTTACCTTCATTTGAAAAACAAAAAGATTATATCATTCTATGAATTTTCTGTATAGAAAAATATTATAAAGTTATGGAATTTTATTCATCTGAATGAAATTATATCAATTTTAAAAATAAGAATGGAATTTAAAAAATGTGTTAAAATGGAATTTAAAAAATGTGTTAAAATGGAATTAATTAGAAAATTGTAGGAGTGAAGTAAATGGATTACCAATACCCAATTTCATATGATTGGACAACAGATGAGACAATTGAGGTAATACAGTTCTACACATCAGTAGAAAAAGCGTATGAAAAGGGAATAGATCGTGAAGTGTTAATGGCTACATACAAACAGTTTAAATCAATTGTACCTAGTATTGCAGAAGAAAAAAAATTATGTAATGAGTTAGAGGAGATATCTGGCTATTCTGCATATAGAGTCATGCAAAAAGCTAAAAATGGCGCTTCTGGTGATAAAATTAAAATGTAGTATGAAATAAGTTAATCGTTAAGAATTGAATAGTAAATAAAATCTTAAGTAAAAAATAGAAGCCCATTAAAGGATTATTAGCTACCTTTAATGGGCTTTTCTTACCTATGTATTGTTTAAATAAATCTATTAAATATTTCGTCCTGTCGAAAAATGTGTAAAGAATGGGCATAGACTTTTGTTTTTGACATATGTATAATTAAACAACACTTATATTAATTCAGTTTATACTTATCTTGTATAAAGGAATTAAAGTATTATATGTTTCTATAATACGATGGATTAGTTCTTCCTTTGTAAGTGTAATTGCTTCATCTTTTGCAATTGTAATTCCACATAGGTATTCTGCTTTTTTTACATCATGAAATCTTTGAATACCTTTATTGAATTCATCTTTATTCATTTGACTTTTTTGTATCACATCAGGCTTCATATGATCGTAAGATACCACAAAATCTTTCGGAATCATTTTGTAAAGTTTATTTTTATTCTTTTCAAAATTTATGGCAATCGATTGCTTATTTGGACTTTCGTAAATAATTCCAAAGTAAACAAACAGGTGAGTACCCCACAGTCCAAATTGGAAATGAGGAAGCATCTTGTATCCACGATTATTTGTTGCAAAAGCAATCCAAGTATCTTTTGGAGCATTTACAGTACGTCGAGCATGCTTAGCAATATGGCCAAAAAAGTTTTGATCAGTTTGTACATTTAAAAAAGGTAATATTTCTTCTTCAATTACTTTAAATTTTGGTTGAATTTCATTTTGTATAGCACTCATTCTAGTTTCTAATGTTGAGTCAGTTGTAAATATTTCAAAATCACTTTCTTTAAAAAAAGTTTGAGTCATTTTTGAACCCCCTAATTACATTATCTAATTAGTATACCATGTTTGTCCAAAACAAATGGGTAATATGTTTCTTCATAAAATAGTTACATTATAAGCTTAAACAACATATATTAGTAGCAAGATAAAAATCAGAAAATTTTGTTAATTAACTTTTACAATTTGTTTTGCCAACTTATATTCTATGGAGGGATAATGATGAGACAAGTGATTAATGCGTTAAAAAGAACTGATGCAGAAAAGAGAATTCCTGTACTTAGATTAGAATTAGATTACGAACTAGCTACACTATTCGATGCTATGACAGTCAATGATAATGAAGCAATGATTGAATCTAAAAAGAAATTAGAATTATTAAGATTAGAATTAATTCGTCTAGAAGCTTAGCGAGTTTATTTACCGAACCTTTAAATAGGTTCGTTTTTCTGTGCGCTAAATCTTCCGCTAAATGCCCAATGGTCTATCGTATGCCCACCCTCCAAAATAGTTCCTCATCTTAAATAAAAATCATTTCATTAGGTTTTTTTAGGTTAAAATTGGTAAACTGATAAACAGGACCATTAAATATAAGTTTTAGCACGTAGAGTTTGGAGTGTTTAATTATGAATGTAGACTGGAAAGAAATTGAACAATTCGCGAGGAATTTGCTTCAAGAGGCAGCTGAAAATATTAAAAGCTCTTTATACGACTCCATAACAATCAATACGAAATCAAACGAAAATGACTTAGTAACAAATAAAGATGAAGAAATTGAAAAATTCTTTTACGAAAAAATAAAAAAGAAATTTCCGAATCATTACTTACTAGGTGAAGAAGGTAAAGGCGATGATTTGGATCAAGTAACTGGAGTTGTGTGGATTCTTGATCCAATCGATGGAACGATGAATTTTGTTCACCAAAAACGTAATTTTATGATTTCTTTAGGTATTTATGAAAATGGAATCGGTAAAATGGGTTTTATAATGGATGTAATACATAATGAACTATATTTTGCTAAAAAAGGTGAGGGAGCTTATTTAAATGATCTTGAATTAACACCTTTGAAAAATGTAGTACTTGAAGAGGCTATTGTAGCTGTAAATGCTATTTGGTTAACTAAAAATCGTTATATAAACCATGAAAAATTAAGTAATCTTGTTCGAAAAGTTAGAGGAAGTAGGTCATATGGTTCGGCAGCGATGGAAATGGTCTATGTGGCAATGGGAAGGGTTGATGCATATATCACACCAAGATTATCACCTTGGGACTTTGCCGCGGGTAAAATTATTGTTGAAGAACTTGGCGGAATATGTACTACGCTCAAAAATGAAAGCCTTTCAATTCTTAAAAAAAGCTCAGTGCTAGTAAGTAACGCTTCGATTCATAACGAATTACTCACTGATTATATCGAATTTCTACAAAAATAATAAAAAGAAGGTAAGTTGGGTTACTAACTTGCCTTCTTTTATTAGTGTGTAGACAGTGTTCAAAAAAAAGAGAAGAAGTTTATAACTTACCTTCTCTTTTTAATTTAGCACGTAATGAAAAACCATAACCAACTAATGATATTGAAATAATTAGTGAAATGATAGCGCCAATAGTACTTAGTTCCGCTAGCATAATACCAACTAGAATTAAGAAGATTACGGATAAAGTTGCAACGCAGAAAAGTCTGAATTTTATGCTAGACATGGTGAATCCTCCTGTTCATAATTCTTATTTTACTCTTTGTCGAATCGGATGTAAATTTGAAAAAAATAAATCTTTCCTAAATATTTATTAATAATTTATATTTTTGATTAAACATTTTCTTGATATATTTCCGTGTGCATGTGCTATAATGTTTTAGTTAATAATGAAAATAGATGTGTAGACATTTTAGGAGTGAATATATTTTGAAAAAAAGAGAAGATTTACGCAATATAGCAATTATTGCGCACGTTGACCATGGGAAAACAACGTTAGTTGATGAGTTATTAAAACAATCAGGTACATTCCGTTCAAACGAAAACGTTAATGAACGTGCAATGGACTCTAATGATATAGAACGTGAACGTGGAATTACAATTTTAGCTAAAAATACTGCAATCCAATACGAAGGTAAACGTATTAACATCATGGATACTCCTGGACACGCCGATTTTGGTGGAGAAGTAGAACGTATCATGAAAATGGTTGACGGTGTTCTTTTAGTTGTAGATGCATATGAAGGATGTATGCCACAAACTCGTTTCGTATTGAAAAAAGCTTTAGAACAACATTTAACACCAATCGTAGTAGTAAATAAAATCGACCGTGATTTCGCACGCCCTGATGAAGTAGTAGACGAAGTAATCGATTTATTTATTGAATTAGGTGCAGATGAAGATCAATTAGAATTCCCAGTTGTATTCGCATCAGCTATCAACGGAACTTCTAGCTTAGAATCTGATCCTGCTAAACAAGAACCAAATATGAATGCATTATTCGATACAATTATTGAGCACATTCCATCTCCAATCGATAATAGTGAAGAACCTTTACAATTCCAAGTAACATTATTAGACTACAATGACTATGTTGGACGTATCGGTATCGGACGTATTTTCCGTGGAACAATGCAAGTTGGTCAATCAGTTGCTTTAATGAAACTTGATGGATCAGTTAAACAATTCCGTATTACAAAAATGTTTGGTTTCATTGGATTAAAACGTATTGAAATCCAAGAAGCAAAAGCTGGTGACTTAGTAGCAGTATCTGGTATGGAAGATATCAATGTTGGTGAAACAGTATGTCCTGCTGAACACCAAGAAGCACTTCCAATCTTACGTATTGATGAGCCAACTCTTCAAATGACTTTCTTAGTAAATAACTCACCTTTTGCTGGTCGTGAAGGTAAATTTGTAACTTCTCGTAAAATTGAAGAGAGATTATTACAAGAACTTCAAACAGACGTAAGTTTACGTGTTGAAAATACTGATTCTCCTGATGTATGGATCGTTAGTGGACGTGGAGAACTTCACTTATCAATCCTAATTGAAAACATGCGTCGTGAAGGATATGAGCTTCAAGTTTCAAAACCAGAAGTTATCATTCGTGTGATTGACGGTGTAAGATGTGAGCCAGTTGAGCATGTGCAAATTGACGTCCCTGAAGAATATACTGGTTCAATCATGGAATCAATGGGTGCTCGTAAAGGTGAAATGAGAGATATGGTGAATAATGGTAACGGCCAAGTTCGTTTAACATTTATGGTACCAGCTCGTGGATTAATTGGTTATACTACAGAGTTCTTAACTTTAACTCGTGGTTATGGAATCATTAACCATTCATTCGATAGCTACCAACCAGCTATTCAAGGTCAAGTTGGTGGACGTCGTCAAGGTGTATTAGTATCAATGGAAACTGGTAAAGCTTCAACATACGGAATTATGGGTCTAGAAGACCGTGGTGTAATTTTCCTTGAGCCAGGTACAGATGTATATGATGGTATGATTGTTGGTGAACACAACCGTGATAATGATTTATCAGTAAACGTTGTTAAAGTTAAACACGCTACAAACATCCGTTCAGCGAATAAAGACCAAACGACAACAATGAAAAAACCACGTATTATGACGCTTGAAGAATCTTTAGAATACTTAAACGATGATGAGTACTGTGAAGTAACGCCAACATCAATTCGTTTACGTAAAAAGCTTCTTGATAAAAATGAGCGTGAGCGTGCAGCGAAAAAGAAAAAATTCGCTGAACAAGAATAATTAAATTTTAAAATAATTATGATATAATAAAACCGACTAGAAATAGTCGGTTTCATTTTTGTAGACAAAGTACAAAAAATTAATATTAGTGGATCAAAAAACGAATAGAAGTATTTAGTTTTATTATTTAATAGGGGGATATGGATTTGGAAAAAGCTCCAAAGGGATTTGAATTTGTCATAACACAGTTAATAAATATAACTCATGATATTCATCTTTCAATGTGGATATTATATGGTTTAATTGTTGTATTATGTATTGTGGTATATCATTTAGGTTTCGCAAAAAAATTGAGCATCCTTAAAAGTTTAATCATTTATGTTTTGCTTATGATTGGATGTAGTTTCCTTACTTTCTTAGCTTTAAGGATACCAATTGTTGAAGCATTACTTGCAAGTGTGTTCGTGTTAGGGGTATATAAGATTCGTTTACATCAATCAAAAAAGAATAATGCTACTACATAATGTAAACTTTTTTAGAAAGTTGGTATTTAGATGAAATCTGTTCAGGATGCTTTATATAATTGGTTAACGATAAAAGTTATATATGAAGGTAGACCTTCGGATGAAGCTGCTAAAGAGACGTATGAGATGTTTGATTCGATTTTAAAAGAAGATCATCAAGTATCTAACGTGAATATAGAAAAAATGGAAGATTTTTATTTAATCACATTTACACAATCAGAAAAAGAGCGTACTACACGCTTTCCAATTGAAATGATTGATTGCTTTTTAGATCAAGTAAAAGTTAATCCAGAGAAGTATTAAAAACCTAGAAATTAATCTAGGTTTTTCTTTGTTTAAACTTTTGGTGGATTTAGACAAACAATATATCTAAGATTTAATTGTCTTTCCGAAAAAAATGGCCCAATTGACTTTCTTTTTTCAGTAGGTTGAAATAAACGTATATAGGGAAAACAATATTAAGTGGGACATTATAGATTTTAAAATTCATTTTTTGATGACTTATTAATGATTTTATATGTTTAAGTGGTTTTAACAATTTTAGTATACCAACAAACTATAGTAATTGTTTTTTCGGAAATTAAAATATTAAGAGCAATTTTTAGACATATAGTTTTAAATGAATAGTTTATAAGTTGATGTTCAATCTCTATTGACTTACAAACTGATTAATATTCTGTTACGTTACACTAAGTAAAGGATATTAAATTAGGTTTTTATCGTAAACTTTTTTAATGAATTAGTTGATTGGAATGAAGGGATGCTCGACTCCTATGGGATAAGCGGGAAGGCTAAAGACCCCACAGGCTTGCCGAGGAGGCGAAAGAATCTCGCCCTATGGAAAGCGAGCATCCTGTAATGGAAATCAACATCACTCTACTCCTTTTACGAAAATTCGGGAATTTATCGACACGTTTTTCAACAGCGTAAAAAAAGAAGCCCAATTGGCTTCTTTTTTCATAATTTACCACTCGTCATTGTCTTTTACCGGTTTTAAAAAACGGAAATTTCCTGTTGCAATTCTTTGTTCTGTTTTTATTTTAATTCGATCGTAACATTCAGAGCATGTATATGTATGGATAGGACGATTTCTTAATTTTTTTGCAATAGGTGATTCATCGCTAATAGATTCGCTTTTATCACAAATCATGCATTTAACTCTCATGTGAAATTTCTCTCCTTATATATGGAACTTAAATTAACATAATTATAACAGGTTTTAGAATATATTTTTAGAAAACAGTGGTTTTAGCAGGAAGTTTTCAATAAACTTTGAATTATATTAGTATACTCTTTATTTGAAGGAGATGAAATAGTGATGGCAAACAGTATTGAGAAAACATTATCACCAAGCTTATTAGAAGATTGTAATAAAGAAAAGATTGTTTTTTTAAGTACTTTTAACTCCGAAAAGAATGCACCAGTTACGAATGCAATTTCTTGGCTTGTTGCTTTAGACGATAAGACGATTCGTTTTGCAGTTGATCAAAGATCAGCAATTATATCGAATATCGAAGAGGTTGAAGGGGTATCATTAAGCTTATTCTCAAATGAAACAGTTTATAGTATCTCGGGAAATGCAAAAATTTTAACAAAGCAAATGCCTGGGATTCCATTAAAATTAGCGTGTATAGAAGTAGAAGTTAATGAAGTAAAAAATATATTGTTTTATGGGTCAAAAATAACAGTCGAACCAGAGTATGCAAAAACTTATGATGAGAGGGCTGCAAAAAAATTAGATGTAGCAGTTTTAAGTGGTCTTAGATCCACGGAGCTTTAAACATTAAAAAATATTCTAAAGTAGAGAGAATTTCATATAATATATTAACGGTTCGTCCATTCTTCGACTAGTAACCAATTGTAAGACCTATCAATTTAGAATTAAAACTAATTATTCTAATCTGAGTTATTTTTAGTCAGGAGGTTAAGGATTGAGTAAAATATATGTTCTCGACACCAATGTACTACTGCAAGACCCACTAGCAATCTTTTCATTTGAAGATAATGAAGTAGTTGTACCAGCTGTTGTATTAGAGGAAGTAGACTCAAAGAAGAGATATATGGATGAAGTTGGTCGTAATGCTAGGTATGTATCCAAACTAATTGATAGCTTTCGAGAACTAGGGAAATTACATGAAAGTATTCCTCTTGAAAACGGTGGTTCATTTAGAATTGAATTAAATCATCGCTCATTTCAACAATTGCAAGAGATCTTTGTTGAAAAAACGAACGATAATCGCATTTTAGCTGTTGCAAAAAACTTATCACTTGAAGAAGAAGCAAAAGAAAGCGGAAAAACAGTCATTTTAGTTAGTAAAGATACGTTAGTTCGTGTAAAAGCGGATGCACTAAATTTATTAGCTGAAGATTATTTAAGTGATCGAGTAGTGGAAGTTGATCATATTTATACCGGTTATCTAGAGTATTACATAAATACAGATTTATTAAACAAGTTTTATGAAAAAACTGAGCTTCCTGTTTCAGATATAGCGAACCATCCATTTTATCCTAATCAATTCATCGTATTAAAGGATGCTCTCGGTGGTAAGAGCTCAGCTCTTGGAGTTGTAGATAAAACGGGTACAAAAATTAAGAAATTTGTTTTCTCAAATGAACATATTTGGGGCATAAGACCAAGAAATGCACAACAGTCCATGGCCTTAGAATTACTACTTCGAGATGATATACCATTAGTTACATTGATTGGTAAGGCTGGTACAGGGAAAACTTTATTAGCTTTAGCAGCAGGTTTAATGCAAAGTGAGGATCTGCAAAGCTATAAAAAGTTATTAGTTGCGAGACCAATTGTTCCAGTTGGAAAGGATCTTGGTTATTTACCGGGTGAAAAGGATGAAAAACTTCGTCCATGGATGCAACCGATTTATGATAATCTAGAATACTTATTCAATACGAAAAAACCAGGTGAACTTGATGCGATATTAGCCGGAATGGGCTCAATTGAAGTAGAAGCTTTAACTTATATAAGAGGTAGAAGTATCCCAGAGCAATTTATTATTATAGATGAAGCACAAAATCTAACTAGGCATGAAGTGAAAACAATTTTAACTCGCGTTGGTGATAAGAGTAAAATTGTATTAATGGGGGATCCAGAACAAATTGATCATCCATATTTAGATGAATACAACAATGGATTAACTTATGTAGTTGAAAAATTTAAAGATCAAAAAATAAGTGGACATGTAAAACTAATAAAAGGCGAACGTTCCTCAATTGCCCAACTTGCAGCGGATATATTGTAATAATTAAATGCTTACAAAAGCAACATCTTACCAAAATCTATCAGTAAGATGTTGCTTTTGTTTTAAACTATAAAATAATTTTCTTGATTGAAGTAATTGGTGTTTCTTTATTTGTAGCATCAGCAAAATATAAATGTACTGGACCATCTTCAAGGATTCTCTTGCCATTGTATGAAAATGCTAAATAACTTTCATATACAGTTTCAAAAGGTAATTTTATTAATTCACCTTCTGTTTCAATCGTAACTTCTAAATCACGATTTTTCGGATTACTATTATCTATAAAATAAGAAAATGGCATTGCATACGATTCCTTAAGCCATTCTTTCTTTTGAGTAGCGTATAAAGGGCTATTATCGACCTTCGCACCTTCAACAATTTCACGATCCCAATGCTTTGAAACACTTTTCGTATATTGCTCAAGCTCATCAACCTTTTTGAAATCACCAGCTAATAAACTATCTAACTTAACCTTTCTTTCATCAAATATCCAAACACTTGGATCAATTGTTAACGGAAACTCTACATTACCTGTTAATTGAAAAACATCACTCATACTAAAACCCCTTCTATGTACTAAGTCTACCTATAGTGTACGACTATTTTAAGTAAAAAGACAAACAATTGAACAAAAATAGATCTTATTTTCATTTCAGTTTTTTTATGTTTTCAGCATTTTTATCGGTGATTAAATGACCGATTTTTTTGTAAAAATTAGATTATAAGATAAATCTAAACTCTAACATAAGAAAATTCTAATAAATAAACTGTTGCAAAAAAAATTTTTCTAAAATACATATTTGCAAAACTTTTGATTTAAGTTGATTTTTCTTAAAAAGAACTATAATATTAAATAGATAGCTTGTACGGAAGCGGAGGGAGAAAATTGAGGTCTGATGCTGTAACAGATTACAAAGATAAAGCATTTGAATTATTAAAAAAAGATGCTGAAAAAATATTAAAATTAATAAATGTGCAACTTGATCATTTAACGATGCCACAATGCCCTCTATATGAAGAGGTTTTAGATACTCAAATGTTTGGTTTATCAAGGGAGATTGATTTTGCTTCTCGTTTAGGTTTAATTGAAGTAGAACAAGGTAGAGAACTTCTTTCTGAACTTGAGCGTCAACTTTCTGCTCTACATGAAGCGTTTACAGATCAAAAGAATAAATAATTATTAGCAAAAAAAGCTCAAACAATAAATGTTTGAGCTTTTTTTTTGTGAATTTTTTTAATTGTTATAAGTAATAAATCTATTAATCTATGTTACAATATTTTTATTTAAAAAGGGAATTTAGCAAAATAGTTGAATACATAAAGTATAATTAATCAAAGCAGGGATGATTAAGTAATGTTAAAAAAATATTTGAAAAATATTGATTATATGATTTTTGTTCCATTATTAGTGTTATGTTTATTTGGATTAATCATGGTGTATAGTGCAAGCTCACCATTACCATCCATTCGTTATCAAAGTGAACATTGGCCAAGTGACTATTTCTTTCATAAGCAATTAATTGCCTTTGAGGTAGGGATGTTTGCATTTGTTTTTTTAATGTTTTTACCTGCAACTTTCTTTAGAAAAAGAATTGCCATGATATTAAATATAGCTGTAAGTATAGGATTACTTGTTGCAGTGCTACTCTTTGGTGAAGTTAGAAATAATGCAAAAAGCTGGGTATTCGGAATTCAACCAGCCGAGCTAATCAAATTCGGATCAATCGTTCTTTTAGCAGGATGGTACTCCAAAAGACAAAAGCGAATTACAAAGAACTGGAAAATGCTATTTGCTCCATGGACCATAGTAGCTATTTATATCATCCTATTGAGATTACAACCAGATACAGGTACAGCATTATTAATAATCGGTGCTTGTGCTGTAGTTTCATTTTGTAGTGGTTTTATTGTAAAGAGATTAATACTCCTATTCGTTGGTGGGATTGGTTTACTATATCCATTAATTAGTATTTGTATCAGTTTAGGGATCGGGTTAACAGATGTACAAGTTAATCGATTTTTAGCTTTCCGAAATCCTTTTGACTATGCACAAGGAATCGGATTTCAAATCGTAAATTCACTTATCGCATTTGCCAATGGTGGGCTAACTGGAGTTGGATTAGGAAAAAGTATTCAAAAACTAGGTTACTTACCTGAGCCTCATACCGACTTTATTCTAGCTATAATCGGTGAGGAAACAGGGTTAATAGGTGTAATTGTAGTTATTTTATGTATATTCATAATTGTTTGGCGTGGATTGTTAATAGCTCATCAATCAAAGGATTCTTTTGATTCATTATTAGCTACTGGGATTAGTGCAATCATCGTCATTCAATCATTTGTAAATATTGGAGGAGTTACTTCGTTAATTCCACTTACGGGTGTTCCGTTACCTTTTGTTAGTTATGGAGGAACTTCGTTAATCGTTATGCTTTCTATGGTTGGTATTTTAATGAATATTTCAATACGAAATAAGATTCATAAAGAAACTTTATAAAATCTTCAAAAATGCATTTTGAAAAAAGTTTATTCTTAATTTATTGATAATTATCTTTCATAAATACAGGAGGCTTACAAATGACTTACACGAAACAGATTAAAAAAGTTCTTGTTGCTAACCGAGGTGAAATTGCAATTCGAGTATTTCGAGCTTGCACTGAGTTAGGAATTAGAACAGTTGGTATTTATTCTAAAGAAGATGAAGGGTCATATCACCGTTATAAAGCTGACGAAGCATACATAGTTGGAAAAGGTAAAAAACCAATTGATGCTTATCTAGATATTGAAGGTATTATTGAAATTGCAAAGAAAAACAATGTAGATGCAATCCATCCTGGATATGGATTCTTATCAGAAAATATTAAATTTGCTCAGAGATGTGAAGAAGAGGACATTATTTTTATTGGGCCATATTCAAGACACTTAGATATTTTTGGAGATAAAATTAAAGCAAAGCAGCAAGCTCTTCAAGCTAATTTGCCAATCATTCCAGGGAGCAATGGTCCAGTAAACTCATTGGATGATGTAAGGGAATTTGGAGAAACTTATGGATTCCCGATTATTATTAAAGCTGCTCTAGGTGGTGGCGGTCGTGGAATGAGGATTGTCCGTACGAATGCAGGATTAAAAGATGCATACGAGCGTGCTAAGTCAGAAGCAAAAGCTGCTTTTGGTAATGATGAGGTTTATGTTGAGAAATTTATTGAAAATCCAAAGCATATTGAAGTTCAAATATTAGGGGATAACCAAGGGAATATTATTCATTTGTTTGAACGCGATTGTTCAATTCAAAGAAGACATCAAAAATTAGTTGAAGTTGCACCATGTACTTCGATTAGTGAAGAGTTAAGAAATCGAATTTGTGATGCAGCTGTTCAATTGATGAAAGAAGTAGAATATATAAACGCTGGAACAGTTGAATTTTTAGTTTCTGGTAATGATTTTTATTTTATTGAGGTTAACCCTCGCGTACAAGTTGAACATACAATTACTGAAATGATTACAGGAATTGATATTGTTCAAACACAGATCTTAATTGCACAAGGTAATAGTTTACATAGTGCTAAAGTAGGGATTCCATTACAAGATGAGATTCCAAGAATTGGATATGCGATTCAAGCACGTGTTACAACAGAGGACCCACTAAATAATTTTATGCCTGATACAGGAAAAATTATGGCATATCGTTCAGGTGGAGGTTTTGGTGTAAGGTTAGACACGGGTAACAGCTTCCAAGGTGCTGTTATTACACCTTACTATGATTCGTTATTAGTAAAAGTAACGACACATGCATTAACATTCGAAGGTGCAATTGCGAAGTTAAATCGAAATTTAAAAGAATTCCGTATCCGTGGGATTAAAACAAATATTCCATTTTTAGAAAATGTTACGACACACCCAGATTTCTTATCTGGTGAATATAATACTTCATTTGTAGATTCATCTCCGGAATTATTTGTTTTTGCAAAAAGAAGAGACCGTGGAACAAAATTATTAAATTATATCGGCAATGTAACAGTGAATGGATTTCCAGGTATATCGGAAAAAGAAAAGCCAGCTTATGATGAGATTATCATTCCAAATGTAAATCATATTAAAAGTGCTGAAAGTGGAACTAAACAATTACTAGATCAATTAGGTGCTGATGAATTTTCGAAGTGGTTAAAAAATCAACCGAATGTTTTATTTACAGATACAACGTTTAGGGATGCTCACCAATCACTGCTTGCAACAAGAATCCGTTCAAAAGACCTAATTACAGTAGCAGAACAAACGTCAAAATTATTACCTAACTTATTCTCTATGGAAATGTGGGGCGGAGCGACTTTCGATGTAGCATACCGTTTCTTAAATGAAGACCCATGGGAAAGATTATTAAATTTAAGAGAAAAAGTTCCAAATGTATTATTCCAAATGCTTTTACGTGGATCAAATGCAGTTGGATATAAAAATTACCCTGATAATCTTGTTAAAAAGTTTATTGAAGCATCGGCTCAAGCAGGAATCGATGTATTTAGAATATTTGATAGTCTAAATTGGATTAAAGGGATGGAAGTCGCAATTGATGCTGTAAGAGACAGTGGAAAGCTTGCTGAGGCATCGATTTGTTACACAGGAGATATATTAGACCCAACTCGAACAAAATATAATCTAGCGTATTATAAAGAGCTTGCAAAGGATTTAGAATCAGCTGGTGCACATATTTTAGCTATTAAAGATATGGCTGGTTTATTAAAGCCTCAGGCTGCTTATACGTTAATTAGTGAGTTGAAGGATACTGTAGATCTACCAATCCACTTACATACTCATGATACGAGTGGAAATGGTTTATACACATATGTAAAAGCAATCGAAGCTGGCGTAGATGTTGTAGACATCGCAATTGGAAGTATGTCTGGATTAACTTCTCAGCCAAGTGCAAATAGTTTATATTATGCTCTAAAAGGTTCAAAGGACGAGACAAACTTAAATATTAACGGCTTAGAGCAGTTATCAACCTACTGGGAAGGCGTTCGTAAGTATTATAGTAGTTTTGAAAGTGGTATGGTTTCACCACATACAGAGGTTTATCAGCATGAAATGCCAGGTGGTCAGTATTCTAACTTAAAACAACAAGCTAAAGGTGTTGGTTTAGGAGAAAGATTTGAAGAAGTTAAGGATATGTATGGTAGAGTAAATCAACTATTTGGAGATGTCGTAAAAGTGACACCATCTTCTAAAGTAGTTGGAGATATGGCATTGTTTATGGTTCAAAATAATTTAGACGAAGATTCTGTATATGAAAAAGGAGAAAATATCGATTTTCCTGATTCAGTAATAGAATTTTTTGAAGGGAAATTGGGACAACCTCATGGAGGATTTCCAAAGAGCTTACAACGCATCATCTTAAAAGGCAGAAAGCCATTAACTGAAAGAGCTGGTGAGTCATTAAAACCAATCGATTTTAAAGATGTTGAGGAGTATTTATTCAAGACATTAAATCGCCAGGTTACTAATTTTGATATATTAGCTTATTGCCTATACCCTAAAGTATTTATGGACTATCAAAAAAATGTTGAAAGCTACGGAGACTTATCTGTACTTGATACACCTTCTTTCTTCCATGGAATGAAACTAGATGAAGAGATTAAAGTAGATATTGAACGTGGTAAAACACTGATTGTTAAACTAGTTTCGATTGGTCAAGCTCAGCCTGATGGAACAAGAGTTATCTACTTTGAATTAAATGGTCAGCCCAGGGAAATAGTTGTTAAGGATTACTCAGTTAAATCTACTGTCGTTCAAAAAAGAAAAGGGGACACTAGTAATCCAAACCATATTAACGCAACAATGCCAGGTACTGTTTTAAATGTACTTGTTAAAAAGGGCGATGTAGTTGAAAAAGGTCAAACTTTAGCAATTACAGAAGCGATGAAAATGGAAACAACTGTCCAATCTCCATTTACAGGTGTAATAAGAGACATTCTGATTACATCAGGAGAAAGTATTTCTACAGGTGATCTTCTAATAGAACTAGATCAAAGATAAAAAGTAAAATGAAGAGCGAAGTTAGAGAAGCTGCTGTAAAAGGGCAACTCTTCTTCGCTTCAATTTTATATGTAAAAAAAGGTATTTCTTCTACAGTTAAGTGGAAGAAATACCTTTTTTAAGAGATATTTTTATTTTGAAGTAACTCAGAATTTGAGCTTTTACTTCTAGTACAAACTAAACTTTGGAAACTAAATATTGCAAACAAGCACGAGATTAAAATAGCATGTGTTAATGCAACATAAATATTTAGGTTTGTAAAAACAATTACCGCGCCACAAATTACTTGAAGTGTAACAAGAATTAAAGATACAAGCCATCCAAAATAAATGCCACGTTCATTACGATAGTATTTATAAGCATGTACAAATGCAATAATTACCCAGACGAACAAAAGAAAAGCAGCAAATCGATGCCCCATTTGAATCCATTCATGAACCTGTGTAGGAAATCCATTGTTTGCTTTACTGCATAATGGCCAGCTAGGACAAGCTAAGCTAGCATTTTCGTGTCGAACAAGAGCGCCCGTATAAACTACTAAGTATGAATAAATCCATAAACCGTAAGTATGAAATTTCATTCTTTTTCCGACGTAAAAAGAATTTTTTTGATAATTGCGATCACGTTCAAAAATTAATAATGTTAACATGACTACAGCAGCAAAACAAATTAGAGAAATACCAAAATGAATTGCTTTTACAGCTGGGACTTGACCCCAAACAACTGCGGCTGCCCCGATTAATGCTTGAGCAACTAGAAAAATACAAGAAATGATTGCTAAAAACTTTGTTTCTCTTTTATGAGGAATGACAATCCAAGCAAGCACTGCTAATAATAAAACAAATATCCCAGCAAGGCCTGATGCTGCACGATGAGATAATTCAATGACAGTTTGAATAGTTAGATGATCAGGAATGATTTGACCTTTACAAAGTGGCCATGATCTTCCACAACCGAGTCCAGAATTAGTCTTTGTTACGAGTGCACCACCCAATAAAACAATTAAAAGAATGAATGAGGTAATTAACGATACCCCTTTTAAAACACGTAGCAAGTATACCCACCCACTTTTATAAAATAATAATAATTTTAAAATTTAATTATTAAAAAAATTATTCTGTAAATAATACTTCTATATCATATAAGATTGCGACACAAAATTCAAAGGTAACCTTCATATTTAGACATAATATTTGTTTTTTCTTATCTTTGAATGTATTCATTTTTAAAATATAGAAATAATTAATTTTATAATTAAATAGTATTTAGTATTGAAAAGATAGACTGTTTACGTTAAAATTTTTTTGAAACGTACACAATTTGTTCATATATTTATCACAAAAATTTCATTAAATTTAGTTTAATAGAAGTATGTCTAAATTAAAAACTCATTATGAACCATTAAAAAATGGGTATGAAAAATGAAGTTTTGCAAAAAAAGAGGAGGATTGACTTGGAACAATTAGCTAATAATGTTTCTAAAAACGAAGAAACTAATCATCCTTCTAGTTCACTGAAGAAAGATTTACTTTCTTTAATGAAAATAGGGATCGTAAACTCTAATATACTGACAACTTTTACAGGTATCTGGTTAGCAATCCAAATAAATGGATTAGATATATTAGATTCTTTACCAAAAGCAATTATTACTGTAATTGGTTCATCACTTATTATTGCGGGATCATGTGTAATCAATAACTATATTGATCGTGATATTGATCCATATATGGAGAGAACTAAAAACAGACCAACTGTAACCGGTAATATTAAACCAAGCGTTACAATTTCGATTGGTATTCTTTTATTAATTGTGGGCTTTACATTTATGGCGTTCACAACCTTAATGGCTGTTGTATATGCATTTATTGGTGCATTTACATATATCGTACTATACACTCTTTGGACGAAACGTAATTACACGTTAAACACAGTAGTAGGTAGTATATCTGGTGCAGCACCCCCATTAATTGGATGGGCAGCAATCGATGCGAATTTGCATCCAATTGCTTGGATGCTGTTTTTAATCATGTTTATATGGCAACCACCTCATTTCTTAGCACTTGCGATGAGACGTTCTGAAGAATACAAAAGAGCGGGAATTCCAATGCTACCAGTGGTTTACGGATTTGAAATGACGAAACGTCAAGTGATGATCTGGGTATTATGTTTATTACCACTGCCATTTTACATGCAAGCTCTAGGTTTACCATTTATTATTTTTGCAACAATATTGAATATTGGATGGGTTATTTTAGGATTATATTGTTATAAACAAAAGGATGATCAAAAGTTCTCTAAACTGATGTTTATATACTCCATTAACTATTTAACTCTTCTATTTATGTCAATGATTGTGTTTACAATTTCGTTTTAATTAGGGGTATTACGGGGGATTTTTTTATTGTTTGTTTAATCTTATTTTTAAATAAGAATGAAACACTTTAAATTGAAAGAGGGGGAAGTATACTTATGAAACATTGGCGATTAGTCTCGCTAATTTCCTTGATAGCAGTTATTTTGAGTGCATGTGGACATGCAAATCAATCTACACTGAATCCTCAAGGTGAAGTAGCAAAAATGCAATACGATCTTATGAAGCTAAGTACGTTGATCATGGTATTCGTTGTTGCTGTAGTAACAGTTCTTTTCCTTTACGTAATCGTGAAATATCGTCACCGTAAAGGTCAAGAGAATATTATTCCAAAGCAAGTAGAAGGTAATCATTTCTTAGAGCTTCTTTGGACGATTATTCCTGTTATTTTACTTATTGTTTTAGCAGTACCAACAGTATCACAAACGTTTAAGCTTTCAGATGAGAAGCAAATAGCAAAAGATGAGAAGAAAAAAGATGCAATTGTTATTAATGTAAATGCTCATCTTTTCTGGTGGGAATTTGAGTATCCAAAACAAAAATTCATTACTTCTCAAGACATGTATATCCCAGTTGGTAAAAAAGTTATCTTAAACCTAAAAGGTCAAGATATCAAACACTCATTCTGGGTACCATCATTAGCAGGTAAACTTGATACAAACGTTGAAGGCGAAAACAAAATGTGGCTTTCAGCGGATAAAGAAGGTACATATAATGGATTCTGTGCAGAGTTTTGTGGTCCTTCACATTCATTAATGCAATTTAAAGTTAAAGTTGTAAGTCAAGCCGACTACGATAAGTGGTTAGCTGATATGAAGAATCAAAAGGGTCAAGCTGTAACAGCAGATGCACAAGAAGGTGAAAAAATCTTCAAACAAAGCTGTATTGGTTGTCATGCTGCAGATGCAAATGATACAAGACCACCTGCTGCACGACTTGCTCCAAACTTAGCTAACTTCGGTGATCGTGATATGGTTGCTGGTATTGCTAAAAATAATGAAGCAAACATCAAGAAATGGTTAACAAATCCGGAAGCTATGAAGCCAGGAAACCTAATGTCAGGTAAATATGGTGACTTATCAGCTGATCAGATTGATGCATTAACTGCATACTTAACTAGCTTAAAAATTGCAAAATAAATTAATGGATATGAAGCAAAGGGGGTAATACTGTGAGTTCTGTAGCGAAAAAGAAACCACTATTGTGGGACTACTTAACGACAGTCGACCATAAGAAAATTGCCATCCTGTATTTAATTGCAGGCGGATTCTTTTTCTTAGTTGGTGGGATGGAAGCGTTATTTATTCGTATACAATTAATTAAGCCAGACAACACATTTTTAGTTGGTGATGCTTATAACCAAGTATTAACAATGCATGGTACAACAATGATTTTCTTAGCGGCGATGCCGATGATCTTTGCATTTTTTAACGCGGTAGTACCATTACAAATTGGTGCTCGTGACGTAGCTTTCCCGTTTTTAAATTCTCTAGGTTTCTGGTTATTCTTCGTTGGTGGAGTTTTCTTAAACTTAAGTTGGTTCTTAGGTGGAGCGCCTGACGCAGGTTGGACATCATATGCGACACTAGCTCTACACAGTAAATCACATGGTGTAGACTTCTACTTATTAGGTCTACAAATTTCAGGTATTGGTACATTAGCAGGTGGTATTAACTTCCTAGCAACGATTATTAACATGCGTGCTCCGGGGTTAACATACATGCGTATGCCACTATTTACTTGGACAGTATTTGTAACATCAGCACTTATTTTATTTGCGTTCCCGGCATTAACAATCGGGTTAGCGTTATTAATGTTTGACCGCCTATTTGGGACTGCATTCTTTGATGCATCTTTAGGTGGAAACTCAATGATTTTTGAACATTTATTCTGGATTTTCGGACATCCAGAGGTTTACATTCTTATATTACCGGCATTTGGTATCTTCTCAGATATCATTCCAGCTTTCTCTAAGAAACGTTTATTTGGATACTCTTCAATGGTATTCGCAACAGTTTTAATTGGTTTCCTAGGATTCATGGTATGGGCTCACCACATGTTTACAGACGGTCTTGGTGCAGTAGCAAATGCAATTTTCGCTGTTGCAACTATGGCAATTGCAGTTCCTACAGGGGTTAAAATCTTTAACTGGTTATTAACAATGTGGGGCGGACAAATTCGTTTTACAACACCAATGCTTTGGTCAGTTGCTTTTATTCCATCATTCGTTCTAGGTGGGGTAACTGGTATTATGAACGCTGCAGCTCCTGCTGACTATCAATTCCATGATAGTTATTTCGTAGTAGCTCACTTCCACTACGTAATCGTAGGTGGGGTAGTATTTGGTCTATTTGCCGGTGCACATTACTGGTGGCCAAAAATGTTTGGTAAAATCTTAAATGAAACATTAGGTAAAATTACATTCTTTTTATTCTTTATTGGTTTCCATTTAACATTCTTTATTCAACATTTCTTAGGTTTAATGGGGATGCCTCGTCGTTACTTTACATACTTACCTGGACAAGGCTTAGATACTGGAAACATGATCAGCTCAATTGGAGCAATGTTCATGGGTCTAGCTACAATTGTTATGTTAATCAATGTTGTTTATACAGCAATCAAAGGTAAGAAAGCTGCTGGAGATGCATGGGGTGTAGGTCGTACACTTGAGTGGTCAATTCCTTCTCCTGCACCAGAATATAACTTTGCTCAAATTCCATATGTACGTGGATTAGACGCTCTATGGGTAGAAAAAATGGAAGGAGACGGCAAAATGACACCTGCTGAACCACTAGGTGATATTCATATGCCAAACTCATCTATTTTACCGTTTGTTATGTCAGTGGGCTTATTTATTGCAGCATTTGGGGCATTGTATAATGACCAACTTAAAAACCACACGGCAGTTGGTGTATTAATTCTTGGCTTAGTTATTACATTCGGTTCAATGTTCTTACGTTCTTGGATTGATGATCATGGATTCCATATCCATAAAGAAGACATAGCAGATGAGGGGGTTGAGGCATAATGGAAATGAATCAAAAATTTACAGCTGAAACGTTTCCTCACAACCCTGAAAAAGCTACAGAAGAAGGTAAAAATAAGTTCTTAGCATTCTGGCTATTTCTTGGTGGAGAAACTGTATTATTCGCATCATTATTTGGTACTTTCTTAGCATTAAGAAACTCTACTGCTGGTGGAGCCAGTGCTGCAGAAATGTTCGAACCAAAATTAGTATTCATTGCTACAATGTTACTTTTAACATCATCACTTACAAGTGTTTATGCAATGTACCACATGAAAAACTTTGAACACAAAAAGATGATGCTTTGGTTAGGAATTACAGTTTTATTAGGTCTAGGATTTTTATTATTAGAAATTTACGAATTTAGACACTATATGCACGAATATCATTTTACAATTAAAAGTAGTGCATTTGGTTCTTCATTCTATACATTAGTAGGTACTCATGGTGCCCACGTATTTGTTGGTTTACTATGGATCACTACTTTAATGCTTCGAAATGGTGGAAGAGGTTTAAATTTATACAACGCACCGAAGTTTTATGTGGCAAGTTTATACTGGCACTTCATCGACGTAGTATGGATTTTCATCTTTACAGTAGTATACTTAATGGGAATGGTGGGATAAGAAAATGGGTACAAATACAAACTCTCATCAAAGAAATCAAGTTGAAATAAAGTATCACAGACGTAAACATGCAGAAGAAATGAAACAACAATTAATTTCATTTGCATTAATGATCATTTTAACACTTGCATCATTTGCAGCAGTATTATACAGAGATAAAATGGATCCATACTTTACAGTACCATTTATTTTATTACTTGCTGTAGTACAACTAGTGTTCCAACTTTATTACTTCATGCACATGAAAAATAAAGGTCACAGCACACAAGCGTTCTTCCTATATTCAGGACTTACAGTTGCTGTAATTACACTATTAACATTCTTAACATTAATCTGGTTATGATGTAAAAAGGAAGTGAATTTTATTCACTTCCTTTTTTTATGTTCGTTAATGTAGATTGTTGATATGTTGTGGGACTTACTTGCAGTTTGTTTCGATAAGAAAGATTGTATTGTAGAACTTCTAATTTTGCAGGAGATTTTTCTTTTATATAAACTCCTAACATAAACTTAAAGATTAAAATAAGGTGGTATGGTTTGATTGAAAACATTTGAAGCTCTAGAGTGGCTTAAAAGTAATAATAATCCTTCAGCATTTGCGACTAATAGATTTGGTGAAACAATTTATGCTATTAATTTTGTTGAGAAACTTTATGAACTTGGTGCAGGAAAAGTGAGTGTTGTTGGTATTATAGATGAAAAAGAACGGATTGAGGATGAAGGTGGACCTTATGCTGAATCCTTGATAGTTGAATTACCTGAAGATGACGTAAAAAGGAATGATATTATAAGGTTTTATGAAAAAGAGATGGAAGAACAAGGGATTGACGAAGGAGAAGGAATTTTAGAATGGAATGAAATTAATTTGGATAATGGCATACTTGGTTTTGGTTGGTATTGATACGATGCCAACTTTAGATATGTAATGCACCTACCGTATGAGTTAAATAGAATAGAAAAAAAGGCTAATTTCGAAAGAGCCTTTTTTGAATTCGAAACCCTATGTATTACCTTGGAAATGTTATTAAATGTATATTTTTTTAGTTTTTTTGTAACTTAGTAACCACAATTAAAGATTCTTAATGTTGCCAGTATGGAGAACTTATTTAGATTGAGAAAGCACATAATGAAAGTACTTTTGTGGTGTACCATAACGCTTGAGTTCTAGAATAAATTCTTCATCAGCTTGAGTAATAGTTCCTTTTTCTACTCCATTACCATCTTGGATTGATACAGGAAATAAACTTCCATCTTGGTAATCAAAGTTAATGATTTTTCCCATACCTTCACCTGTGATGCTTAACGTAACTCCTTCGTTTACCATAGCATAACCAACTATATCATACATTTTCTTAAACAATTCCTCTATCTCAGCTAATGCAACAAGTTCTTCTTCGCCATCATTAAATACGGTATCCTTATCAAATTTTACCCAAATACCAACAGCTTCTTTTTCTGGAGCTCTATTTAAATCTTCATAATCAATTTTTGTTATCGTCCCGGAATGATAAATAGGTTCTTCCTCATTAATACAATAAATGTCACTTCTTTTAATAATTTCTACTCGATCGCCTTCACTTACTGTTAATTCTCTTTTTGTACCAAACCTATTGTAGTAGATCAATCATATTTCCTCCTAGTAAAATTCTTTAGACTTATAAATTATCCCCAAAATTACTAAAGAAATACTGAAAGGGAATATTAATTTTCATTGTTGTATTATTTAGGGTGTATCATGGATCCAATTCAACTATGGACATATTTATTGGTATAAGAAAGTTCAGTGGAAGAAAACTATAAAGCAGACATAATTTTAGAATGAGTACTAATTCGGTTATAGTTGAACAGTAAAATGGAAGGGATGATTCAACGATGGATATGGAAATTCCTAAAGATGAAGATATTGAAATGGAAGAAAAAGTTGAGCTTACTGGTAGTATTGATAAATTAACAGAGCATGTAATTTGGGGTGCACAAGGTTTCATGGATATTCCTGATCAAGGTAAAACGTACAGGAAAAGATATTTAGGAAACCGATATCAATAACTTAAGAAATCGTTGCCCGTGAAAAAGACGTGTAAGGTACAAAAGAAAGGCAAGGAAAATACACTGTATTATTTCCATTTACACAAAGATATTCATGAATAAATATAGATACATAACCAGCGCATGATTTTTTGGATATCATATTAATCCATAAGCAATTAACGCAATACTTTCATTCAAAATTTAGGAGCTGATTAATTAATCAGCTCCTATTTCACATTGCAAATTTAACTAACTCTAAGCGGTTCTTTATTATTAGGAGGTTGGCTAGTTTTTGAAGAAGACTCTTTATTCAAAGCCAATAATAATATCATTCCAAGTATACAAGCTGTACCAAGCCATTGGAAAAAACCAAAAGGCTCTTTTAACCAAAAGATTGTAGTTAAGACGGCAGCTAGTGGTTCAATACTTCCTAACAGACTTGATTCTTTAGGTGGAAGATTTTGTAAACTTTCTATATAGAACCAAAATGCAATCATTGTACCGAATATGATAATGAACACTAAATATAACATCGCTTCAAGCGTTAAGTTTTTAAAATCCATTTGCCAAGGAGGATGGATAAAACTTAATACAAAGCCACCGATTATCATAGCCCATCCGACAATGACAAGTGAGTCGTATTGCTTCAGTAATGGTACGGCAAATAAAGTATAAAATGCTAAAGCTACCCCAGATAATACACCCCAAGCGATTGCAATTGTTGGCACAGATAATTGCGAGATTGAGCCGTTAGTTAATAAAAAAAAACTTCCAGTTAATGCTAGAGAAACAGATAACAAATCTCTTCGTGTTAGTGCGGTTTGTTTACGGATAATTAAATATACGATAATCATTACAGGTGCTAAATACTGTAATAGTGTTGCAACAGCAGCGTTTCCATGTTCAATTGAGGCCATATATGTGTATTGAACCGCTAGCATCCCAAATACCCCGAAGATCATTAGTTGAATTGCGATCCTTCCATTTTTCCAAACCCCAAGGATCTGAGAACGATCTTTTATAAAATATTGAATGGCTAAGAGTAATAATCCAGCTATAAGCAAACGGATCGTAACAAGCCAATCTACATCAATTTGATACTGTTGAAACAGTTTTTTTGCGACAGTACCACCAATCCCCCAAAATACTGCCCCTGTGATAACAAGAAATATTCCCTTTCGTTTATTCATGATTTTAGTCTCCACCTTCAAATATAAAAATAGTGTTATAATATGTTAAATGATAAGTGGGAAAAGACTAAATTAATACTCAAATCGAATGGAAAAATGTAAGGATATTGAGGTGGTTATAGGGATATGCAAATTAAAAATTTTATGGTTGACGAAAGTTTAAAAGAATTAACTAAACATCAAACTGTTGTTTTGCCAATTGCATGTTACGAAACAACGATTAAGAAAAACATAAATAGTTATATACCACTTCATTGGCATGATGAATTTCAGTTTGTTCACGTTGTTAAAGGTGAAGCAATTTTTCAAATAAATGAAGAAAATATTTTTGTTCATGAAGGGGAAGGGCTTTTTATAAATAGTGGCTGCTTGCATATGGCAAAAGATCTGAATGATTCTGAATGTACCTATATTTGTTTAAATGTTTCTCCAAGTTTCGTTTTGTCTCAAGAACTTTATACAACCTTTGTAAAGCCTTATTATCAGGCGACTAATATACCCTTTTTATTCTTAGATCCAAGGGAGCTATGGGCCAATAGCATTTTAAGCTCTATTTTGAAAATCAATGAGATGATCAAACAAAATTCACCATTCTATGAAATCGAGGTCAGCTTACATCTCACATTAATTTGGAAGAATTTAATTATGAATGGGATTGAATTAGAGTACGAACAGTCGGTAGTGGTAAAGAGTAACCGAATGAAGCAAATGTTAAATTGGATCCACCTACATTATCCTGAGAAAATACTATTAGAAGACATTGCAAGAGCTGGTCAATTAAGTCGATCTGAGTGTTGTCGATATTTCAATCGTATTTTAAAAACAACTCCATTAAACTATGTAACCGATTATCGAATACAAAAAAGTTTAATATTACTACAACTACCTGAGTCGAATGTCACTGATGTTGCCTATCAAGTTGGATTTAATAGCACAAGCTACTTTATTGATAAATTCCGAAAGTTGATGAAATTGACACCATTAGCTTACAAAAAACAAAAAATTCCAGAAATCATATGAAGTAAAACACAAAAGCTTCTTTTAGTTGAAAAATATAAGTTGTTTAGCTTTAGTTTTTTTACTAATGTAATTGGCAGGATTGTGTAATATGGAGTGTTAGAATTCACAAGATCATAATCATGAGATGAACTCGGCGTAATGACCGAGTAATATGAAAAAGATACAAATAGGTGGTGGTATTATGATGAAACATCTTCTTCCTAGAATAGAAGATTTGTTGCAAACAAATTTTTCTTTGCACTCTGATCTGGATATCAATAATGAAGCAGCGTATCTATTTAAACAGCATCATAGTGAAGTCTGGATGTTAACGATAAATGAGTATCTTCATTTTAAGAGCAGAAATATAAAAGAATTTTATTGGAAAAAAGCGGGCGTTTTCAATGAAAAAGCTGTGATTCAAGACGTGATTCAAGCAGTACAAGCATCAGATGTTGTAGTCATCACAGATGGAGAAGGAAAAATTAAGGGCTATATCACTTCTGCTGTTTTAGTTTCTAAAGTGTTCGAATCATATCAATATTTAGAGGCCTATTTTCGAACGATGATTGATACAATGGATGGTTCGGTCTCGATTGTAGATGAAGCTGGAAAAACAGTTGTTTGGACTCAAGGTGCTGAAAGGATATTTTCAATCCCTAAAGAAGAAATTATTGGGAATAAAATGGAGGAGTTTTTTCCAAAAGATATGTTATTAAATAAAGTAACAATGGAGACAGGTCAATCCTTTCGTCATAAGCATCATAAACCACGTGAGGATCTCTTTGTCATGATTAATAGCAGTCCAATCTTTATCCATGATCGAATTGTGGGTGCAGTTGCGGCTGAAACCGACATTACGAGTCAAGTGATAATGAATCAAGAGCTTATGAATGCTTCCTCTAAAATTCTTCAATTGCAGAAGGAAGTTTCAAGACTGCAATTGTCACATGATTCTTTTCAACATATAAAAGGATCGAGTCAATTGATGAAAGAAACAGTTTCGTTATCGAGGAAAATGTCTGAAACGAGTGCGAATATTTTATTACTTGGTGAAACAGGAGTTGGGAAAGAAGTCTTTGCAAAAGCAATCCATTTTTATCGTGGATCATCTTCTCCATTTATTGCTGTAAACTGTGGTGCGATTACACCATCATTGTTTGAGAGTGAATTTTTTGGCTATGAAAAAGGAGCATTTTCTGGTGCAGATGTAAAGGGTAAAAAGGGAAAACTAGAGTTGGCGAACGGTGGAACTCTTTTTCTGGATGAAATTGGTGACTTACCATTGGATATGCAAGTTAAGCTTCTTAGAGTATTGCAAGATAAAACGTATTACCGCGTTGGTGGTACAAAGCAGCTAACAGCGGAATGCCGAATCATTGCTGCTACAAATAAGGATTTAGAATCAATGGTTGAAGTTAATACTTTTCGAGAAGACCTTTATTATCGTCTTAACATTTTATCTATTACGATTCCCCCGTTGAGAGAACGAAAAGAAGACGTAATGGAGCTCCTTCATCATTTTATCTATGAGTTTTCATTACTATATAATCGAACGATTAAAATCGTTGACCCTCAGGTAACTTCCACCTTATTACAATACGATTGGCCTGGAAATGTGAGAGAGATGAGAAATGTTATTGAGCGATTAGTATTACTGTCTGTAGAAGAAACGATCTCTATAGAAGCTTTACCGCCAAAGTTGCTACAATCTACATTGTTATCGACTAGGTATGATGAATCCTTGGAAGATGATCTAAATGATTTTGAGAAAAATAAAATCATTAAAGCCATTCAAACAGAGAAAGGGAACAAGCAAGCAGCCGCAAAAAAACTAGGAATATCTCGAGCTACTTTATACAATAAAATGAAAAAATTAAAGATTGAGCTTTAAAAGTAAAAAGCCTTTTCGACTAAATTAGTCCAGACGAGCGTAAGAAACTCCTGGGCTGATTTAGAACCTTGAAATCAAATATCCCCCATTATTTCTCCTCAACCAGTAAGTAGTAACTTTTAAATAAAAACTCTATCAATGGCATTTTCTACGGTTCTGTCAAACCGCTACCGTCTAAATATTTAGACACTATACGCTAAACAGTGTCTAAAGACATTTACACTATTTCCTAAACTATCCTCTAAATAAAAGATTTTAAAATGGCACAGAACTTGCATTTATACTTCATGTCTAATTTAAACCATCTATTAAAGGGGAAATGATCATGAATTATCGAATGCAAGAATTACAAACATTTTTACAAAAACAAAGTATCCCAGGTGGCTTGGTCACATCACGCCAAAATATTTTTTATTTATCAAATTTTGATTACAATCCGCATGAACGATTTGTAGGTATTTTTGTCTTCCCAAATGACGAACCCATTTTTATTACACCAGCAATGGAAGTTCAAATGATAAAGGAAGCAGGCTGGAAACATCTAATCCTAAGTTACACAGATTCCGATCATCCGTGGGAACTTGTTCGTGAAGTAATTGAAAGCAGAAACAAAATGAATCTCTTTGCAGTTGAAAAGCATGATATCTCCTATTTTTATATTGAAAGTCTGCAACAGATTTTTGGTGAAGTAGAGTTTGAATCTCTAGATTCGATTCTTACTGAAATGCGACTAGTAAAAGATGCTGATGAAATTGAAATATTACGTGAAGCCGCTGCTTTTGCTGATTATGGGGTACAAGTGGGTATTGAAGCATTAAAAGAAGGAATCACAGAACTTGAAGTATTAGGAAAAATTGAATTTGAATTAAAGAAAAAAGGGATTAAAGAAATGTCATTCTCTCCCATTGTTTTGTTTGGCCAAAATGCAAGTAACCCACATGGAGCTTCAGGTGACAATAAGTTAAAAAAAGGAGATAGTGCGTTATTTGATTTAGGTGTGAAATATAAGGGATATTGCTCTGATATCACAAGAACAGTCATGTATGGTAATCCTGGTATTGAACTCATTAAAATCTACAATACAGTTTTACAGGCTAATCTTGCAGGGGTAGAAGCATCTCAACCTGGAACAAGAATTGGTGATGTTGATCTCTCAGGAAGACGCGTGATTCAAGCAGCTGGCTACGGTGAGTTTTTTCCTCATCGAATTGGTCATGGTCTAGGGATTGAAATTCATGAGGCACCTTCTATAAATGAAATTAATGAAGGCTTACTGAAATCAGGAATGGTCATCACTATTGAACCTGGCATTTATCTAAATAGCCTCGGTGGTGTCCGTATTGAAGACGATGTTGTCATTACTGATCATGGGTATGAAGTATTAACGAAGTTTCCAAAAGAATTAATGATTGTAGGAGCTGAACGAAATTGAACCGAATCGAAAAAATACAGAAACAGCTTTTAGAGAACAATGTCGACGCAATATTGATTACAAAGAGTGAAAATCGTAGATATACGACAGGTTTTACAGGTTCAGCTGGTATGGTGCTAATTTCAAAAAATACTGCTACCTTTATCACTGACTTCCGCTACGGGGAACAGGCTCAAAATGAAGTGAAAAACGCTAAGATTATTGTCCATAACGGTAATATTGAAAAAGAAGTTGCAAATGAAATCGACTGTCAAGGTCTTAAAAAGGTCGCTGTTGAGGCAAATGCCATGACATTAAATACATTCTCAAAACTACAAGAGTATGGAAACGTAAAATGGATTCAATTGGAAAATATCGTTGAAAAGGTTAGAGAAATCAAAGAGCCAATAGAATTAGAAATAATGAGAACGGCAGCTAAAATCGCAGATAAGGCGTTTGATTATATTTTGAATATCATTAAACCAGGGATTACGGAATTAGAAATCCGTAATGAACTGGAATTCTATATGCGAAATCTTGGTGCAACCTCAACATCTTTTAATACTATAATTGCTTCTGGAAAGAGGGCTGCACTACCGCATGGAGTGGCTTCCGAAAAAGTGATCAATTATGGTGACATGGTAACCCTTGATTTTGGTGCATTGTACAATGGTTATTGCTCTGATATTACAAGAACAATCGCCGTTGGGAGCTGTTCGGATGAGTTTCGCAACATTTATCACATCGTATTAGAAGCTCTAAAACGTGGAACAGAAGGAATTAAATCAGGTGAAAAAGCGAAAACGATTGACGATTTAACGAGAGACTATATTTCAGAAAAAGGATTCGGAATTCGTTTTGGACATTCAACAGGTCATGGGTTAGGTATGGAGGTTCACGAACCAATCCGGCTTTCTGACAAAAGTGTAGAAATTCTTCAAACTGGAATGGTTGTTACCGTTGAACCAGGAATTTATATCCCAGGATGGGGTGGCTGCCGGATTGAAGATGATATTATAGTGAAAGAGAATGGTTATGAAATAATTACCCATTCTGATAAGCACTTAATTATCTTATAAAAAATATTGAACAGGTCATCTAATGCATTTTAAAAAGATGACCTTTCTTTTGAATGGGAGGAGTATTCGATATGAATGAAATCATCTTATATATCATGACGTGTTTTATGGTTCTAGGGGCAATCGATTATCTGATTGGTAATCGGTATGGACTCGGACAAAAATTTAAGGAAGCCTTCCAATCCATGGGACCACTTGCTCTTTCAATGGTTGGCATGATCTCGCTATCACCTGTATTAGCAAAATGGTTAACACCGATTGTATCTCCTGTCTACCAGTTTCTTGGAGCAGATCCATCGATGTTTTCATCCACGTTTTTAGCTCTTGACATGGGTGGATACTCATTAGCAAATGAAATGGCTCAATCGAGTGATGCTGCTTTATTTTCTTGGGTGTTTTTAGGAACAATGATGGGGCCAACAATTGTTTTTACCATTCCGGTTGCTTTAAGCATCGTTCATAAAAATGATCATCCCTTTTTTGCTAAAGGAATTTTAATTGGGCTAATGACTATTCCATTTGGATGTTTAGCGGGAGGATTCGTTGCAGGATTTGGTTTTATATGGATGCTGAAAAATTTGATTCCTTCTATCCTGGTTTCTATCTTGATTGGCATTGGAATGCTATCGGCTCAATCAGTGATGATTCGTGGTTTTAAATGGTTTGGAAAAGGAATTGAAATCGTTATTATCATTGGTCTTGTTTCGATTATCATTAAAACATTAACAGGTATCTCTATTATTCCAGGTTTGATGCCGCTTTCGGAAGGCTTTGTAACAGTTGGAAAAATAACGATCATACTTGCCGGTGCGTTTCCGTTTGTTTTTGTGCTAGTAAAAGTATTACAAAAGCCTTTTGCATTACTCGGAAATAAGCTAGGTATGAATCAACAAGCATTAGGTGGATTCATCGCTTCCTTCGCCCATCACATTCCAATGTTTGCGACAATGCATGAGATGGATGACCGTGGGAAAGTCATAAATACCGCTTTTGCAGTAAGCGGTGCATTTGTTTTTGGCAGTCACTTAGGTTTTGTAGCAGGTGTTGAGAAGAATTTTGTCATTCCACTGATTGTCGGTAAACTGACCGCTGGGTTTTTGGCTGCTGCATTGGCTTTGCTAGTGACAAAACGTGTGGCAAAATGAATTATGAATAATAGAAATGTAGATTGGAAGGTTAAAGGCTTGCCTCATTTGGGGAAGCATGATCAGTGTGTTGAAATATAATGTGGTCAATAGGGAAAAAGGACATTAAATTAACTTAACATTTTTTAGTGATGAAATTATCGTATATTTGGATGATTTTTTCATGGTTTTAAATGTGAATATGTTTGAGTAATTTCATGATTCCCAATGGTTTTTTCAGAAGTTAAAAAATTATGAGCTAATTTTATTAAAAACAAATTCAATTGATTAGTTTAGTTTTTTTAATGTTTGATATTAATTAACCTACAACAGCGTGAGGATGCTATAGTACCTCACAAAAAGTGTGCACCCTATATTTTCATTCACTATAAATACCCATCATTTAAAAATGAATAACGTTTTCAAATCGTATTTTAATTTGAATAAACCGTTATTACTGTTATATAATTTAGTAGTATAATAGTTTGGATAATTTCATTAAATATTATATGATAGAAGTAATGTTTAAATTTTTTTTGTCTTTGTGAAGTTTTTGTTTATAAGTTTTAAATCTACACTATATTTACATAGTCCAATATTAATTTAAACATTAGGTAAAAATAATAAGTGTGAATAGAATAATTAAAGGGTGTGCATTCATGATTAGCTTAGGGATGTTCGGGTTTAAAGCACTTTGGAGTCCATATTTATTTGTGTTTTTAGTTTTAGTCATTTTAGGTTATTTTTACATAATTAATAAATTTAAAGATAAAAACCATGTTACTGAGACTAAACAAAAGGTGTATTTCGTAATTGGTATTTTGTTAGTTTACACCGCACAAGGCAGTCCAATCGATTTAATTGGTCATATAATTTTTAGTGCACATATGACTGAAATGGCAGTATTATACTTAGTTGCACCGATCTTTCTTATTAATGGTATTCCAGATTGGTTATGGAGAAACATACTTAAACCAAAATTCGTTAATTCGTTTTTTACTTTTGCTACAAAACCATTAATTGCTTTACTTATTTTTAATGTAGTATTTTCGATTTACCATTATCCATTAGTATTTGATACGGTAAAAACGAATAATGTCTATCATTTCTTATTTACCAATATATTATTTTTCATGGCAGTATTTATGTGGTTTCCTGTTATTAATAACTTACCTGAGAGACAAACACTTTCTGATATCCAAAAGATTGGTTATATGTTTGGAAATGGTATTTTATTAACACCAGCATGTGCACTTATTATTTTTGCAGGACATCCATTTTACGCGACTTATAATGATCCAGTGTTATGGAGTAAAGCGATGGAACTTTGCGTATCACCAGATTTATTAAAATCACTTAATATTTCAGGTCCAGAAGTATTTAACTTTATGTCAGCAAGGGAAGATCAGCAGGTTGGCGGAGTTATCATGAAAATTATCCAGGAAATAGTTTATGGATCTGTTATTGGTTATAATTTTTTCAAATGGGCTAAAAGAGAACAAAATGGAAATAAAATTGATCCAATCAGTAGTAATCCGTTATTGCTTAAAAAATCGTAGGGGTGGAAATTTTGAATTCGTTACCAATTTTACCAACAATAAGTACAAGTTTTATTGTAATTAGTGCCGTATTAGTTGCAATCGGCTGGTATCTTATTGCAAAAAGAAATATAGAGGGACATAAGAAAGTTATGTTCTTTGCTGGAGTCTTTGCACTCTCGTTTTTCATTGTATACGCAACGAGAACAATCTTTATCGGAAATACTTCTTTTGGGGGACCAAAAAGTTTAAAGCTGTATTATCATATATTTTTATTTTTCCATATATTCTTAGCTACAACTGGCGGAGTATTTGGTCTAGTATCAATTATCTCAGGATATAAAAACAAATTAAAACTACACAAAAAAATTGGACCGATTACTAGTATTATTTGGTTTTTTACTGCAATTACAGGTGTATTCGTTTATTGCTTATTATACGTTTTCTACAAAGGTGGAGACACTACTTCCGTGATTAAAGCTGTTTTAGGATTTTAAGTGAAAAATAAAAGAGTGAGTAAAAGAAGTTGTACTTCTTTTTACTCACTCTTTTTAATAATTATAGAATAATGAACTTGCTTACTAGAGAAATTTGCTCTTCAGCTTTTTTAAGTAATTCTTTACTTTTATCAACGATACTTTCAGGGAAGTTTTCGCCTTCTCCGTACTCTACACCGTGAGGATAATAGTATTTACCTAAAAGTGGAGTAAGTAATTGGATTTTCCCTTTACTTGACTCTACGTGTCCTTCTACTGCGAAACCTTGAACGCGTAAGTAGTAGATTTCATTACGTTGTTCAAATTTATAATCGTAAGTTACTCTTTCGTAATCCCATTGACCAGCAAGGACAAAGCCTAATTCTTCCATGATTTCAGTTAATAAATTTACATTTAATACATGGTTTTCTAAATTTGTATTCTCAAATTTCATGTTATTACCCCCTAAATTACTTAGAAAAAATCCCTATTAATATAATATTATCTATGACAATAATTAGCAATGAAAAGCTGATAAATGTATTTTAACTAATTTATATATTTTTTTGAATAATTTGGCTACAATGGATATATAAACATAGAGTTAACAATTGGGAAGGGAAGATCTAAATGGAAAAGCTTATAAAACTTTTCTTTTTTACAATAAGTTTTATAACAGTTTTTATGTTCAGTCCACTTATTAAAGATTGGATCACCAATATTTCATCATTTAAACAATATCAAAAAGTAGAAGAAGTGAATATGCCAATGATCGAAAATGCAAGTACTGAAAAAGTTACATACTCCGTTTCTCAGTATATTGGTCAAAGTGAACAAGAAATTTTAAAAAACTTTGGTAAACCGTCAAGAAAAGTTCCTTCTCAATATGACTACGATTGGCTTGTTTATGATAAGGATGCTACAAAGTATACTCAATTTGGTGTACTAAATGGCAAAGTTGTAACGATTTATGTTGCAGGTAATAAAGTTGATATAACCCCATTTGTGATGGGGAGCCACTATGAAGAAACAATGGATAATGTAGCATTACATGATAAAGTCTCTTTTTCGATATTAAGTAATCAATACACATTTAAATTATCGACAACCGATTTACACGAACGTCCACTTGTTTCATTAAATAATTGTTTTGCTCAACTTTATTTTGACCGTTTTACTGGAAGTTTATTAGGTGTTCGCTATTTATCTCCAGAAACTTTAGTTAAGCAAAAACCGTACGAGCTAATTTATAGTGGGAATTTAATAAATGCAAAAAAATTAAATACATTGCAAGAAGCAATTGTTGATCGCGAAGAAGAGAGACAGATATTTAACTTAACGAATGTTTATCGTAAAAGAATGAATTTAAGTACTTTAAATTGGAATGCTAATGCTGCCAAAGTAGCTTTAGGACATAGTAAAGATATGGTTCAAAATAAATATTTTGATCACTATTCTAACTTATATGGTAGTCTAGCTGATCGTTTAAATGATGCAAATGTTCCGTACAGAATTGCTGGCGAAAATATTTCTGCTAATTATGTAGATGGTATAGCATCTGTATATGGATGGATTAATAGTAAAGGCCATCGTGTAAATATGTATAAAAAAGAATACACCACCCTTGGAGTTGGAGCCTTTAATAAATATTACACCCAAAATTTTATAAAATAATAGCGAAATCAAGCAAAAGCGAAAGTTTGTGCTTGATTTTTTTATTTCCATACAAGCACAAAATTATTCGAAAGACATAATTTTGTAGTAAATGCTTTTAATTGGAGTGATATGAATGGGAAATGAAAATAATCGTCCATCTATCGAACAATTTAGGCAATTCGTTATGGAACACCCAAAACTTCGTGAGGAAGTAAAAACGGGTAAAAAAACATGGCAACAATATTTTGAAGATTGGTATTACAAAGGTCAAGACCATGAAATGTGGGATGAATATAGAAATGACAATAATAATAATACAAAGTCTCAAAAGAAAACTGCCAAAACGGAACAATCAGAAGAAGGATATGTTGGAAAAGTCATTTCTTTTGTTAAAAATTTAGATCCAGATCAAATTCAAGGCCATTTAACAAATGTAAACTCTACTTTAACGAATATTCAACAGCTTATATCACAATTTAAATCTCCAGCTGCTTCAACTAATCAAAGAGAAGAAAAGCCAGCATCACAACAATTTAATTTTAGACAGGATTGAGGAGATCTAAATTGAGAAAAGATGTATTAGAATTTCTGCAGAGTGAGGAAGATTATTTGAAGTTTTTAAGACAACAACCAAAATGGTATCGTAAACTTTCTAGAAATCCTGAGCTTACTGATGAGTTTAGACTGGCTTCCCTTGAGTTTTTTGGTAAAACTATTCCACAACGAGTTGATAAATTGTCAAATCAAGTTCAAATGGCATCGTTTATGATTGACATGTTCCATGTATTAAAGGATCAACAAAGTACTAGTAGTGAATCCTCTGATACTGAATCAAAAGAAGACTAAAAAAGGATAATAATTCAATCTGTCATAGCTTTTTGCTACAATGAAGAAAGTAAGTTTTAAAAAAGGAGTAGTAGTTATGACAGAAATTTGTTTAGTAAGACATGGGCAAACTGATTGGAATTTTAACAATATAATTCAAGGAAGAGAAGATATTCCTTTAAATATGGTAGGTAAACAACAGGCGAATGATAGTGCATTGTTTTTAAGTGATCAAAAATGGGATTGGGTTATTACAAGTCCTTTGGTTAGGGCGAAACAAACTGCACAGGCAATTGCAGAGTTTTCTAAAATTGATGAGATTATAGAGGATGAACGATTTCTAGAAAGAGAATTTGGTGAAGCTAGTGGAAAACCTATTTCAGATGTTCATGAAAACATTTATAATAATAATGTAGAAGGAATGGAAACAAATGAAGAATTAATCGATCGAGCTTTTAGTGCATTAAAAGACATTGCCCAAAATTATGAAGGTAAACGAATTGTAATTGTTGCACATTCTCATACGATTAAGGCAATTCTACATGCGATTGATCCTGAGAAAGTAAATTTTAGGACGAAATTAAAAAATGCTTGTGCAAATTTTATTGAATTTAAAGATGGTAAATGGAAGATAAATGAATTTAATATTTCTGATCACATAAAAGCTTAGGACAAGTTCTTTTATTTAAGGAATTAAATGTGATATAGTTTATTCTTGGAGGTGTAAGGAAATGTATGCAACAATGGAAACCTTGCAACTTATAACAGTCTCAGAAGAACTTGCTTCAATGATCGTGCAATCGGATGTTGCAGATCAGTATCGAACTTCATATATTGCATTAAATAATGATAAAACTGCCCAAGAAATTATTAGCCGTTTTATGAAGACGAAGGATTTATATGAGGATGTTCAGCGATTTGGAAAATATCATCCTGATTATAAAGAAATTCGTAAAAAAATGAGTGAAGTTAAAAGAGAACTTCAATTAAACGATACAATCGCTGCATTTAAGCAAGCTGAAGATCAGGTCCAATTACTTTTAGATGAGACTAGCTATTTAATTGCTCAATCTGTTTCGCCTTCTGTAAAAGTTCCAGCGGGTAATCCATTCTTCGTAAATACAGGTGGAGGATGTAGTACTGGTGGATGTGGCACAGGTGGAAAGTGTGGATGTAAAACGAGGTAATAAATCATATTGAAAGGCTCATTATATGATAATGAGTCTTTTTTTTAGTAAAAGTCATTTTCTGAACCTAGTACAGTTAGCGCAATTATTTCCACAACAAAACATTTTTTTATTCGGAACGTAAAATCGATGTTTAAATACGAAATTATTATGTTCTTTACGAATAAATTCAACTCGGTAAATTAGTTTAAACTGTTCAGTAATGGTTCTTGCGCAATCAATCAGTAGTTTTTTGATCGATTCTTCGGTTTGTTGTCGGTCGGTCTGAATATATAGAAAATTGGCACCGCAAATTTGTTTGTTTGAAAAATGATTAATTTGTTTATAATTTGAAATACAGTTAAAAAATTGCTCCCAAACATCATCTAACATAATTTTCAATCCTTTCTAAAAACTATTTATGAAAGTTTCGTTGCAAAAGAAATTTGGGATATGATATTCTATTTCTAACGGATTTTTAAAGGAGAAAGCTATGTTCGTGCAAAGACAAGGTATTATTATTTATTTACAATCATTAAAACAAGCAAAAATGTTACGTAAATTTGGAAATATTCACTTTGTCTCTAAACGTTTGAAATACGTAGTCCTATATTGCAATATGGATGATATAGATCGAACAATAGAGAGATTGAAAAAATTTCATTTTGTGAAACGAATTGAATTGTCATATAAACCTTTTATTAAGACTGAGTACGAAAATGCAAAACCAGACGAAGCAAAGGAATATGATTATCAAGTAGATTAAAAACGATTGAATGGATAATTAATTTAGAAGGGGTGACCTATCTGAATTAAAAACCGTTCAATCGTTTTTCTTGTGGTATGGTTGAGTGGTAGGGGATAGGTAAAAACTATCCCTGATATTCTTTTTACTTTATAAGAAAGATTAGAAAATAGTAAATCCTATTATCTAGTCTAGTTATTTCATTGGTGGAATTAAGTGATTTAAGCGTAAAATTCCGATAATATATTGATGGAATAAATCGTTTTCATGAAATGAGCTTGAGTGTCTAATTTGTAATGTGATGATTTCTTTGTTTAAGGTTGTAGCTAATTCTTCAAACAACACTTCACGTTTTGTAACTGAATCTTCTTTTAGTGTAATTCCTTCTCTACAATAATATATTGGTTGGAATTCACCAATAGAAGTAGGGCTTAAGATAACAGCAAAAGAACAGCAGTTTGAACCTTTATTTTCAGCTGTTAATTTAAGTAAAAATTTAACTCTATCTTTTTGCGATTTAGCAATTTCAAATAGTTCATATAAATCTGAGTATCCTTCTCCAATTTCAATCATGCGTTGGATCATGTGTGTTCCCCCTTAAAACGTAAATACTTTACGAGTAATTCAAACAAAGTATGGAAATAAATGCAACATTTATTCTACAGGATAAAGGCATAAAAAAAAACCCCGCATTTGCAGGGCCCCTCTTATTAAAGTGTAATCACTTAAAAGAAGGCAAAGGGAGAGGAGAAACCGGAGGAAGAACTTATGGGGAAACGTAAGTCTTCTCCGCGGTTGGCAACAACATCAACTGAGATGTTGTTAAAATTAATTATTTCCAAAGTGGATGATTTTATACATAAGTAGAAGAATATGGAAAGAAATGTTTTTGTTTTAGTGAAATTATGATAGGATATGTTCGTAAATTGAAATATATAGTAGGAGTAAATTAAATGAGAGTAGTGTCAGGAAAAAATAAAGGATTAAGTTTAAAGGCAGTACCTGGAATGAGTACTAGACCGACAACCGATAAAGTAAAAGAAGCAATGTTTAATATAATTGGACCTTACTTTGAAGGTGGTATTGTATTAGATTTATTCGGTGGTAGTGGTGGACTATCAATTGAGGCATTAAGTAGAGGGATTGAAAAAGCGATTATTGTAGACCGTGAAATGAAGGCGATTAAGACGATTAAAGAAAACTTAGCAACTTGTAATCTAACTGATTGTGCTGAAGTATATCGAAATGACGCTGAGAGAGCTGTCAAAGCGATTATTAAAAGAGAGATCCAATTTGATTTAATTATTTTAGATCCTCCTTATAAAAAGCAACAAATCGTCTCATTAATTGAAACTTTTGATGGAAAAAATCTACTTGCATCAGATGGAACAATTTTAGTAGAACATGCTACAGATGTCGAATTACCTGAAAAAATAGGGAAATTTGTTCGAACAAAATCAGAAAAATATGGAATTTGTGGCGTATCAGTGTATCATATTCGTATGGAGTAATTTTTAGGGGGTACAAGATGAAACGTATTGCTGTTTGTCCTGGGAGTTTTGATCCAATTACTTTAGGACATTTAGATATTATTAAACGTGGAGCAAGAGTGTTTGATGAAGTAATTGTTGTCGTATTAAATAACTCGGCCAAAAATTCTTTATTTACTTTAGAAGAAAGAAAAGAATTAATTACGGAAGCTACAAGTGCAATTCCAAATGTACGCGTTGATTCATTTAGTGGTCTATTAATGGATTATGCGAAAAAAATTAACGCCTCTGCAATATTAAGAGGCCTAAGAGCAGTATCAGACTTTGAATATGAAATGCAAATTACAGCAATGAACAAAAAATTAGTAGATGAAATTGACACATTTTTTGTAATGACAAATAATCAATATTCATTCCTCAGTTCTTCAATTGTAAAAGAAGTCGCGAAATATGGTGGAAATGTAAAAGACTTAGTACCAGAATGTGTAAATAACGCATTAACAGAAAAATTTTTGAAACCTCAAGTTTAATGTAAGCTTAAGTATTTATATATAATTTATTAATGAGAAGACAACAAAAAAGAAACCTCAAGTGTTTAAAACTGAGGTTTCTTTTATTGTTGAAAATATAAAATAGTCACTTATACTAAGTGAGCCTTATTGATCATATAATTTATTTTTCGAAGACATAATAATTAATGATTTTAAAAGTTAATCTATGAACATTAATTAATAAAAATAAGCCTTTGAACTTGTTTTTAAATTCTTTTAACTCTTAAATATTTAATAATTTCTCAAGAATATACAATTACTAGAGATTATTGATCTTATAAAAATTCTTTAATAGTTGACCTATAAACTAATTAACAAACTTTTATACTACTCTAAGAAAAGGATATTTGATTAAGTTTTTATCGTAAACTTTTTTTGATGAATTAGTTGATTGGAATGGAAGGATGCTCGACTCCTATGGGATAAGCGGGAANNGCCCCATGGAAAGCGAGCATCCTGTAATGGAAATCAACATCACTCTACTCCTTTTACGAATATTTGATAATTATTTGACGAATTTTTTTTCAACCACGTGAGAAACCTCAATTATAATTTACTGAAGTTTCTCTTTTTATATACGGAAGGCTTTAAGAAGATAACTTTTTTATATACAGTTTATAAATCAAGATAATTACATAAATGTAAAGAGAAATTAATGTTATAAATGAACCTGTTGAAATCAATGATTCCAGGTTTAACTGTTTCTCTGTAAAAATCTTTATAACAGGTAAAGTATTATTAGTAACATTAGAAGTTAACTGATTAAGATATAGTGGCTTCCAAAAGATAATTGCCAAAATAGGTGCAATTCCAGATTGTAATAAACGACCAATTAAATAAGGTTTAATACTTAATTTCACTTCAGAAATAATACTTGCTACTTGGGCTTGTATTGAAAAACCACCAAATCCTAAAATAAAGCTAGTTAAAGCCACTTGCTGCAATAATGTACTATTGCCTAATTCACTGACTAATTTAGATCCTAGAGTAATTTCAAATAATCCAGATAAAAAAGGCGTAGATAAATTGTGATTAACCTTTAAATTTGAAAAGCAATATGCAATTATTTTTCCAACATTCGAGATAAATCCAATTTCAATTAAAAGCATATTAAGAACAGAAAAAACGATAATAAATCCACCGATCATTAATAATGTTTGTACGGAAGAAGCTATTGCGTCCCCTAATATTTTTCCGATCGGTCTTCTTTCACTTAATCTTTTTTCATGCATAACTTTAAAAGCGTATTTAAAGCGGTTAGAATGAATTCTTTCTTTACGAGAGTAGTTAGGTTGGTTTCTTCCGTAAAACCTCATAATGAGGCCTACAATAGCGTTAGATAAATAATGACTGAGTGCAAGAACGATCCCAACTTTTGGGTTATGAAAAAAACCAACAGATATGGCAACAAAAATAAACAATGGATTCGATGAATTTGTAAATGAATTAAGTCGTTCGGCTTCTAATTTTGTTAATTCCCCATCTTTATATAATTTTGCAGAAAGTTTCGCACCTGAAGGAAATCCTGAAGCCATCCCCATAGCCCAAACAAACGCCCCAACACCCGGAACTCTAAATAAAGGTCTCATAACTGGCTCTAAAAATACACCAATAAATTGAACAATTCCAAAGCATATTAGAAGTTCACTTAAAATGAAAAAAGGAAGGAGCGAAGGAAATACGATTCCCCACCACATATTTAACCCTCTTATTGAACCTTTAAATGCTACCTCTGGATGCAAAATAATAGTTGATGTCAGAAATATGAGTAATAAAAAAATTAGTAAGGTAATGAAGTAATTTTTTTTCACATATAAACCTCCAAAGATAAACTTAAAAACCATATAGATTTTTGTCTAATTGTAGTAAGACCAATGAGTAGGAAATAAGATAGTAATATATGTATAAAAAAACTTGTACAATTAAATATACGTTGCTGGAATTCAATTTTAGACCAAAGAGTTTAATTGGAGGGGAAACAACTTGGAACCGAAAATTGGTTTAGCATTAGGTTCAGGAGGTGCACGAGGATTTGCACATGTTGGTGTAATTTCTGTTTTAAAAAAGCATAATATTCCTATAGATCTGATTGCAGGCAGTAGTATAGGTGCTTTAGTTGCTGTTTTATACGGTGCTGGTGCGGATGTAGATCGTCTATATAAAATCGCAAAAGTATTTCAATCTAAATACTATATTGACTATGTTGTTCCAAAAATGGGTTTGATTTCTGGGAACAGAGTTAAAGAGTTGATAAAAGTACTATCATTTGGTAGAAAGCTTGAAGAATTAGATTTGCCAGTGTCGGTAATCGCTACAGATTTATTAACAGGAGAAAAAATTGTATTTCAAAAGGGAGATATTGCTACTGCAGTCCGTGGGAGTATTTCAATACCGGGAATTTTTGTACCAGAAACATGGAATGGAAAACTTTTAGTTGATGGTGGAGTCATCGATCGTATCCCCGTTTCAGTTGTCAAAGAGATGGGGGCTGATTTTATTATTGGAGTAGATGCTTCTCCTATTCAAGTAAGTGGTGAAGTTTCGACAATCTATGATGTGATTATGCAAAGTATTGAAATAATGCAGCATGAGCTCGTGAGAAATAGAGAAATTGCTTCGAATGTTATGATAAGACCTAAATTAGACCATGTTAATTCTAGAAACTTTACTAACCTTGAAAATGTTATCAAAATAGGTGAAGAAGCTACAGAAAAATTAATTCCAGAGATTCTTGAAAAGATTGAGCAATGGAAGGAGAAAAATAGTGATAAAAAGGATCAGAATTCTTAATGTCCTATTAGTACTTGGTATTACGCTAATTCTTTTATATTTCATTCCATTACCATACTATGTAACAAAACCAGGCTTAGCCGAGCCTTTAAGGCCATATGTAAAAGTTGAAGGTGCAAAAAAAGATAAAGGTGAATTTATGCTAACGACCGTCGCAATGGGTAAGGCAAATGTCTATTCATATATTGGTACGAAAATTAATGACAATTACCATTTATACAAGATAGAAGAAATAAAAGTAAAAGGTGAAAGTGATGAAGATTATCAGTTCCGCCAATTAAGATACATGGAAGAGTCAAAGCAAGCTGCGATTTTAAACGCATATAAGCAGGCTAAAAAATCTTATAAAGTGACGGAAAACGGAATAGTAGTCGTATCTGTTTTAAAGGATATGCCAGCCCATAACGTATTAATGCTAGGTGACATTATCACTAAAATCGATGGGAAAGAAATTCGTACGATCAATGATTTTACCAATACAATAAAAAGTAGAAAGCCTGGTACAAATTTTAATTTAGAAGTAAGTAGAAAAGGGGAAATTAAATACTTTAATATTAAAACAGAAGCTTTTAAAGACGAACCGAATCGTGCTGGAATTGGTGTTTCGATTGCAGAAAATTTAAATCTAACTACAAATCCAAAAGTTAAAATAAATTCAGAAGAGATTGGTGGACCTTCAGCGGGACTGATGTTTGCACTAGAAATTTATGATCAATTAAAAGACGAAAGTTTAGCAAAAGGTCATGAAATAGCTGGAACTGGAACAATTGATAAAAATGGAGTCGTTGGACCGATAGGTGGTATATCTCAAAAAATAATTGCAGCATCTGATTCCGGAGCAGAGATTTTCTTTGCACCAAATGAGAACGGTAAAAAGAATTCTAATTATAATGAAGCTATAAAAAGTGCAAAAAAACATGACTTGAAAATGAAAATAATACCGATTGATACATATGACGAAGCAATCAATTATCTTGAAAAGTTAAAGACAAAAAAATAATTTGATTAGAATAGGCGCATGATAAAAAATGGCAGGATATAAGGGGGATATCCCTAAACCTGCCATTTTTTTAGTTTATACTATTTAGTTGAAACTAATTACGATCTACTAAATTGATTACTATTTTCATCATAAATAATTGGATACAGTGAATATTCGGTTTTTATTAATTTTTGTTGATTATGTAATGAAAGCATCGAAGCATAAGTATATGTTGCTTTCAAATCAGTACTTAGTTCTTTTTGATTTTGCTGATTAATAGTCGTGTAAATTGGTAATTCAATTAATTTTTTTTTGCTATTTAAATAAGTTTTTCCCATTGAACTCATACCGAGTAAACGAATATAAGGAACACGATCTTTCTCTAATATTGCTGACATTTCCTTTTTTGATGTATTTGTTAAGATATGTGTTAACAATCTTTGAATTCGAGTCCAAGTGTATCTCTTTGTTTTTATTGATGTCATTAACTCTTCAAAATTAAGACAGTTTAATACAGAATGTAATACCCTTCTTTCTAAACCTTCGACAGCTTCGTAAATTTCCTCAAGCTCTTCTTTAGTTGAAGTCATTAATTTATATTTCAAAAATGGTAAATATTCATTCCAAGAATGAAGAGCACCATACTCGTTTATGTAATCTTCAATTGAATCTTTAGTAAAGCTTGGAACAAAGTCAGAAATCGATTGATTTTCACCTTTTAGAATTTTTCTAATTGCTGTAGCGCTAGCGATACTATGATGATTGGTTTCTTCATCATGATAATTTGCAGCTATACGCTGAATCGTTCTACCTTCCATTCGACTATCAAAGTGTTCAATAGCTTCTAAATAATGTATTCCTAAAATATTATTTGGAAGTGAAACATCTAGCTTCGATGATTCAAGATTTTTTTGTAAAGCAGTGCTATATGCAGCAGGATAACTTAGTCCTTCATCAAGAAAAGTACGTATACTTGTATTGATTGAAGAAGTAAGCTGCTTCTTTTGTTTGATTAACTCGTAAAATGTCTCAATTTTACCCTCTTCACTTCCAAAACAAACATAATCACATTTTAAAGAATCAAGAATTGAAATAGCGCCTTTGGCAAAGATGCTAGCGTGTTGAGTCGAATAGCTATAAGGTAATTCAATAACAAGATCTGCACCTGCTTGTAAAGCCAACTTTGTACGTACATGCTTTGGAACGACTGCTGGCTCGCCTCTTTGTAAAAATTGACCACTCATTACCGCAATAACAACATCAGCATTTGTACTTTTTTTAGAACTAGTTAAATGAAAAACATGTCCATTATGTAATGGGTTATACTCTACTACTACACCAACCGAACGCAGAGAAATGCACCTCCAATATTTACTAATTTCACGAATTTATACATTAAGAATACCAGTTTTCAGAAATAATTCGCAACCTAGTGTGAATTGTATTGAATTTTATTGTGGAAAATAATATATTAGATAGGTTACATATAAGAAGCAAGGTCAAGGATTTAATGGGAAAGCTAGTAACCAAGTCTAAAACTTTTAGTGAATTTTTCGTCGTATGCTTGTCGGGAATTCAGTCAAAGAAGTATATTATGATGTCTAGCTCCACAAGCTAGCTCTTCTGTAATATTCCATTAATCTTCGAAGTGGAAAGAGCCACTTCTTTTAGCTGAATGGAGATATTCTAAAAAATAAGTAGAAAAGATGTCTAGCTCCGGCTCCTAACTCCTCGAGTCATAAGCCAATTTTCATCTAAGATTAAAGAGCAAATCTTAGCCAAAAATCGTCTTATGCTTGTCGGAGCTAAGCAGTCGCCTCCGCTTTTCGAGAGTGTAAAGAAAAAATATTGACAAGTGATTATAAAGAATATATAATTTTCATTGTTGCCTTGAGGTGGTTTATTTATGAAATGGTCAGTGCACCAGTTGCAGAAATTAAGACATAAAGGTTTAAATTTAGATGAGACAATTGATGTAAGTCAAATAAAGGAACGTAATACTGATATTCGAGAGGTTTCTCCAATTCGAGTTACTGGACGAGTTGATTTTGGAACGAACCGATATACGTTTCATTTAACAATAACTGGATATTTAATTTTACCTTGTGTAAGAACATTAGTTGATGTAAAATATCCTTTGTCGATTACCACAACAGAAACATTTTTTACAACATCTGAATGGAAAAGTGAAGATGAGAATTTTCACATCCTAGAGGGTGACGTGTTAGACTTAACCCCAGTGATTGAGGAATGTATCTTAGCCGAGATTCCAATGCAGGTTTTTGCAGAGGATGTTGAGGGGAAAGAAACAGCTCCAACGTCAGGAACAGATTGGGAAGTTAGGGAACATGTCGAAGTAGAGCAAAAAATTGACCCTCGACTTGCTGGTTTAGCAAAATTTTTTGACAAACAAGATAATTGAGAAGTACCGGATAACCGGCTTCATAACAAACACTCACTTTAAGGAGGTGGGATCAATGGCAGTACCTGCAAGAAGAACGTCCAAAACTGTAAAAAGAAAGCGTCGTACGCATTTTAAATTAGCGGTACCTGGAATGGTTGAATGCCCAAACTGTAGTGAATTAACATTAGCACACCGCGTATGTAAATCATGCGGACACTACAAAGGAAAACAAGTACTTAGCAAATAAGCTAGTCTTTGAATGAGCACATAGGAAACTATGTGCTTTTCCTTTTGCCTTTAAACGTAGTTTATCTATGATCGAATCCTCTAAAATCATGCTCCCTCTTACCTCTGCCCATTTCAATTTCTGTATAGTATAATAAAAACTAATAGGAAACTAGGTATAGAGAGAGGGATTCCAATGTCTGAAGTAATTACTTATCAAAGAGATGAAATAGATTATATATTTTTAAATAGGCCTAATTACGGGAATTGCATTGATGAAAATACGGTAGAAAAACTTTCTGAAATTATCCGAGAAATCCGAATGAAATCCCAAAGTAAACTAGTTGTATTAACTGGGGAAGGTATGAAATATTTTTGTACCGGTGGAGATTTAAACACAATTTTAAAGTTTAAAAATAATTTAAATGGATTGGAATCTTTTAATCTAAAAATGTGTGATGTGATTTATCAAATTGCTATGTTACCTCAAATTACAATCTGTTTTATTAATGGTTATGCTTTAGGTGGCGGCTGCGAACTGGCAAGTGCATTCGATTTTAGATACGCGAGTCACAATGCAAAAATAGGATTTATTCAAGGAAGAATGGGAATTCCAACCTCTTGGGGTGGAGGTACCGTGCTTCAAGAAAAAATGAGTCATCAAGATTGGATTACATTACTATCATCCTCAAATATTTACACCGCATTTCAAGCTAAAAAGATCGGCTTTATACATGAACTATCAAAAGATTTAACAAGTTTACATAATGAAAGCTTTATTAGTTTAGCTAGAGGTATTCCAGCACAAATTCATCATCAAAATAAAAAAATACTTATTCGTAAATGGACTGAACAAAATCTTAAGAGAAGAATGGAAGAAGAAGTTATTTCTGCTATGCCACTTTGGTTTTCAGATGAACATATAAAAAATATCGAACAATTTACAAAAAAATTGGAAAAGTAATCTTCTACCTTCATTTTTTTGTGCATATGAATTAGTAAAATCTGCTTATTGCATAAGAAATTGGAGGGGATTGCAAATGGTTGCAAATCGCCAGGATGCATGGACAAAAGATGAAGATAACTACTTAGCTGAAGTAGTTTTAAAAACGATAAATGAAGGGTCAACTCAATTAATGGCATTTAAAGTAGTAGCAAAGAACTTATCAAGGACTGCTGCTGCTTGCGGTTACCGATGGAATTCTTTTGTTAGAAAGTTCTACAAAGAAGAAATTGAAAAAGCAAAAAATAGTAGTAAAAAACAAGCTGTTCCCACAAATGAGGTAGAACCAACGCACGATTCGGAAATAATTATGAATGAGATTCACGAAGAAGCTACAACAGAAAAAGGCCATTCCGAAATAACCTTTGAGTCAGTATATAAATTCCTTGAATATTTGAGATTAAAAGTTGATGCTAGTGGACGAATTAAAGATATACAATCTTTAGAAAAAAAGCTATTAAAATATAAACAAGAAAATGAACAATTGAAAATTGAAAAACAACAACTAGTTGAAAAACTAAATGAGCTCCAAAGTGAATATGAACATTTATTTGATTTTTTAGATCAAAAACGAAAAATAGTAAATGTTAGTTCTAAAAATGACACGAAGGTAAAATAAAGACAAAAAACTCANNTGAGTTTTTTGTCTTTATTTATTTTCTGGTTTCCAAATGACAAATTCAGAATCTGCCTCAATGAAACCTTGTTTATTCCAAAATTCATTTGAATTTGCTCTTGGTAGCGTTTTAATTGTTTTCTTAAAGGATTTAGCGAAGTTTACTAATTCTTTTCCGTACCCATTCTTTTGATAATAAGGTAGAACTTCCATTTTATTAATTTCAATTATTTCTTCATTATTTTCACTATGTGTATATAAACTCATTCGGGCAATAAGTGCCTTACCTAAGTATATACCATAGAAAGGAGATTGAAACTCGTTATCAATTAAATTTGATTCAAGATCTTCAAGCATTGATAGCTCTTGTAAACCGTAACCGGAAAATTGCTGAAATTGTTCAAGTGTTTTAAAATTTATTTGTAAACGTTCTATCTTGATGTTCAAAAAAGCTCCCCCTTAAAAAGAATGTAAATTTTTAATATTTTAAATATAATTATATCGTACAATTAAATTTAAAAAAAGATAGATTCGGTGTAAATTTATTATCACAAAGATAATAGTGGAAAAATAATTTTTCGATTGGAGAAATCAATGAAAATAGGCATAATTGGTGGTGGTGCCGTCGGTCTTCTTACAGCATCGTATTTGTATCAAAATAAACATAATGTTACATTGTTTACGAGAACAGAAGAACAGGCAAATCTTATAAATAACTTAGGTGTTATACTTTCAGTAGATGAAAAAACGAAACAAATGTGTATAACAGCAAAAAAATTATTACCTAAAATAAACACGTTCGATCTATTAATTGTTTGTGTTAAGCAATATCATTTAAATCAAATTGTTAACACGTTAAATCAATATGAGGGTGAGAATATATTATTTCTTCAAAATGGAATGTCTCATATTGATATCGTTAAAAATTTACCCATTCCAAATTGCTTTATAGGTATCGTTGAACACGGTGCATTAAAAACTTCTGCGAATGAAATCACACATACTGGTAAAGGTATAATTCGAATTGGACAAATAAAAGGGAAAATAGATGCATTAAATCGCTTATCAAGTTTACATACAGCTGAGTTTCCAATCAAAAGCCAAGATGATTGGGAGTATATACTTAAACAAAAGTGTTTAATAAATTGTGTTATTAATCCTTTAACGTCTATATTGAACGTTCGCAATGGTGAATTAATCACTAATGAGTATTTTAAACCAATTTGTAAATTATTATTTAAAGAGGTTGCAACGATCCTAGATTTAAATAACCAAAAAGAGTGGGATAAATTAGTAGAAATATGCGAGAAAACGAAAGAAAACTACTCATCAATGAATCGAGATTTATTTCACGGTAGACAAACAGAAATTGAAAGTATGCTAGGATTTGTTAAAAAATTGGCAATTAATAAAAAAATAAATGTACCGACAATTGAACTTGTGTACAATAGTATAAAAGGACTTGAGAAGAAAAAGGGGTAATTCTTTTTGGAAAAATTTTTCATTTTCTTTATTTCACTATTAATTGAATTTCCGATTTTTTCAACAATATTTATCTATATGTTTTTGAAATTATTTTTTAAAAATAACAAGCGTAAACTTTTGCTTTTTACGCTAGATTTATCTACAATTCTATATATTAGTTCATTTTATTTTGTATTAAATATGATTTTTCCAACTGCAACAGGTTGGATATTAATTAATTTATTATTGGTTATCTTATTTATTAGTATTATTCTTCAATGGAAAGCAAAAAGAGATATTCGGTTTACTAAGCTACTAAAAGGTTTTTGGAGAATGTCATGTATTCTGTTTATTATTCTTCACTGTATAACCGTGTTGGCTGGTTTAGTTTTAAAAATAACTGAGTATAATGCTTAACTGAAGAGCGAGAGAGGAAGTTCGTAATGCAAATTAGTAAAGTCCATTTAGACGGGCAAAATAAATTGCTGAATGATTTTGTAAATGGAAATGAAGTAATTTCTTCTTTCTTTGGTGAAAATCCATTAGTAAAGGAAGAAATGGAATATAGAATTAAAAATGTAATGGAGCGTTCTTATAATCGCACAGGATTAGTTAATGCACTAGAGAAGTTTCATCATAAGCATCATGCAAGTAATGAATCATTAGAAAATGTGAAAAAATTACTTAATAAAGATTCATTTGTGGTAATTGGTGGACAACAAGCTGGCTTATTAACTGGCCCATTGTATTCTATACATAAAATTATTTCAATTATTCAATTGGCTAAGAAATATGAAAAGGATCATGGTCTAACAGTCGTACCAGTATTTTGGATTGCTGGTGAAGACCATGATATAGATGAAATTAACCATATTCATACAATTGAGAACAAAACAGTAAAAAAACAAACCTTTTATCAAAAAACGACTTATTCCCATGCTGCTTCTAGAACAGAATTAGATCAACAGGAAATGAAAAAGTGGATTGATAAAATCGTTAAAACTTTTGATGAAACGAATTATTCGAAAGATTTACTTGAAGAACTATATTCGATGATTGAGCAATCTACTACTTACGTAGATTTTTTTGCGAAAATTATTTTTAAATTGTTCAAAAAAGAGGGACTTGTCTTAATTGATGCTGACGATCCGAATGTCCGTGAGTTGGAATCATCTTTATTTAATGAAATGATTCAAAAGCAAGAGAACGTAAGAGGGGTTTTAAAGGATACGAAAAGCAGATTAATAAAATCTGGGTACCACGAAACACTTCAAATTTCTGAACAGAGCATTCATCTTTTTTACCATAGTACTGAAGGTAGACAGTTACTTGAAGTGTCTGAAAATGAAGATGTTTTTCAAACAAAAAATAAGAATTATCAATTCTCTAAACTTGAGTTGATCAAAATCGCAAATGAACAGCCAGCCTTATTAAGTAATAATGTGGTTACTAGACCGGTCATGCAGGAGTATTTATTTCCTACATTAGCATTTGTCGGTGGCCCTGGTGAGATTGCTTATTGGGCTGAGTTAAAGGACATTTTTAATCTATTTAACCTTCAAATGCCACCTGTGTTTTTAAGACATATGTTTACTATTTTTGAAAGAAATATCGTATCTGCTTTAGAAGATTTTTCATTAGATATTAATGATGTGCTGAAAACATCATTAGAAGAGAAGAAAGTCGAATGGATTAAAGATCAAGTGAAGCTAGACTATAAAGAAGTGTTTAGTCATGCTAAAAAGTCTTTAGAAGAATTGCATAAACCTCTTCAAGATGTAACGAATAAAGTAACACCTAACTTAAAGGATTTTTCTATAAAGAATTATGTAAAAATAGAAGAACAAATTTTACTTTTAGAACGAAAAATAGAAGAAACAATTTTAAAGCAAAATGAAGAACAAATTGAAAAGTGGAATCGAATCATCTGTTCAATTTCTCCTAATGGGAAACCACAGGAGCGAACACTAAACATTCTCTACTATATTAATAAATATGGTTTTGATTTTGTTCATGAGCTTTGTGATTTAGAATTATCTTGGGATTACGCTCATCAAATTGTAAAAATTTAAGCATCAAAAATATTGCCTTTATTACTATGAATTAAGTTGAAATAATTCTTTGAAATAAGCTGAATTTTATAATAAAAATGAAATCCTGCTGCACTTTTAGCAGGATTTTTTGATTTTTTAAAGAATTTTTTAGAAAAGGTGGTAAGAAGTGGGGGAATGTGGTAAGTTTGTGTTAGAAAGTGGGGGAATAGGATGTTTATCGGTGAATATCAACATAATATCGATGTAAAAGGACGTCTTATTATACCTTCAAAATTTCGAGACAAGCTTGGTGAAAACTTCATTGTTACAAGAGGTTTGGATCAATGCTTATTTGGCTATTCATTGGCCGAATGGAGTGTAATTGAAGATAAACTGCGCACACTACCATTAACAAAAAAAGATGCGAGAGCATTTACTCGTTTTTTCTTCTCAGGAGCTATGGAATGTGAGATGGATAAGATGGGGAGAATTAATATAACACCTAACTTACGCAGTTATGCAAAATTAGAAAAAGAGTGTGTAGTAGTTGGTGTTACAAATCGTATTGAGATTTGGGATTTATCAACTTGGAATACATATATGAATGAATCAGAAGAGTCATTTGGTGAGTTGGCAGAAAACTTAATCGGATTTGACTTGTAAAAATTAACAAATTGAAAGTAGTGAAAGCATCATGTTTGAACATATTACGGTTTTATTAAAAGAAACTGTGGATTCTTTAGATATAAATGAAGATGGCATTTATGTAGATTGTACACTTGGCGGTGGAGGTCATAGTGAATACTTACTATCTCAACTTTCATCAAAGGGTAGATTAATCGCTTTTGACCAAGATGAAACAGCAATTAGACATGCAAAAGAGCGATTGAATAAATATGAAAACCAATTAACAATTGTAAAAAGTAATTTTAAACATATAAAAGAAGAACTTCATAATTTAGGCATTTATGAAGTTGATGGAATCTTATTTGACTTAGGTGTTTCTTCGCCACAACTAGACGTTGCTGAACGTGGATTTAGTTTTCATCAAGACGCACCACTTGATATGCGTATGAATCAAGAGCAAACATTATCAGCATATGAAGTTGTAAATGACTGGCCATATGAGCAGCTTGTGAAAATATTTTTCCGATATGGAGAAGAGAAATTCTCTAAACAAGTTGCAAGAAGAATTGAAGAATTAAGAGCTAAGAAACCGATTGATACAACTTTTGAGTTAGTCGAAATCATTAAAGATGCAATTCCTGCACCTGCAAGAAGAACTGGTGGACATCCTGCTAAAAGAATTTTTCAAGCAATTCGTATAGCTGTAAATGATGAACTAGGAGTATTTGAAGAAGCGCTAAAGGATGCAATTACCCTAATAAAACCTAAAGGTAGAATAAGTGTCATAACATTCCATTCATTAGAGGATCGCATTTGTAAAACGATTTTTAAAGAAGCTAGTTCACTTCCGCTGTTACCACCAGGTTTACCAATTATTCCAGATGAGTTTAAGCCGAAGTTGAAATTAGTGACAAGAAAGCCACTTTTACCAACAGATGAAGAAGTCGAATTTAATAAGAGAGCAAGATCTGCAAAGTTAAGGGTTGCAGAAAAATTATAAGGAGGGAAAATAATGAGTAATTTGGCTAGAAAGCTACAACAAAAACAAGTTACTGATTTACAACAAAGACCTTCTAACAAGAAAAAACAAAAGAAAGTATCAAAAATTACACCTTTTGAGAAAATACTTTATTTAGTATTTATTTTTGCATGCTTCTTTATGGGGACAAAAATCATTAAAACTCAAGCGGCAATATATGATACAAATTTAAAAATACAAAATGTGAAAAATGAAATAGCGGATGGAAAACAGCGTAATTCTGAGCTTAAAATGAAGATTGACGAATTAAGCACATATGAGCGCATATGGCAAAAAGCAAAAGAGTTAGGTTTAAATATTGATAGTAACAATGTAAAGTTTACCGACACTAGCAAGTAGGAGATTGTGATATGAGTAAGAAAAAGAATAAATACACAAATTATGGTATTCGTTGGTTTTTTCTAGGTACTTTACTCCTTTTTATATCACTTGTAGCTAGACTTGGCTATATACAATTATCAGACACAGTTGAAGGTAAAAATTTAAAAGTTTATGCGGATGAAAATTACAATACCTCTCAAAAAATTCCAGCAAAAAGAGGAACAATCTATGATTCACACGGAGTTCCACTTGCGGAAGAGGTTACAGCATATACCGTGTCGGCAGTTCTAGATCCAAGAGCCTCCAAAAACTCAAAAGTGAAAAGGCATGTAGTAGACAAAGAAAAAACAGCTAGAGAATTATCATCAATTTTAGATATCGATGAATCGGAACTTTTAGCGAAATTAGGTAAACCGAAATATCAAGTTGAATTAGGACCAGGTGGAAGAAATATTTCTCAAAGCACAAAAGAACAAATTGAGAAATTAAAGCTACCTGGTATTGTTTTTACTCCATCACAGCAGCGATATTATCCAAATGGTGTATTTGCTTCTCATACGTTAGGGTATACGAATGTAGATGATAATGGTGACCTAATAGGAGAAATGGGATTAGAAAAAGCATTGAATAATGATTTAACCGAAAAGGATGGAAAAAGAAGCTTTTTACGTGATCGAAAAGGAAATATACTTCCATATGAAAATGAGAAGGTTACTCCTCCACATAATGGTGATGATGTGTATTTAACAATAGATACAAAGATTCAAAGTTTACTAGAAGACGCAATGACCAGCGTTGAAAAAAAATATGAGCCAGAAAAGATTATGGCAATCGTTTCTGATCCAAAAACCGGTAAAATTGTTGCAATGAGTAATCGTCCTAGCTTCAATCCGAATATTCATGACATTACAAACTACACGAATGACCCGATTTCATATGCAATTGAAGCAGGTTCTACGATGAAAATATTCACTTTAGGGGCTGCGATGAATGAAGGCGTTTATAATGGGAATGAATATTTCCAATCAGGTCGATATAAAGTACCAGGTGGAGGCACTGTCCATGACGTAAATCGTAACGGGTGGGGTTCAATTACTTTTGACGAAGGGATTCAAAGGTCTTCAAACGTAGGTATTTCGATTCTTCTTAATGAAAAATTAGGTGCAGATCGCTTTTTACAATACTATAAAAACTTTGGATTTACTCAAAAAACTAATATTAATCTTCCAGGTGAATCAAGTGGTAAATTAGTATTTAATTATCCACTTGAAAAAACAACAACTGCTTTTGGACAAGGATCCACAGTAACTGGAATTCAAATTATCCAAGCTGCAAGTGCTATTGCTAACAATGGGAAAATGATGAAACCGTATATTGTAGATAAAATTGTCGATCATGATACGAATAAAGTCATTAAAGACTATAAATCTCAGGTTGTGGGTAATCCAATTTCAGAAGAAACAGCAAAAAGAGAGAGAGCGTTATTAGAAACGGTTATTACTGCGCCACATGGTACTGGGCATAACTATGCGATTGAAGGTTATACTGTCGCAGGTAAAACTGGTACTGCCCAAGTTGTTGACGATCACGGGAAATATCTTAAAGGACGTGGTCAAAACTTATTTTCATTTATCGGTATGGCACCAGCTGATAATCCAAAATTAGTCGTTTATGTAGCGATGCTTCGTCCAAAGCTTGAAGCGACTGAAATCGGTTCAGATGGTGTTTCTGAAATATTTAGAACAGTGACTAAAGGCGCATTAGAGTATATGAAGGTTGAGCCTGTTGAAAATGCTAAAGTAGACAAATTAATCGATAAAGAAAGTATAGAAATTCCGAATTTGAAGGGTCTAACTTTAGATGAAGCAAAATCTTTAGCTATATCTGAGGGATTAAAACCTGTATTATTAGGAAATGGGTTAGAAGTTACTGGTCAATCAATTAAGTCAAAAACTCAAGTTGTCAGAGGTACAAAAATTTATCTTAAGACAAATGGAACAAATACAATGCCATCGATTATTGGTTGGTCAAAATCGGATGTTAACCGTTTAGGTAAATTATTTAAGCTAAAAATCTCATCAAAAGGATCTGGATTTGTTACAAGCCAGAGTATTAAAGAAGATTCAGAGCTACGGGATCATGACTATTTAACGATTGAATTAAATAAACCTAATGGAACGACCAATGAAGAAAAAGATGTAAAAGTAGATGTACAAGAGTAAAATGACTGAAATAAGTTTAATTAAATAAAAATGACAATAGACCATTCTAGGACAATAACAAGCTAGAAGGTCTATTGTATTTGGTACAAGCATATATTGAAACGAACATAATGTAGAGGAGTGTTCGTTTCGATGCGAGTATCTAATGTAACAGTTCGAAAACGATTATTTTTTGTATTCATTGGCGGTTTATTAATTTTTTCTATTATTGCAACGAGGCTTGGTTATGTACAATTTGCTATGGGTGATCTTTTAACTGAGCGAGCGAAAAATTCGTGGAGTCGAGACATTCCATTTGAACCAAAGCGTGGTGAAATTTTAGATCGTAATGGTGTTGCTCTTGCTACTAATAAAAGTGCTCCATCTGTATTAGTCGTTCCTAGGCAAATTAAAGATCCTAAGGTAGCGACTGAAAAACTTGCCCCAATTTTAAAAATCTCCGAAGTAAAACTTTATAAAATTTTAACGAAAAGATCTAGTATGGAACACATTCGAACAGAAGGTATAAAAATTACAAATGAGAAAGCTAAACAAATCCGAGATCTTAACATAGCTGGTGTATACATAGCAGAGGATTCTAAAAGGTATTATCCATTTGGTAACTATCTTTCTCATGTTTTAGGTTTTGCTGGAATAGATAATCAGGGCTTAAACGGATTAGAACTTTATTATGATAAGCAATTAAGTGGTGAAAAAGGTAGTGTACAATTTTATTCTGACGCTAAAGGTCAAAGAATGCCTAATATTGCAGACGACTATATTCCACCAATTAATGGTTTAAACTTAAAATTAACTGTCGATTCGCGAATACAAACAATTCTTGAACGAGAAATGAATAATGCTACTGCACAATATAATCCTGATTCAATGATTGGAATTGCGATGAATCCAAATACGGGAGAAATACTTGCAATGAGCAGTCGTCCAAGCTTCAATCCTACTAATTTTAAAAATGTTTCGCCTGAAGTATATAATCGAAATTTACCTGTTTGGTCAAATTATGAGCCAGGTTCAACGTTTAAGATTATTACACTAGCAGCCGCATTAAATGAGGGATTGGTAGATTTGAATAAAGAGCATTTTTATGATGATGGGGCTGCTGAAGTAGCTGGAGCTCGTTTGCGTTGTCATAAAAGAGGTGGACATGGCTCTCAGACTTTCTTAGAGGTAGTTCAAAATTCTTGTAACCCAGGATTTGTAGAATTAGGTAATCGACTAGGAGAAGATCGTTTATTTAACTATATTCGTAACTTTGGTTTCGGCAAAAAAACAGGAATTGATCTACAAGGTGAAGGATCAGGGATTTTATTCAGCATGGATAGAGTCGGTCCAGTTGAAGCAGCAACAACTGCTTTTGGTCAAGGAGTATCAGTTACACCAATTCAGCAAGTTGCAGCAGTATCAGCTGCTATTAATGGAGGAATTCTTTACCAACCTTATATAGCGAAAGAGTTTGTAGATCCGGTTACAAACGAAGTAGTAAGTCGAAAAACACCAATTGCAAAAAGACGAGTTATTTCTCCAGATACATCTAAAAAGGTACGATTAGCTCTAGAAAGTGTTGTTGCACAAGGTACTGGTAAAGGTGCATTTGTGGAAGGATATCGTGTTGGTGGTAAAACTGGTACAGCGCAAAAAGTAAAAGATGGACGATACGATGATAGTAGCTTTATCGTTTCGTTTGTAGGCTTTGCACCGGCTGACGATCCTCAAATAGTGGTTTATATTGCAGTTGATAATCCAAAAGGCACTGTACAATTTGGGGGAGTTGTAGCTGCTCCAATAGTAGGGAATATTATTCGAGATAGTATGCAAGTTTTAGGCGTACCACCTAGAAAAAATCAAATCCCAAAAAAATTCGTATACGGTGATACACCAACATATGAAGTGCCAAATTTAATTGGTTTGGAGAAAAAAGATTTGCAACCTTTGCTAGATACTTTTACTATTGAATATAGTGGCAGTGGAAATATTGTCGTTGACCAAGCACCAAAAGCAGGTGTTAAACTAAAAGAAGGTTCTAAAATAAGAATTTATTTAGGAACGAAAGAAGAAACTAAATCTAAAACTAAAGATAAAAAATGATTTAGTGAATACGAAAGGAATTACTATGAAACTTCATACTTTACTATCAAGATTAAAGCCTTTAGTGAATCTTCCATCTGAAAATCCGGAAATCACTGGGGTTGAAATGGATTCAAGAAATGTAAAACCAGGTTATTTATTCATCTGTATTGAAGGATATACAGTTGATGGCCACAAGTACGTAAATCAAGCAATTGAAAACGGGGCAGTTGCGATCCTTGCACAAAAACCAATTGAATCGAATGTACCAGTAGCTTATGTGAAAGACACAAATCGTTCGATGGCTGTTGTTGGTAATGCCTTTTATGAAAACCCAACACAAAAACTAAATCTAGTTGGGATTACTGGTACGAATGGTAAGACCACTACTTCATATATTGTTGAAGAGATTGTTAAACACAATAAGAAAAAAACAGGTGTCATTGGCACAATTGGTATGAAAATAGGAGAAGAGATTTTTGAAACAAAAAATACAACTCCTGATAGTTTAACTTTACAATCAATGTTTGCAAAAATGGTTGACGCAAATGTGGATATGGCAGTTATGGAAGTATCTTCACATGCATTACATTTAGGGCGTGTTCATGGCTGTGAATATGACATTGCTGTTTTTACAAATCTATCACAAGATCACTTAGATTATCATGGGACGATGGAAGAATATAAAAAAGCTAAAGGTTTATTATTCTCTCAATTAGGTAATAGCTTCTCAACGCAAAAACCTAAATTTGCGATCCTAAATAATGATGATTCTGCTTCTGAAGAATATATGAAGTTTACACAAGCAAATCTAATAACTTATGGTTTAAGTAAAGAAGCTGACTTGTTTGCTGATGAAATTGAATTAACGAATGCTGGTACTAGATTCACATTACATTTTTTAAATAAACAATATGTTGTAGAAATGAATCTTATTGGAACATTTAATGTATATAATGTGTTAGCGGCAATTGGTGCAGGAATTGCATTAAATATAGAAATGGAGACAATCTTAGACGCGGTCGCGACGATTGAAGGAGTGCCAGGACGTTTCCAAGCCGTTAATGCTGGGCAAGATTTTACAGTTATCGTAGACTATGCGCATACACCAGATAGTTTAGAAAATGTATTAAATACTGTTAAGCAATTTGCAAAAAATGATATTTTTACTGTTGTTGGTTGTGGTGGAGATCGTGACCGTACAAAACGACCACTAATGGGTAAGATTGCAGCGGATCTTTCAACAAAAGCGATTTTTACATCTGATAACCCAAGAACAGAAGACCCATCTTTAATTTTAGAAGACATGAAACGCGGATTAGAGCATAATAATATTACGGTAATAGAAGATCGTAAAAAAGCTATAACATTTGCGATTCAAAATGCAAAAAAACATGATATTATTGTTATTGCAGGTAAAGGTCATGAGACATATCAGATTGTAGGAACGAATGTTTCACATTTTGATGATGTTGAAGAAGCTAAAGAAGCTATTTTGCAAAGAAGAGGATAGTATCCTCTTCTTTGTAATGTGAAAAATTGATTTCATAATTCTTTATAAAAGAATTAAACTATTAACAACAAAGAAGAGAACTTAGAAAGGAGGGCGTATAATGCTAGAACCGTCAATTTTAGTTGCTATGATTACAGCATTTATCATTGCAGTCATTTTATCGCCTATTTTTATACCGTACTTAAGAAAGCTTAAATTTGGACAGAGTATTCGAGACGAAGGTCCACAATCTCATAAAAAGAAATCAGGAACCCCAACTATGGGTGGGATTATCATATTAATTGCTTTAAGTTTATCTGCACTTTTAATTTCTATGTATTTTGATGTTTTATCAACACGTACATATGTATTATTATTTGTCACAATTTGTTTTGGAGTAATTGGATTTTTAGATGACTATATTAAGGTTGTTAAAAAAAGAAACCTAGGACTAACATCTAAACAAAAATTCATTTGCCAAGTTATTGTGTCAATCATTGTCTTTTTTGCAATCCGTGCTATGGGAATCTCTACATCTATTTCGATACCAGGGACACATTATTCATTTGATTTAGGCTTTATCTATGTATTATTAATTATCTTTATGCTAGTTGGTACTTCAAACGCTGTAAATTTAACAGATGGATTAGATGGACTTGTGTCAGGTACAGCAGCAATCGCATTTGGTGCATATGCTGTACTTGCTTATAACCAACACCAGCTTGATGTGGCAATATTTTCAATAGCAGTTGTAGGAGCTGTATTAGGTTTCTTAGTATTTAATGCACACCCTGCAAAGGTCTTTATGGGAGATACGGGCTCATTAGCATTAGGTGGGGCACTTGCTGCAATTGCAATCGTTACACACTTAGAAATTTTACTTGTTATTATTGGTGGTATTTTTGTTATTGAAACGCTATCAGTAATGATTCAAGTTGCCTCTTTTAAAGCAACTGGTAAAAGGGTATTTAAAATGAGCCCTCTGCACCATCATTATGAATTATCTGGATGGTCAGAATGGCGTGTAGTAGTAACATTTTGGTTTGTAGGATTACTTTTTGCATTATTAGGAATTTATATTGAGGTGTGGATGTAATTGAATAACATATCGAATTTTCAAAATAAAAATGTATTAGTATTAGGAATGGCAAAGAGCGGTTATGCAGCTAGTAGATTATTAAAAAAATTAGGTGCGACTGTAACTGTTAATGATCGAACTTCTTTTGAACAAAATGAAATCGCACAAAAGCTAAAAAGTGAAGGTTTTAACGTAGTTTGTGGTGAGCATCCACTTTCATTAGTAGATGATCAACCATTTTGTATCGTCAAAAATCCAGGAATTCCATATACGAATCCATTATTAATAGAAGCTGTAAAGCGTAATATTCCGATTTATACGGAAATAGAGCTTGCATATTTAATAAGTGAAGCACCATTTATCGGTATTACAGGCTCTAATGGGAAAACGACAACGACAACTTTAGCATTAAATATGTTACAAGAAGGCAATAAAAAACCACTTGTTGCAGGAAACATTGGTACTGTTGCATGTGAAGTTGCTGAAAATGCAAATGAAGATAATATTATTGTAACTGAACTTTCTTCATTTCAATTGATGGGAATCGAAAGTTTCCGACCAAAAATTTCATTAATCACAAATATTTTCGAAGCTCATCTAGACTATCATGGTACAAAAGATGAGTATATTAAGGCAAAAGCCAATATATTTAAAAATCAAACAGAAAATGATTTTGCTGTCGTTAATTTTGATGATGAGAATGTAATGGCAATGGCTTCTCAAATTAGAGCGAAAATTATTCCATTCTCTTCAACTAAAATTATGCAAGATGGTGCATATGTTCAAAATGGCTTTATTTATTTTAAAGAGAAAAAAGTGATTGAAGTTGAAAAAATTGTCTTACCAGGTAAACATAATTTAGAAAATATCTTAGCAGCAGTAGCAATTTCTAAACTTTTAGATGTTGAAAATGATGCAATTGAAAAGGTATTAACAACTTTCACTGGTGTTGAGCACCGACTTCAGTTTGTTACAGAAATAAATAAGAGAAAGTTTTATAATGATTCAAAGGCTACTAATATTTTAGCAACACAAAAAGCAATCTCTTCTTTTCAAAAACCAGTCATTTTAATAGCTGGTGGATTAGATCGAGGAAATGGGTTTGACGATTTAATTCCTTATTTTAAAAATGTAAAAAAAATGGTCACTTATGGTCAAACAGCAGAAAAATTAATTGAATCAGCAGAAAAAGCAGGAATGAAAGCAGTAAAATCGGTAGATAATGTTGAAGATGCTGTAAATGAAGCATTCGCTCATTCAGAAGTTGGAGATATTATTTTATTGTCACCTGCTTGTGCAAGCTGGGATCAATTTAAGACTTTTGAAGAACGTGGTAATAAATTTATACAAGCAGTGCATAAGTTAATGTAAGGCTTGTTTAATTCAAAAGTTGAGGTGTATTTAAGTGCCAACAAAGAAAAATAGTCCTGACATGATTCTTGTTCTCGTTACGCTATCATTATTAACAGTAGGTATGATTATGGTTTACAGTGCTAGTGCAATATGGGCATCATATAAGTTTCATGATTCGTTCTTTTTTGCTAAACGGCAATTATTATTTGCTGGGGTTGGAGTAGTTGGAATGTTTGTTGTTTCAAATATTGACTACTGGCTTTTCAAAACACATGCAAAAAAAATATTAATCGCTTGTTTTATCTTGTTGGTACTTGTACTTGTACCAGGAGTTGGTCTAGTACGAGGTGGTGCACGAAGTTGGATTGGAATCGGTGCATTCTCGATCCAGCCCTCTGAGTTTATGAAACTTGGAATGATGGTATTTCTATCAAAATACTTAGCAGATAACCAGAAAAATATTACGTCTTTTAAAAAGGGTCTTGTACCAACATTAGGTCTTGTGTTTTTAGCATTTGGATTAATTATGCTTCAACCAGATTTAGGAACAGGTACAGTAATGGTAGGTACTTGTGTAATTATCATATTCGTAGCAGGAGCAAGAATTTCTCATTTTATGGGATTGGGTATTGTTGGGGTTGCAGGATTTGTTGGCCTAATAGCTTCTGCTCCATATCGAATAAAAAGGATTACATCATTTCTAGATCCATGGTCTGATCCATTAGGAACTGGATTCCAAATTATTCAATCACTATATGCAATTGGTCCTGGTGGATTATTTGGTTTAGGATTGGGACAAAGTAGACAAAAGTTTATGTATTTGCCTGAACCACAAACTGATTTCATCTTTGCGATTCTATCAGAAGAATTAGGATTTATTGGCGGAACTTTTGTCATCTTATTATTCTCTTTATTACTTTGGAGAGGGATCCGAATTGCTTTAAGTGCGCCAGATTTATTCGGTACTTTTTTAGCAGTAGGAATTGTCTCAATGATTGCAATACAAGTAATGATTAATATTGGCGTTGTAATAGGCTTAATGCCTGTTACAGGGATTACATTACCATTTTTAAGCTATGGTGGTTCATCTCTAACATTAATGCTATTAGCCGTAGGTGTATTATTAAATATTAGTAGACATGCGCGTACATAAAAGGACCGACTCAAATTGAAACAAGTACAAGTGGTACTTGAATATTTCAAAAATGAGTCGGTCCTTTTTATGTAGTAAAGTAATATGTTCTTGCCTAATTACTTTCCAATTAGTAGGTTTTCTTTATTTTTATAGAAAAAACAATTAGAATGATAGTGATAAAATTGGTATAATAACTACTTAAACTGCTTAAAGTTATTTATGTATTGTAATTTAGGAGGATCTTTATGAAAATTTTAGTTAGTGGTGGGGGTACTGGTGGTCATATTTATCCAGCACTTGCGCTAATTAAAGAGTTAAAAAAACAAGATTCCAATGTAGAATGTTTATATGTTGGTACAGAAAATGGATTAGAAAAAGGGATTGTATCTAAAGCAAACATACCTTTTAAATCTATTGTTATTACAGGGTTCAAGAGAAGCGTATCATTAGAGAATTTTAAAACAGTCTATCGATTCTTAAAGGGTGTATCAGATAGTAAGAAAATAATTCGTGAATTTAAGCCGGATGTAGTCGTTGGAACCGGTGGATATGTTTGTGGTCCTGTTGTTTACGCAGCAGCAAAACTAGGGATTCCGACAGTTATACATGAACAAAATAGTATACCTGGACTAACAAATAAGTTCTTAAACCGTTATGTCACAAAAGTTGCAATTTGTTTTGAAGAGGTTGCTGACTATTTTAATAAGGAGAAAGTAGTGTTTACTGGAAACCCGAGGGCTTCTGAAGTACTTGGAGAATCAAATCCAGCAGTATTAGAATCATTAGGATTAAAATCAGGTAAACGCACAGTACTAATTGTTGGTGGTTCGAGGGGAGCAAGACCGATTCATCAAGCCTTTTTAAAAAGTGTCAATCAATTAGGTGAAAAAGATTACCAAATGATTTATGTAACAGGCGAAGTACATTACGATTCTGTCATTGAGGAAATAAATAAAGTAGGTAACCCAGAAAATGTAGTGGTTAAGCCATTTTTACATAATATGCCTGAAATTTTAAGAGAAGTGGATTTAGTCGTATCAAGAGCGGGGGCAACTACATTAGCAGAATTAACTGCATTAGGAAAACCTAGTATTCTAATACCAAGCCCATATGTAACGAATAATCATCAAGAAGTTAATGCTAGATCACTTGAGAAAAATGGTGCGGCAATTGTTATATTGGAAAAAAACTTTAATAGTGAATATTTAGTAACTGAAATTGAAAAAGTATTACTAAATCCTATTAAACTTGAAGAGATGAAAAATGCATCATTAAAAATGGGTGTACCAGATGCTGCAAAAAAACTAGTAAATGTATTAGAGAAAATAAGTAAATGAACTTGCACGAACAAGTTTGAAATAAAATAAAAATGTAATAGAGGATACTATAAGCTAAAGGGGGAAAATAACGAATGTTTGAATCAAAATTAAAGGAAATATTAAATGACTCGAGTCTTCTAATAAATGAGCCTTTAGCAAATCATACGACAATGAAAATTGGAGGACCAGCTGAGTATTTGGTCATTCCTAAAACTGTGAATGAAATTAAAGAGATTATTAACCTTGCAAATGAACATGGCGTAAATGTGACTGTAATTGGTAGAGGATCAAATTTACTTGTATCGGATCAAGGTATTGAAGGTGTCGTAATTAAAATAAGTGATTGCTTAGACCATATTGAAGTAGAGGGTACAAAAGTAGTTGTAGGTGCAGGATATTCAGTTATTCGTTTAGCTACTCAACTAAGTAGAAAAGGATTATCTGGTCTAGAGTTTGCAAGTGGAATTCCTGGTAGTGTTGGTGGCGGTGTATATATGAATGCAGGTGCTCATCAATCAGATTTTTCAAATATTACTTCTAGAGCACATATTCTATTTCCTGATGGAACAATGGAATGGTTATCAAATGAAGAATTAGACTTTTCATATCGAACTTCAGTATTACAACATAAACGTAAAGGATTTGTATTAGAAGCAGAACTTCAGCTTCAAGAAGGATCAAAAGAAGCTTCAACTGCTTTAATGCAAAAAAACAAAGATTATCGAAGAGAAACACAACCTTGGAATTATCCATGTGCTGGAAGTATTTTCCGTAATCCATTACCACAGTATGCTGGTAATTTAATTGAACGTGCTGATTTAAAAGGATATCAAATTGGTGGTGCGAAGGTTTCTGAAATGCATGGCAACTTTATTGTAAATGCTGGAAATGCTACTTCAAAAGATGTACTAGACTTAATAGCATTTATTAAGAAAACTATATTAGAAAAATTTAATGTGCAACTTGAAACAGAGGTAGAAATTGTTGGGAAAAAAATGTAAGTTTCTTCAAAACTAACCATATTATATGCTATAATTTACATAGCATATGATGACCAAGATAGAATGGCATTCATTTGCTATTCTATTTTTTATTATTCTATTATTAAGTCAAGAACACTCGTGATTTAAATTATGAGATGAATCGACTTCGGATGCAATATAGTATTAAAAAAACGTCATATTATTTTACTATACTAGTAACCGACATGAAGTATAAGATAAAATCATATCGGACACTTGAACTAGAACGAATTCAAGTATGGTGCTTGTGACTTGTTTGGTGGCTGTCGTTCGCCAATACCTCTCGAAAGTCGCAAAGAGAACAACCGTAATACCCCTCAGTATAAAATCAAGCAAAGTGCGTTTCACCTAGCGTTAGGGAAACTTAACCGTAGGGACTACGGGGATAGCTTGGTAAATAAAAGAAACCTCTGCTAGTTAAGAAATATGCTAACAAGTATGCTTTGTTCCCAAGAATCTCGTAACTTTAGTCATGAGTAGTTCAATATTCTTAAATTACTTCTTAAGCAAAAGTAAATTAAAAAGGTATTTTTAGTTGAACATTGATAATGGAGGCATATTTATGCAGGAAAATAAGATTATTAGTTTAGAAGACCGTGTACCTGTTTTACGTAATAAAAAACGTAAAAAAGCAAATTTGCGAATACTGGTCACAATTCTTGTGTTTTTTTCTTTGCTTTTATGTGTATTGTATTTCCAAACATCAATTGGTTCAAAAATTCACTTAGTCATTAATGGAAACCAACTGTACTCTGATAAAGAAATTGAAAAATTAGCCGATGTTAGCGTTGATGATAGCTTTTTGACAATTAGGTCAAAAAGGGTAGTAGATCAGCTTGAAAGTCAAAACACAATTCAATCTGCAATCGTACATAAAAGATTTCCTAATAAAGTAGAAATTGATGTAAAAGAATTTCAGCCTGTTGGACAAGGTTTATTCAGCGGGAAAAAGTATCTATTGTTAGAAAGCGGAGTCCTTATTAAAGAGAAAAATTCACTAGGAAATACTACAGCACCTGATTTAATTGGTTGGAAACAAGGAGACGAGTTGCAGGAAATGGCTGCAGAATTGAAAAAAATGCCACAAAGTATATTTCAATCAATTTCTGAAATAGATTATACTCCAAGTAAGGATGATCCTTTGTTAATAACGGTTTTTACGAATGAAGGGTATGAAGTAAGGACAACGATTCGAAAATTCTCAAATAAAATGTCAAATTACCCATTAATTTTAAAGTCAATACCTAAAGATCAAAAAGGGGTTATCCATTTAGAAGTTGGTGCGTATTTTTCTCCTTATAGTACTGAACCTAAATAGTCGATTTAACATTAGTTAACAGTACTTTCAAGTCTTTTTTAACTTTACATGTTAGTGTAGACTAGTAGTTAAATAGAAATAATGAAAAAAATTAAAAAGATTATGAAAAATCAAGCTTAAAAAAGAGGAAAAACCCCGTAAATGTTGAATAGATGTCATATATGATATTTAAGAATGAAGTGATGCTCGATTATAATAGATAGAGAGAAAAAGGAGGTGCCATCATGAACAGCAATGAGATCTATGTGAGTCTTGACGTTGGAACTTCAACAATTAAAGTAATCATAGGAGAACTAGTTAACGACACACTTAACATTATCGGTGTTGGTAATGTTAAATCTTCAGGCTTAAAACGTGGGTCAATAGTTGATATAGATGAAACAGTCAAATCAATCAAAAAAGCAATTGATCAAGCAGAAAGAATGGTTGGCATTCATATTGACAAAGTAATTGTAGGGGTTAGTGCGAATCAAGTGCAATTGATTAGTACTAACGGCGTAGTAGCAGTTTCTAAAGAAAATAAAGAAATTGACAATGAAGATGTTTTAAGAGTAATGGATCAGGCTCAAGTAATTTCTATACCACCGGAAAGAGAAATTATCGATGTTGTTCCACATGAATACATTGTTGATGGCCTTTCTGAGGTAAAAGACCCAAGAGGAATGATTGGTGTACGGTTGGAAATGGAAGGTACATTAATTACTGGTTCAAGAACTCTAGTACATAATATACTTCGTTGTGTTGAAAGAGCGGGGTTAGAAGTAACGGATATATGTCTACAACCTATGGCTGCAAGTACGATAGGACTAAAGCAGGATGAGAAAAACTTAGGTGTAGCACTTGTTGATATCGGTGGAGGCTCAACTACAATTTCTCTTTTTAGAGAAGGTGTATTAATGGCTACTTCAGTCCTACCTGTTGGAGGAGACCATATTACGAAAGACATATCAATTGGTCTGAAAACTTCAACAGAAGATGCAGAAAAAATTAAAGTGAAATTTGGACATGCTTTTTATGATACTGCATTACCTGAAGAAGTATTAAGTGTACCGATAATGGGTAGTGAACAACATCAACAATACAGTCAGCAAGAAATTTCTGATATTATTGAAGCTAGATTAGAAGAAATCTTCATTTTGGTTCAAAATGAGCTTGTAAGAATGAGGGGAAGCAATTTACCAGGTGGATTTGTTCTAACTGGTGGTACAGTAACAATGACTGGTGTAATCGATTTAGCTCAAAGGGTATTTAAAAATAATGTAAGGGTTGCAACACCAGATTATATAGGTGTAAGAGAACCTCAATACATTACTGGTGTAGGTCTAATCAAGTATGCTTTTTATAAATCAAAAATGCGTGGAAAAAAACTTAGCTCTAATATTGCATTCGAATCAAATGAACGAAAACCTGTAGCTGTTTCAAATTCAAATACAAAACCAAAACAGCAGGATGAAGAGCGCGTCATGAGTAAAGTTAAAAGCATTTTTAAATATTTATGGGATTAAATTTGTGATGAATTTGAAAAGTAGGGGGATCAATCATGTTAGATTTTGATACAAATGTAGATGCTTTAGCGAAGATAAAAGTAATTGGTGTAGGTGGCGGAGGAAATAACGCCGTTAACCGAATGATTGAACATGGAGTACAAGGTGTAGATTTTATTGCTGTGAATACTGATGCACAAGCTCTTAATCTATCAAAAGCTGAAGTGAAAATGCAAATCGGTGGCAAACTTACTCGTGGTTTAGGGGCAGGAGCTAATCCTGAGGTAGGTAAAAAAGCAGCAGAAGAAAGTAGAGAACAATTACAAGAAGCTCTTAAAGGAGCAGACATGGTATTCGTAACTGCTGGAATGGGTGGAGGTACAGGAACAGGTGCAGCTCCAGTAATTGCACAAGTAGCAAAAGAATTAGGTGCATTAACTGTAGGTGTAGTTACTCGTCCATTTACATTTGAAGGTAGAAAGCGTTCAACTCAAGCTGCAACTGGTATTGCTGCAATGAAGGAAAGCGTTGATACTTTAATTGTTATTCCTAATGACCGATTATTAGAAATCGTTGATCGTAATACCCCAATGCTAGAAGCATTCCGCGAAGCAGATAATGTACTTCGTCAAGGGGTTCAAGGTATTTCTGACTTAATCGCTGTTCCGGGATTAATTAACCTTGACTTTGCAGATGTTAAGACAATTATGTCTAATAAAGGTTCTGCATTAATGGGTATCGGTGTTGCTGGTGGAGAAAACCGTGCGGCAGAAGCAGCTAAAAAAGCTATTTCTAGTCCATTATTAGAAACTTCAATCAATGGTGCACAAGGTGTACTTATGAATATCACTGGTGGAACGAACTTAAGCTTATATGAAGTGCAAGAAGCAGCAGATATCGTTTCTACTGCATGTGATGCTGAAGTAAATATGATTTTCGGTTCTGTAATCAATGAAAACTTAAAGGATGAAATTATTGTAACGGTTATTGCGACTGGATTTGAAGGTGTTATTACAGCACCGCCTACTCCAAAACCAATGGCGAGACAAACAATTTCAACACCAACTCCGCAACCAACTATTAAACGCGAACCAATTCGCGAAGAAGCTCCGGTTGTAGAAACGACTAAAAATGTAACTAGTCTTGATGACTTAGATATTCCAGCGTTTTTACGTAATCGTAAAAGACGCTAATAAAATGTTAAAAAACCAAGATAAGATGACTCTCTTATCTTGGTTTTTTTCATTCTTTCGAGTAGTGATTTTGTAAATTAGTTAGATCACTAATGACACTCTTGAACTTTTCGTTACAGCCTTTAGGAAATAAAACACCTAAACCATGTGAGTGTGTAAATTCAAAAGATGGGAGTTGTTGTTTTATGCCTTCCCAAAATTTATAAACCCCAAAATCTTGTATTCGTACTTCGGTATCATGGATTAAAACAATACCTTCTTGAGATACTTTTGGAAGCCAAGTAGTGTAATCATGTAGCACAGCTTCAAAAGTATGAAACCCGTCAATATGAAGTATGTCGATCGTATTATCTTCGAAATTCTCAATTGCTTCATCAAAAGACTTACGTAACATTTTAGCTTCTCTTTGGTAATGTTTTTGAACAACTTCATGTACCGTATCAAAAACTTCATTACTATACAATCCACTATGCAGATCACCTTGCCAAGTATCAACTGCAAAACAATCACATGACAGATTTTGATCTTTCACACTTTGACAAAAACAGAAAAAAGAAAAGCCAAAGTGGGTACCTAATTCTACAATTTTTTTTGGTTTTACGAATTGAACTAAATCGTAAGCAAATTTAGCGTGACCTTTCCAGGCAGAGTGTTGTCTTATTGATGGTTTTGTTCCGTCAAACTCAAAAATGGGTGAATGAAATATCCAGCTATCCAAATCCTCACTCCTTATTGGGCAGTTTAATAGAAATAAAGTGAAAGATTTCTATATAATATTGACCTGTCCAATTCATATTTCGAAAATGTATTGTCGAAAAACTCTTCAATAAAGCTTCCTTTTTTTGACAGACTTCTTACCGTGCTCATCCTATACTTACATATAAATGAATATTCTATAGAGGATGGCGAACAAAATTGGTGATATATGGCGATCTTGTTTGGTTATTAAACTTGTTAATGGACTTCTTGATTATTCAGTTGACAGGCTTAATTCTAAAAAGAAATGTATCTATTTTGCGGTCATTGTTAGGGGCATTATTAGGTTCAATCGTTGTTCTAATGACGTTTACTCCTTATGCATATGTTTTTGGCTCACCTTTTATGAAAATATTATTATCGTTTTTTATCGTATTTTTTGCATTTGGAAGGCAACGGATTATCACTTTTTTACAGCTATTAAGTATCTTCTATTTTTCAACATTCATTTTAGGTGGCGCATTATTAGGCTTACATTATTTATTTGCTACTAATGAATCAAATTTAACCAAATCATCCTTTTATGGTGATCCTGTAAGCTGGTATTTTGTAATTGGAATGCTACCAATCGTCATATTTTACGCTAGAAAATCGATCAATCAGATCTCGTTTACCAAATGGAAATTGAATGAAATGTATGAAATGGAAATTGTGTGGCGGAACACTTCGATTAAAATTAGAGGGTTAATGGATAGTGGTAACTCTCTACATGAACCGCTTTCTAGGAAACCAGTTATTATTTTAGATTGTTCCACTAGTGATTATGGATTACCTATCGAACTAGTTAAGTTAGTTAGAGACTCTGAAAATACATTACATAATACAGAAGCACTCGATGTCTTAAGTTTTTTTCAAGGAACCTATATACCTTATAAAAGTATTGGTCAAAGTAATCAATTCCTCGTCGCAATAAAACCTACTGTTGTTAAATTGAAAATTAATGGGAAATGGTATTCATCGAGTTCGGTTTTGGTTGGACTGAGTCATGTTACTTTGTCTTCAGACAATTTATATGAATGTATCCTTCATCCAAAAATGATGCAGGGAACAATTAATGAAATTGCATAGGAGGTAGAAAATGAATCGATTGTTCTTAAAACTAAAGTTAGGTTTGTATAAGCTATTAGTAAAGCTTGGTTTGAAAGCCGACGAAGTATATTACATTGGGGGAAGTGAAGCATTACCACCTCCTTTGACAAGGGAAGAAGAAGAAAAGCTTTTACAGAAACTACCGAATGGAGATTTAGGTGCTAGATCACTATTAATTGAGAGAAATCTACGATTAGTAGTATATATTGCTAGAAAGTTTGAAAATACGGGCATTAATATTGAAGATCTGATTAGCATTGGTACAATCGGATTGATTAAAGCCGTTAATACCTTTAATCCTGAAAAGAAAATTAAATTGGCTACTTATGCTTCAAGATGTATCGAAAATGAAATTCTGATGCATTTACGTAGAAATAATAAAAACCGTTCTGAAGTCTCATTCGATGAACCATTAAATATTGATTGGGATGGAAATGAATTATTACTTTCTGATGTATTAGGTACAGAAGACGATATCATAACGAAGGACTTAGAAGCCAATGTCGATAAATCATTATTAACAAAGGCATTAGATCAACTGAATGATCGTGAAAAACAAATAATGGAACTACGATTTGGACTAGATGGAACTGAAGAAAAAACCCAAAAAGATGTAGCTGATATGCTTGGAATATCGCAATCATATATATCCCGATTAGAAAAACGTATTATTAAAAGGCTTCGAAAAGAGTTTAATAAAATGGTTTAAAATATAAGAACCGATTAGATTTGATTTTTTCAAATACTAATCGGTTTTTTCTATGTAAGGAGGATATCTAAATAATTTTAAAAAATATTTTCATTAGTCATACCTGCTAAATTTCATTAATTCCGCTTAGAAAATCCTAGTTTTTTCTCTATTTGCTATGCTATTTTAGTCCTGAATTTATTATATTTGTATATTTTATTTTGTGCATAAATTTTCCACCGAAGGAGATACTTACCTATAGTACAGCAACTCCAAGTAGGAGGGAACATCATGACACGAAACAAAGTAGAAATATGCGGTGTAGATACATCAAAGCTTCCAGTTTTAAAGAATGATGAGATGCGTAAGTTATTTCATGCAATGCAAAGCGGTGATCGAAGCGCAAGAGAAACAATTGTTAACGGCAATTTGCGACTTGTCCTAAGTGTTATTCAGCGTTTCAATAATCGCGGAGAATTTGTGGATGACTTATTTCAAGTAGGCTGCATAGGCCTTATGAAGTCTATTGATAATTTTGATTTAAGCCAAAATGTAAAATTTTCGACGTATGCTGTACCTATGATTATTGGTGAAATAAGAAGATATTTAAGGGATAATAACCCAATAAGAGTGTCTAGATCATTAAGAGACATCGCTTATAAAGCATTACAAGTAAGAGAGCGATTATTAGCAGAGAATTCAAAAGAACCAACTCCTGTTCAAATCGCAGAAGTACTAGGCGTAACACACGAAGAAATCGTCTTTGCATTAGATGCAATTCAAGACCCAGTTTCGTTATTTGAACCGATATATAACGATGGCGGAGATCCAATCTTTGTAATGGATCAGCTAAGTGATGATAAAAATAAGGACGAGCAATGGGTTGAAGAACTAGCACTACGTGAAGGAATGAAACGACTAAACGATCGAGAAAAAATGATCATAAGCAAAAGATTCTTCCAAGGAAAAACACAAATGGAAGTTGCCGAAGAAATCGGAATTTCCCAAGCACAAGTATCCAGACTAGAAAAATCAGCAATAAAACAAATGAACAAAAATATACAGGGTTAAAGAAAAGCGTAGGCGACTGGTTAGCTCCGACAAGCATAAGACGATTTCCGCTAAAGGTTGCTTTTTAACCTTTAGCGGAAATTGGCTTATGACCTCGAGGAGCTAGGAGCCGGAGCTAGACATCATACTATTTCTTTCCCTGAATAAAAAGTAATCACTCAAAAGAAAAGTAACTTTTAACCTTTAGCGGAAATTGGCTTATGACCTCGAGGAGCTAGGAGCCGGAGCTAGACATCACGAGAAATGCGGAGGCGACTGTTCAGCCCCGACAAGCATAAAGCGAAGACCGATGAAAGTTGCTTTTTACTTTCATCGGGCTTTGACTTATGACCTCGAGGGGCTAGGAGCCGGAGCTAGACATCATACTTTTCTTTCCCTGAATAAAAAGTAATCACTCAAAAGAAAAGTAACTTTTAACTTTTAGCGGAAATTGGCTTATGACCTCGAGGAGATAGATAGCGTAAATGAAGCCTGACTTCAATCAAGCTTCAATTCCTGTATAATGAAATGCTTATTATAATGAATGAAATAAAAAAACAATTATATAAACTAAATAATCCAATAACTATTAAATAGTTAAACTGGAAGAATGAAAATACGATATTAATGTGTTAGACAATGGATGAGCTTCGAACAACCTTGTCTAACACATTTTTATTTGAAATTTATCATGATATTTGGCCCTTACTTCATATATTTTATAAAAAGGATGGTGAAGTTAAATGGCCAGAATTTCAGATTTTCAAGTTAAAGATGTTGTAAATGTTGCCGATGGAAAAAAATTAGGCAATATTGTTGATTTAGATATTGATCAATCAAATGGAAAAATCACTTCGATTATTTTAACAAAGCCAGGGAAGGGTTTAAATTTTTTTAGTAAAGAAGAGGAAATGACAATTTATTGGAATGATATTGTGAAAATAGGTGAAGATGTTATTTTGGTAAAATATCGTTCATCTGTGGATTTGGATGAAAACCAAGCAAGTCCAGTTAAATACACATAAAAAAACTCGTTGACTAACGAGTTTCAAGGCGATGAGTGGGGCGTAATTGTACTTTTACTTTATTCTTAAAATTGGCTACCACGTCGAATACGATTCCTTGCAGCTATTTTTATTTTCGAAAGTGAAAAAAATAAGTGTGTTTTGTCAAAAATAATCAAAAATGTGAAATCTATGGTAAAATATAGGAAACCATCAACTGGTTTACATATATTTACTAAATTAGTTTCTGTGAGGTCTTATAAATATGAAAGAGAGCTTCATTCAATCGACTGAAAGTACTTTTATGATTCAACCTTGGGAAGACTCATACAAACATTTAGTTGCAGGATTTACAACAAAAAATGATGGAGTTAGCCAAGGTTGTTTCACTTCTTTTAATCTTGGATTACATGTAAATGACTCGAAGGATATTGTGGTAGAAAATAGAGAACTCCTTGCGAGTAAATTAGAGTTTTCAAAATCGAAATGGGTTTGTTCTGAACAAGTTCATGGGAATAATGTCATGAAAGTAACTAAAAAAGATTGTGGCAAAGGTGTTACTGATTATGAAACTAGCATCCAGACAACAGATGGTTTTTATACGAATGAGGAAAATATTTTATTAACTTCTTGTTATGCAGATTGTGTTCCATTGTATTTCCTTGAACCAACAAGTAAATTTATTGGTTTAGCTCATGCAGGTTGGAAAGGTACTGTTCAAAACATTGGTGGACGTTTAATCGAAAAATTAATTAAAGAAGAAAACTTACAACTTAAAAATATCCAAGTTGCAATCGGGCCATCAATTGGTGATTGTTGTTATGAAGTGGATGATTTTGTGATGAATAAGCTAAACGATGCTTTTGAACATAAGATTCCTAATAATATTTTAACCACTTTACAAAACGGGAAATTCAAATTGAATTTAAAAGAAGCAAACAAACAATTACTCATTAGATCGGGCATTAGTGAAGAAAATATCATAATGACAAATTATTGTACAAGTTGTAACCCGAGCATATTTTTTTCTCACCGTAGAGATGGTGGAAAAACAGGAAGAATGATGAGTTATATTGGTTGGAGGAAATAGCATCATGACAGTCAAACAAAATTATGAACGTATTAGTGAACAAATTAATGCAGCTAAAGTAAGAGCAAAACGAAATGATGAAGTCACTCTAATAGCTGTTACTAAACAAGTATCTACTGAAGTGGCTAAAGAAGTTTTAGCTGAAGGTATACTTCAATTAGGCGAAAACCGTTTTGAAGGTCTAAAGGAAAAACAAGAACACATTAAAAGTGATGTTGTTTGGCATTTTATTGGTTCACTTCAAACTAGAAAAGTAAAAGACGTCATACATAGAATAGACTACCTACATTCTTTAGATCGACTATCCTTAGCAGAAGAGATCCAAAAAAGAGCAGCAGAACCATTAAAATGTTTCATACAGGTCAATGTATCTGGAGAAGACTCAAAGCATGGCATACATCCAAATGATGTAATTGAATTTGCTAGACAGCTTTCAGAATTTGATAAGGTACAAGTTGTTGGGTTAATGACAATGGCACCATTTACAGAGGATGTAACAATCATTCGAAATAGTTTCAAAGGATTAAAGGAATTACAAGAAAAAGTAAAAAATCTACAGATTGCAAATATTTCATGTTCTGAATTATCAATGGGTATGTCTAATGATTTTGAGATAGCAATAGAAGAAGGTGCTACATTCATAAGAATAGGTACTGATTTAGTAGGAAAGGGAAGGTAGAGAAAATGAGTATTATTGGAAAAGTAAGAAACTTTTTTGCAATGGAAGATGAGTATGAAGATGATTATGAATACGAAGAGCAACAACAGCAACAACAGCATCAACAAAAACAATATCAACAACAGCATCAACAACAACAATTTTCTAAACATGTAAATGAAGAAATTAACCATGAGCGAAATGCATCAAAGCAAAAATTAGTAAGTATACCAGGAGGAGCTTCTTTGTCGTCAAAAGTTGTATTAGCGCAGCCGCGTGAATATGCAGAAGCACAGGATGTAGCAGACCATTTAAAATCAAAAAAAGCAGTTGTGATCAATTTACAGCAAATGCAAATCGATCAAGCTAAACGCTTTGTTGATTTCTTAAGTGGTACAGTTTATGCAATAAGTGGAGATATAAAAAAAATAGGTACAAATACGTTTATTTGTACACCTGATAATATTGATATTTCTGGAACGATTACAGATATGTTATTTGAGGAAGACAATTCCATTAAAAGGTGGTAATTAAATGGATTTACTTTTTTATATTTTATACAAATTAATTTCATACTATAGAATAGTCATCGTAATTCATATCATTTTATCTTGGTTCCCTCAAATAAGACAATCAGGCTTCGGTCGCTTAATTGGTAGGTTATCAGAACCATATTTAGAGCCGTTCCGTCGAATTGTTCCGTCAATTGGTATGTTTGATTTTTCACCGATTGTTGCATTATTTGCTTTAGAATTTGCTGGAATTGGTATTTTAAATATTTCTCGTTTCTTTTAAAGAGAGAATCTAACAGGTTCTCTTTTTTAATTAATATTGATAGTTTGATGAAAAAGAGGATTACATCAATGAGTATTTATGATCATTATCGAAAAGAAGAGCATGTTTTCGTAGACAAGGTTCTCAGCTGGAAAGAAGAAGCAATTGAACGCTATTCTATTAAGTTGACAGATTTTCTTGATTTAAGAGAACAAATGATTATGCAATCAATTATCGGTAATCAAGGGGAGTGTTTTGTCGCTTTTTTTGGTGGTCGTGAGGATTGTGAACGAAAACGTGCGATTATTTATCCGAGTTTTTATACACCTGTTGAAGAGGATTATTCTTTAGTTGCATTTGACTTAGTTTATGCAACAAAATTTCACACTTTATCTCATCGACAAGTATTGGGAACATTAATGTCTTTAGGAATCACAAGAGGAAAATTTGGTGATATTCTAATTAAAAATGATATGATCCAAGTAATTGTTGCTGATGAAATAGCAAGTTTTGTAGAAAGTAACTTAAATTCTGTAGGAAAATCGCCAATTAAATTAAAGAGAATTACATTTAAAGAATTGATTGAATCAGACGATGTTTGGCAAACTAATAATGGGACTGTATCATCACTAAGATTAGATGTCTTATTGAGTGAATTCTATAATATATCGAGACAAAAAGCACAAAGCTTAATTAAAGCCGAACACGTTAAGGTAAATCAGCGAGTTATTGATTCTACTTCGTTTTTATGTGAAGAAGGAGATTTATTCTCTGTCAAAGGTTTTGGTAGAGGAATGTTGATGTCAATTGATGGCTTATCAAAAAAAGAAAAATGGCGGATAAACTACGGCGTTAAAAAATAGTCAGAAATTGTAGAAGGAAAAACGTAGAAACTGTCGAAAGTTTATTATAACCTATTAATAAAGAACATACATACATGGAGGTGGCTTAATTGCCTTTAACACCACTTGATATTCATAATAAAGAATTTGGTAAAAGTTTTCGTGGCTATGACGAAGATGATGTTAACGAGTTTTTAGATCAAGTCATTAAAGATTATGAATTAGTTATTCGTGAGAAGAAACAATTAGAAGAACAAATTCTTGATATGAAAGAAAGATTAAAGCATTTTTCTACTATAGAAGAAACTTTAAATAAGTCAATTTTAATTGCGCAAGAAGCTGCTGAAGATGTAAAAGGTAGTGCCCAAAAAGAAGCTAAATTGATCATTAAAGAAGCGGAGAAAAATGCTGATCGAATTATTAATGAAGCTTTAATTAAATCTAGAAAAGTTACAATGGAATTCGAAGAGCTTAAGAAGCAATCAAAAGTTTTCCGAACTCGTTTAAGAATGGCAATTGAAACTCAATTAGAAATGTTAGGTCATGAAGATTGGGATCATATTTTAGATGATAAAGAAACAGAAGAAATCGCAAACTAGTCGTATAAGCCTTGACGATTTGTAAAGTTTTACATATAATTTATCATTATCCGACAGAAGACACCTTCCTAAGGTTACGTGAAGGTGTAATAACACCAGTAATAGGTGGGAGATGAATGACGATTGGCGTTAGCCAAAATGCTTTCTTTTTTTGCTACTATTCTGTACAATAGATAATGTAAATACCGTAGAAAAAGAATGAATTCAAGTGTAGTGCTTGTTGCGTAAATAGAACTCGTCTGGTGGTTGTCATTCGCCTATACCATTCAAGAGTCGCAAATAGAACAACTGTAATACCCCTCAGTAAAAATCAGGCTGAGTACGTTTCACCTAGCGTTAGGTGAAACCAAACCGTAGGAACTACGGGGTTAGCTTGGTAAATAAAAGTAACCTCTGCTGGTAAAGAATCACTAGTAAGTATGCTTTGTTCCCAAGAATCTCCTACTTCAATCAACCTGTAAGGGTGTTAAGTGGTGAGTAGTTCAATAGATATTAATAGTAAATCGGTGACAGGGAAGAGTACTTCTATAAAACTAGGTAGCGAGTCAAGGATAGTGTAAGCTTGATATAGAAAATAGAAGGAAAATCACCCTAGAGTGCTTTTCTGAAAATGAGTAAGAAAAGACGTTTCATTCACGTTATGAATGCTAAGTGGACAATGAATTAATGAAATTTATTGTCAATTAGGGTGGTACCACGGGAAACCTTTCTCGTCCCTTTTTGGGGATGAGGAAGGTTTTTTGCGTCTTATACGGTTTATTTATTATACATAATAGACAACTCCACTAATAAAAGGCTTGTAAGATGGATACAATGCGTTAATGTGGAATTTAAAAAATGTAAAGTAAGCTAGCATAGAGTAGTTGACTTGCCTAAAACGGCTAGCTTTAGATCAATTAAGTTTAATAATGGAGGAAAGCAAATGGAGTACAAAGATACGTTACTTATGCCAAAAACTGAATTTCCAATGAGAGGAAATTTACCTCAACGTGAGCCACAAATTCAAGAAGAGTGGAACAAAAAAGATATTTATGCAACTGTTCAAAAACATAACGAAGGAAAACCGTCATTTATCTTACATGATGGACCACCTTATGCAAATGGTGACCTTCATATGGGACATGCACTTAATAAAGTATTAAAGGATTTCATTGTACGTTTTTATAATATGAATGGATACCGTTCTCCTTACGTTCCAGGTTGGGATACTCACGGTTTACCGATTGAACAAGCATTAGCAAATAAAAAAGTAAATCGTAAAGAAATGTCAGTAGCAGAATTCCGTAAACTATGTGAAGAATATGCTTACGAGCAAGTAGATCGTCAAAAAGAACAATTTAAACGTTTAGGAATTTTAGGTGATTGGGACCGACCATATATCACACTTGAAAAAGAATATGAAGCTGAACAAATTAAAGTATTCGGTAAAATGGCAACTAAAGGTTTAATCTATAAAGGTCTTAAACCAGTATATTGGTCTCCATCAAGTGAATCTGCACTTGCAGAAGCGGAAATCGAATACCAAGATAAGCGTTCAGCATCAATCTATGTTGCCTTTGCAGTTGAAAATGGAAAAGACGTTTTAAACGGTGGAGAGAAATTCATTATTTGGACGACAACTCCATGGACAATCCCAGCTAACTTAGCTGTATGTCTACATCCTGACTTAAGCTATGATGTAGTATCTGTAAATGGTGACAAGTTCGTAGTTGCTAGTGAGTTAAGAGAATCTGTAGCAAAAGAACTAGGTTGGGAAGATGCAGTAGTTGAAAAGACTTTTAATGGTTCTGAACTTGAAGGAATTATTTGTAAGCATCCATTGTATGATCGCCAGTCAGTCGTTATTTTAGGTGATCATGTAACAACTGACGCTGGAACAGGTTGTGTTCATACTGCACCAGGTCATGGTGAAGACGACTTCCGTGTAGGTCAACAATATGGATTAGAAGTGCTTTGTCCAGTAGATGAAAAAGGTGTTTTAACAAAAGAAGCTCCTGGATTTGAAGGTTTATTCTATGATGAAGCTAATAAAGAAATTACAAAAGCATTAGAAGAAAAAGGTGCTTTATTAAAATTACAATTTATCACACACTCTTATCCACATGACTGGAGAACGAAAAAGCCAATTATCTTCCGTGCAACAGCACAATGGTTTGCATCAATTGAAGCAATTCGTGAACAATTAATGCAAGCTGTTCAAGATACTACGTGGTTCCCAGCTTGGGGAGAAACTCGTCTATTCAACATGGTTCGTGATCGTGGAGATTGGTGTATTTCACGTCAACGTGTATGGGGAGTTCCAATCCCAGTATTTTATGCTGAAGACGGAGAGGCAATTATTACTGAAGAAACGATTGAACATGTTTCGAACTTATTTAAAGAGCATGGTTCAAATATTTGGTTTGAAAAAGAGGCGAAAGAATTATTACCAGAAGGATTTACACATCCTGGTTCACCAAATGGTAACTTCACTAAAGAGAAAGATATCATGGATGTTTGGTTTGATAGTGGTTCATCACATCAAGCTGTATTAAACACTCGTGAGGAATTATCTTTCCCTGCTGATATTTACTTAGAAGGTTCTGACCAATACCGTGGTTGGTTTAACTCTTCATTAAGTACAAGCGTTGCTGTAACAGGTCAAGCACCTTATAAAGCTGTAGTAAGCCATGGCTTCGTTTTAGATGGTGAAGGTCGCAAGATGAGTAAATCAATCGGAAACATCGTTCTACCATCAAAAATTATGAATCAATACGGTTCAGATATTTTACGTCTATGGGTAGCTTCTGTAGATTATCAATCAGATGTACGTATTTCTGACGCATTAATGAAACAAGTTGCTGAAGTATACCGTAAAATCCGTAATACGTTCCGTTTCTTACTAGGAAACTTAGATGGATTTAATGCAGAACAAGATGCTTTAAAATATGAAGAGCTACGCGAATTAGATCAATACATGCTAGTTAAATTGAACAACGTGGTTAAAACTGTTCGTGAATCATACGAAAAATATGAATTTGCTAATGTTTACCACACAATTCAAAACTTCTGTACAACAGAATTAAGTTCTTTCTATTTTGATTTATCAAAAGATGTATTATATATCGAGCCAAAAACGAATAAAGATCGTTTAGCAATTCAAACAGTATTACATGAGTCATTACAAGCACTAACTCGTTTAGTAGCTCCAATTTTACCTCATACAGCTGAAGAAGTTTGGTCACATATGGCAGGAACTACTGTTGATAGCATTTTCTTAACTGAAATGCCAGATGTTAAAGATTTCGGCGATACTCAAAGCTTAGAAGCTAAGTGGGAAAAATTCATGGATTTACGTGATGACGTATTAAAAGCACTTGAAGTTGCACGTAATGAAAAAGTAATCGGTAAATCTTTAACTGCAGCAGTTAAAATCTATCCTAATGCAGAAGTAGCTGAGCTATTAAATTCTATAAATGAAGACTTTAAACAATTATTAATTGTTTCTCATGTAGAAATTGCAAATAGCGATGAGCAAGCTCCTGAAACAGCGCAAAAATTTGATACATTAAGTATTGAAGTAACTCCTGCGACAGGTGAAACTTGTGAACGATGCTGGGTAGTTACTGAAGAAGTTGGAAAAGATGAAGAGCACCCTACACTTTGCTTACGTTGTGCAAGTGTTGTAAAAGGTATGTAATCATTAAGTGTTTAAGCGCACTTAAGAAAAGAGTCGAAAGATTAACCTTTCGACTCTTTTAAATTTAGAATTGGATTAAGATTTTTCAAAAATTGTAAAAAAGTATGTATTGGTGTATGTTATGTTTACAGTACTAAAAATAAGATATAAGAGGTTAATACATAATGAATTATGAAAATAATCCAAATTGGGATAAATTAACTGACTTAATGAAGAAGAGAGTAGATTTAAGGGAAAAAGGATACAGTTACCAAGAAATAGCTGACCTAGAGCAGAAAAGTCGTTCAAGTATACAACAAAGTATCAAGCGCTCATATTACCTTTTAGGAATAAAAGAACCAGATATTAAAGGAATTCTAAAAAAAGAAATTGACCAGTCTGTTCATATAGAAGGAATTAGGAATGAAATGCTTGAGGAAATGAGAAAACAAGGAATTAGGGAATTTGTGAAAGAGTTTATTAAAAGAGATGATGTAAGAGAAATTCTTAAAGAAGAATATAGAAAAGAATTCGAAGATGAAAAAGGATGATTCGTTAGTAAAATCTTCCTTTTTTTATTTTCGAGTTGTATGTATGTATGTGTCGGTGTAAAATTATTCTTGTAAGCGATAACAAAAACTAAAAACAAACATTGGGGGAATACAATTTGAATAAAAACATCAAAAAAGTTACTCAAACAGTTTTAGGGGTTGCAATCGCGATGCCAATGTTTATAGGATTAGGCACAACATATGCTGGAGCGACTTCAGGTGCAGTAACTGCTACTAAATTGTCAGTAAAAGAAAGGCCATGGAGTAGTTCTAAAACAGTTGGATACCTTGCTAAAAACCAAAAAATTAACTACTCAGGTTACAATAGTACGTTTGTAAAGATCAGCTATAAAGGTAATACAAGATATATTCTTAAAAAATACGTAAAATATGTTCCACCAACTAAACCAACAACAAAACCATCAAATCCAACAACAAAACCATCAAATCCGACTACACCAGCTAGCTCAAATTCCTCGATTCAACAACAAATTTTAGACATAGTAAATATCGAGCGTGGAAAAGGCGGATTAAAGCCATTAACACTATCTAGCTATTTAAATGGAACAGCTCAAGCATGGTCACAAACAATGAGTAATGCTAACAATATGTATCATTCAACATTAAGCTTTAATGGTGGTTATAAAGGTGAAAACATCGCACACGGACAAACAACTGCAAATGAAGTAATGACTGATTGGATGAATTCAACAGGTCACAGAGCGAACATCATGAGCCCTAACTTTAAACAAATTGGAGTAGGTAAGGTAGGAACTTATTGGACGCAACAATTTACAGACTGATGAAAACGACTGAAAATGGTTGACAGTTAATTTAAAAATACAAATTAAAAGTACCATATAGATTAGACACTTTAAAAAGTCTATTCTATAAGGTACTTTTGTTTATAATTAGTAAAAACGGAATAGAGAACTTTTAAATAAGATTTAAACATGTACTTATAAAGACCTTAAACTACGTTCGGTAAGTTTCAAACGAAATAGTATGAGTGAAAAATGGAAACATGTTAAAAGGCTCCTTTTTAATCGATCGTTTCAGAAGGAAAGATTAATGCGACCATATCCTAGAAACGAAGTAAAGGAACGACGAATTACACAAACCTTTGTAAAATAAGCCAGAAAGATTATGTCTTTTCTGAAGTCTATTTGAACAATTGGGCTGGGTTGAGTGCAAGGGTCTTATTCTAACATGCGGGTAATAAACTAAGAAATAGAAGTTCAGAACAAGGGGGGATTTAACATGAAAAAATGGAATCTAGTTATACTTTTTCTTCTCGTATGTAGTCTGTTGATAGCTGGTTGCACGTCGGCAAAGCCGTCAGGAAAGCCGGAAGATGTCAATGTTGATGCAATTGAACAAGTGTTAATCCATCAGTTTTCGGATGATAAAGTGCTCGTCAAACTTGTCGAGTCGGGTGAGAGTGCAACGGTCATCGGAAGCGATGGAAAGGTCACTCAACCGAAAAACCCGACCAAACTTGAAACCTACTACAAAAAATTATACGGTGCTTACTTCACGAAAAATGCGTTCAATGCTTTTGTTAGCGTACATGCGTTTCGGTATGTGATGCTCGCACATGATCATAACTACATAATGAGTGTACACACAATGGATATTAGCGAAGATAACAGTACAAAAGGTGCTTATGATTTCCTGGTGCATATTGAGCTCGAAAAAGACGGCAAAAATAAAAATGCCGACGTCACCGGCCGCGTCAACTTCAACAATGAAGGGAAAATCACGTACATTCGATACGACGATGAGACATTTAATAAATTGTTGATGAAATGAAGAGTGTCCATATGATGTGTGGGCACTTTCATTAAACACAAATCCGATTCACGTATAATATACAAAATTTAGACTTAGTAAATGTCGAGAGTGGTTAATAATATGTATTATTTGATATTAAGCTTTAATGATGGATATAAATTTGGAGTCAACAATTCATACAATCATTTGAAATTTTTGAAAGAAGGAAAACCCACAAAAGGACATGGAGCCTAAGCGGGTTTTCTTTTTCGTTTAAAAAAAGAAACTTTCTTTAAGAGCAATTATTACTATATATCACAATTATGAATGGAAATATCTTTAGCTATTTCCTTTAAAGGAAAAAGTTTCACCTATTATCGACTTCAGTTTGAGGGAAAAGTATTTTTACATAAAAAAATTGGGAGTGAAGAAGATGAGGAGCAATGAAATTTTCTATATTAAACAAGAGCTTGAACTAATTAAAAATGAATTGCTACATCGTTTATTTTCTGAACCAATAAGTTCTACTGATATTGAGCAGCATCATTCGATTTTCGAGGAGACAAATAAACACCATATCCTCGTTGAAGACATGCAAAATGATTTATATGATATTGAGATTGCCTTGCAAAAAATTGACCATGGATTATTTGGTTATTGTGAAGTGACTGGGCAAGCCATTCCAATTGAAAAATTAAAAGTGCTTCCAACAGGTCGAACGTTAGAGGATTTTAGTTTTGTAAGAAATCATTACTAATACTATTCATTGTATAAACCTTTCCCCTATGCTAAAATTTGATGAGATATCTAATAAGGTAGGGGATAAATATGGCATATATTATTGCGGTAATTGTCATTTTAATTGATCAACTGACAAAACTAGCCGTTTTAAAGAAGATGTATTTAGGAGAAAATATTGAGATTATAAAAAATATTTTTTACATAACATCACATCGCAATCAAGGAGCGGCTTGGGGAATGCTCCAAGGAAAAATGGGCTTCTTCTATTTAATTACTTTAGTCTTTGTAGTAGCAGTGATTTACTTTATCCAAAAGCACGCAAAAGGAGATCGTTTCCTTGGTTTATCTTTAGGATTAGTTTTAGGTGGTGCGATTGGTAATTTTATTGATCGATTCTTCCGTAAAGAAGTAGTTGATTTTATTCATGTTTATATTTTTAATTATGATTTCCCTGTATTTAATATCGCAGACTCAGCACTTTGTGTGGGTGTTATTTTATTATTTATTATTACTTTATTGGAAGATAAAAGAGGAGTTAAGAAATGACAGTTTTTGCTTTTACAGTTCAAGAGGATCAACATTTAGAAAGAATCGATACGTTTATTGCAACTCAAAATGATGAATGGTCAAGGTCTCAAGTACAAACATGGTTAAAAGAAGATTTTGTGTTAGTGAACGGTGAAAAAATTAAACGTAATTATAAAGTAAAACAGGGCGATGAAATATCAGTTTCAGTACCTGATCCAAAGCCATTAGAAGTAATAGCTGAAAATATTCCACTGGATGTTTATTATGAGGATGCAGATGTTATTGTTGTAAATAAACCACGTGGAATGGTAGTTCACCCTGCATTAGGTCATGAAACGGGTACTTTAGTGAACGCTTTAATGTATCATTGTAAAGATTTATCTGGCATAAATGGTGTGTTAAGACCTGGTATTGTACATCGAATCGATAAGGATACTTCAGGTTTATTAATGGTTGCAAAAAATGATGTAGCTCATGAGAAGCTTGCAGAGCAATTACGTCAAAAAACCTCTGTGCGTAAGTATATTGCGATTGTACATGGTGTAATTCCTCATGAGGAAGGTACAATCGATGCGCCAATCGGACGAGATAAAAGTGATCGTCAAAGTATGACGGTTACCGAAGAAAATAGTAAAGAAGCCGTGACTCATTTTAGAGTATTAGAGCGATTTGATGAGTTTACTTTAGTTGAATGTCAGCTTGAAACAGGCCGTACTCACCAAATTCGTGTTCATATGAAATACATAGGATACCCGTTAGCTGGTGATCCTAAGTACGGACCACGTAAAACAATAGATATAGATGGTCAAGCTCTACATGCAGCTGTTTTAGGATTTAATCATCCAAGAACAAATGAGTATTTAGAGTTTTCATCACCTATTCCAGAAGTACTAGAAAATATTATTGAACAATTACGCAGATAACTGTTGACAATGATTGTAACATAGGTCATAATGAGGACAGTTGAATGAACCTTTAACACAACCCCGTGAGGTTGAGAAGGAAGCGGAAAATGAAAAGGGATAATTGTATCCTTTTGCGCTACCCTCTTGTCCATCGGGCAAGAGGGTTTTTTGCTTCTACACTATAAAAGTAGGAGGTAAGGTAAATGACTGAAAAAGCAATCATCTTAGACGAACTAGCGATCAGACGTGGTTTAACAAGAATTGCACATGAAATGCTAGAAAATAACAAAGGTATTGAAAATATTGTTTTGGTTGGCATTAAAACCAGAGGTGTTTATCTGGCAAAACGTATTGCAGAAAGAATTAAACAGATTGAAGGTAAAGATGTAATCATGGGCGATTTAGATATTACTCTTTATCGAGATGATTTATCGACAAAGACAGAAAACAAAGAACCATTAGTGAAGGGTTCAAATGTTCCTGTTGACCTAACAAACAAAAAAGTAATTTTAGTTGATGATGTGCTTTACACAGGCAGAACAGTTCGTGCCGCAATGGACGCAGTTATGGACCTAGGTAGACCGGCACAAATACAATTAGCAGTTTTAGTAGATCGAGGACATCGGGAGCTTCCAGTAAGAGCAGACTATGTTGGAAAAAATATTCCAACTTCGAGTAATGAAAAAGTAGTCGTAGCATTAAAGGAAACTGATGACCACGATAAAGTAAGTATATTTGAAAAATAGAAGTCCCTTTTAAATTTGGTCCAGAGAGGCTAACAAAGGGTCTAGTTAGTTGCTGTCTTATTTGAAGCAACGCACTTGGACTCTTTGTGTACAAACACAAAGAGTTTTTTTATTGGGAAAATTGGAGGAAACAACATGATAAAACAAAAACCTGTCCTAGAGATAAATGAAAAACCGAATATAGGTCAATGGATTTTCCTAAGTTTACAACACTTATTCGCAATGTTTGGATCGACAGTGTTAGCTCCGATCTTAATCGGCATAAATCCTTCAATCGCACTAATTTCAAGTGGGATTGGAACAATGGTGTTCATTCTAATTACAAGAGGTAAAGTACCATCTTACCTTGGATCATCATTCGCCTTCATCGCTCCGATGATCTACGCGAAAACAAATTTAGAACCTGGTGCAGCGTTCGTTGGAGTTTTCATCACAGGTATTATTTACGCAGTAATCGCACTAATTATTAACAAAGTAGGCGTGAAATGGTTATTCAGAGTATTACCACCAATCGTAGTTGGACCGGTAATTATCGTAATCGGATTAAGCTTATCAACAGTAGCGGTTGGAATGGCAATGAATGGGGCTAACCATAAATACAGCACAACATCAATCACAATCGCACTCATTACATTAGCAATTACAATCATAACAGCATTATTTACAAGAGGGTTCTTATCAGTCATACCAATCTTAGTAGGAATCATCGGTGGATACATTACTTCAATCTTCTTTGGAGTAGTAAATTTTACGGAAATTAAAAAAGCAGATTGGATAGCAGTTCCTGATTTCTCAGTACCATTTGTTCACTACACACCACATGTCACATTCCAGTTACTAATCATCTTCGTACCTGTAGCAATCGTGACAATATCAGAACATATTGGACACCAAGTTGTACTAGGAAGTGTCGTAGAGAAAGATTTAATTAAAGATCCTGGATTAGATAAGTCATTATTCGGTGATGCAGTTTCAACAATGATAGCAGGCTTAATTGGGGGACCTACAACAACAACATACGGTGAAAACATCGGTGTTCTAGCAATCACTAGAGCTTATAGCGTATACGTATTCATAGGTGCTGCAATCTTGGCTATGTCATTTGGATTCATCGGAAAAATCTCAGCGGTGATTAGCTCAATCCCGACACCTGTAATGGGTGGTATCTCAATCCTACTATTCGGAATCATCGCTTCAAGCGGATTACGAGTTTTAGTAGAAAACAAGACTGATTTTGCTAAACAACGTAACTTAGTTATCGCTTCAGTCATTCTAGTACTAGGAATTGGTGGAGCTGCAATACACATTGGTAAACAATTCGCATTAGAAGGAATGGCTTTATCAGCTTTAATCGGAGTTGTACTAAATTTAGTCCTACCTGAAAATATTGGTGGCGATCGTACAACTGAAAATAAGGACGAGAGCTTAGCTTCATAATTGACAATTAATTGGGGAATTCTTACATTGATAAGACTCCAAAAATAAAACAGATGAAATTCATTTAGGGGGATGACGGATGAATCATTTATTAACCATGTCTGATTTAACAATTGAAGAAATTCAAGATTTGCTAGAACAAGCACAAAGCTTTGCAAATGGAGAAATAAATAGCCTGAAACGTCAGACATTTGTTGCAAATTTGTTTTTTGAAAATAGTACGAGAACACGCTTTAGCTTTGAGGTAGCTCAAAAGAAACTTGGTCTTGAAGTAATAAACCTAGCTGTTGAAAGCTCAAGCATTCAAAAAGGTGAAACTTTATATGATACAGTTAAAACCCTTCAAGCAATTGGCGTTGAAGCAGTCGTAATCCGTCATACACAAGACGAGTATTTTCAAGAAATAAAAGATGCAGGAATGCCAATCCTGAATGCCGGCGATGGATGTGGAAATCACCCAACACAATGCTTACTTGATCTACTAACGATCAAACAAGAATTTGGAAGCTTTGACGGATTAAAAGTAGCAATCGTTGGGGATTTAAGACATTCAAGAGTTGCTCGCTCTAATGCTGAAGCACTAACTAGATTAGGTGCAGAAGTATACTTCGCAAGTCCTGATGAATGGAAAGATGAAAAAAATACTTATGGAACATATAAAAATTTAGATGAATTAGTCGAAGAAGTTGATGTCATGATGCTATTAAGAGTTCAGCATGAAAGACACGACGAAGAGACAAATCACATAATGGAAAATTACTTACAAAAGCATGGCCTAACAGTTGAAAGAGCAGCAAAAATGAAATCTACAAGCATTATCATGCATCCAGCACCATTTAATCGAGATGTTGAAATTGCAAGTGAATTAGTTGAATGCAAGCAATCAAGAATCTTTAAGCAAATGGAAAACGGAGTATTTTTACGAATGGCTGTGTTAAAAAGAGCCTTACCAACAGTATGGGGAGAGATGAAAAATGAAGTACTTGTTTAAAAACGGTGTCATCTTACAAGAAAATGGTGAACTTCTAAATCGAGACGTATTAGTAGTTAATGGAAAAATCTCAGTAATCGCTGAAACGATCGTTGATGAAGATGCAAAACAAATTGAATTAGAGGGCAAATTGCTTTCACCAGGTTTAATAGATGTTCATGTGCATCTTCGTGAGCCGGGCGGTGAACACAAAGAGACAATCGAAACAGGTACGAAGGCAGCGGCAAGAGGAGGATTTACAACAATTGCTGCAATGCCAAATACTCGACCAGTACCAGATACAATCGAGCACATAAGCGCATTAAACAAAAAAATAGAAGAAACAGCAGTCGTAAATGTATTACCATATGCATCAATTACGATCCGACAAGCTGGTGAAGAGCAAACAGACTTTGAAGGCTTAAAAGAAAATGGAGCATTTGCATTCACAGATGATGGTGTAGGAGTTCAATCTGCTGAAATGATGTACAAAGCTATGCAAAAAGCAGCTGAACTAAATGTATCAATCGTTGCACACTGTGAAGAAAACACACTGATTCAAAAAGGTTGTGTCCACGAAGGTAAGTTTTCAAAAGAAAATGGTTTAAATGGAATTCCTTCAATTTGTGAAAGTGTTCAAATTGCTCGAGATGTACTATTAGCTGAAGCTACAGGTTGTCACTATCATGTTTGCCATATCAGTACAAAAGAATCAGTAAGAGTAGTACGCGATGCAAAACGTGCTGGAATTAATGTAACGGCTGAGGTTTCACCACACCATTTAATTCTTTGTGAAGATGATATCCCAGGCTTAGACACAAATTTCAAAATGAATCCTCCATTAAGAAGTGCAGTCGATCGAGAAGCATTAATCGAAGGATTACTTGATGGAACAATCGACATGATTGCAACAGATCATGCACCTCACACAGAAGAGGAAAAAGCTCAGGGAATGCAATTAGCACCGTTTGGAATTGTAGGGTTAGAAACTGCTTTTCCATTATTAAACACTCATTTTGTTGAAACAGGCAAAATGACTTTACAACAAGTAATAAACTTTTTAACAACTAAACCTGCTGAAGTTTTTAACTTAAACAGAGGAAAAATTGAAGTTGGAGCGGTAGCAGACCTAACTGTAATCGACTTAGATTTAGAAGAGGAAATCGATTCAACAACATTCCTTTCAAAAGGTAAAAACACTCCATTTAATGGTTGGAACTGTAAAGGTTGGCCAGTAATGACAATGGTAAATGGCAAATTAGTATATGAAAGAGAGGAACTAACAGTATGATGCGTCAATTAATATTAGAAGACGGAACAGTTTTTGTAGGAGAAGGATTTGGTAGCGAAGTTGAAACAACAGGAGAAATCGTATTTACAACAGGTATGACGGGATATCAAGAGGTATTAACTGACCCATCTTACTGTGGACAAATCGTAACATTCACTTTCCCTTTAGTAGGGAACTATGGTATCAACTTAGAGGATTTTGAAAGCATCGTACCAGCAGTTCATGGTTTAATTGTAAAAGAATATGCTGAGCATCCATCAAATTTCCGAAACAAAATGAGCTTGGATCAATATTGCAAAGATAAAGGTATTCCAGGTTTAGCAGGAATCGATACACGTATGTTAGTGAAAAAGCTTCGTGAAGTTGGAACGATGAAAGGTAAATTCTGCAGCATGGAAGCAAATGTTGATGAAGTAGTTGCAGAACTAACAAATACACCACTATTTACAAACCATGTTGAGCGAGTTTCAACACAAAAACCTTATAGAAGTCCAGGTAGAGGACACAGAGTAGTATTAGTAGATTTCGGTATGAAGCATGGTATCTTAAGAGAATTAACAAACCGTAAATGTGACGTTACAGTTGTACCTTATAACGTCTCAGCAAAAGAAATATTCTTACTAGCTCCAGATGGAATTATGTTAAGTAATGGACCTGGTGATCCAAAGGATGTTCAAGTAGCAATCGAAATGATTAAAGAAGTAGTAGGTAAAGTACCATTATTCGGAATTTGCTTAGGTCACCAATTATTCGCTCTAGCAAATGGAGGAAATACTTCAAAGCTTAAATTCGGACACCGTGGTGCGAACCATCCAGTTAAACATTTAGAAACAGGAAAAGTAGCAATCACTTCGCAAAACCATGGTTATGCAGTAGAAACGGATTCAATCGAAGGAACAGATTTAGAAGTAACACATGTTGCACTAAATGATGGAACTGTAGAAGGACTTAAACATAAGATTTACCCAGCATTCACAGTACAATACCACCCAGAAGCATCACCTGGACCAGAAGATGCAAACTATTTATTTGATGAATTTATTAGCATGATGGAAGCACAGAAACGAGAGGGGAACTTACAATGCCAAAACGCGTAGACATTCAAACAATCTTAGTAATCGGATCAGGACCAATCGTAATCGGTCAAGCAGCAGAATTTGACTATGCTGGAACACAGGCTTGTCAGGCATTGAAAGAAGAAGGATACAAAGTAATTCTAGTAAACTCAAACCCTGCAACAATTATGACGGATGTACAAACAGCAGATAAAGTATACATCGAACCACTAACAGTAGATTTCGTTAGTCGAATCATTCGTAAAGAACGCCCAGATGCACTTTTACCAACATTAGGAGGTCAAACAGGACTTAACCTAGCGGTAGAATTAGATAAATCTGGCGTGTTAAAAGAGTGTGGAGTGAAAATTTTAGGAACGACTCTAGAAGCAATTAATCGTGCAGAAGACCGCGACTTATTCAGAACATTAATGAACGACTTAAGCGAGCCAGTACCAGAAAGTGAAATCATTCATACTTTAGAAGAAGCATATGACTTCGTAGAAAAAATTGGCTACCCAGTTATCGTAAGACCTGCCTTTACTCTTGGAGGAACAGGCGGTGGAATTTGTAATAATGAAGAAGATTTAAAAGAAATCGTAGCTAGCGGATTAAAAAATAGCCCAGTAACACAATGTCTATTAGAGAAAAGTATTGCTGGTTTTAAAGAAATCGAGTATGAAGTAATGCGTGATGCAAATGACCATGCGATTGTAGTATGTAACATGGAAAACATCGATCCGGTTGGTGTTCACACAGGAGATTCAATCGTAATTGCTCCTTCTCAAACATTAAGTGACCGCGAATATCAAATGCTACGAAATGTATCATTAAAAATCATTCGTGCTTTAGGAATTGAAGGTGGATGTAACGTACAGCTTGCACTTGATCCAGATAGCTTCCAATACTATGTAATCGAAGTAAATCCACGTGTATCACGTTCAAGTGCGCTTGCTTCAAAAGCAACAGGCTATCCGATTGCAAAATTAGCAGCAAAAATCGCAGTAGGCTTAACATTGGATGAAATGATTAACCCAGTTACAAAGAAAACATATGCTTGCTTCGAGCCAGCATTAGACTATATCGTATCAAAAATTCCTCGTTGGCCATTTGATAAGTTTGAAACGGCAAACCGTCAGTTAGGAACTCAAATGAAAGCAACTGGAGAAGTAATGGCAATCGGTAGAACACTTGAAGAGTCATTATTAAAAGCAGTACGCTCTCTAGAATTAGGAATAAGTCACATCGAGCTTAATGCAGTAAAAGAACTGACTAAAGAAGAAATGATTACTCGCATGGCAAAAGCTGACGATGAAAGACTTTACATTGTTGCTGAAGCAATGAGAACAGGTATGACGTTAGAAGAAATTCACGATATTACAAAAATTGATTTCTTCTTCCTACACAAAATTGAAAACATCATAAAAATGGAAAAACAAATTAAAGATAACCATTTTGAACTAGATGTACTTTTAAAAGCTAAGAAAATGGGCTTCAGTGATGATTACATCGCATCACAATGGAATGCTACAAATAAAGAAGTATACGAATTTAGAAAACAAAACCAAATCATTCCAGTATATAAAATGGTTGATACATGTGCGGCTGAGTTTGAATCTTCAACTCCATACTTCTACGGAACATACGAAATCGAAAATGAATCAATTGTAACGGATAAGAAGAGTGTAGTAGTTCTTGGCTCTGGTCCAATCCGAATCGGTCAAGGGATCGAGTTTGACTATGCAACAGTACACTGTGTAAGAGCAATTAAAGAAGCTGGATACGAAGCGATCATTATAAACAACAACCCAGAAACAGTTTCAACTGACTTCAGTATCTCAGACAAACTATATTTTGAGCCATTAACAATTGAAGACGTTATGCACATTATCGATTTAGAAAAACCGATGGGAGTAGTAGTTCAATTCGGTGGTCAAACAGCAATTAACCTTGCAGGTAAATTAGTAGAACGTGGTGTAAAAATTCTTGGAACTTCACTTGAGGATTTAGATCGTGCTGAAGACAGAGACAAGTTTGAAGAAGCACTTCAACAATTAGGAGTACCACAACCTCTAGGTAAAACAGCAATGACACCTGAAGAAGCAGCGAATATCGCTGATGAAATTGGTTATCCAGTATTAGTAAGACCATCATATGTACTAGGTGGACGTGCGATGGAGATTGTATACCACCGCGAAGAGATTCTTCACTACATGCAAAATGCAGTTAAAATCAATCCAGAACATCCAGTATTAGTAGACCGTTACTTAACTGGTAAAGAAATTGAAGTAGATGCAATCTCTGACGGAATCGATGTATACATCCCTGGTATTATGGAGCATATCGAACGTGCTGGAGTTCACTCAGGAGATTCAATCGCAGTATACCCTACACAAAATGTATCACAAGCTGCGAAGGAAAAATTAATCGACTATACAATTAAACTTGCAAAAGGCTTAAATATCAAAGGATTACTTAACATCCAGTTTGTTGTAACAGATAAAGATGAAGTATTCGTACTAGAAGTAAACCCAAGATCAAGCCGTACAGTACCATTCTTAAGTAAAATTACAAATGTACCAATGGCGAATATCGCAACAAAAGTTATCTTAGGTCAAACATTAGCTTCATTCGGATATGCAACAGGCTACCATCCAGAAGAAAATGAAGTATATGTAAAAGCACCAGTGTTCTCATTCGCTAAACTACGCTCAGTAGATATAACATTAGGCCCTGAAATGAAATCAACTGGAGAAGTAATGGGTAAAGATGTAAGTCTTCAAAAAGCATTATACAAAGCACTAATTGCTGCGGGAATGCAAATCCCAACACACGGTTCAGTAATCATTACAGTAGCTGATAAAGATAAAGAAGAAGTAGTAAATATCGCAAAACGCTTCCATGAAATTGGATTTACAGTATTCGGTACAGAAGGAACTAAAAATCATTTAGAAAACCACGGTGTACCTGTAAAAGCGGTAAACAAAATTAACGAGCATGAAGACAATATGCTAGATATGATCAAGCGTGGAGATGCACAGTTTGTTATCAATACGTTAACAAAAGGTAAAAAACCAGCTCGTGATGGATTCAGAATTCGTCGTGAATCAGTTGAAAACGGAGTAGTTTGCTTAACTTCACTAGATACAGCAACTGCAATATTATCAGTAATTGAAAGCTTAACATTCTCAACTTCTGCACTACCAAACAAAGAAATGAAGGCTGGCGTATTAGTATGATAAAAAAAGAACTCATGACAATTGTCTCAAATAGAGAAATTGCCCATCAAATTGTCGAAATGACATTAAAAGGTGAACTAGTTCAGGAGATGCACTCTCCTGGGCAGTTCGTCCATATAAAAGTGACTGGTGGACTAACGCCACTATTAAGAAGACCAATCAGTATATGTTCGATCGACAAAGAGAAAAGTGAGTTCACGATGATATTCCGCGCAGAAGGTGAAGGAACGAAGCTTTTAAAAGAAGCAAGCGTTGGACAACAAGTTGATGTATTAGGTCCTCTAGGTCAAGGTTATGATGTTGAAACTCTTTCAGAAGGAGATACAGCACTACTAGTTGGTGGTGGAATTGGCGTACCTCCGATGTATGAACTTTCGAAGCAATTTAAAGCTCGTGGTGTAAATGTAATACATGTGTTAGGATTTGCATCAAGTAATGTAGCTTTTTATGAAAAAGAATTTTCAGAATTAGGACCAACTTTTATGGCAACTGTAGATGGAACTCTAGGTACGAAAGGCTTTGTAACAGATGTAATTCGTGAAAAAGAGCTTCAATTTGATCAATACTTTGCATGTGGTCCAACTGTGATGTTAAAGGCTTTACAACAGCAGTATAAAGGTACGAAGGATGGCTATATATCACTTGAAGAACGAATGGGCTGTGGAATCGGAGCTTGTTTCGCATGTGTATGCCATACTGAAGACGGGTCATATCGTAAAATTTGTAGCGATGGACCAGTATTCCAAGCTGAGGAGGTAGTACTATGATTTCATTACAAACAAAACTTCCTGGCTTAGATTTAAAAAATCCTATTATGCCAGCTTCTGGTTGCTTCGGATTTGGTAGAGAGTTTGCAAATCTTTACGATCTAAGTATTCTTGGAGCTATTATGATAAAAGCAACAACAGTTGAAACACGATACGGAAATGAAACACCTCGTGTAGCTGAAACAGGGGCGGGGATGTTAAATGCGATTGGACTTCAAAATCCTGGTTTAGAAAAAGTAATTAACGGTGAATTAAAATGGTTATCAAATTTTGATGTACCAATCATTGCAAATATTGCTGGATCAACTATTGAAGACTATGTAACTGTCGCAAAAGAAATTTCAAAAGTAAGTAATGTAAAAGCACTAGAATTAAACATTTCTTGTCCAAACGTAAAATGTGGTGGGATTGCATTTGGAACGGATGCTGCAACAGCGGCTGAAGTAACTAAGAAAGTAAAAGAAGTAAGCGAAGTTCCGCTATACGTAAAATTATCTCCGAATGTAACGAATATTGTTGAAATCGCAAAAGCAATTGAACATGCAGGAGCAGATGGTTTAACAATGATCAATACATTACTAGGGATGAGATTAGATTTAAGAACTGGTAAACCAATTCTAGCAAATAAAACTGGTGGATTATCAGGTCCTGCAATAAAACCAGTAGCAATCCGTATGATTCATGATGTGAGCCAAGTAGTAAACATCCCAATCATCGGAATGGGCGGGGTTATGAATGCAGAAGATGCACTAGAGTTTTTCCTAGCAGGAGCAAGTGCAATCGGTGTAGGTACTGCAAACTTCGTTGATCCATTTGTTTGTCCAACAATCATAGATGAACTACCTGAAGTGCTACAAAAATATGGATATGAGTCAATTGAAGAATGTATTGGAAGGAGCTGGAAACAACATGTCATCACAAGTGGTCATCGCGCTTGATTTTTCATCAAAAGATGAAGTAATGAATTTTGTAAAAAAATTTCAAAAGTCTCTATATGTAAAGGTAGGGATGGAGCTATTTTACAAAGAGGGTCCAGCGATCATAAAGGAATTAAAAGAATTAGGACATCAAATCTTCCTAGATTTGAAACTTCATGATATTCCAAATACAGTAAAACATGCAATGAAAAATATCGCATCTCTAGAAGTAGACATGGTTAATGTTCATGCAGCTGGTGGAACGAAAATGATGAAGGCAGCATTAGAAGGGCTAGAAGAAGGCACTCCTGCTGGAAAAAAACGACCATTACTAATTGCAGTAACTCAACTAACAAGCACTTCAGAAGAACAAGTAATCCATGAACAAGGAATATCTTCTTTACAGGATTCGATTAAACTATATGCTGCTATAACAGAAGAAAGCGGTCTTGACGGTGTAGTTTGCTCTCCACTTGATGTAGAGTTAGTTCAAGCAGCAGTTCAAGGTAAGAACTTTCTTACTGTAACACCTGGTATTCGCCTAGCAGATAATAGTGTAGATGATCAAGTACGTGTAACAACTCCAGCGAAAGCTAGACAATTTGGAAGCAGCTATATTGTAGTAGGACGCAGTATTACAAAAAGCGAAAATCCAGTAGAAGCATATGAAGAAGTAATTGCACAATGGGAGGGCGTAACAATATGAAAAAAAATATCGCAGCAAACTTATTAAGCATTGGGGCAGTAAGCCTTCAACCTGAAACACCATTTACATGGGCATCAGGAATCAAATCTCCAATCTATTGTGATAATCGCCTTACTCTTGGCTATCCAGAAATTCGTAAAAACATTGCAAAAGGCTTAGTAGAACTAATCCAAACTAAATTTGGTAACGTAGATGTAATTGCTGGAACAGCAACTGCTGGAATTCCACACGCAGCATGGACAAGTGATTTAATGGAATTACCAATGGTTTATGTACGTAGCTCTGCAAAAGGCCACGGCAAAGGAAACCAAATCGAAGGCCCAATTAAAACTGGACAAAAAGTAGTAGTAGTAGAAGATTTAATCTCAACTGGCGGCAGCGTAATTACATGCGTTGAAGCATTACGCGAAGCGGGCTGCGAAGTACTAGGAGTAGTCTCAATCTTCACATACAATCTACCAGCTGCAGTAGAGAAGTTCGATGCAAACGACGTAACTTACTATTCTCTAACTGACTATGACACACTAGTAGAAGTAGCAAAAGAACAAGGCTCAATCGAAGCAGAACATGTAGCAAAACTAACTGCATGGAGAAAAAATCCACAAGATGCTAGTTGGATGACAGTTGAAGTTTAATACTTAGAGTAGGAAAGATGACTTTTTGGAGTCATCTTTTTTTTGTGGGGTGAGTTTGGGACTCAGATAAATAATTTGGAGTGCAACTAAATCGATTGGGACCGCAATTAGAAAGTGGACTGCAAATAAATCGATCTGGAGTGCAAATAAAAAGTGGACTGCAAATAAATCGTCCGATAGTACAAATAAAATCGTCGAAACTACAATTAAAATAGCCAGAAGTGCAAATAAAAAAAGTGAACTGCAAATAAAAAAGCCAAATGTGCAATTAAAAATATCAATTCTGCAAATAAAATAATCAAAACAGCAATTAAAAAATTCAAAAGTGCAAATAAGTCTTAGAATTACTTTGATTTAAAATAAAGTGAGAGGGAAAATAAGTAAATCCCAACAAAATAATGAGGTAATGACATGAAAAAAAGAGGATCGCAAATAAAATTTGATAATAGCAATTAAAAACTTGAAATCGCAATTAAAATAGAGAACAGCAATTAAAAAATGAAAATGGTAATTAAATTTAAGTAATCACAATTAAAAATAGTAAAATCGCAAATAAACCATAAAAGTCACACTCAACCGACTGCTCCACAATAGAAAATTCAAATAAAATAAGCTTCGAAGCGTTAAATCACCTAAAATGATCAGGATTCACGTGAAAAATCATCAAAATGAAAAACTTTCACCTGAAATCTTACTAATTTAGTGTTCTTTCACACCCTAAACCGAAACAAATTATTTGATAAATTATTAATAAGTTTTTAAACTATTCATAAAATTGATTGAAAGAAACTTTAAAATTGGAGGGTCAAGTATGTCAATCGCAAAACAATTTCTTTCGAATAGTTTAAAGGAATTCAAAGGGATAAAAAATCTTGGTGATCGTTCGATGGATCAGCTGAATAATGAGGAGTTGCACTTACAACCATCTAGTGAATCGAATAGTATTTCCATTATTGTAAAGCATTTAAGTGGTAATATGATTTCTAGATGGACGGATTTTCTTACGACGGATGGTGAAAAACCATGGCGAAATCGTGATGTTGAGTTTGAGGGGATTTACCAATCAAAGGATGAGTTATTAGCTGATTGGAATAAAGGATGGAATGTAGTTTTTAACACACTTGAAAGTCTACAAGAAGAAGATGTATTAAAAACGATTAAAATTCGTGGTGAAGATCATACTGTTTTACAAGCAATACATAGACAAATTAGTCATTACGGAAATCATATTGGGCAAATTGTTTATATAGCTAAGTTAATAAAAAATGATGAATTTAAGAGTTTGAGTATTCCTAAAGGAAAATCTCAAGAATTCTTAGAATACAAACTGAATGAATCAAAAAAATCTACGACTTAGGTTGTAGATTTTTTTTACGTATTAAGAAAGTGTAAATTTGCAGCGTTCAAGCAAGCTCGTCAGTAACCAATTTTAGTAAAAATATAATTGCAACTACGCCCTCTGTCTTCGCCTAAAAGTTCTCAAATTTGCGAGTTTTCTTTAAAAATTTCTAGCTTTATCTTTCACTTTACTCTGTACTATTATGAATTGAAGTATGTTTATCCACATTTCAAGAACTTAAAAAGTGTCACAAAAGAGACTAAAATTAGTAAATATTAGTAAACTTTTCCTTATATAATATTCTTGTATAGAATTGTGATGAATGATTCGACAGTAAAAATAATAAACAACACTTATCACTCTCTATTTCAAATACAGAAAATATTTGTAAAAGGATTAAATGAAAAAATTAATCGGAGTAAGTGTCTTATCTGCAAGTCTAGTCTTAACTGCAACCCCTATTAGCTATGCTAGTACAAACGATTTACCTTATGTAAAAGAAATTTTAATATTACAACCGAATGTTTCAGAAAAAGAATTGTTAAAGGATGTAGAATCCATTTCTAAAAACACTGGTGATACGCAAGAAGCTATATTAAAACAACTTTTTAGTGAGCTTAAACAAGACGAAGCTCAGGGATTGTCAGAAAAAAATTGCAAGCTAGAGGGGGCGGTGGTGGTACTGTTCCTGTTGGTACAGGTGTAAAAGGCCAGATTTACTATACGGCATCAGAAACTGCTTACTTAAATCATGGACATGTAGGAATGTATTATACTGCTGAAAAAGTAGTCGAATCTGTTCCAAAAAAGGGAGTTCGTACATTAAATTACCTAGATAGAAAGGTAGACAAAGGAGATGCACAAGTCAAATCCGTTAACACTTCAACTGCTAATCGAAATGCAGCTGCCGATTGGGCATACAGTCGAGTAGGTAAAGATGATTACTCTTACAATTTTGCAACTAACCGTAAAACAGGTCATACTGGTGATAAAAATTGTGCAAAGTTAGTCTGGTCTGCATATAAGTTAAAATCAGGCTTAGATTTAGATAAAGACAAAGGATCAGGTGTATATCCGAGGGATGTTCGTGATGCAAAAGATACAACGCTAGTCCGTAAAATATAAATTTTATAAGGCGATAAGTTGAACAGTTTGACTTATTGCCTTTTATTATAACCTAGGAGAAAAAAATGAAAAGAAAGTATAAATATATCATACTATTTTTAGCTTGTTTCCTTGTTATTTACAGTTGTTATGTTGTAGTTAATAAAATGAGAGTTTCTCCATTTATTGTAAATGAGGAGACCATTCGTAAAAATAACTTTTTAGATGATAAAGAAGCCGTCTTATATTATTCCTCTACTGCGGACCAAGATATGGATAATAGAGGGATTAGTATCGCGATTTTTATTAATGATGACGGTGTAGCTAGAGGGTATAAAATGAAAGGATTGGAACTTGGTAGTGTTGGGTTAGGAGAAACTGGCCTTTTAATAGAGGATAAAGAAACACTACGTTTAATTGGGAATAAGTATAAAGAAGTTAAAATGAAGTATCAACATACAGGGGAAATAACAGGATATTTAAAAAGTTCAAATCTTTTTTTTACTATCTTTAATTCAGGTTTTGTAAAAAATGGTTATGCTTCAAATGTATTATATGGAAATGAAAATGGATTCGAAAAAGAAAATATCCCCCATTATATTTATACATCGGGTGTAGATAAAAATGACATCCTTATTTTAACAGAAGATAATGAGACTTGTCATTTACGTAAAGTTGATTTCGACGACAACAAACTAAAAATAAAAGATTTAACTCAGCTTAAAAAACGATCTACTTATAACAGCTACGGCCCTAGCTCACAGATTATTAGTGATGAAAATTATCACTACATGGTACTTGAGGAAAGGAAACAAGGGAATTTGAAGGATGAGAAAGTAGTACTAGTTCGAATATATAAGAAAACATTAAAGCAAGATATGATCACACTTGTTTCTTATCAAAATAAAACCATCAATCAATTGACCGCTAAAATTCCATACAGCCCTAATCATTCGATCTATCTTTATGGAAAGCAGCTTTTCTACGCAAACGGATTAGGTGAAGTTTACTCAGTGGACACTACTAGTAATCTAGTGAAAAAGAAATTTACAATTGAAAATCCACGAAAAGGTCCGTATCGCTATGGAGAGCAAACATATTTCAAAAATGATTCAATGTTTGTTGTAAGGTATGATTCAAAAAGAAAGTTAAATATTATATTGAACAATATTCTTTAGAAACTGGCAAAAAGACAAAGGTAGTTCAAATGAAAGGTGTAGAGGAAATTTTGTCGTCAGTAAAAGGGAAATCAGTTCATTCATATGATTTTAAAATATTGAAATAGAATAAGAATGATTTTTTCATAAATCTACATTGCATAAATAATTAAACAAATAAAAATTCTTAAAATCTACGACTCTAGTTGTAGATTTTTTTTATGCCCCTTAAGACTAATAGTGTACGAATGTTCAATCAATTTAATGAAGAAATAGATTAATTGAATGATTAAAATATATTTGAGAACAGAAAAGGAATAACGAAGAACTGAGAATGGAAAGTAGTTCTGGGAGAAACACAACATAAACATTCAAAAATATCTTACCAGATCCATTTAGATATGTATTACTTTAATCCTGGTAAAAATTTTAATAGTGAAAATAGTTCGAAAATATTGTAAAATGTTACAGGTTAGGGGGATGGCAATAGATGAAAATTTTAATCGAAACAGTTAATCATTTTAAACCGTATTGGAAAGTATTTCTCATTGCTTTTGCATGTTCATTAATTGCTGGCGCATTTGCGATTATTCCGCCGATTTTAACTGGGAAATTGGTCGATGAGATTGTTGGGGGCCCTGATTCAAGAATTATCTTTTATTTAATTTTAGGGATTATGCTTTCATTCTTATTTAAGGTCGGTTTTGAATCATTACAAGAATTTATTCAAGTAAAAATTGGTTTAGATGTAATTACAGATATGCAATTACGTGCTTTTACAAAGCTTCAAAAAGCACCGATGACGTTTTTTTCAACTACACCTCGCGGGGATATGTTATATAGGTTAACTCATGATGTAGAGTCTGTTCAAAACTTGAATAATACAGTTATACCTCGTTTTATTCAACAAGTAATTGCGGCAATTGCAGCATTTATAGCGGTGTTTCCTTTATATTGGCCAGCGGCAGTGGTCATGCTTATTGTATTTGCAATTTATTTAGTTCCTTCATTTATGATTGGTAAAAAAGTAAGAAAAATGGGGGCTATAGCTCGTGATATGAGTGCTGATTTATATAATCACACTCAAGAAAGTATCGAATCTGTTCGTCTAGTGCGAACATTTCAAACACAGGATAAAGAAAATAAAAAATTAGAAGATAAGCTGTCTGTTTGGAAAAGATTTGCTATTCGATTGGCTTTAATTGGGAAGGTTAATTGGCGTTTAGGAAATGTGTTTAATAATGGTGCACCAGGGGTCATTATGTTAATTGGTGGATACTCGATCTGGCAGCATGAAATTACAGTTGGTACATTAATTGCTGTTCTAGGTTTTATCCCAACTATGTTTATGCCTGTCCGCTCGTTAGCTGAAAATGCATTAACAATTCAACAAGCAATTCCAGCACTTCAAAGAATTTATGAGTACTTCGACTTACCAGCAGAACAACCTGATGATTTACCGAAATTTGGAGAAGTGAAAGGTGATATAGAAGTTAAAAATATTCGATTTACTTATCCAAATTCAACTGAAGAAGTCCTGAAAGATGTTTCATTCTCAATTAAAGCAGGTCAACATATTGGGATTGTTGGTTCAAGCGGTGGAGGAAAAAGTACTTTAATTCAGTTATTACTCGGATTATACGAGCCTTCTTCTGGATCGATTTCAGTTGATCATAAAGATTTATCTTCTCATGATTATCAATCTTTACGCCAAAATATTGGTGTTGTTTCTCAAGAAACGTTTCTTTTAAATAGTACATTAAAGCAAAATTTACTTTATGCCAAACCTAATGCAACTGATGAAGAACTTGGGCTTGCTGTTGAAGCAGCGGACTTATCTGATTTAGTTGAGTCACTACAGGAAGGTTTTGAAACGATTGTTGGTGAGAGAGGCCTAAAATTATCTGGTGGTCAAAGACAACGAGTAGCTCTTGCAAGAGCAATATTACGTCATCCTCCAGTATTAATTTTCGATGAGGCTACATCATCATTAGATGGAGAAACAGAGGAAAAGGTACAATCTTCACTTGAAAAGTTAATCCCAGGTCGTACAACAATTACAATTGCACATCGACTTGTAACAGTAAAAGATGCGGACTGTATTTTATTATTAGATAAAGGACGTATTGCTGAACAAGGTACACATGAAGAATTATTGTCATTAAAAGGTCAGTACTATCAATTATATATGGCACAATACAGTGAACTAGAAAAGGAGAGTGCTGTATGATGCAGAAAAATACTAAAAAAATAGGCGATGGGAAAAGAGTCATAAACTTTCTCAAACCTCATAAAAAATGGGTATTTGCAGATTCATTTGTCATTGCTTTAAGTCAAGTTTGTGCAGCATTAATACCAACACTAGGAACTGGTTGGTTAATTGATCATATACTCCCAAATCATGACAATGCATTACTATGGGGATTAATGTGGTTGCTTGTAATTGCTGCAATTCTTGATTTAATTTTAATGGTCATTGATGAATATTTTTGTCATCATATTGCTAAATCTGTTACAAACTGGCAAAAACTACGCTTATTTAAGCACTTGCAAATTTTACCTTATTCATATTTTCATCAATCTAAATCTGGTGAATTATTAGCACGAGTTTCTGATGACCCAGATACTCTGCATAACTTTTTAGCATGGGAAGGCTCTACTTTTATGGCTTCTGTACAAGGAGTATTTATATATAGTATTGTCTTACTTTGGATTAATCCTTATTTAATGATTACGAGTGTAGTTTTAGGTGTTTTATTTTACTGGACTTCTAATAAAGTCGGAGCTCGTACTAGAATTGCTTCGGCTAAAGCTAGAAATGAAGCGTCACGTTATTTAGAAAGATTACGAGAATCAGTAACAGGAATCCAACTTTCGAGAATTCTTGGTGCAACGGATTATGAGATTCAAAGTGTTGCCGATATCCGTAAATCATTTATGAAGGAATCAATTATCGAATTAAAAGCAAGAATGCAATCAATTGTCGTAATCGGTAGCTATAATGGATTTGCTTTAGCTGCAGTCTATTTTATAAGTGTTTTACTAATTTCAAATGATCAAATCACAACGGGACAAATGTATACGGCAGGGGGACTTGTGACCATTGCGGCTAATGAAATTCAAAGAATGCTAAGAAACTGGCTATCAGTACGTAGAACTGGTCCAGCATTAGATCGTTCTGAAAAATTGTTAGCTGAAGAAGTTTCGGAATTTGAAGTACAAGAGGGTGAAAAATTAAATTCTGTTAATGGGTTAATTGAATTTAAAGATGTTAAATTTGCCTATCCAACGAAGGAAGAATTTGTGTTAAATGGATTGTCATTTTATGTGAAACCAGGGGAAGCAGTGGCCGTAGTAGGACCAAGTGGTGCTGGAAAATCAACAATTGTAGATTTATTATTAGGTTTCTATCCGTTAAATCAGGGAACAATTGAAATAGATGGTTTACCAATTGAAAAAGCAAATGCAAAGTGGATTAGAGATGCGATCTCGTTTGTTTCGCAAGATGTACAACTAAGAAATGGTAGTTTAGCTGATAATATTCGTATAGGAAATGAATCGGTCACAGATGATGAAATGATCCAGGCTCTAAAAGATAGTGGATTATCAGACTATTTAAATTCATTACCAGAAGGTCTAGAATCATCAATTGGTGAACGAGGGGCACTATTATCTGGTGGTCAAAAACAAAGATTATCATTAGCAAGAGCTTTAGTTAAAAACTCCCCTATTCTAATTTTAGATGAAGCAAGTTCTGCTTTAGATCCGATTACAGAGTTGCAAATAAATGAAGCGATTCAAAGGCGGAAATCAAAACAATCTGTCATCGTAATTTCACATCGATTATCTACCGTATTAACAGCGGACAGAATCGTTGTACTCGAAAATGGGAAAGTAGTCGAAGAAGGTACGCATCATTCTTTATTAGAAAAAGATGGCGTGTATTCAAGATTATTTAAAAGAGAAGCTGAAACTGGTGAAAATGTAATTAGTGTATCGTAAAAAGATTAAAAAGGAGTGTTAGAATGACTAATATTTCAGTAAAACTTTACGAAACAAAAGAAGAGTTAAGAAAAGGCTTTGAAGTTTTAAAACAACTTCGTACACATTTAAATGAAGAATCATTTTTTAGTTTGTATGAAGAAATGCAAAAACAAGGCTATAAATTATTTGGGTTAGAAGTTCAAGGAGTGACAGTTGCAGTCGCTGGAATTAGTATTTTAACAAATTTCTATAACGGTAAACATGTGTTTGTTTACGATTTAGTGACGGATGAAAGTAAACGCTCAAATGGATACGGTAAGAAATTACTAGATTTTATTTCTGAGTTTGGTAGTAGAAATGGATGTCAACTAGTAACACTACAATCCGGTGTCCAAAGAATAAATGCGCACCGTTTTTATGAGCATAAAATGGAGTATAAAAAGCTTTCTTATTCTTTTAGTAAAGATATTGAATGAAATTAAAAACCCTAATAATTTAGGGTTTTTTAATATATTTATCTAAAATAGATAAGGAACATGTATGATAAAATTATAATTATTTTGTTAATTTGAATTAGGAGGATTAATAAGTGAATAAAAAAGAGTTTTGGAGTTTAATTGAAGAGTCTAAAAGTAATGAAGATCAAGCTGAATGGTTAATTGAGGTTTTAAGTAAAAAAAGTTTAAATGAAATAGTGGATTTCGAGTTGCATTTTCAAGGTTTAATGAAAGAGAGTTATCAATCAAAATTATGGGCTGCTGGGTATATACTAATGGGTGGATGTTCAGATGATACATTTGATTATTTTAGAGGGTGGCTTATTGGTCAAGGTGAAGAAATTTATCACAAAGTAATGGAAAATCATGATTTCTTAGCAAATTACATAAATGATGAAAATCTGGATGAAGAAGGCTATCCTCAAAATGAAGAATTATTAAATGTAGGACAAGATGCCTATACCTTATTAAAAACAGGCGATATTGAGTGGGACGATGAAAGTTATGATGAGCTGTTAGAAAAACTAGAACAAAAAGGTCTAAAGCCTGCAAACGAAATCGAATTTGACTGGGATGAAGAAGATTCTGATGGATTAGAATCGATGTTTCCAAAATTATGGGCAAGATTTGGTGAAAATCCATTAGGATAAAAATATTGTTTTCTTTTCGTAATAAAATGGAATTTTAGAAATAGCTAAGAGCCCATACAAATTAAGGGCTCTTAAAATTAAAATTCATTATGTATGTTATTTTTTATTAATTCAACAACATCTAAAAGATAATTACTTTCGTGAGATACAAACTGATTTTTATCTACTGATTTTTGTATTGGAATTTTTTCATCTGTTTCAGTAATTTGAAAACCATCAACTTCTACTGTATCTCTTAAACCATGTGCGAATTGATAAAATTGATTGAAATCAGCTTTCACTATGCCTGAAACTTCTTCTTTTTGTAGGTTGAAATCGGTAAAAGGTTTATTGCTTTTAAGTAAAAAAACATGGCTCAATTCATGATCATTAATCGTTTCTAAAATGATCGAATTTTTAATGATGCCAAGAGGGATGACATCTTCCATTTTTACTTCTATTCCAAGTTCTTCTTTTACTTCTCTTAATCCATCTTGAACTGTTTCAGTAGATAGTAAATGACCAGCAGCAGTAATATCAAATAAATTCGGATAATCCTTTTTTAGATGACTACGGATTTGAAAATAGATGGAAGCTTTGTCTTCTACTAAACTGAGTAACCAGCAATGAAATGTTTCGTGCCATAATCCCTTTTTATGTACTTCACTTCGAGAGGCTTCTCCTATATGATTACCAGATTCATCAAAAATTTTAAGTAATTCTTCTTTCATTTAACTAACCACCTTGTTTCTGAACTATGAACCATGTACTTCATTATAAAATAAATTTTGTCGGATTGAAGTATATTTTTGATTGATCAAGATATTTTTACTATTCCATATCACTAGATAGAAAAAAGGCGGTAACCCTAAGACCGCCGTATTCTAAAGAGTACCTCTTTTATCTATTTATAAACCTATTCTTATTTAATACTGTTGCTGCTACTGCTATAAGGATTATACCCATAAAAGCAGGGGCGGCATGACCAAGTGATACGTAGATTTGACCTCCTATAATCGGCCCAATTATTCTTGCTAAAGCCTGAATAGATTGGCTACCTCCTTGAATTTTGCCTTGTTCACTAGGATTAACAGTCTTGGAAACCATTCCATTAAATGATGGCCCAAAGATTGAATCACCAAACCCAAATATAAACATTCCAACAATAAGTAGAGGGTAGTATGTGAACAAAGCCGATGCAGCAATAAGACTGTAGCCCATAATTTCTGAAACCATACCAAGAGTTGCTATTTGTGAATCACTAAATTTAATTAACAGCTTTGGCATGATGAAACCTTGTGAAATGATGTCCTGGACGCCCATAATTGAGAACATTAGTCCAATAAGTGCAGGCTCCCAGTTGAATGTATCAATTGTAAATTGTGAAAAAACTGCCTGTAATGATCCATTTGGTATCCAAAGTAGGAGCGCTGAGATGAGTAGCCATTTTAAGTTTTTTATGGAAAGTATGTGTACTAACTGGGTGAATGGATTCAACCTTACAAAAGTAATCTTTTTCAGTCTGATATTCATATCAAGGCTCTCTGGCATATATAAGATTCCAAAAACAAAATTTAGTAAAGTTATGATTGCTCCAAAATACATGGGTGCTGAATATCCAAACTTGGCAAGTAAACCACCTAGAGTAGGTCCAATAGCTGCGCCTACACCTGCAACGGCACTTACCCACCCGAAGTATTTGGTTCGTTGGTCACTAGGGGTGATGTCTGCAAAATATGCGAAGATTGTGCTTATGCTCCCGCCAGTAATCCCTTCTATTAAACGTCCAGCAAAAAGGACCCATAGAGCTCCTCCTATGCCAAAAACTAAGTAGCCGATGGCGGAACCTAAAAGGGATACTAAAAGTATTGGGCGGCGGCCATATCTGTCGCTTAATGCTCCGAGTCCAGGAGCTGCAAAAAAAACGCATATTGCATAAACTGAAGTCAACAACGTAACAACTATGGCTTGATCTCCGGGATTGCTTATATAAGGCTGTACTAAGTATGGTACGACAGGTGTGATGATACTGAAGCCTATTCCGCAAAGAAAGACGGACATAAGACCGAAGAGTAAAGCCTTTTTATCTATGGTTTGTTCTAGTTTCTGTTCTTTGTGTGATCTAAATTTGAACAATAAAATTTCTCCTCTCAAAAACGATAATTTTGATTCCTGGGAAACATATTTATCGTACGGTGATTTTGTTTCCTTGTCAACAATTATATTAGGATAAAAAAAGCAGCCGATCCTCTGATAGAGTATTGGCTGCAAGTGATTCTTTATTATTCAAATTCATTCAGGTATACGATCTATATCGATCCCTTGTTTCTTTATTTCTGCATCTAAATGACTACAATAATTGTTCACGAAGTTAAGCATACTCTCGAATTGTTCTTCGGTTATTTGATCAAATACTACTTGATCTCGCTCTCGGAACTTTTTATGTAGTTCTTCATGGATATTGTCTATTACTTTTCCTTGCTCAGTAAGCCTAAAATAAACTTCTTTCTTATTATCCGGTTTCTGATAGCTTTCAATCAGTCCTTTATTTATAAGCTTCTTCGTTATTTTAGTAATGGCACCTCTTGTCATATATAAAGAATCAGCGAGTTTGGTCACGTTGGAATCTACATTTTTTCCAATGTATTCGATACAATGTACTTCAGAAGATTGATACCCCTTAAGAGCCTCTTCCATCTTAAACTTATTAAGCCAAACCATTTTGTTAAATACGTTCCTGAAACCCATTATAAGCTGTTCTTCTTTGTTCATGGTCAATCCTCCCACCCGTTGGTTCACTAACAATATTATATAAAATATTGTTTCTAATTCAACAATATTAAAATCATTATCTTAAGATTAGGTGACAGGAGTACTACAAGCAACTAGTAAATTAAATGTTCTATAAGTCGGAAACACGAAATGAGAAGCTTTTCATTTTTAAAAATAATCGACCGCAGAGTTAACTATTTTCTGAAAAGTTTACATTCATCCATAATTAGGTTAATTTAGTATTATATATTTGTAAAAGTTTGTCTCTGTTGAATAATGTTATGATTTGTAGACACTTTCACAAATGACTTCATTAAATTAAAATTATTAGGTGAATTGAAATGAGAATAGCTTTTTTTGACTCAGGAATTGGTGGGTTAACTGTCTTAAATGAGGCACTGAAAAAATTACCAAATGAAGATTTTTTATATTTTGCTGATACACTTCACGTTCCTTATGGTACAAAGTCGAAGGAAGAAGTAAGTGCATTTGTAAAAAAGTCTGTTGAAATGATTATTAAAGAAGATGTAAAAGCACTTGTAATTGCATGTAATACGGCTACTAGTATTGCAGTAAATGAATTGAGAGAAATGTATGATTTTCCCATTATCGGTATGGAACCGGCTGTAAAACCAGCTGTTGAAATGAACAGAACAACTGGTAAAAGAGTATTAGTTTTTGCGACTCCACTTACGTTAAAGCAAACAAAGTATAATGAGCTTATTTCTAGGGTGGACGACCTAAGTATTGTAGACTCATTGCCTTTACCAGAGCTTGTTCATTATTGTGAGGAATTAAATTTTGATGAAAATTTTATGATTGATTATTTTAAAAGTAAACTTTCATTATTTAATATTGAGCAATATGGAACAATTGTTTTAGGCTGTACTCATTATCCATTTTATAAAAACATCTTAAAAAAGATTTTACCTGAAGATGTTCAAATTGTTGATGGAAGTAGTGGTACTGTAAAAAGATTAATCCAGCTTCTTGGAGAAAATGGCCAATTAAATGAAACTGGACAAACAAATGTCAAATTTATGTGTTCGAATAATGACATAGAATATATTGAGAAGACAAAACAGGCGTTAAGCTACTTGCAAAATGAAAGATAAGAGATAAGCTGAATTTTAGCTTATCTTTTTTTATGTTAGCATTATAGAACAACTATATTTATATTTACTATACTCTAAGGTATATAAGTAAAAATGGTGCCCTAAATAGGCACCATTTTTTTTTATTTCTTCAATTTTAAAACAAGTTCTTCATCAGGTGTTACATAAACAGTATTGTTTTGTTCGTATATAACAAAACCTGGTTTGGAACCATTTGGTTTTTTAACATGGCGAATTTCAGTGTAATCAACTGGAACTGAGCTTGATTGACGTGCTTTACTAAAATATGCAGCAATAATAGCTGCTTCTTTTATCGCAGTTTCACTAGGATCCTTAGCACGAATGACAACATGAGAGCCCGGGATATCTTTTGTATGAAACCAAAGCTCGTCTCTACTTGCAAGTTTATTTGTTAAATAATCATTTTGTTTATTATTTTTACCGACTAATAATTGTTCACCAGTAGTAGAGATATATTCATCTAATGTAACTTTTTGTTTACTAGACTTTTGGGCTTTTTTCGATTTTTTCTTTCTTATATAACCCGTCTCCACAAGCTCTTCTCTAATTTCTTCTAAGTCACGTGGTGAAGCAGACTCAATTTGCTGAATAACTGTCTCTAAATAATCATTTTCTTCTTTTGTTAATTTAATTTGTTCTTCAATATGTGCGACTGAATTTTTAAGCTTAGTATATTTGGTGAAATAAGCTTGTGCATTTTCAGAAGGTGTTTTTAATGGCGATAAAGGAATGACCATTGTTGCACCATTTTCGTCATAGTAATTAATTACTTCAATTTCTTTCATACCTTTTTGTAGTGCAAACATATTTGCAGTAAGCAATTCGCCTTGTAACTGAATTTTATCTGCTTTATCAGTATCTTCAAGACTTTTGTGTAACTTTTTAATTTTTTTCTTATTTTTGGTCAGTTCATTTTGTAACAGTTTTTCTAAATCGCCGCTTTGTTGTTTTACACGGTCACGTTCAGCTTTACCAAAGTAATAAACATCTAACAACTCACTTAAGCTGTCGAAAACAGTTTGTTCAGCTTGTAGGTGAGATAAATTTATGAAATAAAACATTTCTCTTGATTCTAAGCGGAAAAGTGAAGGAGTAAACTTTTTTAATTGTATTTCATTCATGATTGTTTTAAACGAATTATACACATCTTCTTTTCCATTATAGACAATTTCATTTGCGAGTAATGGAGAGATTCCGGAGAAATGTTGAACAATTGCTTCGGATGGTGAATGATCACTTTGAGTAATAATTTGATTAAACTCCTCTATAGAAGTGACCTGAAATGGATCAAGTTTTTCTTGGTTAGGAGGAGAAATATAAGTAGCACCGGGCTGTACTATTCGATGACGATTAACAGCCATTGGTACATGCTTTATACTATCTAATATTATTTGTCTTTCTTCATCAATTAAAAGGATATTACTATGTCTACCCATTAATTCAATGATCAATGTTCGGTATTGTTCATCACCAATTTCATTTCTACTACGAACTTTAATGTTAACGATTCGTTCGTGTTCTAACTGCGTAATGCTTTCAATGATTCCACCATTTAAATGTTTTCTTAAAAGCATTGTAAACATAGATGGTTCAGATGGGGTATCGTAGTTTTGATTTGTAAAATGAAATCTTGCGTAACTAGGGTGAGCGCTTATTATTAGTTTATAATTGGCACCATTTGCTCTCACAGTAAGTAGTACTTCATAGTTACTTGGTTGTACAATTTTTGATATTCTTCCAGTTGTTAGTTTAGAAGCTACTTCGTTTGTCATAGCTCCTGTAAAAAGTCCGTCAAAAGACATATGTATCACGTCCTACTCTTTAAAACACTATTTTTAAAAAAATTATAACTTTTAATCATTATCAATAAAATGATGAGGTTATTAAATGTGAACCAATATCGATGGAAAATAGAACGTTGATTTCCACTTTTAGAGTACTCGCTTTCCATGGAGCGAAATTCCCCGAGCTTCCTCGTTCCTGTGGGGTCTTGAGCTTTTAAATTTAATAATAAATTTTAAAAGACCATACAACCGTATTTTTAGGTTGTCCCTCTAATTTCGATCTTAAAATTCCAATTAATTTCTAATTACATTCAATATATTTCTCAAATCAACATAATTCTTAAACTGGCTCATATCCATTAATTAAACAATCAAGAAATTTCTCATGGAATTCAATCATACAATATCTTGATTGGTCTTGTCACAGTTCTAGTTGGTTAAAAGCTAGATTTATTTTCATCATTATATCATTTATTTGGACGAGTCTGAATATGCTTTTATGAGAGGTAAGGGGGACAACTTACCTAATGTTTAATTAGGGGTGAACGCGGGTATGAATTTTTATCGGATGAGAGCGGAAGAAGTCGTGCAAGTAACGAACACAAATGTTTCCTCCGGTTTAACTGATGAGGAGGTAAAGAAAAGGCGAGCAACTTTTGGGGCAAATGAATTAAAGGAATCAGTGAAAACTTCCAAACTCGTTTTATTTTTGAATCAGTTTAATGATTTTATGGTATTTGTACTATTAGGCGCAACGATTATATCAATCTTTTTAAAGGAAGTAGTAGATGCTGTTGCGATTATGGCAATTGTATTAATTAACGGGATTTTAGGTTATTTTCAAGAAGCTAAGGCAGAGAGATCATTAGAAGCTTTGAAAGAATTGGCTGCTCCACAAGTAAATGTTTTGCGTGATGGACAATTTGTAAAGCTCCCTTCAAAAGATTTAGTTGTTGGGGATATTATTAAGTTTTCAAGTGGCGATCGGATTGGTGCTGATATTCGCATAATCGAAGCATCAAGTTTATACATAGAAGAATCAGCGCTAACAGGTGAATCTGTTCCGGTTCAAAAAAGATTTGAATCAATTCAGACCGATGATATTGGTATTGGTGATCAAGATAATATGGGCTTTATGGGAACACTCGTTACGCGAGGAAATGGTAAAGGTGTTGTCGTATCGACAGGAATGAAAACAGCAATGGGGCAAATTGCGAATTTACTTCAAAATACAGAAACCATTGTTACACCTTTACAAAGACGATTAGAACAATTAGGGAAGATATTGATTATTTTAGCATTGTTTTTAACAGCTTTAGTTGTATTTATCGGTGTTTATCAAGGAAATGAATTATATCATATGTTTTTAGCGGGTGTGTCACTTGCAGTTGCTGCGATTCCAGAAGGTTTGCCAGCAATTGTAACGGTTGCTTTATCACTTGGTGTGCAACGGATGATTAAAAAGAAAGCAATCGTTCGAAAGCTTCAAGCGGTTGAAACATTAGGTTGTGCTTCAGTCATTTGTTCAGATAAAACAGGAACTATGACAGAAAATAAAATGACTGTTACAAATATTTGGTCGGGCGGATCTAGTTATGAAGTATCTGGGAACGGATATGCAATCGATGGAGAATTTACGAATAAAGAGAGAACGATTAATCCAACTTTAAATAAACAATTATTTCAAACTCTTGTTTTCGGATCTATTTGTAGTGATGCACAATTAATTCAAAAGAAAAAAGAAATCGTACTAGATGGTGATCCTACTGAAGGTGCAATTGTTGTTGCAGGTTATAAAGCTGGGATTGACCGTGAATATGTAAATTCGAATTTTACTAGAATACATGAGCTTCCTTTTGATAGTACACGGAAAATGATGTCGGTCGTTGTAAAAAATCGATCAGGTGAGCAATTTGTGATTACAAAGGGTGCACCAGACGTCTTACTTTCAAAATGTAATACAATTTTATGGCATGAAAGAGAAGAACAATTAAATACGTTTAGACAAAACTCAGTGGAAAGTACAATTGAAACTTATGCAAATAATGCACTTCGTACAATTGCGATTGCTTTTAAACCATTAAATCCAAATTCGATCATTGATGAAAGGGATCTCGAAAGCAATTTAACTTTTATTGGTTTACAAGGGATGATTGATCCACCAAGAGCAGAAGTTGCACAAGCTGTTCAAGAATGTAAAGAAGCTGGTATTAGGACGGTTATGATTACTGGGGATCATAAGTTAACAGCTTCTAGTATTGCTAGAAAACTAGGAATCTTAAGAGATAACGGAAGAGTAGTAGAAGGAAAAGAATTAGATGCACTTTCTGTAGAGCAGATTCAGGAATTTGTTGAAGATGCTGCTGTGTTTGCCCGAGTTTCACCTGAACATAAATTGAAAATTGTTAAAGCTCTTCAAGCGAATGGACATATTGTAGCAATGACTGGTGATGGCGTAAATGATGCACCAGCCATTAAAGCAGCCGATATTGGAATTTCAATGGGTATTACTGGTACAGATGTAGCAAAGGAAGCTTCAGCATTAGTATTACTTGATGATAATTTTGCAACAATCAAATCTGCAATTAAAGAAGGACGCAATATTTATAGTAATATTCGTAAATTTATTCGTTATTTATTAGCTTCAAATGTAGGGGAAATTTTAGTTATGTTGTTTGCGATGTTATTAGCGCTACCTTTACCACTAGTTCCAGTACAAATTCTATGGGTAAATCTAGTAACTGATGGTTTACCTGCAATGGCATTAGGTGTTGATTCTGCTGAAGATGATGTAATGAAAAGAAGTCCTCGTTCATTATCAGAAGGGATTTTTGCCAGAGGTTTAGGATGGAAAATTATTTCAAGAGGGTTTTTAATAGGATTTGTCACACTATTAGCCTTCATTATTTCGTATAATCAACATCCGAATCAACTAGAATACGCACAAACAGTAGCATTCTCTACTTTAGTTTTAGCTCAATTAATTCATGTATTTGATTGTAGAAGTGAACGTTCCATTTTCCATCGAAATGTATTCGGAAATTTATATTTAATTGGTGCTGTTATCGTTTCAATGCTATTAATGCTTGTTGTTATTTACTACCCACCATTACAACCTATTTTCAAAACGATTCCGATCGTGCCTAGAGATTGGTTCTTAATTGGAGGGCTATCATCAATTCCAACTTTTATGCTTGCAGGGGCATTATTTACTAAGAAAAAATAATTTACGAACAAAATGGATAACCATTTTAAAATATGTTATAATTCCTTAAGGTAGTAGAGGTATGCTCTATTACCTTTTCTCTTTTACATATTGAATGAAATTTGGGAAATAAATTAGAGAGAAAATTAGTGTATTGGAAGTGGAACAATGGTCGTAAGTATGACAGGGTATGGTAAAGCCATTTTGTCAAATGAACAGTACAAAATACATATTGAAATGAAAGCAGTGAATCATCGATACTTAGAGACAATCGTTCGAATGCCGAGGCAATTATTAGCATATGAAGATGCAATTAAGAAAATTGTAGCTGAGTATACTAGTCGAGGTCGAGTAGAGGTTTTTGTTACAATTGAGGGCTTATTACAACGTTCATTACAAATAGATGAAGGCTTAATTCAACAATATAAAAATGCGATTGAACATCTTTCTGGTGAAGATCAAAATAAATCTTTATATAATCCAATCGATTTATTAAAGCTACCTGAAGTTACTACAGTAAGTGAAGTAGAACAAATCAATGATAATTTTGAAGAATTATTATTAACGACTTCTGAAAATGCATGTCAGCAATTTTTTGATGCTAAGTGCAAAGAAGGTGGTCAACTAAAAAAAGATTTAATAGAAAGATTAACAGCAATTGAGGAATGTAAAAAACAGATTACTGTTCATTCTCCTCTTGTTTTGAAATCATATCGTGAAAAACTCCAATCGAAATTAGCGGAAGTTGAATTAACAGCGTTTGATGAGCAAAGATTATTAACAGAAATTATGCTCTTTGCGGATCGATGTGACATATCTGAAGAATTAGTTCGACTAACTAGTCATTTAGAATTATTTAATGAAACGTTACAAATAAAAGAATCAATTGGGCGAAAATTAGATTTTATCGTACAAGAAATGAATCGAGAAGTGAATACGATTGGTTCTAAAGCAAACTCATTAGATATTTCTAAACAAGTTGTTGAAATTAAAAATAATCTTGAAAAAATTAGAGAGCAAGTTCAAAATATTGAATAATGTAAAAGATTTGTTTATAGTTGCAAAGGTCCGGTAACAATGTGAAGTAGAAGACGAATTAATTTTTTATTAATTGACTCTAAACACAAAAAGAAGTGACAATAGATTGACCTTTAATAAATTAAACTGTCTAGAATTAGAAGGGTAGGGTCATAAATGAGGCATGAAAGAGGCTTATTAATCGTACTTTCTGGTCCATCAGGAGTAGGTAAGGGTACGGTGCGTAAAGCTATTTTTGATAATAAGGATTTAGATCTGCAATATAGTATTTCGATGACGACAAGAAATCCTCGTGAAGGTGAAGTACATGGAGTAGATTATTTCTTTACATCAAAAGAAGATTTCAAACAGAAAATAAATGAAGATAAGTTTCTTGAGTGGGCAGAGTTTGTAGGTAATTACTATGGAACGCCAATTGATTATGTTGAAAAAACATTAAGCGAAGGAAAAGACATTTTCCTAGAAATTGAAGTTCAAGGTGCCTTACAAGTAAAAAAAGCTTTTCCTGAAGGAATTTTTATTTTCTTAGCCCCTCCGAGTATGAGAGAATTACAAAATAGAATTGTAACAAGAGGTACTGAAACTGAAGATGTCATTATGAATCGTATGAATGCAGCAAAAGAAGAAATTGAAATGATGGATGCTTACGATTATGTAGTTGAAAATGATCAAGTTGATTTAGCTTGTGACCGTATTAAAGCAATTATTTTAAGTGAACATTTAAAACGTGAACGAGTTGCAAATTATTATAAAAGAATGATGGAGGCCGAATAAACTATGTTATATCCTTCGATTGACCGTTTATTAACAAAATTAGACTCAAAATATACGCTAGTAACAGTTGCTTCAAAGCGTGCTCGCGAAATGCAAGTAAATAAAGATACTCGTGTTGAAAAACCAGTATCTGATAAATTTGTAGGAAAAGCATTAGAAGAAATTAATGCTGGACTATTATCTTATAGAAAACTTGAAGAAGTTAAAGAAGATTAATATTTAACTGTGTGATGAGGCTGTCCCAAAACATTTGCTAATTTTCCATATGACTAAAAAGGACAACGTGGTGTTTAACACCTCTCCTAAAAGTTTCGTGGTGATTAGAAATGGGGGCAGTCTTATTTTTGTGATAAAATAGCCAAGTAGTTTAATCGACGAAAAGCACTGACTTTAAAAAAAGGATAAGTACACCTAGACTTATGACTTTGAAGATCAGCTCATTGGTGAGCTTTTTTTAGAAAAGCCTATAACATTTATTCAATCATATTTGTGGTATCTTAGACATAGAACGTCCAAAAGACCTATTTTTTGACATATAACATAGAAAGAATAAAATTTGAAAGGGTGAAGGTGAGTGGAACAAAAAAAGATTCTCCTATGTGTTACAGGAGGAATTGCAGTCTATAAAGCAGCAGCACTTACAAGTAAACTAGTACAAACAGGATATGACGTTAAAGTAATGATGAGCTTATCCGCTACAAAATTTGTGACACCTTTAACGTTTCAAGCTTTATCAAGAAATGATGTTTATATAGATACTTTTGATGAAAAAGATAGTTCAAAAATTGCACATATCGATTTAGGTGATTGGCCTGATTTAATCATTGTTGCTCCTGCAACTGCTAATACAATTGGAAAATTAGCAAATGGTCTTGGAGATGAAATGATTCAGGCAACATTACTGGCTGCAACAAAACCAGTTTGGATCGCACCTGCTATGAATGTTAATATGTATAACCATCCAATTGTTCAAAAGAATATGAACACATTGAAAGAGATTGGTCATCGATTTATTGAGCCAAATGAAGGATATTTAGCATGTGGCTATGTTGGAAAAGGTAGATTAGCAGAGCCGGAAGAAATCGTTCAATTCGTAAATGAACATTTCCAAAGAGAAGTTGGTTTATTAAAAGGTAAAAAAATTATTATTTCCGCTGGCCCAACAGTTGAAAAAATTGATCCCGTTCGATTTGTTTCAAATCATTCAACGGGCAAGATGGGCTATAGTATTGCAGAAGTTGCAGTTTCTTTAGGAGCAGAGGTAATTCTCGTTTCTGGACCAACTAATTTAACGCCACCTGAAGGGTGTAAATTTATCCAAACTGAATCTGCTGAGGAAATGTTTGAAGCGATTTGGTCTTATTATAATGAAGCGGATGTTGTAATAAAAACAGCAGCAGTTGCTGATTATACTCCTTCAATTACTTATGATCAAAAAGTGAAAAAAGCTGATGGTGATCTTTCAATTGCTTTTAAACGTACGAAAGATATTCTTCTAACTTTAGGTCAACATAAAACACATCAAATTTTAGTAGGGTTTGCTGCAGAAACTGATCAAGTAGATGAGTATGCAAAAAGTAAACTTTTAAAGAAAAATGCTGATATGATTGTTGCTAATGATGTAACAAAAGCAGGGGCTGGTTTTGGATCTGATACGAATATTGTCACCATTTTTAAGCGTAATGGTGAAGTTAAGCCACTTCCTAAAATGAGTAAAAAAGAAGTAGCAGAAGAATTACTACTTGAAGTTCATCACTTATTAAATGAGGTAGAAAGATGACATACGCATCAGTTTTAGTTGATGTATCAGTCAGACAAACAGACCGTCCTTTTGATTATAAAGTACCAACTAGATGGCAGGATGCAATACAACCTGGAATGCGAGTAATTGTTCCATTTGGGCCTAGGAAAGTTCAAGGATTCGTATTGTCTATAAAAGAAACAACGAATGTAGAGAAGGTTAAAGAAATTGAAGAAGTTCTTGATGTCATGCCAGTTTTAACAGAAGAACTTCTTCTTTTAGGTTCTTATCTATCTCAAAAAACACTTTGTTTTTTCATTTCTGCATATCAAGCAATGCTTCCGACTGCTATTAAAGCTGTATATAAAAAACATGTTCAAGTAACATCTGAAGAAGCATTAGATCAATTAGCTCCTGAATTAGCAAATCTATTTTCGATCGTAAAAAGAAGAGAATGGACTGAAATAGAAAGTCTAGTTAGTAAAATTTCATTAGTTCAACGAGCAATTAAAGAAGGATTGCTTGAAATTGAATATGAAGTGAAAAATAAAGCAAATAAAAAAACAGAACGTGTAGTGTCACTATTAAAGGTATTAGACGAAGAATTACCTATCATCAAATCTCCACAACAAAAAGACATTATTGAATACTTACGTATGAATGGTCAAACAAGTGTGAAGGAGTTAAAAGAATGTCTTGGCATCACTGATTCACCTATTAAGACATTAGAGAAAAACGAGGTAATTTCAATTAAAACAGTTGAAGTTTATCGTGACCCTTATGAAGGTAGGGAAATTGAACGTTCTAAGCCTTTACCACTAATAGAAGAACAACAGATTGCATTTGAGCAAATCGTTTCTTCATTTCATGAAAGAAAGAATAAGATTCATCTTTTACATGGGGTAACAGGTAGTGGAAAGACAGAAGTTTATTTGCAAGCCATTCAAGTGGTCCTATCTGAAGGAAAAGAAGCAATCGTATTAGTACCAGAAATTTCACTTACCCCACAGATTGTAGGTCGTTTTAAAAGTAGATTTGGAAATGATGTTGCAGTTCTACATAGCGGTCTATCTATTGGTGAGAAATATGATGAATGGAGAAAGATTCAGAGAAAAGAAGTTAAGGTAGTAGTGGGTGCCCGCTCAGCAATCTTTGCTCCATTTGAAAACATTGGCATGATCATCATTGATGAAGAACATGAGACAACTTATAAACAAGATGAACATCCAAGATATCATGCAAGAGATATTGCAATTTGGAGAGGAGAATATCATCATTGTCCGATCGTTTTAGGAAGTGCGACTCCTACACTAGAATCATTTGCTAGAGCTGGTAAAGGTGTTTATGAGTTAAATACAATGTCTAAAAGGGTTAATCAAGGCCCATTACCTGAAGTGGAAATAGTCGATATGAGAGAGCAGTTAAGAATCGGTAATCGTACGATGTTTTCTACAGCTTTACATGAAAAAATATTGGATCGATTAGAGAAGAAGGAACAAATCATCTTATTTTTAAACCGTCGAGGCTATTCTTCGTTTGTAATGTGTAGGGATTGTGGTTACACAATTCAGTGCCCCCATTGCGAGGTTTCCTTAACTTATCATAAACATAACCATCATCTAAAATGTCATTATTGCGGATATGAAACCTATATGCCAAAACAATGCCCATCTTGCCAAAGTGAACATATTCGATTTTTTGGAACTGGAACGCAAAAGGTAGAGGAAGCTATTACAAAAACGTACCCAGAAGCACGAGTCATCAGGATGGATAATGATACGACTAGTCGTAAAGGTGCCCACGAAAAAATGCTTAAGCAATTTGGTAACGGTGAGGCTGATATATTACTAGGTACACAGATGATTGCAAAAGGACTTGATTTTCCAAATGTTACATTGGTTGGTGTTTTAGCTGCAGATAGTTCACTTCATTTACCTGATTTCAGAGCAAGTGAGCGAACATTTAGCTTATTGACACAAGTAAGTGGAAGAGCTGGACGTCATGAAAAACCTGGTGAAGTAGTTATACAAACATATTCACCAGAGCATTATAGTATTGAATTAGCTAAAACTCAGGACTATGTAGCGTTTTATGAAGAAGAAATGAAAATAAGACGCTCATTTAGATATCCACCTTTTTATTATTTAGTTTTAATTTCAATAGCACATAATGATTTGATAAAAACAGTAAAAGTAAGCGAACAAATTGCAGGGTATTTAAGAGAGTACTTATCAGAAGGATCAATCGTACTCGGACCAGTCGCATCACCAATCGCAAAAATAAAAGACCATTTTCGATATCAATGTGTGATAAAATACAAATCTGAACCTGCACTCTATGACGTGCTAAACCGAATCCAACAATACTACCAAGACGAAACAGACAAAGGCAAACTACAATTAACAATCGACTTTCAACCTACTATGTTTATGTAACGAAAAGTGGAGGCGACTGGTCAGCCCCGACACCTCGAGGGGCTAAAGCCTGGACGAAAAGTGGAGGCAACTGGTCAGACCCCAACAAACATAAGACGAAGGTCGTTTTTAGAAAATAAATTTAACGTACAATCAAGATAGGAGTTGTGAAATTGGCTTTATTAAAAATAGTAGAATATCCAAATGACGTTCTTGAAACACCTTGTGAAAAAGTGACGACATTTGATAAAAATTTAGTAAAACTTTTAAATAATATGTATGAGACAATGCTGGCAGCAGATGGTGTTGGTTTAGCCGCTCCACAAGTTGGAATTCTGCAACAAGTAGCTGTTGTTGATGTTGAAGATGAGAATGGAAGAATTGATTTAATTAATCCAATCGTAATGGAAACAAAGGGCGAGCAAACTGATGTTGAAGGTTGTTTAAGTTTCCCTAACTTATATGGTGATGTAACAAGACCTAGCTATGCAAAAATCAAAGCACAAAATAAACGTGGAAAATATTTTATTATAGAAGCTCGTGGATTTTTAGCTCGTGCACTTTTACATGAAATTGATCATTTAAATGGAGTTTTATTCACTTCTAAAGTCTCGAAATACTATGAAGAAAGTGAATTAGAAGGGTAGGCAAAAAAATGACAAAGATTGTTTTTATGGGGACGCCAGATTTTTCTGTTCCTGTTTTAAGAAGATTAATTGAAGAAGGATATGATGTAGTAGGTGTAGTAACTCAGCCAGATCGCCCTGTTGGTCGAAAACGAGTGCTAACTCCACCACCTGTTAAAGTAGAAGCTTTAAAACATAATATCCCAGTTTTACAACCTGAAAAAATTAGACTTCCAGAAGAAACAGAAAAAGTATTGGCATTGAAGCCAGACTTAATCGTAACTGCAGCTTTTGGACAAATTCTTCCGACAGATATTCTTGAAGCTCCTAAATTTGGTTGTATAAATGTACATGCTTCATTGTTGCCAGAATTACGAGGTGGAGCTCCAATTCACTATTCGATCATTCAAGGCAAGAGTGAAACTGGTGTAACAATTATGTATATGGTTGAAAAGTTAGATGCAGGTGATATGTTAGCCAAAGTCGTTGTTCCGATTGAAGAAAAAGATCACGTTGGAACGCTTCACGATAAATTAAGTATTGCTGGTGCGAATTTACTTTCAGAAACAATCCCACCATTATTAAAAGGTGAAATGACTGCAGTGAAGCAAGATGAAAGTAAAGTTAGCTTTGCAAAAAATATTAAGCGTGAGGAAGAACAAATAAATTGGTCAAAAACTGGTGAAGAGATTTATAATCATGTAAGAGGTTTACACCCTTGGCCAGTAGCTTATACTACATTAAACGGAGAAGTTTTAAAAGTTTGGTGGGGTGAAAAAGTAAATACGAATCAAAATTCTACACCAGGTGAAATAATTGATGTTTTAAACGATGGCATATTAGTAGCAACAGGTAATCATACTGCTATCAAAATTACTGATATACAGCCTGCTGGTAAAAAGCGTATGGAAGCAAAGCAATATATTAATGGTGCAGGTTCTTTTATTGAACGTGGAATGAAGTTAGGAGAATAACATGAGTAAAAATGTACGAGAGATTGCCTTGGAGGCTCTTCTTTCAGTTTATAAAAATCAATCGTATAGTAATTTGTTAGTAAATAACTATATTCAAAAGAATGATTTATCTTCGGCTGATTCGGGACTATTAACAGAAATAATCTATGGAACAATCCAAAGAGATCAATTATTAGATTTTTATTTAGAACCATTCATTAAAAATCAGAAGAAATTAGAAGAATGGGTTTATATTTTAATAAAACTTTCATTATATCAATTGCATTTTTTAGATCGTATACCTCCTCATGCAGTTTTAAATGAGGCTGTTAATATTGCTAAAAAGCGAGGACATAAAGGAATTGCTTCTTTAGTAAATGGGGTTTTAAGAAATATCCAAAGAAATGGTTTACGATCAATCGATGAAATAAAGGACCCAATCGAAAAGCTTTCAATTCAAACGAATCATCCAAAATGGTTAATTGAACAATGGGTAAAAGAATTCGGAGAAGAAGAAACAAGAAGAATTTGTGAAGAGAACATACTTCCACCGTTTCAAACTGCAAGAGTCAATACAATGAAAGCAACTAGAGAAGAAGTTCTTAAAATGCTTGAAGATGAAGGGGTACAGGTTAAGGAAGGCAAACTGTCTCCATTTGCAATAGAAATCCAAAAAGGAAATGTTGCTCATACGAATGCATTTAAAGAAGGTTTCCTTTCAATTCAAGATGAAAGCTCGATGTTAGTTGCACAAGCACTTGGAGTTGAAAAGGGTGAAGATATATTAGACACATGTGCAGCACCTGGAGGTAAATCAACACATATTGCTGAGTTGTTAGGCGGTACTGGGTCAGTCACTTCATTGGATTTACACAAGCATAAAGTAAAGTTGATAAAAGAACAAGCTAATCGTTTAGGGTTAGATAATATAGAAACGAAAGCTCTAGATGCAAGAAAAGCACCAGAAGAGTTTGAAGGAAGATTATTTGACAAAGTATTAGTAGATGCACCTTGTTCTGGTTTAGGGGTTATTCGACGTAAACCAGATATTTTATTAAAAAAGAGCCCTACTGATGTAACGAATTTACAAAGAGTTCAGAAGTCTATTTTAGACGAAGCTTCAAAGTTGGTTAAGCCAGGTGGAACTTTAGTATATAGCACTTGTACAGTTGGACATGAAGAAAATATTGATGTGGTCGAAGCTTTTTTAGATGAGCATCACGATTATGAATTAGATCATTCATTAATTGATCATGTTCCGGAAAAATTAAATGAAAATAAATCGGTTCAAAAAGGGTATGTACAGCTACTACCACATTATTTTGGAACGGATGGATTTTTTATTGCAAGATTAAGGAAGAAGGTGTAACGTTGAAATTAGAAAATACTACAAATTCAGTCAAAATAGAAAAAACGCATAAACCCTCAATTTACTCGTTAAAAGTGAGTGATATAGAGGATTGGTTAAAGGCGCAAAAGCAGCAGGCTTTCCGTGCAAAGCAAATTTATAATTGGCTATACGTACAACGAGTTGAAAGCTTCGAAGAAATGCAAAATATTCCAAAAGAGCTACGTATGTTACTTGAAGAGAATTTTACAATAACGACATTAAAAACATTAGTTAAACAAACCTCTTCAGATGGTACGATGAAATTTTTATTTGAATTACATGATGGATATTCGATTGAAACTGTTTTAATGAGACATAATTATGGCAATTCTGTATGTGTAACGACACAAGTAGGTTGTCGAATTGGATGTACTTTTTGTGCATCGACTCTTGGCGGTTTAAAACGAAATCTTGAAGCAGGTGAAATCGTTGCACAAGTATTAGAAGTACAACGTGCTATTGATGAAGTTGAAGAAAGAGTTAGCTCAATTGTAGTTATGGGTATAGGCGAACCATTTGATAACTATAATGGTTTAATGGATTTCTTAAGAATTGTTAATTCTGAAAAAGGTCTTAACATTGGTGCAAGACATATTACAGTATCAACAAGTGGAATCATTCCAAAAATCTATAACTTTGCTGATGAGGGACTTCAAATTAATTTTGCGATTTCATTACATGCTCCTAACAGTGAGTTACGTTCTAAATTAATGCCAATTAATCGTGCATACAAATTACCGGATTTAATGGACGCTGTTCGTTACTATGTTGAAAAAACAGGTAGACGTGTAACGTTTGAATATGGTTTATTCGGTGGTGAAAATGACCAAGTTGAGCATGCTGAAGAACTTTCTAAGTTACTTAAAGGAGTTAAATGTCATGTTAATTTAATTCCAGTTAACTATGTACCTGAAAGAGATTACGTAAGAACACCTAAGGAACAAATTTTTGCATTTGAAAAAGTACTTAAAAATAATGGAGTTAATGTTACAATTCGTCGTGAACAAGGTCATGATATAGATGCAGCTTGTGGACAGTTGCGTGCAAAGGAGCGTAAAGAGGAGACGAGGTGAAACAATGCAAACTTTTTTTCAAACTGATACGGGGAAAGTTCGAGAGCATAATGAAGATAGCGTAGGTATATTTACGAACGATTCAGGAATCGTATTAGCTGTAGTTGCTGACGGTATGGGTGGCCATTTAGCGGGTGAGGTTGCAAGTATGATGGCGATCAATTTCCTTGAAGCAGAGTGGAAAAATACAAGTAATTTTGAAACACCGGTAGAAGCCGAATCATGGCTAAAAAATATTGTAGCGCAATTAAATACAAACTTATTAGTTCATTCAGAGCAAAATGAAGAGTGCAAGGGTATGGGGACAACCCTTGAAGCGATTATTTGTACTCCTTTATTTTTTACGATTGCTCATATAGGTGATAGTAGAAGTTATTTGAGAAATGATGAAGGGTTCAAGCAAATAACAGAAGATCATACTTTTGTCGCTGAACTTGTTAAATTTGGGCAAATTTCTATGGAGGATGCAGAAATTCATCCTCGTAAAAATGTTATAACGCGAGCACTTGGTACCGAGGAAACAGTTGATGTTGATATTAAAACTTTAACTTGGGAAGAAGATGATTTAATCATTTTATGTTCAGATGGTTTATCGAATAAAATATCAAATGAACTTTTTAATGAAAAATTAAATGAAAATCTACCAATCGATATTCTTGGTAACCAGTTGATCTCAATCGCAAATGATCTTGGTGGAGAAGATAACATCACGCTTGCCATTATTAAGTTTGAGCCTAGAAATATAGAGAAAGGGTGATGATGAGCGTGATGATTGGTAGACGCCTAAACGACCGATATAAGATTTTAAAATTAATTGGTGTTGGCGGTATGGCAAACGTTTATTTAGCCCGTGATATGATATTAGATCGAGATGTAGCTGTAAAAATGTTAAAAGCTGATTTTTCAAATGACCCTGACTTCTTAAGAAGATTTCAACGTGAAGCATATTCAGTTACTTCGCTTTCTCATCCAAATATCGTAAGCTCATATGACGTTGGGGAAGAAGATGGATTACAGTATATCGTCATGGAATACGTTGAAGGTGAGACTTTAAAGGAGTATATTCAGCATCATACACCTATAAAGCCAAAAGAAGTATTGAGGATTATGGAGCAATTAGCCTCAGCATTAGCTCATGCGCATCATTTTCAAATCGTTCATAGAGATGTAAAACCGCAAAATGTTTTAATCAATAAAGAAGGAAATGTAAAAATTACTGATTTTGGAATTGCAACAGCTTCGACAGCTGCAACAATTACACAAACAAATTCAGTACTTGGTTCTGTTCACTATCTTTCACCTGAACAAGCAAGAGGTGGCGTTGCGAATAAAAAGTCAGATATTTATTCTTTAGGAATTGTAATGTTTGAGCTTTTAACTGGAAAACTACCATTTTCGGGTGAGAGTGCAGTTGCAATCGCATTAAAACATTTACAAAGTGAAGTTCCGCCACCAACAAAATTTAATCCAGAAATACCACAAAGCGTTGAAAATATCGTTTTAAAAGCTACTGCCAAAGATATCTTTTATCGATATGATACAGCAGATGAGATGAAGCTAGATTTACAAACTGCTTTGGATAGTGATCGTTTGAATGAAAAACCTTTTGTGATCCCTACAAATGATGATGAAACGAAGGTAATTCCGATCATAAAGGATATTCCTGTATCAACTAATGATGATACTGTTGTCGTACCATCAAAGAAAAAATCAACTAAAGAAAAAGAACCAATCAAAAAAGAACCTGTCAAAAAAGAAGCTGTCAAAAATGAACCTGATAAATTAAAACGGAAGAAGAAAAATTCTTTTGCAAAGTTTATTATAGGTACATTTATTGCACTTTTAATTGGTGGTTTATTAGCAATAACATTGATTCCTGCATTATTTTTACCTGAAGATGTAGAAATTCCAGATGTTAAGGATATGACATACGAAAGTGCGGTTACGTTGCTTGCATCAAAAGGGTTAAAGATAAGCGATCCTAAAGAAATCTTTGATGATGAAGTTGATGTAGGGAAAGTAGTTAAAACTTCTCCTAATATTGGGGAAACTGTTAAAGAAAATTCATCGATAACGATCTATAAATCAAAAGGTAAAAAAAGTAACGAGATGGAAGACTTAAAAGGCTTCAAATACAACACGATAAAATCTCGATTACAAGACGATTATCGCTCTGTTACGACGCATTTTATCGAAAATGATGAATCAGAAGGTGAAATAATCGACCAATCTCCGAACGTTGGGGCTGAAGTTGTTCCATCAGAAACGGATTTAAATGTATGGATTAGTAAAGGGGCATCTACGATCACTCTTCGTGACCTAAAAGGATGGTCTAGAAAAGATGTTGAAACCTATGCAGGTGACAATAACCTAAAGCTTAACGTAACGAAGGAAGATTCTGGAACAGTTGCTGAAAATCATGTTATTTCACAATCTCCATCCGCTAACGTTGCAGTAAAAGAAGGGGATACATTAAATGTTGTTATTTCGTCTGGAAAACAAAAAGAAAAGACAAAAAAAGTAACAATCAATCTACAAGTACCATATACCCCAACAAATCCTAGTTCACCTCAGCTAATAGAGGTATATATTAGGGATAAAAATAATAATGGTGAAAAACCTGCAATTTCAAAATCGATCACCGAAACAACTACTATACCAGTAGAAGTGACAATTGATCCTGGACAAACTGCTTCCTATAAAATTGTTAAAGATGGTCAAGTTATTGCAGAAAGAGATGTACCTTATCCATCGAATTAAAGAGCTGTAGGAGTGAGTATATGCCAGAAGGCAAAATCATAAAAGCATTGAGTGGATTCTATTATGTCGAAACAGATGAGACAGTAGTTGCTTGTCGTGGTAGAGGTAATTTTCGTAATAAGAAAATAACACCTTTAGTTGGAGATGAGGTAGAATATCATATCGAAAAAAGTGGAGAAGGTTATCTACTTGAAATTAAGGAGCGAAAGAATGAACTTGTTCGACCTCCAATTGCAAATGTTGATCAAGCAATTTTAGTTTTTTCAGCTGTAGAGCCCGATTTTTCTCCAATATTATTAGATCGATTCCTTGTTTTAATAGAGTTTAATGAAATTAAACCTTTAATTGTCATTACAAAGATTGATTTGTGTTCAGAAGCACAATTAAAACTAGTGTACGAATACGTTTCTTATTATCGCCAAATTGGATATGAAGTATGTTTAACTTCTTCAAAAACTGAGGAAGGATTAGAAAAAGTACTTCCACATATGTCAAATAAAATATCTGTGTTTGCAGGACAATCTGGCGTTGGTAAGTCAACTTTACTAAATGCGATTAATCCAGAGCTAGATTTAAAAACGGGAATTATTTCCTCTCATTTAGGTCGAGGAAAACATACAACTAGACATGTTGAATTAATAAAAATTGGACAAGGGCTAGTGGCAGATACTCCTGGTTTTAGTTCATTGGAATTTATGGGAATCGAATCCGAAGATTTATCGTTTTGTTTTGTAGAAATGCGAGAAAAAAGTCAAGAATGTAAATTTAGAGGTTGTACCCACTTAAAAGAACCAAAATGTGCTGTAAAAGCTGCGGTTGAAAGTGGGGAAATTTCTCCTAAACGATATGATCATTATGTATCATTCATAGAAGAAATAAGAGATAGAAAGCCGAGGTATTAATCATGGTTAAAATTGCACCATCAATCCTTTCAGCGAATTTTGCTAAACTTGGAGAAGAAATTTTAGATGTAGAGCGTGGAGGAGCAGATTATATTCACGTCGATGTAATGGATGGTCATTTTGTACCAAATATTACAATTGGACCACTAATTGTAGAAGCAATTAGACCAGTGACGAAGCTTCCACTAGATGTACATTTAATGATTGAAAAACCTGATCAATACATAGAACAATTTGTAAAAGCTGGAGCGGACATTATTACGGTTCATGTTGAAGCTTGTACACATTTGCACCGCACGATCCAAACAATTAAATCATTTGGTATTAAAGCAGGTGTAGTTCTTAATCCAGCGACGCCAGTTTCAACAATTGAACAGATTATTGATGATGTCGACATGGTCCTTTTAATGACAGTAAATCCAGGCTTTGGAGGACAGAAATTTATTCAATCAGTTGTTCCTAAAATTAAACAAGTTGCTAATTTGATTAAAGAACGCAATTTATCAGTTGAAATCGAAATAGACGGTGGCGTTGACGAGCATACAGCTAAAATTTGTATAGAAGCAGGTGCTACCGTATTAGTAGCCGGTTCAGCAGTTTATAATAAGGAAGATAGAAAAGAAGCTATAGCGAAAATTAGAGGATAATGTAATCATCTAAAATTGCATGGAAAATCTAATTATGAAACAAAAAATGCAATCGACATTCGATTGCATTTTTTTTAAAGGTGGAAAATAAGTTGATTATACATATTGTAGGTGCAGGACCGAAATCGAATACAATTACTGAAATTACTCAGAAAGACGAAAACCAGTTACTGATTGGGGTAGATAATGGAGCGCATTACTTAATTGAAGAAGGATTAATCCCAGAGGCAATATTTGGTGATTTTGATTCTTTAAGCGATGAAAATTTAGAAAAGATAAAAAGGCTTGTCCCAAATGTTTTTATTTACCCCCCTGAAAAAGATGAAACAGATTTAGAACTTGCTGTTCAATGGGCAATTAAACAAAAACCAGAAAAGATTTTTATCCATTGTGTAACCGGAAAACGTTTAGATCATGAATTTGGCAGTATGTCATTATTAATAAAATTTATGAATTCTGGTGTTCCAATAAAAATCGTTGATGAATATAACGAAATATATGTCATTCAGGAAGGTACCCATTTTATTACTAAACTGGAGCATTTTAAATACGTATCCTTTTTTTCATTAGGTGCTAAAGTAGAAAATTTAACTTTAAAGGGCTTTAAATACCCACTAACTAATCATTTATTGGAGATTGGATCATCACTATGTGTAAGCAATGAACTGCTAGAGAGTGAAGGGTCTATTTCATTTAGCGAAGGCATAGCATTAGTAGTAAGGAGCAAAGATTAACAATTTCATGTCATAGTTTTCGCTCATCGCAAGTAGAATGTAATAGGATTAATCTTTTCCTTAAAAATGCTAGAAAGCTTGTAGGAGGGAAAGCATGAGATTTTATACGATTAAATTACCTAGATTTCTTGGCGGACTTGTTCGTGCCATGCTGAGTACATTTAAAAAAGACGCTTAGCTTTAGTTGAAGTAGGGTTTTTTGGTTAAAGGCAACAGGAAACATAAAAAAAGTAAAAAAGCATAGCGAATCGCTATGCTTTTTAGTACGTTAATAAATTAAACGCGCTCAATTTTACCTGATTTTAATGCTCTCGCTGAAACGTAAACACGCTTTGGTTTACCGTTTACTAAAATACGAACTTTTTGAAGGTTAGCACCCCAAGTACGTTTTGAAGCATTCATAGCGTGAGAGCGACTGTTACCAGAACGAGACTTTCTTCCTGTGATTACACAAACACGAGCCATCTATTTCCCTCCTAACAAAAAACGGAATAACATTTCAATGATTATTTTCATTCAAACACTACTATAATTTATCATACCGCTCTGCTTAATGCAACAGTTATTGGTAAGTTGTTCAAGAAAAAAACCTTGACATCGAAATGTATGATATACTAAATATTAAAGAGGGACCTTAGACTTATTAAAAAGAAATTCATCAATAATTGTATTTTCTATAATTAACCATGAATATTATTGAAATGCTAATAATAGTAGTGAGTCAATAGAATTATTTTGGAAAAAGGTATACAATAATAAGTAAGTAGTATAACTAACTATACTTGGATTATCCAATAAGGGGGACCAAATTATGTCATTAGAAATGAAAACTCAATATGGAACAATCGAGATTGGTACAGATGTGATCGCTACAATTGCTGGTGGAGCTGCCATTGATTGTTACGGTATTGTTGGAATGGCTTCTAAGAAACAAATTAAGGATGGTCTTACAGAAATCCTAAAAAAAGATAACTTTACAAAAGGTGTTATTGTTCGCCAAGTAGGTGAGGACGTTAATATCGATATGTACATAATTGTAAGCTATGGTACGAAGATTTCTGAAGTTGCTAATAACGTACAAAATAAAGTGAAGTATACTCTTGATCAAACATTAGGCTTGTCAGTTGACTCTGTTAATATTTTTGTTCAAGGTGTGAAAGTAGCTAACCTGTAAAGACGCATTAAGGAGGAGAATTTGTGTCGATAAAACGTATTGACGGTAAATTATTTGCAGATATGGTGATTCAAGGTGCAAATAACTTAACGAAAAATGTAAAATTTGTAGATTCATTAAATGTATTCCCAGTACCAGATGGTGATACTGGAACAAATATGAATCTTTCGATTACTTCTGGAGCAAAGGAAGTAAAAGAAAAACCAAATAGTCATGTAGGGAAAGTTGGTCAAAGCTTTGCAAAGGGCTTATTGATGGGGGCGCGTGGAAATTCTGGTGTAATTCTTTCTCAATTATTTAGAGGTTTTTCTAAATCTATTGAAACAAAGGATACAATTTCAACAACTGATTTTGCTTTAGCATTAGAAGCGGGGGTAGAAACTGCTTATAAAGCTGTTATGAAGCCTATTGAAGGAACAATCTTAACAGTTGCAAGAGAAACAGCAAAAAAAGCAGTTGTCATAGCAAAAACACATGAAGAATTTATTCCTTTTCTTGAGGATACAATTATTGAAGCACATGCATCTTTAAACCGTACCCCAGACTTACTGCCAGTGTTAAAACAAGTAGGTGTAGTCGATAGCGGTGGTCAAGGTTTAGTACTTGTCTATGAAGGTTTCTTAGCATCATTAAAAGGTGAAGAAATTTCTCTAGAAGGTGCTGAGGCGACTCTTTCTCTAGAGGAACTTGTTGAAGCAGAACATCGAAATGTACAAAGTATGTTAAATACTGAAGACATTGTTTACGGATACTGTACTGAATTTATGGTGCGATTTGAAAAAGATAAATTAAATAAACATCCTTTTGACATAGACACATTCCGTAAAGAGCTAAGTGCATGGGGTGATTCTTTATTAGTAGTTGCTGATGATGAAATTGTAAAAGTTCATATTCACGCTGAGTACCCTGGGGAAGTATTTAATTTAGGTCAACGATTTGGAAGCTTTTTAAAACTAAAAGCTGAAAATATGCGCGAACAACATACTAACTTACTACATGAAGAGGTTTCAAATGAATCTCCTTCTAAAAATGAGTCTACACAATCTACTGAAAAACAAGAATTTGGTATCGTTACGGTAGCTATGGGATCAGGGATTAAAGCATTATTTGAAAGTATTGGGGCAACTGTTGTAATTGAAGGTGGCCAAACAATGAATCCTAGTACAGAAGACATTGTAAAAGCGATTGAACAATGCAACGCAGAAAATGTTATTGTACTTCCTAACAACGGAAATATCGTGATGGCTGCCGAGCAAGCTGCATCTGTTGCAGAATGTAATGTAGCAGTGGTAACGTCTAAAACTGTACCTCAAGGTATGTCAGCTTTATTATCATTTAATCCTACGGCATCATTAGATGAAAATAAATCAGGAATGCAAGATGCATTAAAGACAGTTAAAACAGGTCAAATAACTTATGCGGTTCGAGATACTGAAATTGATGGTGTAGAAATAACAAAAGATCATTTCATGGGAATCCTTGAAAGTAAAATTGTTACAACAGATGTAAATCAATTAGAGGCCGCAAAAAAATTATTACAAGATATGATTGATGAAGATTCTGAAATCTTAACCATCTTATATGGTCAAGATGTTTCAGATGAAGAAATTTCAAAATTAGTTGAATTTGCCGAAGAGAGCTTTGATCACTTAGAAGTTGAAGTTCATAACGGAAACCAGCCTTTATATTCATATATTTTTTCGATTGAATAAGATAAAATATAGCAAGATAAAAGAGGAAGTGTGATCCACTTCTTCTTTTTTTTTGTAATTTATTTAAAGACTAATGTAAAATAACGTAGAACTCTGTAGAATTTCGTATTACACTATAAAGTGGACATTGTTGTCCATAATACCAACTTTTTATATAAATGATTTGTTCTTACAAAACAAAAACTAAATAAAATACGCTTTTACAATAACGTATTGGGGGAAACGTGATGAAATATAAAAGTGTTTTTGACATAATTGGTCCAATTATGATTGGCCCTTCTAGTTCACATACAGCGGGAGCGGCTAAAATTGGTCGTGTAGCAAGAAATCTTTATGGAAAAGAACCAAAAAAGATTTTGATTTCATTATATGGTTCATTTGCTAAAACATATCGTGGACATGGTACAGATGTTGCGCTTATCGGTGGATTATTGGATTTTGATACATTTGACGAGCGTATTCCAGAATCATTAAATATTGCACAAGAAAAAGGGATGTCAATTGATTTCGTTGAAGAAGATGCAGTAACGGAGCATCCAAATACAGTGAAAATTTCTATTCTCGATGATGACCAACCATTTGAATTAGTTGGAATTTCAATCGGTGGTGGAAAAATTGAAATTATTGAATTGAATGGATTTGAACTTAAACTTTCGGGTAATTACCCTGCGATCCTTGTTGTTCATAATGACCGTTTTGGTTCAATTGCTGGTGTAACAAATGTCCTAATGAAATATGCGGTAAATATTGGCCATATGGAAGTTTCACGTAAAGAAGTCGGACAAATTGCTTTGATGGCAATTGAGGTCGACCAAGATCTAGATAATAAAGTAATTAAAGAAATTGAATCTTTACCACATATCATTCGCGTTACGAAAATGGTTGATTAAGGAGAGGGGGAACTCAAATGTTTAAAAATGTTGCTGAATTAGTTGAATTAGCTGAATCAAAAAATGTTAAAATTTCAGAAATAATGATTCAACAAGAGATGTTGTTTACAGGAAGAAGTCGTGAAGAGATTATCGGTAAAATGGAGCAAAATCTTGTTGTTATGGAAAAGGCAGTTGAAAGAGGTCTTGCAGGTGTTCACTCGCCAACAGGTTTAACTGGAGGAGACGCTGTATTACTACAAAATTACATTGCAAAAGGTAATTTTCTTTCAGGTCATTTACTTTTAGATGCTGTTAGTAAAGCGGTTGCTACAAATGAAGTTAATGCTGCAATGGGTACGATTTGTGCAACTCCTACAGCTGGTTCTGCTGGGGTAGTTCCTGGAACTCTTTTTGCTGTAAAAGAGAAATTAAATCCTACTCGAATGCAAATGATTGAATTCCTATTTGCATCAGGTGCTTTCGGTTTTGTTGTAGCTAATAATGCGTCAATTTCAGGTGCTGCAGGTGGCTGTCAAGCGGAAGTAGGCTCTGCAAGTGGTATGGCAGCAGCTGCGATCGTTGAAATGGCTGGTGGCACTCCAAGTCAAAGTGCTGAAGCATTTGCTATTACATTAAAAAATATGCTTGGTTTAGTATGTGACCCGGTTGCAGGCTTAGTAGAAGTACCATGCGTTAAGCGAAATGCAATGGGTGCTGCTAACGCAATGGTAGCAGCAGATATGGCATTAGCAGGTATTACAAGTCGAATTCCATGTGACGAAGTAATTGATGCTATGTATCGAATTGGACAAACAATGCCATCTGCGCTAAGAGAAACTGCAGAAGGAGGACTAGCGGCAACGCCAACAGGACGTGAATTGGAAGCAAAAATATTTGGTGTTTCGCTAAAAAAATAGTGAGTATTGAACTTGAACAAAAAGTATCTGTATTAAGTGGTGTCGGCGAGGAAACTGAAACACAATTAAATGATATGGGTATTTTTACTATAAATGACTTAATCGAATATTTACCGTATCGATATGAGGATTTTCGAAATAAGGATTTATCAGAAGTGAAGCATGAAGAGCGCGTGACTGTCGAGGGGATTGTTCATAGCGCTCCTCTTCTTCAATATTTTGGCAAAAATAAATCACGACTAACATTTCGACTTTTAGTTGATCGATACTTAATTACTGTAATTTGTTTTAATCGACCGTATTTTAAAACAAAGTTAAATTTAAATGAGCATGTAACTGTTTCAGGTAAGTGGGATCAACATAAACAAACCATTTCCTTATCAGACCTTGTATTTGGTTCTCGTACGAATAGTCACGAAATTGAGCCTGTCTATTCAATTAAGGGGAAAATGTCTGTAAAAACAATGCGTAAGTTTGTTGAGCAGTCTTTTAAAAAATATGGACATTTAATAAATGACTTAGTGCCAAACGAACTAATTCTAAAATATAAACTTTTAAATCGTTCAGAAACAATGAGATTACTTCACCACCCAATTGATGCGAATAGTTTAAAACAAGCTAGAAGAAGCTTTGTTTATGAAGAGTTTTTTCTTTTTCAACTAAAAATGCAAGCACTTCGAAAAATTCAGCGTAATCAATCAAAAGGTATCCCAAAAACTTTAAACATTGAAAAAATTCAACAACTAATCCAATCCTTACCATTTCCTCTGACATCGGCTCAAAATAGAGTTGTACAAGAAATATTCACAGATTTAGAAAGTCCTTATCGAATGAATCGCTTATTACAAGGTGACGTTGGATCGGGAAAAACCGTTGTCGCTACCATTGCATTGTATGCATGTACACTTAATGGTTATCAAGGTGCATTAATGGTGCCTACAGAAATTTTAGCTGAGCAACATTTTGAATCATTAGCAAAAATGTTACAACATACTGAAGTTAATGTTGAACTTCTTACAAGTTCTGTAAAAGGTAAAAAGCGTCGTGAAATCCTAGAACGACTTAAAAACGGTGAGGTACATATTTTAGTCGGTACCCATGCTTTAATTCAAGATGAGGTTCAATTTAATAAATTAGGCATTGTCATAACGGATGAACAACATCGATTTGGTGTTGGTCAACGAAGAGTTTTAAGAGAAAAAGGCTATTTCCCAGACGTTTTATTTATGACAGCAACTCCAATCCCAAGAACTTTAGCAATAACAGCTTTTGGTGAAATGGATGTATCAATCATTGATGAATATCCGGCTGGTCGTAAAAAAATAGAAACGTATTGGGTTAAACAAGAAATGTTTGATCGTGTTTTAGATTTTATTAGTAAAGAAATCAAAAATGGACGACAAGCATATCTAATCTGTCCACTTATTGAGGAGTCAGAGAAATTAGACCTTCAGAATGCATTAGATTTACATAGTGTTCTAACTTTTCATTATCAAAATATGGCGAAGGTTGGATTGATGCATGGAAAGCTCTCATCAACAGAGAAAGATGACGTGATGAAGGCATTTGCAGCTAATGATGTTCAAATACTAGTTTCAACGACAGTTGTAGAAGTAGGTGTAAATGTACCTAATGCAACTGTGATGGTTATTTATGATGCAGATCGCTTTGGACTTTCACAATTACATCAGCTAAGAGGACGAGTTGGACGAGGTTCCGAACAATCGTATTGTATTTTAGTTGGCGATCCAAAAAGTGAAGTAGGAAAAGAAAGACTAACAATCATGACAGAAACAAACGATGGTTTTGAGTTAAGTGAAAAGGATTTAGAACTTAGAGGACCAGGAGATTTCTTTGGAAAACAACAAAGTGGTCTGCCCGAATTTAAAATGGCTGATATGGTACATGACTATCGTGCATTAGAAGTTGCGCGAAATGATGCAACATTTCTTGTTAATTCAGATGTATTTTGGAAAGCTAATGAATATCAAGAATTAAGAATGTACTTAGACCGAACGGGAATATTTAATTCAGAAAAATTAGATTAGTACTAGGTATTAAAAGTTTGTCAAAAAACTATTGTAATACGTGTATTTTTAATATAAACTGTATTTAATACCTGGTCACAAATTAGTAGTTGAGGTATGTAATATGAGAAGAAATAAAAAAGATCGTCATGAATTGTTAAAAAAAATTATAAAAGAAAATCCGTTTATTACAGATGAAGATTTAGCTAATCAATTATCTGTGAGCATACAAACTATTCGTCTTGATCGTCTTGAATTATCAATTCCTGAGTTAAGGGAGCGCATCAAAAATGTTGCCACTCAGCAATTAGAAGATGTAAAATCACTACCAGTAGATGAAATAATCGGTGAAGTTATTGATATTCATTTAAACGAAAGTGCCATTTCTATATTTGACGTTAAGGAAGAGCATACTTTTAGTAGAAATGGAATTGCCCGAGGTCATCACTTATTTGCCCAGGCTAATTCTTTAGCAGTTGCAGTTATTCATGATGATTTAGCTCTTACAGCTAAATCCAATTTTGTTTTTATTAAACCAGTAAAAACAAATGACCGAGTAATTGCGAAGGCAAAGGTTTTACCGCAAAAAGGAGATCCGAGGCGTACTACAGTTGATATCAATGGCTATGTTGAAAAAGAACATGTATTCCATGGCTTATTCGAAATGTACCACCGAAGTATTGAAGAATAGGAAGTGAACAAGATGAAATTAGCTATCGATGCAATGGGTGGAGATCATGCCCCAAAAGCCATCGTCGAAGGTGCGATGCTTGCAGTTGAAAAATTGAATGATATACATATTACTTTAATTGGTGATGAATCAAAAATTAAACCATTCTTAACGAATGATAAAAATATAACGATTATCCATACAGATGAAGTAATTGAAGGAACGGAAGAGCCAGTTAGAGCAGTTAGAAGAAAGAAGAATGCTTCTATGGTCTTAATGGCAAACCAAGTAAAAGAAGGTAATGCTGATGCATGTATTTCTGCTGGAAATACTGGCGCATTAATGACAGCTGGACTATTAGTTGTTGGCCGAATGGAAGGTGTAGAACGACCTGCACTTTCACCTACAATGCCTACATTAGATGGAAAAGGCTTTGTTTTCCTCGATGTTGGAGCTAATGTTGATGCAAAAGCAAATCATTTACTTCAATATGCGATAATGGGATCTGTATATGCCCAAAAAGTAAGAGGTATACATAATCCGACTGTAGGATTACTAAATGTCGGTACGGAAGATAAAAAAGGTAATGAACTTGCTAAACAAACTTTCCAATTACTAAAAGAAAGTAATTTGAATTTTATAGGAAATGTTGAAGCTAGAGACTTAATGAACTCAGTAGCAGATGTAGTGGTTACAGACGGGTATACTGGAAATGTAGCTTTAAAAGCGATTGAAGGTACTGCACTTGCAATGTTTTCATTAATTAAAGATGCGATGCTTACTAATTTCACATCGAAGCTTGCAGCAGCTGTATTAAAACCAAACTTAAAAGGCGTTAAAAAGAAAATGGATTACTCTGAGTATGGTGGAGCAGCGTTATTTGGCTTAAAATCACCTGTTATTAAGGCTCATGGAAGTTCTGATGCTATGGGGATTTTTAGTGCAATTAAGCAAACGCAAACGATGGTTGAACATAATGTTGTAAAACTAGTAAGTGATCACATGGAGAAAATCGAATCAAATGCATAAGGGGGTCACTCCAATGGGTAAAGTGGCGTTTATTTTTCCTGGACAAGGATCACAAAAAGTTGGAATGGGTAAAGATGTAGCTGAGAGCTATAATGAATGTGGATCAATTTTTGAAACTGCTAACGAACAAATTGGATTTAGTCTTTCTGACATTATTTTCAATGGAACTGATGAAGAGTTAACAGCAACATATCATGCACAGCCAGCAATCTTAACAACTTCAATTGCTATGCTTGAGAAGATTAAATCAGCTGGAATTAAACCAGACTTTGTCGCTGGTCATAGTTTAGGTGAGTTTACAGCGCTTGTAGCGGCAAATAGCATTTCATTTGAAGACGGTGTTAGATTAGTACATAAACGTGGTCAATTAATGGAGCAAGCTGTACCAGTAGGACAAGGTGCTATGGCAGCTGTATTATTTTTAGCTCCAGAAAAAATTGAAGAAGTTATTTCTGAAGTGAATAAAAATGGCCATTCTGTCGGTATTGCAAATTATAATTCCCCTACACAAGTAGTTATTACTGGAGATGCAGAAGGCGTACAAATTGCTTCTGGTTTACTAAAAGAAGCTGGAGCTAAACGTGTATTACCTTTAAAAGTAAGTGGTCCATTCCACTCATCTTTAATGAAACCTGCAAGCGAAGAATTCCAAAACGAGCTTGGTAAAATAAATGTAAATGATTGTGTAACGCCTTTAATTTCAAATGTTACTGCTAAAGTAGTGACTGATGCAAATGAAATTAAGGAATTATTAGTTAATCAATTATATTCTCCGGTAAAATGGAATCAATCTATTCAAGAATTAGTTGACCTTGGTGTTGATACATTCGTTGAAATTGGTCCTGGAAAAGTTTTAACTGGATTAGTAAAAGCAATCTCTCCATCATCAAAATTAGTGAATGTTTACGATGTTGAAACATTAAACCAATTTTTAAATGAATGGGAGGAAATAAAATTATGCTAAATGGTAAAGTTGCATTAGTTACAGGTGGATCACGTGGAATCGGACGAGCAATCGCATTAACTTTAGCAAAAAATGGTGCGAATGTAGTTGTTAATTATTCTGGGAATGAAGCGGCTGCTCTTAAAGTTGTAGAAGAAATTACAGCACTAGGAGTTAAAGCGATTGCATATAAAGCAAATGTATCAAATGGTGAAGAAGTTGCTGCATTAGTAAAAAATACTGTTGATGAATTTGGTAGTATTGATATACTAGTAAACAACGCAGGTATAACAAGAGACGGTCTTTTATTACGTATGAAAGATGCTGATTGGGATGATGTAATTGATATAAACTTAAAAGGCGTATTCAATTGTATCAAAGCAGCAGCGAAGTTTATGACTCGTCAACGTAATGGCCGCATCATTAATATTAGTTCAGTTGTTGGACAAATTGGTAATCCAGGACAAATGAACTATGTAGCTGCAAAAGCTGGCGTATTAGGTTTAACAAAAACAGCAGCAAAGGAATTAGCTTCTAGAAATATTACAGTTAATGCAATTGCTCCTGGTTTTATTGAAACTGATATGACAAATGAATTAAATGAGCAAATCAGAACACAAATGTTATCGAATATTCCATTGCAATCTTTTGGCCAACCAGAAGATATTGCAAATGCAGTAGTATTCTTAGCAATGGATGCAAGTAGATACATTACTGGACAAACAATCAATGTTGATGGTGGACTTGTTATGAATTAGTTTGGCGTTTGCCACATTTTTATGTATAATGCATAAGTAGACAATCTTTGGGGGGAGGTGAATAATAATGCAAGATGTATTAGAGCGCGTATCAAAGATTATTGTTGACCGTTTAGGTGTAGAAGAATCTGAGATCCAAATTACAAGCCGTTTCAAAGAAGATTTAGACGCAGACTCATTAGACGTAGTTGAATTAGTAATGCAATTAGAAGATGAGTTTGAATTAGAAATTTCTGACGAAGATGCTGAAAAAATCGTCACAGTTGGTGATGTTGTGAACTACATAGAGAGCAACATGTAATGAGAAAAGTCCCGTATTTTATACGGGACTTCTCATCATTTTCTTGACTAGTAGGTTTAGCAGCATATCAAACTGCTTTTTAGTTGGAGGTAAATATGCCGCATTCAAGAAGAGTAAGAGAATATAAACTTTCTGATGTTGAAAAAGAGAATTTTGTAAAATTCCAAAAACAAATAAATATTATGTTTAATAATGAGGGCTTGCTAATTCAAGCGTTTACACATTCATCCTATGTGAATGAGCATCGTAAAAAACCATATGAAGATAATGAGAGATTAGAATATTTAGGGGATGCTGTTTTAGAGCTTACCGTTTCACAATATTTATTTCAAAAATATATTACAATGAGTGAAGGCGAGTTAACAAAATTACGTGCCGCAATCGTTTGTGAACCATCACTTGTGAAATTTGCGAATGAATTAGATTTTGGTCAATATATATTACTTGGTCGTGGAGAAGAATTGACAGGTGGTCGAACACGTCCAGCACTACTTGCGGATGTTTTTGAAGCATTCATTGGATCATTATATTTGGACCAAGGATTACAAACAGTTATTAACTTCTTATCTCTTCATATATTCCCAAAAATAAACGATGGTGCTTTTTCGCATGTGATGGATTTTAAAAGTCAATTACAAGAGTTTGTACAAAGAGATTCCACAGGTTCAATTGAGTATAAAATACTTCAAGAAAAAGGACCAGCTCATAACCGAGAATTTGTTTCAAAAGTATTATTAAATGGTGAAACATTAGGAATCGGTAGTGGTAGATCTAAAAAAGAAGCAGAACAACAAGCAGCTAAAGAAGCATTATTAAAATTAAAAGAGTCAAGTAAATAGATTAACTATAAAATCTAATAGAAACTTGTCAATTAAACGATCAAACTTGATTTTTAGACTGATTGCAAGCGCTTGACATTCGAGGGTTGAAGCCTGGTGAGGAGCTTAAGTTCCCTTAGACGGTAAAGAGCACCGTTAGATAGGTGAAGTAACGAAGAAAACGAGCGTTTGGCGGGCAGTCTGCTCCCCCTTTTATGGGGGAGTTTTTGTGTATATAATTAAATCAAAAAGGGGGAATTCAGTTGTTCCTCAAACGACTAGATATAATTGGATTTAAATCATTCGCTCAGCGAGTTACGATAGATTTTGTAAAAGGTGTTACAGCAGTTGTAGGGCCAAATGGAAGTGGTAAAAGTAATATTACAGATGCCATTAGATGGGTACTAGGCGAACAGTCAGTCAAATCATTACGAGGAGCGAAGATGGAGGATATCATTTTTGCTGGTAGTGATGGAAGAAAGCCTTTAAATTATGCAGAAGTAACGCTGACTTTAGATAATGAAGATCAACAATTACCACTAGAGTATAGTGAAGTAAGTGTAACAAGACGTGTTTACCGTTCTGGAGATAGTGATTTTTATATTAATAAACAATCTTGTCGATTAAAAGATATTGTAGATTTATTTATGGATTCTGGACTTGGAAGAGAAGCATTCTCTATTATTTCTCAAGGGAAGGTTGAAGAAATATTAAGCAGTAAGCCAGAAGAACGAAGAGGAATTTTTGAAGAAGCAGCTGGGGTATTAAAGTATAAAAACCGAAAGAAAAAGGCTGAAGCAAAATTATTCGAAACGCAAGAAAACTTAAATCGAGTTGATGATATTTTATTTGAATTAAGTTCCCAAATCGAACCATTAAGAATGCAAGCTTCAATTGCAAAGGAATACATAGAACATAGAGATGAGCTAGAAGAGGTTGAGGCCGCTCTCTTAGTATACGAAATTGAATCGCTTCACCAGAAATGGGAGGAGCTTAAACTAGAAATTGCCCAAAACTCTGATTTAGAGATTGCGTTATCGACTGAGATTTCGACTGAAGAATCAAAACAACACGAAATACAAGAGAAATTAAATGCATTAGACGAATCAATCGATCAATTGCAGCAAGTTTTATTAACCGTTACGAAGAACTTGGAAAAATATGAAGGTCAGAAAGAGCTAATGAAGGAGCGAAAAAGAAATACTTCAACTCAATCTGAACAATTAAGAAAACAAGTTGACGAAGTTACGGTACAAATAAACGAGACGACTAAATTAATCGAAGCAGAAAAAGAACAAGAAAAACTTTCTCGTCAAAATGTAAACAAAACGAAAACAAATATTGTTGAGATCCAAAATGAGATTACATCTTATGAGGGTGATATTGAAGAACAAATCGAATTAATAAAATCTGACTATATTGAGCTTTTAAATAATCAAGCATCGATTAAAAATGAAAAAACAATGCTTGAAAAGCAAAGCCAACAATATTCAGTAAAATCGAGTCGATTAGATTTAGAAAATGAAAAATATATTCGTCAAAGAGAGCAATTACAGAATAAAAAAACTGAATTACTTAATGAGAAAGAACAATATGATTTAACATATAAAGAGTTAAATGAAAAGTTTGAAACCCTGAATAAGCAGCATGATGAAACTTCAACAATTCTAAAGGAAAAAGAAGAATTACTAAATAAAGCTTATCAGTTTATTCAACAAACAAAATCAAGAAAAGAAACACTTGAAGAACTTCAAGAAGATTTTGCTGGTTTTAATCAAGGTGTTAAAGAAATTTTGAAAGCAAGGGGCACAAGATTAGAAGGTATTAAAGGTGCGATTGCTGAACTAATTACAACAAACAAACAATACGAAATTGCGATCGAAATTGCACTAGGTGCAGCTACACAACAAATTGTTGTTGAAAATGACGAACATGCTAGAAGAGCAATTCAATTTTTAAAGCAACAACGACTAGGCCGTGCTACATTTTTACCAATGAATATTGTTAAAGCTCGTTTTGTACCAGCTAATGTTATTGAAGGATTAAAAAGAAATCCTTCCTTTATTGGGGTTGCATCATCACTTGTTAGTTATTCAAGCGAGTATGAGCAAGTGATCCAAAACTTACTTGGATCTGTTTTAATCGCACAAGATTTAAAAGGTGCTAATGAACTGGCTAAACTCGTTGGACATCGCTATCGCTTTGTCACGCTTGAAGGTGATGTAGTTAATCCTGGTGGAGCGATGACTGGTGGGGCCGTTCGAACAACGAATTCTTCACTTATAGGAAGACAGCGAGAATTAGAAGAAATCACCGTGAAGCTAAAGGATATGCAAGAAAAGACGAACTCGCTTGAGAGTGAGGTTCAAATCCTTAAAGTGACAAACCTAGAAAGTTCTACTAAAGCTCAAACGTTAAATGATGATATTCAAAAGGTTAAACAAATAATTGTTTCAATTATGGAGCAACTAAAAAGTATCGAATTTGAAGAAAAAAATATAAACGATGCTTTAGCAATCTATGATTTAGAAATGGGAAGTTCAGCAAGTGATTTATTAAAGGTTAAAGACCGTCTAGAGGAATTATCATCGTTAGATGCTAATGTGAAAAATGAGATTATTTCAAAAGAACAGAAAATCAATGAATTGACTGAACGGAAACTAAATCAAAAGGAAATTAAAGATGAATTACAATCGAAGTTAACTAGTCTGAAAATTTCCCTAGCACAAGAAGAGCAAAAGTTAAGTTATAGTAACGAAAGAATTCGCCAGTTTGAAGAAAATTCTATAAAACAAAAGCAAATTCTTGAAGAAACGAAGGAAAAAATAATTTTCTTATCAAGTGAACTTATGACGAATGAAAATGGTAAGGAAGAGCTCGAGAAAATAATTTCGGATACTCGAATTGAATTTTCAAAGACGACGGAAATTATTTCGAAACGTCGAGAGCAACGAATTGCTTTTCAAACAGAGCTAGAAGATTATGTTCAATCATTACGTGAAAAGCAACGTCAATATAAGTCACTTTCTGATTTACTAAAACAGCAAGAAGTAAATAGTAATCGACTTGATGTAGAGCTTGAAAATCGTCTTGAACAACTAAATGTAAAGTATATGACTACTTATGAAGCGGCAAAAATGAAATATACACTAGAAATGACAGTTGATGATGCAAGGAAACGAGTTAAACTATTAAAGCGTTCAATTGAGGAATTAGGAACTGTTAATATTGGTGCAATCGATGAGTATGAACGTGTGTCTGAACGTCATGATTTTCTTCAAGAACAAAGAACTGATTTAAATGAAGCAAAAATCACACTTTACAATGTAATTAGTGAGATGGATGAAGAAATGACAAAACGTTTCGAAACAAGTTTTAGTGCAATTCGTGAAAAATTTCAAGTCGTCTTTACTCAGTTGTTTGGTGGAGGAAGAGCTGATTTAGTTCTAACGGATGCGGAAAATTTATTGTTAACAGGTGTTGATATTGTTGCTCAGCCACCAGGTAAAAAGCTTCAAAATTTAGGTTTATTATCAGGAGGCGAACGAGCGCTTACGGCAATCGCACTACTTTTTGCAATTTTACAAGTACGTCCAGTACCTTTCTGTGTACTTGATGAGGTTGAAGCTGCACTAGATGAGGCCAATGTAGCTCGATTTGCAAAATTCTTAAAATATTTTAGTGAACAAACCCAATTTATAGTTATTACACACCGTAAAGGTACGATGGAAGAATGTGATGTATTATACGGTGTTACAATGCAAGAATATGGCGTTTCTACGCTAGTATCAGTTCGTTTGGATGAAGGTGAAGCATTATTATCGAATGGTAATTAGAAAGGATTGAAATTATGAGCTTTTTTAAGAAATTAAAAGAAACAATCTCGAAGCAAACTGAGTCAGTGACTCAAAAGTTTAAAACTGGATTAGAGAAATCTAGAAATAATCTAACAGAAGGGTTAAACGATTTATTTGCTAGATACCGTAAAGTAGATGAAGATTTTTTTGAAGAACTTGAAGAAATTCTAATTATGGCTGATGTTGGTGTAAACACAGTAATGGAATTAGTAGAGGACTTGAAATTTGAAGTTAAACGAAAAAATATTCAAGATCCAAAAGGTGTACAAGAGGTAATTTCTGAAAAATTAGTTGAATTGTATAAAGGTGCTGATTTAACTGATGATTCATTTGAGTTAAATTTAAATCCTGATGGTTTAACAGTTGTTTTATTTGTTGGAGTTAACGGAGTAGGAAAAACAACTTCAATTGGTAAAATCGCTCATAAACTAAAAACTGAAGGCAAAAAAGTACTACTTGCTGCTGGTGACACATTTAGAGCTGGAGCTATTGAACAATTAGAAGTTTGGGGAAATCGTGTCGGTGTAGAGACAATTAAACAAGGTGAAGGATCAGACCCTGCTGCAGTAATGTATGATGCAGTTCAAGCTGCAAAAGCTCGTAAAGTAGATGTTTTACTTTGTGACACAGCTGGCCGCCTACAAAATAAAGTAAACTTAATGAAAGAACTTGAAAAAGTACGTAATGTCATTGCTAGAGAAGTACCTGGTGCACCACACGAAGTATTACTAGTAATTGATGCTACAACTGGCCAAAATGGTCTTGTTCAAGCAAAAACATTCTCCGAAGCAACAAATGTCTCTGGTATCGTCTTAACGAAACTAGATGGAACGGCTAAGGGTGGTATTGTTTTAGCAATCCGAAATGAACTAAAAGTACCTGTTAAATTCGTCGGCCTTGGAGAACAAATGGACGACCTACAACCATTCCAAGCAGAACAATTTGTATATGGCCTATTTGGAGATTTAATGAATAAAGAAGCATAATTTAAAAATGAAGAAATGACGTGGATATGTTTTATATTGAAAGACATATCCACTTTTTTTAAATTGTGCAATAGCGAGATTAGTAAGACCATGGAATGAACGCATGGAGGGCCCTTAAAAAGCTTGCACTCCACAGTGGAAATTTAATTAACAAATAACATGAGTTTCGACTTTACTATAGTTAAGACGATTAGGATAAAAGTTCAATTTAATTCTGTTGTTTTGATTTTAATTAATCGTCAAGTAAAAAACTTGACAGATATTTGTGTATTAGGTAAACTAACATATGTAAAGGCAATTCACTTAACAAAGGAGTGATAGTTTTGGCAGATCATACAATGTTAGATAAGACGATGAGAATCAATTATCTATATGATTTTTATCATTCTCTTTTAACTCCTAAACAACAAAACTATATGTCATTATATTATTTGGATGACTATTCTTTAGGTGAGATTGCGGAAGAGTTTAACATAAGTCGACAGGCGGTTTATGATAATATAAAACGTACTGAAGCTATGTTAGAAGAATATGAAGAGAAATTATTACTTCTAAAAAAATTTCAACAACGAAATGAACTTTTAAATCATTTGAAAACTTATACTAAAACAGGTAAAGTTGTAGATGACGAGTTTCTTCGAGTAATCGATGAGTTAGAGAAATTAGAATAATAAGGAGGACGGTTTTATGGCATTTGAAGGATTAGCCGACCGACTTCAAAAGACATTACAAAAGGTTCGAGGCAAAGGTAAAGTATCTGAATCTGATGTCAAGGAAATGATGAGAGAAGTTCGTCTTGCTTTACTAGAGGCGGATGTTAACTTTAAAGTTGTTAAAGATTTTGTGAAACGTGTTTCTGAACGAGCTGTAGGACAAGAAGTATTACAAAGCTTAACGCCGGGTCAACATGTTGTAAAGGTAGTTCAAGAAGAACTAACGGCATTAATGGGTGGAGAACAAAGCAAAATTGCTGTTTCTAATCGCCCGCCGACTGTTATTATGATGGTTGGTTTACAAGGTGCTGGTAAAACAACAACGACTGGTAAATTAGCAAATTTACTTCGAAAAAAGTACAATCGTAAACCACTTTTAGTTGCAGCAGATATTTACCGTCCTGCCGCTATTAAACAGCTTCAAACATTAGGTAAACAATTAGATTTGCCAGTATTTACATTAGGAGATCAAGTAAGTCCGGTTGAAATTGCGAAACAAGCGATTCAACACGCTAAGGATGAACATCATGACTATGTCCTAATTGATACTGCTGGTCGTTTACATATTGACGAAGGGTTAATGGAAGAACTTGCACAAATTAAAGAACTTTCAAAACCTGAAGAAATCTTCCTAGTTGTTGATGCAATGACTGGACAAGATGCAGTCAATGTGGCACAAAGCTTTAATGATCAATTAGGTTTAACTGGAGTCGTATTGACGAAGCTTGATGGCGATACTCGTGGTGGTGCAGCATTATCAATTCGTGCAGTTACAAATACTCCAATTAAATTTGTTGGACTTGGTGAAAAACTAGATGCAATTGAGCCGTTCCATCCAGAACGAATGGCATCACGTATTCTAGGAATGGGTGATGTGCTTACTTTAATTGAAAAAGCACAAGAAAACGTAGACCAAGAAAAAGCAAAAGAAATGGAACAAAAATTAAGAAATGCATCTTTTACTTTAGATGATTTCTTAGACCAACTTTCTCAAGTTAAAAAAATGGGACCACTTGGTGATATTTTAAAAATGATGCCAGGTGCAAACAAAATTAAAGGATTGAATGATCTGCAAATTGACGATAAACAAATCGCTCATGTAGAGGCAATTATTCAATCGATGACAAAGCAGGAAAAGCTTACACCAGATATTATTAACTCAAGTCGCAGAAAGCGTATAGCTAGAGGTTCTGGTCGCCCTGTACAAGAAATAAACCGTTTATTAAAACAGTTTGAAGAAATGAAAAAAATGATGAAAATGATGGGTGGTATGCAAAAAGGGAAGAAGAAAGGTTTTAAATTTCCGGGCTTATTCTAACCTATTTGTATAATTTTCCAACATTTAAACATCATTTAATAAAAAATTATGCTGTTAAGAAATTTTACTTTACAAACAGTATTGGTTTTTGATAATATATAAATCGTTGTAAATATTTTCGGAGGTGCTTTAAAAATGGCAGTTAAAATTCGTTTAAAACGTATGGGAGCTAAAAAATCTCCTTTTTACCGTGTAGTAGTAGCAGACGCTCGTTCTCCTCGTGATGGACGTTTCATCGAGGAAATTGGAACTTACAATCCAGTTGCTCAACCAGCTGAAATCAAAATTAACGAAGAAGCAGCATTAAAATGGTTAGGAACAGGTGCTAAACCATCTGATACAGTTCGTAACTTATTCTCTAAAGCTGGTATCTTAGAGAAATTCCACAACGCTCGCAACGGCAAGTAATTATGGAAAAAAAGATGAATACACTCATAAATGCAATTGTTTCAAGTCTTGTAGATCATCCAGAGGATATTTCACTTCAAGTTAAAGAAGATGAGAACAATCTATTCTTTCATTTACAGGTAAATCCTGAAGATGCTGGTAGAGTGATTGGCAAACATGGTAAAATTGCAAAAGCGATTCGTACGGTTGTATATGCAGCAAGTAATGAACACGCAAAACGTATTCACTTAGATATTCAGTAATGTAAAACGGTCCTTGGCTATAGCTAAGGGCCGTTTTCAACATTACAGAGATTTACGGGAAAGCCCGATATAAAGTGGTGTGGTAGTCCATATTGAATAGATGTAAGTCCTTTGGGCAATAGGAAGCTTTTGATGCTTTAGTGACTTTAAGATATGCTATACTAGGTATTAGACAACCTGTTTAACCATTGAAGTCTCTTAGTAGACATATATACAATCTAAATGGTCAAACTAATAATGAACATAGAAATTTTAATATAGAGGTATAAGAATGAAAAAATATTTAAATGTCGGAAAAATTGTAAATACACATGGAGTTCGAGGAGAGGTTCGTGTTATTTCAAGAACTGATTTTCCAGAAAAACGTTACGTAAAAGGCAATACACTATATTTCTTTAAAGAAAACGAATCGACACCAATTGAATTAATCGTAACAAGTCACCGTGTACATAAAAATTTTGATTTACTTACATTTGAAGGGTATGAGTCTTTAAACTCTGTAGAACCACTTAAAAATGGGATTTTAAAGATTACTGAAGATCAATTACACGAACTAGATAAAAATGAGTACTATTACCATGAAATCATTGGTTGTGTTGTTGAGACAATTGATGGAGAAGGAATAGGAAAAATAAAAGAAATATTATCTCCAGGTGCAAATGATGTTTGGGTTATTCAAAGAAAAGGTCAAAAAGATGCCCTTATTCCTTATATCGAGCAAATTGTAAAAGAAATAGATGTAGCCAATAAAAAAGTTAAAATCGAATTAATGGAAGGTCTATTATGATGAAATTAGACTTTTTAACCCTTTTTCCAGAAATGTTTGAAGGAGTTTTAAATTCTTCTATTTTAAAAAAAGCACAAGAAAAAGAGGCTGTTAAGTTTCGCTGTGTAAATTTTAGAGATTTCTCTACGAATAAACATTCAAATGTTGATGACTATCCATATGGTGGTGGCGCTGGTATGGTACTAGCTCCACAGCCGATTTTTGATGCTGTTGATGAATTAGTATTAAAAAGTGAAAATAAGCCGAGAGTAGTCCTTCTATGCCCTCAAGGAGAGCGATTTAATCAACGTAAAGCTGAAGAGCTTGCAAAAGAGGAACACTTAATCTTAATTTGTGGACATTATGAAGGCTATGATGAACGAATTCGAGAACATGTAGTGACGGATGAAATCTCAATTGGAGATTATGTATTAACAGGTGGAGAACTTGGCGCTATGGTCATTGCTGATAGCGTTGTTCGTTTATTACCTGGGGTACTTGGTAATACTACTTCAAAAATTGAAGATTCATTTAGTACAGGATTATTAGAGCATCCTCATTACACGAGACCTGCCGAATTTAGAGGGCATAAAGTACCAGATGTTTTATTATCAGGAAATCATGCGAAAATCGAAGAATGGCGTACAAAACAATCTTTTAAACGTACGATAACACGCCGTCCAGATTTACTTGAAAACTACTCTCTTTCTGAAAAAGAGTCAAAATGGATGGATCAAGTAAAAGAAGAATTAAAACAAGAATTAAAACAAGAAAACTAGTTGCGTGCAATAATAGAATATGTTAATATAACTTGTGGCTTGAGTAAATACTTAAGCCTTTATTCTCGGTGTTCCGCTGCGAGTCACTAAATCTTGTAAGAGCATCGGTTGGAAAAGGAGAGCATACATTATGCAAAATTTAATCAACGAAATTACAAAAGAACAACTAAGAACTGACTTACCAGCATTCCGTCCTGGTGATACTGTACGAGTTCACGTTAAAGTTGTTGAGGGTACTCGTGAGCGTATCCAATTATTCGAAGGTGTAGTTATTAAACGTCGTGGTGGCGGAATTAGCGAAACTTTCACAGTTCGTAAAATTTCTTACGGAGTTGGTGTTGAACGTACGTTCCCAATTCACACTCCAAAAATTGCTAAATTAGACGTTGTTCGTCGCGGTAAAGTACGTCGTGCTAAACTTTACTACCTACGTGCACTTACTGGTAAAAAAGCAAGAATTAAAGAACTTCGATAGTCTTTTGAAAGGAGCTTGTATTAAACAAGCTCCTTTTTTTCCAATATTTGTAGATTATGGATATAATAAAAAGTAAAATAGAATACATAAATAAAGTTATTAACTTAACTGGTTAAAACTGCAAAACGTATGGTTATAAAATGGAGGGATTAGGTTGAAAGAAAGCAATAGTGGTGGAATTTGGGAATTAGTTAAAACAATTTTTATTGCGCTTGTACTTGCACTTGGTATTCGAACATTCCTTTTTACACCGGTTTTAGTTGATGGGATCTCAATGATGCCAACACTACAGGATCAAAGTAGAATGATTGTAAATAAGATCGTATACAAACTACATGAACCTAGACGTTTTGATATTGTAGTCTTCCATGCTACAAAGGAAAAAGATTATATTAAACGAGTTATTGGATTACCTGGTGACACGGTAGAATATAAAAATGATGTCCTATATGTTAACGGTAAACCGTATAAAGAACCATATTTGAACGAATATAAAAAAGAAACGACAGATGGTCCTCTAACTGAAGACTTTAAGTTAGAAGAGATTACTGGTAGAAAAACTGTACCTAAAGGACAAGTATTCGTTTTAGGTGATAATCGTCGATTAAGTAAAGATAGTCGTATTATCGGAACAGTTAGTCAAAAAGAAATTTTAGGCCGAGCAAGTTTTGTTTTTTGGCCGTTATCTGAGGTTGAAATGGCGAAATAAAAGCCAAATTAATCTTGATTATTCAATGTATAAGAAGGTGGCAACATGACGATACAATGGTTTCCTGGCCATATGGCAAAAGCTAGAAGACAAGTTACTGAAAAACTATCATTAATTGATGTTGTAATTGAATTAGCGGATGCAAGGGTACCTGCTGCTTCTAGAAATCCAATGATCGATGAAATAATTTCAAATAAACCAAGATTGCTTTTATTAAATAAAGCAGATTTAGCAGATCCAAGAATTACTCAGCAATGGTTAGCGCATTATGAAAAACAAGGCGTAATGGCAATTGCTATTGATGCAGCATCTGGACAAGGGTTAAAAGCGATTATTTCTTCCTGTGAAATACTTGTAAAAGAGAAATTTGATAAAATGAGATCAAAAGGGATCAAACCTCGCGCAATTCGAGCGTTAATTGTTGGAATCCCGAATGTTGGAAAATCAACTTTAATCAATAAGCTCGCACGAAAAAATATTGCTAAAACTGGTGACCGTCCTGGCGTAACGCAAGCACAGCAATGGATAAAAGTAGGGAAAGAAATTGAACTACTTGATACACCGGGTATATTGTGGCCTAAATTTGAAGATCAACTTGTAGGTCTTCGTTTAGCAACTACAGGAGCAATAAAAGATAGTATCATTAACCTACAAGAAGTAATGATTTATGCGATTAAATATTTAAGAGAGTTTTATCCAAATGTATTAAAAGAAAGATATGACATGAATGAGGAAGTTTTATTTTCTGAAGAAGTCGTTGATATTTTTGATCATATTGGTAAGAAACGTGGATTACTTATGTCAGGCGGAATTATAGATTATGATAAAACATCTGATTTATTTTTACGTGAGCTAAGAGCTGGGAAATTAGGAAGATTAACTTTCGAAAATCCATCAATGCTTGAGGTAACTGATGAAATATTAGAAGAAAGTGCGCAAGAATAAGCGTACTTTCTTCTTTTTTAATGAAATTTTAATGTCAAAACTTAAACTATGTATAAAAGGAGTTCTAAAGTATGTCTCTGAAAATAGATGAAATAAAAAATATACTAAGTGAATTAACTGACCCAACGAATGAACTCTTAAAAGAATTTGAAAGTGATCAAAGAATTGGTGTGCAAAAGCTAGTAGCTAAATGGTATAAAGAACAAGAAAAAAGAGATTTAGCTAGGGAGAAATTCCTTAAAATGATGGAATATGAACAAAATCTTTATAGCCAAAATATAAAGTTAATTGCAGGAGTAGATGAAGTTGGTAGAGGTCCATTAGCTGGTCCTGTTGTAGCAGCGGCAGTAATTTTAGCGGAAAATACTGAGCTAATTGGATTAGATGATTCCAAAAAATTATCTAAAGATAAACGACAGTATTTCGTAAAGCGGATCAAGGAAGAAGCAATTTCTTATGGGGTTGGTATGGCCAGTTCAACAGAAATAGATGAAATCAATATTTATGAAGCGACTAAATTAGCGATGAGACGTGCGATCGAACAACTGACTCATTCACCTGAACATTTATTAATTGATGCAATGAAACTTCCGCTTGATATTTCTCAAACATCAATCATTAAAGGCGATGCAACAAGTATCAGTATAGCAGCTGCATCTGTACTTGCAAAAGAAACCAGAGATTCTTTAATGTGCGAACTTAGTTTAAAGCATCCAAATTATGGATTTGAAAAGCATATGGGATATGGAACAAAGGAACATTTAAAAGCGATCGACGAGCATGGAATTATTAATGAACATAGAAGATCCTTTGCACCAATCAAAGAAAAAGTTTGATTGTAAAAAATAATTGGTAATTAGATACATCAATATACTGAAGTGGTCTAAAATAGAATAGATTAACGACGTTTAAAATTACATAAAATTTTAAGTTTGTATTAAAGTAGATGAATGAATCGAAATGATGTAAACCTAAAATCAAAAATCATACTAACTGTCGTTAATTTATTTTTTAAAGGATAAGGATAAATTATTGGAAAAATAATATTGTAATATGATAAACTACATTAACTATTGTATATGAAAGGGTTTTCTATATAAAAACATAGAATATTAAATTCTTTTCTACTAAAGTATTTACAGTATATTCTGTAAGAGATACAATAGGGATGTGTTTTAATTTGTCTTGTTCTAAAAGGGGAGGATGGATCATGAATATCCATGAGTATCAAGGGAAAGAAATCCTACGAAGCTATGGCGTAAAAGTACCAAATGGTAAAGTTGCATTCACAGTTGAAGAAGCAGTAGAAGCAGCGAAAGAATTAGGTACAGCTGTATGCGTAGTAAAAGCTCAAATTCACGCTGGTGGCCGCGGTAAAGCGGGTGGCGTAAAAGTAGCGAAAAATTTAGATGAAGTAAATACATATGCTAGTGAAATTCTAGGTAAAGTATTAGTTACTCATCAAACTGGACCAGAAGGTAAGGAAGTAAAGCGCTTACTTATCGAAGAAGGCTGCGATATTAAAAAAGAATATTATGTTGGTTTAGTTTTAGACCGCGCTACTTCACAAGTTGTATTAATGGCTTCTGAAGAAGGTGGAACTGAAATTGAAGAAGTAGCTGAAAAAACACCTGAAAAAATCTTTAAAGAGTATATTGATCCAGCAGTAGGTCTACAAGGCTTCCAAGCTCGTCGTATTGCGTTCAATATCAACATTCCAAGCAACTTAGTAAACAAAGCTGTAAAGTTCATGATGGGCTTATATTCTGCGTTTATCGATAAAGATTGCTCAATCGCTGAAATTAACCCATTAGTAGTTACAGGTGATGGAGAAGTAATGGCATTAGATGCAAAGTTAAACTTTGACTCAAATGCTTTATATCGTCATGCAGACATTTTAGCTTACCGTGACTTAGAAGAAGAAGATCCAAAAGAAATCGAAGCTTCTAAGTATGACTTAAACTATATTTCTTTATACGGAAATATCGGATGTATGGTTAATGGTGCTGGTCTAGCAATGGCTACAATGGATATCATTAAACACTACGGTGGAGATCCGGCTAACTTCCTTGATGTAGGGGGCGGTGCTACAGCTGAGAAAGTTACAGAGGCGTTTAAAATCATCCTTTCTGACCAAAATGTTAAAGGGATTTTCGTTAATATCTTCGGAGGCATCATGAAGTGTGATGTTATTGCTGAAGGTGTAATCGAAGCAACTAAACAAGTTGGTTTACACTTACCATTAGTAGTTCGTTTAGAAGGAACGAATGTTGAATTAGGTAAGAAGATTCTTAATGAATCAGGCTTAAACATTGTTGCAGCAGATTCAATGGCTGATGGCGCTGAAAAAATCGTTGCACTTGTAGGCTAAGAAAGGGAGGATAAAAATGAGCGTATTCATTAATAAAGATACAAAAGTCATTGTACAAGGTATTACTGGTTCACAAGGCTTATTCCATACAACTCAAATGTTAGAGTATGGTACTAAAATCGTTGGTGGTGTAACTCCTGGTAAAGGTGGAACTGACATTGCTGGCGTACCTGTATTCAATACAGTTAAAGATGCAGTTGAAACTACTGGTGCTAATGCATCTGTAATCTATGTACCACCAGCATTTGCTGCTGATGCAATCATGGAAGCAGTTGATGCAGAATTAGATATCGCGATTTGTATTACAGAAGGTATTCCAGTACTTGATATGGTTAAAGTTAAAAAGTACATGGAAGGCAAAAAGACTAGATTAGTTGGTCCTAACTGCCCTGGTGTAATCACTCCAGATGAGTGTAAAATTGGTATCATGCCTGGTTACATTCATAAAAAAGGTCATGTAGGAATCGTATCACGTTCTGGTACATTAACTTATGAGGCTGTACATCAATTAACTCAGGCTGGTATTGGTCAATCTACAGCTGTAGGTATTGGTGGAGACCCTGTAAATGGAACAAACTTCATCGATGTATTAAAAGCATTCAATGAAGATCCTGAAACTTATGCAGTTATTATGATTGGTGAAATCGGTGGAACTGCAGAAGAAGAAGCTGCTGAGTGGGTTCAAGCTAATATGGCGAAACCAGTAGTAGGATTCATTGGCGGTCAAACAGCTCCAGAAGGTAAACGTATGGGACATGCTGGTGCAATCATCGCAGGCGGTAAAGGTACTGCTAAAGAGAAAATGGCTACAATGGAAAGCTGTGGCATTAAAGTTGCACTTACTCCAGCAGTAATGGGCGAAACTTTAATTGGTGCATTAAAAGAGCGTGGCTTATATGAACAATGTAAGACACATGAAGCTTTAGTATAAGAATGATAAAATAAGTAGCCTCCGCTAGGAGGCTACTTGTTATTAGAAGAAAGTTCGAAAAATTTGATTATCAGATTGAGTAGTCTCCTATAGGAGGCTACTTTCTTATAAGAAAGGAGAATGTATGGAAAAAATTCGACTAATTCATTTGCATCATTTTTTATTTGAAAACTATCAAGCGATCAAGAAGATTCTTCTCTATGATCCACATTTAGAAAACCTCTATCGATATTCACCTTCTACATTTAAAACTACATTTCAAATGACTTCGAAAGCCGCTGGAAAATTATATGATCAACTTCATTCAACGTCCATTTTTGATATTTTAAAGGAAAGCTATAAAAAAAATATTAAAATTATTACAATTTATGATGATGTATATCCAAAATTGTTAAGAGAAATATGTGACCCTCCGTTTGTTTTATATTTAAAAGGTAATCAAAATATCCTTAATAAACAATTTATGTTGAGTATAATTGGAGCTAGAAAACCAACTGCATTTGCGAAAATTATTTGTGATTCATTAATATTAGGTCTAATTAGAGAAAATTGTGTTATTGTTAGTGGAATGGCATCTGGATGTGATTCAATCGCACATAATTCAGCTATTTTTCACAACGGAACAACGATTGCAGTTGTCGGATGTGGGTTAGACTATATTTATCCGAAAGAAAACAGTAATTTATTTAATGAAATATCATTAAATCATTTAGTTATAAGCGAATATCCATATTATATTAGACCAGAAAAAAGATACTTTCCTAGAAGAAATAGAATTATAGCTGGTTTATCTAAAGGTTTAATCGTTTTAGAGGCTAAGGAGAAAAGCGGGACGATGATTACTGCAAATTTTGCAATTCAATATAATAGAGAGGTATTTGCAGTGCCAGGTCCGATTATAATGGAAGAATATAAAGGAAATCATCGATTAATTCAGGATGGAGCGAAATTAATTACATGTACAAATGATATTTTAGAGGAATTTTAGGAATATACTAAAAAATAAAAAAATATGTTTATATTACAAAATATTGACAATACTAATGCGACTTGTGTTATTTTATATCTAAATAAAATTTGACTAATGTATAGAATAAACTATACAATTTGAAATTGTATGAAGGAAAATCAAAAATATAAATTGAACTCTTCTTATTATGAATCTATTTGAGAATACATAAGAATAAAAGAATGAAATAAGGAATACAGAGAGTAATGAATAGGAAACTCTCGGGAGGCTTAAAAGATGGCAGAAAATTTAGTTATAGTGGAGTCCCCTTCAAAGGCTAAAACAATAGAAAAGTACTTAGGTAAAAAATTCAAAGTAATCGCATCAATGGGACATGTTCGAGATCTACCTAAAAGTCAGATGGGGATTGAAATAGAAAACGATTACAACCCGAAATACATAACAATCCGCGGAAAAGGTCCAGTTTTAAAGGATTTAAGATCTGCTGCGAAAAAAGCAAAAAAAATCTATCTAGCAGCCGATCCAGATCGTGAAGGTGAAGCAATAGCATGGCATATTGCGAATACACTCAATATCGATACATCATCGGATTGTCGTGTAGTGTTTAATGAAATTACAAAAGATGCTATTAAAGAGTCTTTTAAAAAACCTAGACCAATTAATATGAATTTAGTAGACGCTCAGCAAGCAAGACGTGTACTAGATCGTTTAGTAGGGTATAACATAAGCCCATTACTATGGAAGAAAGTGAAAAAGGGCTTAAGTGCTGGTCGAGTTCAATCTGTCGCTCTTAGACTGATCATCGAACGAGAAAAAGAGATTGAAATCTTCCAACCTGAAGAATATTGGACAATTAAAAGTAAAGCCTTAACAAAGAAAGAAACATTTGATACTTCTTTTTACGGAGTTAATGGTAAAAAATTGGAATTGAATTCTGAAACTGACGTAAAAAATGTTTTATCACAAATTAAAGGTGATCACTTTGAAGTTCAAAGTGTTACAAGAAAAGAACGTAAACGTAATCCAGCAACTGCTTTTACTACTTCCTTACTACAGCAGGAAGCAGCTAGAAAATTAAATATGCGTGCAAAGAAAACGATGATGATTGCACAGCAATTATATGAAGGTATTTCCCTAGGTAGTGGAGGACAGGTCGGATTAATCACATATATGAGAACTGATTCGACTAGAATATCCGATGTTGCGGCTGAAGAAGCAAAATCTTATATAATTGAAACTTATGGTGCAGATTTTATTGCTACAAATAAAAAAAGTGAAAAAAAATCAGATAAAGTACAAGATGCACACGAAGCAATTAGACCAACGTCAACTTTACGTTCGCCTGATACAATTAAAGCACATGTTAGCCGTGATCAATATCGTCTTTATAAATTAATATGGGAACGATTTGTTGCTAGTCAGATGGCATCAGCAGTACTCGATACGGTTAAAGTTGACTTAATTAATAATGACGTAATATTTAGAGCTAATGGATCAGTAGTTAAATTCCCTGGTTTTATGAAGGTGTATATAGAAAGTAATGATGATGGCACAGAAGAAAAAGACCGTATCCTTCCACCGTTAGCTGAAGGTGAAAAAGTAAAATTAGAAGATATATTACCTGAACAACATTTTACGCAACCACCTCCACGTTACACGGAAGCTAGATTAGTAAAAACGCTTGAAGAGTTAGGAATAGGTCGACCATCAACATATGTACCAACTTTAGAAACGATTCAGAAACGTGGATATGTTTCATTAGATAATAAACGATTTGTACCTACTGAACTAGGTCAAATAGTATTTGATTTAGTCGTTGAGTTTTTCCCAGAAGTAATTAATATTGAGTTTACGGTTCAAATGGAAGGTGACCTTGATAAAATTGAAGACGGCAATGTGAACTGGATTCAAATCATCGATCAATTTTATAGAGGTTTTGAGAAACACTTAGAAATAGCTGAGAAAGAAATGCAAAAAGTTGAAATTAGAGATGAACCTGCTGGTGAAGACTGTGATCTATGTGGAAGCCCGATGGTATTTAAAATGGGCAGATACGGTAAGTTCATGGCGTGCTCGAACTTTCCAGATTGCAGAAATACAAAAGCAATTGTAAAGGATATTGGTGTCAAATGTCCTACATGTAAAGATGGGAATATAATTGAACGTAAATCGAAAAAGAATCGAATATTTTATGGATGCACGAATTATCCAGAATGTGAATTCTTATCATGGGATAAGCCAATTGCAAGACCTTGTCCGAAATGTGAAAACTTATTAGTTGAAAAGAAAATGAAAAAAGGTATTCAAGTTCAATGTGTATCATGTGACTACAAAGAGGATCAACAAGTGTGAGCAATTAATATACTCACCTGTAAAGTGCCAGCAAAAATCAGTCTGAAATTCATATTTCTTGAGACTTTGTCCAAATAAAAGTGTGAGCAATTAATTTGCTCACTTTTACTTTTCATATCAACTTTTAATTAAGAAATCTTTAAGAAAAAAATTATAAAATATTATTACGTAATTTTGATTGAATCAGCGTAGAAGGAGTTAACAATGAAAGAACAATTTATTAATGTAATTGGAGCAGGTTTAGCAGGAAGCGAGGCTGCTTATCAAATTGCAAAAAGAGGAATTAAAGTACATTTATACGAGATGAGACCAGTGAGACAAACACCTGCTCATCATACTGATAAGTTTGCTGAATTAGTTTGTAGTAATTCACTAAGAGCGAATACACTAACGAACGCTGTAGGTGTATTAAAAGAGGAAATGAGAAGATTAGATTCAGTTATTATTCGATCTGCTGATGAGTGTGCTGTACCAGCAGGTGGAGCGTTAGCTGTAGACAGACATGAATTTGCTAGCCGTGTAACTGAGTATGTAAAAAATCATCCAAATGTAACTGTGCATAACGAAGAAATGACTAAAATTCCTGAAGGACCAACAGTTATCGCAACAGGACCTTTAACATCACCTGAATTATCACAACAATTAAAAGAATTAACAGGTGAAGATTATTTCTATTTTTATGATGCAGCGGCTCCAATAGTAGAAAAAGAAAGTATTGATTTAAATAAAGTATATTTAAAATCAAGATATGATAAAGGTGAAGCAGCTTACTTAAACTGCCCAATGACAGAAGAGGAATTTGATCGTTTTTATGAAGCATTAACTACAGCAGAAACGGTTCCTTTAAAAGAGTTTGAAAAAGAAATTTTCTTTGAAGGCTGTATGCCAGTTGAAGTAATGGCTAAACGTGGAAAGCAAACATTATTATTTGGACCTATGAAACCAGTTGGCTTAGAGGATCCAAAGACTGGTAAGACGCCGTATGCAGTTGTCCAACTACGTCAGGATGACAGTGCTGGAACTTTATATAATATAGTAGGATTCCAAACGCATTTAAAATGGGGGCCTCAAAAAGAAGTTTTACAATTAATACCTGGCCTAGAGAATGCTGAAATTGTACGATATGGTGTAATGCATCGTAATACGTTTATAAATTCACCGAATCTATTAGAGGCAACATATCGTTTTAAAGGTCGTGAAGATTTATTCTTTGCAGGTCAAATGACTGGAGTGGAAGGTTATGTAGAATCCGCAGCATCTGGTTTAGTAGCAGGAATAAATGCAGCTAGATACGTAATGGAGAAAGAGTTAGTTGTATTCCCAGCAGAAACTGCAATTGGAAGTATGGCTAATTATATAACGACAACAAGTGCAAAACACTTCCAACCTATGAATGCTAATTTCGGTCTATTCCCTAAACTTGATGTCAAAATTAAAAGAAAACAAGAACGATATGAAGCATATGCAAACCGTGCATTAGAATCAATTATGAATTTTGTAGAATGTTAAGAAAATAAATTGCAAATAGCTACTTAATATGTTAGTATGTAGTGGCTTGTGAGGAGAAATTACCTTGAATATTAAAATATTGTGTCAATTATTCATTCAGTATTTACAATTAGAGAAAAACTCTTCACAATACACATTAAATAGTTATAAAAAAATTGTTGAACAATTTCTAGTTTTTATGGAGCAACAATCCATTATTTCATTTTCTTCAGTTACTTATTCTGATGTTCGTCTCTATTTAACAACTTTGCATGACAAACAGCTATCAAGACGTACAGTCTCAAAGCATATTTCTTGTTTAAGAAGTTTCTATCGTTTTCTTATGAGAGAAAATGAAGCAAAAGAGAATCCTTTTGTATTAGCGTCACTTCCTAAAAAAGAAACTATGATACCAAGATTTTTATACAAGGAAGAACTTGAAAAACTATTTAAGATTAGCGATCTAGATACGGAACTTGGACAAAGAAATCAAGCTCTTTTAGAATTGCTATATGCTACCGGAATCCGAGTAAGCGAATGCTGTAATTTGAAATTAAAAGACATAGATTTTCAAATTGGGACTATTTTAGTAACTGGCAAAGGGAATAAACAGCGGTATATTCCCTTTGGCAGTTATGCAGAAAAAGCTCTTCATACATATATAGAAGATGGCCGAAATAGACTGATAGTAGCTAACAAGCAAATGAATGACGATCTTTTTTTGAATCACCGTGGTACAAAACTAACGGCAAGAGGTGTCCGTGGTATATTAGAAAAAATGATCAAAGATACTTCGTTGACTAATAAAATCTATCCACATATGTTAAGGCACACCTTTGCTACGCATATGCTTGATAACGGTGCTGATATTCGTAGTGTTCAAGAATTACTTGGACATGAGAATTTATCATCTACTCAAATCTATACACATGTAACGAAGGAAAGATTACAAAAAGTATACAATTTACATCATCCTAGAGCATAAATTCGCTCAATTTTAGAAATTAACGACGTTTCTAAGGAGGATTCACATGTCCAATTTTCATGCTACAACGATTTTCGCAATCAGACACGATGGTAAAAGTGCCATGGCTGGTGATGGCCAAGTAACTTTTGGAAATGCAGTAGTAATGAAGCATACTGCAAGAAAAGTTAGAAAGCTTTTTAATGGAAAAGTTTTAGCTGGTTTTGCAGGATCTGTTGCAGATGCATTTACTTTATTCGAACTTTTTGAGGGCAAGTTAGTTGAATATAATGGTAATATTCAACGAGCTGCTGTTGAATTAGCAAAAAAATGGAGAACAGATCGAGTATTACATAAACTTGAAGCATTGCTAATCGTAATGGATCATAATTCATTATTATTAATTTCTGGTACTGGTGAAGTAATTGAGCCTGACGATGGAATTCTTGCAATCGGTTCTGGAGGGAATTACGCTCTTGCAGCAGGCCGTGCATTAAAGGAAAACGCAGGGGAAAATCTTTCAGCAAAACAAATTGCATATGCTAGTTTAAAAACTGCAAGTGATATTTGTGTGTATACGAACGGAAATATAATTTTAGAAGAATTAGAATAGGAGAGTGTATTATGAGTACTTCTTTCACGCCTCGTCAAATTGTTGAAAAACTTGATCAATATATTGTTGGACAGCAACAAGCGAAAAAAGCAGTAGCAATTGCACTCAGAAATCGATATCGTAGAAGTTTACTTGAAGAGTCATTCCGTGATGAAATTTCACCAAAAAATATTTTAATGATTGGACCAACAGGTGTTGGTAAAACTGAAATTGCTAGAAGGATGGCAAAACTAGTTGGTGCGCCATTCATTAAAGTTGAAGCTACTAAATTTACAGAAGTTGGTTACGTAGGAAGAGATGTAGAATCAATGGTTCGCGATTTAGTCCAAACTTCTATTCGAATTGTAAAAGAAGAGCGTATGAATAAGGTGAAAGATCAAGCTGAAAAAAATGCGAATCAAAGATTAGTAAAACTTCTAGCACCAAGTATGAAAAAACAAGCTTCATTCAAAAACCCACTTGAGATGCTTTTTAATCAAGATTCACAAAACTCGAATGCTGAGCAAGAAGAGAATGATACAGAATTAACATCTAAAAGAAGAAATATAGAATTTCAACTTTTATCCGGAAAACTAGAAGAAGATCTTGTGTCTATTGAAGTAGAGCAACAACAAGCTCCGATGCTAGATTTTATGCAAGGAACTGGAATGGAACAAATGGGAATGAACTTCCAAGAGTCATTAGGTAGTCTATTTCCAAAGAAAACTAAAAAAAGAAAGCTTCCTGTTAAAGAAGCTCGAAAGATTTTAACGAATGAAGAAGCTCAGAAATTAATCGATATGGATGAAGTAACTCAAGAAGCAGTTTATAGAGCTGAGCAACTAGGGATTATTTTCATTGATGAGATTGATAAGATTGCAAGTAAGCAAAACTCTACTCAAGATGTTTCGAGAGAGGGAGTTCAAAGAGATATCTTACCAATCGTTGAGGGAAGTACGGTTGTGACAAAATATGGACCGGTTAAAACGGATCATATTCTATTTATTGCAGCTGGTGCATTTCATATTTCCAAACCATCAGATTTAATACCTGAATTACAAGGTCGCTTCCCAATTCGTGTAGAATTAGGGAAATTATCTGTTGAAGATTTTGTGGGTATTTTAGTTGAGCCTGATTTTTCAATTATTAAACAATATAAAGCTTTATTGTCTACAGAAGGTATACAAATCGAATTTTCTGACGATGCTATACGTAGAATAGCAGAAATAGCATTTGAAGTTAATCAGACAACAGACAACATAGGCGCAAGAAGATTGCATACTATTATGGAAAAGCTTCTTGAAGACCTATCGTTTGAAGCTTCTGAAATTCAAATGGGAACAATTATGATTACACCACAATATGTAAATGAAAAGCTCGCAAATATTGCAAAAGATAAAGATATAAGTCAATTCATTTTATGATTTAGCTAAGAACACTTTTGAATTCAACCATGAGATTGCCAAGAAGTTCAAAGGAAACGTACAATTAAATAGGAGGCATTTAGAAAGATGCAATTATTAGAAAAAACAAGAAAGATTAATAAGTTATTACAACAATCTGCAGGGAAGCCAGTAAACTTTAAAGAAATGGCAGATACATTAGAAGAAGTTATTGAATCAAATGTATTTATTTTAAGTCGTAAAGGGAAATTATTAGGTTACGGTCTTCACCAAAAAATCGAAAATGAGCGTATGCAAAAAATGTTCAGCGATCGCCAATTCCCTGAAGAATATACACAAAACCTATTTAATATTAATGAAACATCATCAAATATTGACATCAACAGTGAGCACACTGCATTCCCAGTTGAAAATAAAGATTTATTTTCTGGCGGTTTAACAACTATTGTACCAATTATCGGTGGTGGTGAGCGCTTAGGTACTCTTGTTCTAGCTCGAATTAATCATGATTTTGAAAATGATGATTTAATCTTGGCTGAATATGGCGCAACAGTAGTAGGTATGGAAATTCTACGTGAAAAAGCAGAAGAAATTGAAGAAGAAGCTAGAAGTAAAGCTGTTGTACAAATGGCTATTTCATCTCTTTCTTATAGCGAATTAGAAGCAATCGAACATATTTTTGAAGAATTAAATGGCTATGAAGGTTTACTAGTAGCAAGTAAAATTGCTGACCGAGTAGGAATTACAAGATCTGTTATCGTAAATGCACTACGTAAATTAGAAAGTGCTGGTGTTATCGAGTCAAGATCACTAGGAATGAAAGGTACTTATATTAAAGTACTAAATGACAAATTCTTATTAGAGTTAGAGAAATTAAAATCTAACTAATTAATAAGGTCACTTCTTAAAGAAGGCAAAAGATAATATTTTAGTTTAAACCTTTTCTCAATTAATAATTGGGAAAAGGTTTTTTTGTCTTTATTAAATTAAAAATGATTAGAATTTTTGAAATTTTTATATCAGAATAAAAAGATTTGTTAAATAGGGACTATATTCCTTTTTATATAAATGAGATATATAGACGAATTGGAAATTATGGTATGATTAAAAAATATTTACTTGATTATTGTGATAAAATATAAAAATTATTTTTTGAGAGGGAATTAGATAAAAGAATTGTAATGAAGTTTTTTAGTTTTATATTGTTGGCTACTTTCAAATATATTGTTGTTTTTTAGTATATGTCAGTTATTTCCACTCCAGATACATACTCTCCTTAAGACGAAGATTAAGAACTACAATATCAAACAAGTAGGGAAAGTTTCTAGATCTAGCCTACTTGAATTAGTCTTAACCCTATTTTTAGACTACCTCGTTAGCTTTAATAAATTTTTGTCATAAACAGTAATTACTAAACAACAATTATTCAAAAAAACTACTTTTTAATAGTATAAAATAAAAAAAATTGTACTCTTTAAATTTGTTCTTTATTAAGTATAACTAAAATCAAGTCATCCTAAAGATTAATCTATTATTAAAAATAGAATTCTTGAATATATGTACAATTATTTTAAAAAAATGAAAAAAATAATATTTTTTATTGTGCTAAATAAAGTTTCACATTATTTTAAAGAATGAGTGAATACATTAAAGAGTTTTAATAATATAATTTTTAAAAGGGAAGAAAAGTGAACAACTGAGTTTTATCGAAACTTACATTGAAAAAGCATTTTGAGACCTAGTATAAAATTATACAATACGTGGTGCTTATGTATGGCGAAATGGATTGATTCGTACCGAGTATTGAATGAAATTAATAGATTCATATTTATTCCTATTTAGCCGTTTAATAATAGGGGAATTGAAAGGCTAAATAGGAATAAAAGAAGAAGAATTTGATGACTTGATTCTAGATATATTGTAATCTCCTTTTGATTAATTCACTCGACTCCTTGGGAAATCGACATGATATTACATATTTACCTAAATCACTATTTAAAAATAAATTGTCAATCAAGTATTAAACATAATATGGTAATTCGCTGAGGTGAAAGACGTGTTGCAAGTTCAAAAAAATGTTTCACAAAGTTATTGGAAAATGTGGATTGAAGATCGTGATTTAGATGCCGGAGATGCGTTAATGCAGATCTATATGCCATTAGTTCACTTTCAAGTAAATCGTATAGCTCAAAGATTACCTTCAAGTGTCAGTAGAGATGATTTACACAGCTTAGCGATGATGGGCTTATATGACGCACTAGAGAAATTTGACCCGAAAAGAGATTTAAAATTTGAAACATATGCTTCAATTAGAATAAGTGGTAATATATTGGATGGTCTTCGTAAAGAAGACTGGTTACCTAGATCAATTAGAGATAAAGCAAAAAAAATTGAATGTGCAATTGAAAAGTTAGAACCTGCTCTTGAACGAAAAGCTACACCTGAAGAAATAGCACTGTATACTGGCTATACTTCGATGGAAGTTGTTAATGTCATAAATGATGTGTTTTTCTCTAATATGTTGTCTGTAGATGAACAAATCAAAGATGCTGGAGATGGACAAGTTAATTTTATTCATACAATAAAAGATCATGAGACATTAACACCAGAAGAAATGCTACTGAAGGATGAACAAATAAGGCTACTTGCCAAGACGATTGGAACTGAATTAAATGAGAAAGAGCAGCTAGTAATAAGTTTGTATTATCATGAAGAATTAACATTTACTGAAATTGGAGCAATTATTAATTTATCGATTTCTAGGGTTTCTCAGATCCATGCTAAATCTATTTTTAAATTAAGGAATCTTTTAAGTAAAAGTAATATATAGGAGCTTTGTAAACTCTACATTGAATTCATTTAGAAGTTTAAATGGCAATTCTATTAGAAATAATTAGTATAAATGATTTTTAAGATTATTTATATTTGAGTAGTGGAAATCAGCCTCACATTCCTTACTTTATTGACAATTTCTTTTTTAACAATTTTATAGAAGAATACGATTAAGTTGAATAAATTAACAAAAATTCCCAATACTGATAAAGATTCAGTTATTTGGACAGGTGAATTCTTAATTTAAATACTTATTTTAATGCATTATGTGTTGATCATTTAGTATGAAAGAATAGACCAAATTCGAATAATAGAAGTTCGATGTTCTAAAAAATAGACTTACTATGGATGAAAATGGTAGAAGGATTTATATAGAGAATAGGAAAAACAACGATTGTTGAAACTTCGACAATAATTTCTCGTTTTCTCTTGATAATTAATGTTGTATATGCTATAGTAGTCCATGGTGTTAATACACACGCTTGCCGATTTTCTTATTGGTGCTACCCAGTTTGGGAGTGATAGGAGAAGAAGACGTGAGCGGAGGAAAAAGAACCATTAGGAGGAAATAAAATGTCAGTAATTTCTATGAAGCAATTATTAGAAGCTGGTGTTCACTTCGGTCACCAAACACGCCGTTGGAACCCAAAAATGAAACGTTACATCTTCACTGAGCGTAACGGTATCTACATCATCGACCTACAAAAAACAGTTAAAAAGGTTGAAGAATGTTACAACGTAATGAAAGGTATCGCTGCTGAAGGTGGAAACATCCTTTTCGTTGGTACTAAAAAACAAGCTCAAGAAGCTATTAAAGATGAAGCAATCCGTTCTGGTATGTACTTCATTAACCAACGTTGGTTAGGTGGAACGTTAACAAACTTCCAAACAATCCAAAAACGTGTTAAACGTTTAAAAGATATCGAAAGAATGCAAGAAGATGGCACTTTTGAAGTGTTACCTAAGAAAGAAGTTATTCAACTTAAAAAAGAATTAGAACGTCTTGAAAAATTCTTAGGCGGAATCAAAGACATGAAGCAACTTCCTGATGCATTATTCGTAGTTGATCCTCGTAAAGAGCGTATCGCTGTTGCTGAAGCTCGTAAGTTAAACATTCCTATCATCGGTATTGTTGACACTAACTGTGATCCAGATGAAATCGATCACGTTATCCCAGCAAACGACGATGCTATTAGAGCTGTAAAACTTCTTACATCAAAAATGGCAGATGCGATTCTTGAAGCGAAACAAGGCGAAGAAACAACTGCTTAATGAGAAATTGAAAGGTGATAAGAGGTTTTAGCCTTTTATCACCTTTTTTTAAGGTTAAAATAATCTAAAATTGTTTACCTTATAAAACGATTGAATAAAATAAGCTTACATATAGGAGATGAAATATTATGGCAATTACTGCACAAATGGTAAAAGAATTACGTGAAAAAACTGGCGCTGGTATGATGGATTGCAAAAAAGCATTAACTGAAACTGAAGGTAACATGGACAAAGCAATCGACTACCTTCGTGAAAAAGGGATCGCTAAAGCTGCTAAAAAAGGTGACCGTATCGCTGCTGAAGGTTTAACTTTCGTTGAAGTAGCTGGAAACGATGCAGTATTAATCGAAGTAAACTCTGAAACTGATTTCGTTGCTAAAAACGAAGGTTTCAAAGAATTAGGTTCTGTTCTTGCTAAACATATCGTTGCTAACAAACCTGCAACTGTTGAAGAAGCTTTAGCACAAACAATGGAAACTGGTGAAACTGTTGAAACATACATCAACCATGCAATTGCTAAAATCGGAGAAAAAATCTCTTTACGTCGTTTTGAATTAGTTTCTAAAACTGATGCTGATGCATTTGGTGCTTACTTACACAGTGGCGGCCGTATCGGTGTTCTTTCAGTAGTAGAAGGAACAACTAAAGAAGATGTTGCTAAAGACGTATCTATGCACATCGCTGCAATCAACCCTAAATATATCTCTCGTGATGCTGTTTCTCAAGAAGAAGTTGAGCATGAGCGTGGAATTTTAACTCAACAAGCATTAAATGAAGGTAAACCTGAAAACATAGTTGCTAAAATGGTAGAAGGACGTATTGGTAAATACTTCGAAGAAATCTGCTTATTAGATCAATCTTTCGTTAAAAACCCAGACGTTAAAGTAGGTCAATTCGTAAAAGCTGCTAACGGAACTGTTAAATCTTTCGTTCGTTATGAAGTTGGAGAAGGCTTAGAAAAACGTGAAGATAACTTTGCTGAAGAAGTAATGAATCAAGTTAAAGGTAACTAATTGTTACTTTGAATGAAAATAGGGGACACTATGTGTTCCCTATTTTTTAAAGAAATGTAAATACATAGATGTACGTAAATGGAGGGTATTATGAGTAAAGCAAAGTATAATCGCGTAGTATTAAAACTTAGTGGTGAGGCACTAGCTGGCGGGCAAGGATTTGGAATTAATCCATCAGTTATTAAATCAATTGCTGAACAAGTTAAAGAAATTGCAGAACTAGATGTTGAAGTTGCAGTAGTAGTAGGTGCTGGTAATATTTGGCGTGGTAAGACAGGTAGCGAAATGGGTATGGACCGAGCTACAGCTGACTACATGGGCATGTTAGGTACTGTAATGAACTCATTAGCACTTCAAGATAGTCTTGAAACACTTGGTGTACAATCTCGTGTACAATCATCAATTGAAATGCGTCAAGTTGCAGAACCATATATCCGTCGTAAAGCAATTCGTCATTTAGAGAAAAAACGTGTTGTAATTTTTGCTGCTGGTACAGGAAATCCTTATTTCTCAACTGATACTACTGCTGCATTACGTGCTGCTGAAATTGAAGCAGATGTTATTTTAATGGCAAAAAATAATGTAGACGGAGTATATACCGCTGACCCATCAATCGATAAAACTGCTGTAAAATACGAAACTCTTACATATTTAGACGTATTAAAAGAAGGTTTAGGTGTAATGGATTCAACTGCATCTTCTTTATGTATGGACAATGATATTCCATTAATTGTATTCTCAATAATGGAAGAAGGTAATATTAAACGTGCCGTACTTGGCGAAAATATTGGAACAATAGTAAAGGGGAAATAAAAATGTCTAATCAAATCATTTCTTTAGCAAAAGAAAAAATGACAAAAGCTGTTTCTGCTTTCTCTAGAGAATTAGCAACAGTACGTGCTGGTCGTGCGAACCCAGCTATTTTAGATAAAGTTTTAGTTGAATATTATGGTGCTCCAACACCAATCAACCAAATGGCAAATATTTCAGTACCAGAAGCAAGATTATTATTAATTACTCCTTACGATAAAACAGTCATTAATGATATGGATAAAGCGATTCAAAAAGCTGACTTAGGCTTAAACCCTTCAAATGATGGAACTGTAATCAGAATTAGTTTCCCACCATTAACAGAAGAGCGTCGTCGCGATTTAGTAAAAGTAGTTAAAAAATCTGCTGAAGATGCTAAAGTTGCTGTACGTAACATCCGCCGTGATGCAAATGATGATCTTAAAAAAGCAGAAAAAAATGGTGAAATTACTGAAGATGAATTACGTGGTCTTGTAGAAGACATTCAAAAACAAACAGATTCACACATCGAAAAAATCGATGGAATCACAAAAGATAAAGAAAAAGAGATAATGGAAGTTTAATACTGCATTGCAAGGTATATCTTACTAGCGCTTAGAAAAATAATGAATTTTTCACATTATGCTATTACATAATTTCATTATTGCATTATAATTAAATAAACTAAGCGCTTTGAGTAAAAAGACCCTCTGTTTAAGGGGGTTTTTTTACTCAATGCTTTAATTAGATATACTTAAACGGAGGATTAAAGATGTTTAAATTAATTTCTTTTTTTAAAAGAAATAAAGAAGAGAAAAATGTACCTCCAAGTTCGCAATTAAATGGGGTCGACGGAGTAATTCCTGAGCATGTTGCAATAATAATGGATGGTAATGGTAGATGGGCACAAAAGAGGAATCTACCAAGGGTTAAGGGACACTATGAGGGAATGAAAGTAGTTCGGAAAATCGCAAGAACTGCTAGTAAATTAGGTGTAAAGACTTTAACTTTATATGCTTTTTCAACTGAGAATTGGAAAAGACCTAAAACTGAAGTAGAATTCTTAATGAAGTTACCACAAGAATTTCTGGGGACATTTTTACCTGAATTAATCGAAGAAAATGTGCAGGTAAGATTAACTGGAAATAAAGAGCAATTACCAAGCTATACTACAGAAGCAGTATTAAGAGCAGTAGAGGAAACTAAAAATAATACGGGTATGGTATTAAATTTTGCCCTAAATTATGGTTCTAGAGACGAAATTATTTCTGCTGTTAAAAAGATTTCTTCAGATGTATTGGATAATAAAATAAATAAAGAAGAAATTAATGAAGACTTGTTTAATCGTTATTTAATGACTAGTGATTTTAAAGATCCAGATTTGTTAATTAGAACAAGTGGTGAATTAAGGATTAGTAATTTTATGCTTTGGCAAATTGCTTATTCTGAACTATATTTTACAGATGTATTATGGCCCGATTTTACCGAAGAGTGTTTAATAGATGCGGTTAAAGAATATCAAAATCGAGCAAGAAGATATGGTGGTATTTAAGAAAGCGGTGAACGAACTTGAAACAGCGTATTATAACAGGAGTTATAGCTGGAGCATTATTTTTAGGATTAGTAATATTTGGTAGATGGCCGTTTGGTTTACTTGTATTTGCACTTGGCACAATCGGTTATTTTGAATTGATTAGAATGAAAAAGTTTAATTTATTTAGTGCACAAACTGTACTTGGATTAATCTTAACTTGGGTAGCAATTACACCAAATGATTTATCAAATAGGCTTTTTCCTATAGAAATCGGTAAAACAGAAATTTCAATTGTACTAATCCTATTACTTTTATCATATACGGTAATTACAAAGAATACATTTACTTTTGAAGATGCTTCTTTTGTAGTATTAAGCAGTTTATATGTAGGATTCGGATTTCATTATATGTACGAGATGAGAAATATGGGAATTTCATACTTCTTCTTCCCATTATTCGTAATTTGGGCAACTGATTCAGGTGCATATTTTATTGGGAAAGCTACAGGTAAAACTAAACTTTGGCCTGATATTAGTCCCAATAAAACGATTGAAGGTTCGATAGGTGGAATTATTTGTGCTGTAGTAGTTGCAGTAATTTTATCGATTATGTTAACTTTAAATCATTCAATACTATATTTAGTACTAGTAGCTGTTCTTGTTTCGATTTTTGGTCAATTAGGTGATCTCGTACAATCTGCATATAAAAGATACTACGGTGTTAAAGACTCAGGAAATTTATTACCTGGTCATGGTGGGATTTTAGACAGATTTGATAGTATCATTTTCACATTGCCGATCGTCTATTTACTATTTACGTTATAGTATTAGTTTTTGTATTTAAGGAGACATATGAAAATGAAGAAAATCAGCTTACTTGGAGCAACTGGTTCAATCGGTATACAAACACTCGATATTATTAGAAATCAATCAAATGATTTTGAATTAGTCGCGTGTTCAGCTGGAAGAAATATTGATGAATTATATAAGATAATTTTAGAATTTAAACCAAAACTAGTTTCAGTTGCAGGTAAAGAAGAGGCTGAAAAATTGACGAGCTTAGGGATCCCTTCGAAAACCAAAGTTTTATATGGTGAAGAAGGTCTGATCGAAGTTGCAGTACATGAATACAGTACAATACTTGTTAACGCTGTTGTTGGAAGTGTAGGTTTAGTTCCAACTATGAAAGCAATCCAAAATGGTAAAACAATCGCACTTGCGAATAAAGAGACATTAGTAACAGCAGGTCATATTGTAATGGCTGAAGCAGAAAAATATGGTGTCCCCATTTTACCAGTAGATAGTGAGCATTCAGCAATCTATCAATGTTTAAATGGTGAAAACCCTAATGAAATACATAAATTAATCATCACAGCTTCAGGTGGTAGCTTTAGAGATAAAACAAGAGATCAATTAAAGGATGTTACAATTGAAGATGCGCTAAACCATCCAAATTGGTCAATGGGTGCAAAGATTACAATTGATTCAGCTACAATGATGAATAAAGGGTTAGAAGTGATTGAAGCACATTGGCTATTTAATATGCCATATGAAAAAATTGATGTAGTACTTCATAGAGAAAGTGTTATTCACTCTATGATTGAATTCGATGACGGAAGTGTAATGGCACAATTAGGAACACCTGATATGAGAGTACCGATTGCCTATGCACTTAACTATCCTTCAAGAAAACCAATTAATAATCATAAGCCATTAGATTTAATTAAATTTGGGACACTTCATTTCCAAGAGATGGACTTTAACAGGTTTAAATGTTTGGATTATGCTTATCAAGCTGGAAAAGTTGGCGGTAGTTTACCTACTGTATTAAATGCAGCAAATGAGGAAGCGGTAGCTGCTTTTCTACAGAATAAAATATCATTCTTACAAATTGAGAATTTAATAGAAAACGCTCTTGAAAAACACAATGTAGTTAGTAAACCTTCGTTAGAAGAAATTCGTAACATTGATGAACAAACAAGACAATTCGTTTCATCACTAATAAAGTAAGGGTGGTAATTAGATGAATACAGTTATAGCGTTTGTTGTAATTTTTGGCGCACTTGTATTTTTTCATGAACTAGGGCATCTATATTTTGCAAAACGTGCTGGTATTTTATGTAGAGAATTTGCGATTGGATTTGGTCCAAAGGTTTTCTCATTTTATCGAAATGAAACTACATACACAATAAGATTATTACCTCTTGGTGGTTATGTTCGTTACGCTGGAGAAGATCCAGAAATGGTACAAGTAAAGCCTGGATCACATATCGGTTTACAATTTAACACGGTAGGAGAAGTTACTAAAATTGTAGTTGATCAGTTTGATCGTTTCCAAGATCTTCGTTTTGTTGAAGTTGATTCAATAGATTTAGAGCATAAGTTAGAAATCATTGGTATTGAAGAAGGGACTGAAGGTGTATCAAAATTCAATGTAAATGAAAAAGCGTTCATTTATAGTGAAGGACAAGGTCACCAGATTGCTCCGTATAACCGACAATTTAATAGTAAATCTGTAGGAAAAAGAGCGATTGCCATTTTTGCAGGCCCAATGATGAATTTTGTATTAGCTTTGGTCATCTTTATCTTATTAGGATTACTTCAAGGAACTCCAGTAAATGATGCTAAAATTGGTGAATTACTTCCAAAAGGTCCAGCACAAACTGCTGGTCTAAAAGAAGGTGACATTGTTTTATCTATTGATAATAAAGATGTTTCAAAATGGGCAGAAGTAGTTAAAATTGTTAGAGAAAGCCCAAGTAAAGAATTATTATTTAAAGTGAAAAGAGATAACAAAGTTATTTCAATTCCAATCACACCAAAATCAGAAGAAATCGATCATAAAGTAAATGGTTTAATCGGTGTATATGCCCCTGTTGAAAAAAATGTTTTTTCTTCGGTTAAATATGGTATAACTGAAACAATTGGATGGACAAAAGAAATTGTATTAGCAGTTGGTCATTTAGTATCTGGTCAATTCTCAATCAATAATCTTTCTGGTCCAGTTGGTATTTACCAGGTAACTGATCAGGCTGCACAATCAGGAATTTTCTACTTAATGAAATGGGCAGCATTTTTAAGTATCAACCTTGGTATTATGAACTTATTACCATTACCAGCTCTTGATGGAGGAAGACTAACATTTTTTGCAATAGAAGCACTAAGAGGTCGACCTATTGATCGCCAAAAAGAAGGTGTCGTTCACTTTATTGGTTTTGCGCTTTTAATGTTATTAATGATCATCGTAACTTGGAACGATATTAAAAGATTTTTCTTATAAGAAGCTCTGTTTAATTTAATCGTGTAATTTCATGAATTTTGTTTAAAGAATCCGCGACTTACTTGCTTATAAAACGGGCTTAGTGACATATTGTTTGTCAATTAGCTCGTTTTAAGTGGGAGCGGATTCTTATCTTGCAAAGTGCTTTTTTTGAAATTGTTCGTTTGTATGGTTACATATAGCTTTTAAGACAATTATGAAATCTATTTAAAATTGATTAAAAAAGAATATAAGAATAAAAGAAAAATATGAGGTGAATCCTTTTGAAACAAAGTATCGTATATAGTCCAACTCTTCGTGAAGTACCATCAGATGCAGATATAAAAAGCCATCAATTATTATTAAGAGCAGGTTTTATTAGACAAAATGCATCTGGTATATATAGTTTCTTACCTTTAGGTAATAAAGTTCTTCAAAAAGTAGCAAATATCGTTCGAGAAGAAATGAATAATGCTGGTGCGATGGAAATGTTAATGCCATCAATGCAAGCGCAGGAATTATGGGAAGAATCAGGTCGTTGGGATAATTTTGGTCCAGAACTAATGCGTTTAAGAGATCGTCACGGTAGAGGATTTGCATTAGGAGCAACACATGAAGAAGTTGTTACTTCCATTATTCGCGATGAATTAAAATCATATAAAAAATTACCGATTACACTTTACCAAGTACAATCAAAGTTCCGTGATGAAAAACGTCCTCGTTTTGGACTACTTCGTGGGCGTGAATTTTTAATGAAAGATGCATATTCTTTCCATGCATCACAAGAAAGCTTGGATGAAGTATATGATCGTTTATTTACGGCTTATAGCAACGTATTTACTCGTTGTGGATTAAATTTCAGAGCGGTTGTTGCTGATTCAGGAGCAATGGGTGGAAAAGATACGCATGAATTCATGGTGTTATCCGACATTGGTGAAGATACAATCGCATTTTCAAATGAATCTAGCTATGCAGCAAATATTGAAATGGCGCCAGTTGTGACGAATTACGAACCATCTGATGAGAAATTAGAAGAAGTTCAAAAAGTAGAAACGCCAAATCAAAAAACAATCGATGAAGTAATTGAATTCTTAAACTTACCGATTGAAAAAAGCATTAAATCAATTATTTTCAAAGCAGATGAAAGTTTTGTATTAGTGCTTGCTCGTGGTGACCACGAAATCAACGATATTAAATTAAAGAATTATCTAGGTGCACATTCAGTTGAGCTTGCTACTAAAGAAGAAGTAAAAGAACTAATGAACTGTGAAATCGGATCATTAGGTCCAATTGGAGTAAAATCTGATTTATTAGTATTAGCGGATAATGCAATTAAAGGTATTGTAAATGGTTGCTGTGGAGCAAATGAAGAAGGTTATCACTACATTAACGTAACTGTAAATAGAGACTATGATGTGAAAGATTTCGTAGACTTAAGATTTATTCAAGAAGGTGACTTATCACCAGACGGTAAAGGAACTATTTCATTTGCAAAAGGTATTGAAGTAGGTCATGTATTTAAATTAGGTACAAAATACTCTGAGTCTATGAATGCAACATTCCTTGATGAAAATGGGAAGTCGAACCCGATCATTATGGGATGCTATGGAATTGGTGTATCTCGTACATTAGCTGCAATTGTAGAGCAATATAATGACGAGAAAGGTATTGTCTGGCCTAAAAACCTAGCTCCTTTTGATGTACATGTCATTACTGTAAATACAAAGAATGAAGAGCAAGTAAATTTAGCAGACGATATTTATAAAACGTTAAAAGAGATTGGGCAAGATGTATTATTAGATGACCGAAATGAACGCGTAGGTGTAAAATTTGCAGACGCAGATCTTTTCGGAATTCCTGTACGTGTTGTTGTTGGTAAAAAAGCTGCAGAAGGAATTGTAGAACTTAAAACTAGAGATGGACAAGTTAGTAAAGAAGTAGAAATTTCTAACCTTGTAAATGAAATAAATATGTTAAAATAAAATAAACGTGGAAGCGACACCTTACGGGAATCGCACACAAATAAAAAGTACCTCTTATTTTAGAGGTACTTTCGATTTTTTTTACACATATACTGCAATTTAACTGCAATTTATATAATAAGGTTGGTGAAAAAATGGGACAAACACGTCAGGAGCGGTTTCAGCTATTATTAGATCAGCTTCAGTTTCCCGAAGATATGCGAGATCTATATTTTAAAAATGGGGAAATCGTAAATCTTGAAGTAAATAAAAGCGAAAAAAAATGGCAGTTTACTTTTAAAATAGATAATGTTTTACCTTTTGCAACATTTCAAGTATTTGTAACAAGTTTATTAAGAACTTTTAAACATATAGCAGATGTTTCCGTCGTTATTAATACTGAAAATCCAAAAATAGATGAACAAAAAGTAATTGATTATTGGTCATTTATGATTCAATCTGTTGAATCGAAATCTCCTATATTACAACATATTGAATCTGCTCTACCTTCAGTTGAAAATAATAAAGTAATGATCGATTTAAATAGTCTAATTGAAGAAAATGCTTTTACAAATCGATACGTTCCTCAGCTGCAGGATTTATATCAAAAAGTAGGTTTTCCTAAGTTGTTTTTTGAGAATACGATAAAAGATAATGTTGAAGAAAAAACTGAGTTTCTTGAGAAAAAAGCTGAAGAAGATCGCAAACGAGCGATGGAAGTACTTGTTGAATTAGAAAAGAAAGAGGCTGCTGAAGAAGCTGAAGGAGATGAGCCTCAGGGTCCTCTTGTCGTTGGATATTATATTAAAGAAACTGAAATTAATACGATTTCGTCAATCATTGAAGAAGAAAAACGAGTAGTTCTACAAGGATATGTATTCGATTCTGAAATTCGTGAACTTAAGAGTGGCCGTGTCTTAATTACTTTTAAAATAACTGATTACACTAGCTCAATTCTAGTTAAAATGTTCTCTAGAGATAAAGAAGATATCCCAATGTTAAATAAAATTAAAAAGGGTATGTGGGTAAAAGTTAGAGGATCAGTACAAAACGATACATTTGTTCGTGATTTAGTCATGATTGCAAATGATATAAATGAAATTACGCCAAATGAACGCAAGGATGAAGCTCCAGAAGGAGAGCGTAGAATTGAGTTACATGCTCATACACATATGAGCCAAATGGATTCAGTCGTTTCAGCAGGTGATTTAGTCAAACAAGCAGGTAAGTTTGGACATGAAGCAATTGCAATAACGGATCATGCAGTTGTTCAATCCTTCCCTGAAGCATTTGGAGCAGGGAAAAAACACGGAGTAAAAATACTATATGGCGTTGAAATAAATCTAGTAAATGATGGTGTACCAACAGCATATAATCCATCGCATGTTTCATTAGAGGAAGCAACCTATGTTGTATTTGACGTAGAGACAACAGGTCTTTCTGCTGTTTATGATACGATCATCGAGTTAGCTGCTGTAAAGATTCATAAAGGTGAAATCATTGACCGATTTGAACGATTTGCAAATCCTCATCATCCACTATCTGCAACTACGATTGAATTGACGGGAATTACTGACGATATGGTAAGAGATGCCCCAAATGTCGATGTGGTACTTCGAGAGTTTAAAGAGTGGATGGGTGACGATATTCTAGTAGCTCATAATGCTTCATTTGATATGGGCTTTATACAAATGGGCTTTAAAAAATATGAAATTGGTATTACAAATAACGGTGTAATCGATACGCTTGAGTTAGCTAGAACATTATATCCAGATTTTAAAAACTTCCGATTAAATACACTTTGTAAAAAATTCGATATTAACTTAACACAGCATCATAGAGCGATTTACGATGCTGAGGCCACTGGCTTCTTACTCCTAAAAATGCTTAAAGATGCAGCAGAGCAGGATATGTATTATCATGACGAGCTAAATAATAACATGGGGAAAGGCGATGCTTATAAACGAGCAAGACCATCACATGCAACTCTATTAGCTACGAATGAAACTGGACTAAAAAACTTGTTTAAAATTGTTTCATACTCTCATATCCATTATCATCATCGAGTTGCAAGGGTTCCTAGATCATTATTAGTGAAACATCGCGAAGGAATATTAGTCGGATCTGCATGTGATAAAGGTGAAGTTTTTGAGGCAAGTGTTCAAAAATCTCCTGAAGAAGCAGAAAAGCTAATGGAGTTTTATGATTATATCGAAGTAATGCCGCCAGAGACACTTTTACATTTAGTAGAATTAGAAATTGTTCGAAATGAACAACATTTAAGAGAAGTAATTTCAAAGCTTGTAAAAATGGCTGAGAAGGTAGAAAAAATTGTTGTTGGTACTGGTAATGTTCATCACTTACAAAAAGAAGACCAAATTTATCGGAAAATTTTAGTTGGTTCTCAGGGTGGAGCAAATCCATTAAATCGACATCGATTACCAGATGTTCATTTTAGAACAACCAATGAGATGCTATCTTCATTCGCATTTTTAGGAGAAGAAAAAGCAAAAGAAATAGTCGTAACAAATACTCAAAAAATTTCTAGTTTGATTGAAGATATTAAACCAATTAAGGATGACTTATATACTCCAAAAATTGAAGGTGCTGAAGATGAAGTTCGCGATATGAGCTATCAAATGGCAAGATCTATTTACGGAGATCAATTACCAGAAATTGTAGAAGCCCGTCTTGAAAAAGAGTTGAAAAGTATTATTGGGCATGGTTTTGCCGTAATTTACTTGATTTCGCATAAACTTGTAAAAAAATCTTTAGATGATGGGTATCTAGTAGGTTCAAGGGGATCTGTAGGTTCATCATTAGTCGCGACCATGACAGAAATAACGGAAGTAAATCCACTTCCACCACATTACGTCTGTCCAAATTGTAAACATTCTGAGTTTTTCAATGATGGATCAGTAGGTTCTGGATTCGATTTACCGAACAAAGATTGTCCAGAATGTGGTACTGCATTTAAAAAAGATGGTCATGATATTCCGTTCGAAACCTTCCTTGGATTTAAAGGGGATAAGGTTCCTGATATCGATTTGAATTTCAGCGGTGAATATCAACCAACTGCTCACAATTATACAAAAGTACTTTTTGGTGAGGACTATGTTTATCGTGCAGGTACAATCGGTACTGTAGCTGACAAGACAGCATACGGTTATGTTAGAGGGTATGCAAATGATCATAATCTAAATTTACGTGGTGCTGAATATGATCGATTAGCTATGGGATGTACAGGGGTAAAAAGAACAACTGGACAACATCCAGGTGGAATTATCGTAGTTCCAGATTATATGGACATTTATGATTTTTCACCGATTCAGTTCCCAGCTGATGATGTAAAGTCTGAATGGAAAACGACACATTTTGATTTCCATTCAATTCATGATAATTTATTAAAACTAGATATTCTTGGACACGATGATCCAACCGTTATCCGCATGCTTCAAGACTTAAGTGGAATCGATCCAAAAACGATTCCAACTGATGACCCTGAAGTTATGAAAATATTTGCTGGACCAGAACCTTTAGGTGTTTCAGAGGAACAAATAGGCTGTAAGACAGGTACTTATGGAATTCCGGAATTTGGAACAAAATTCGTTCGTCAAATGTTAGAAGATACGAAGCCATCTACTTTCTCAGAACTAGTTCAAATTTCTGGTTTATCACATGGTACAGATGTATGGTTAGGAAATGCATCTGAATTAATTAACAGTGGAACTTGTACACTTTCTGAAGTAATTGGTTGTCGTGACGACATCATGGTTTATTTAATATATCAAGGATTAGAACCTTCATTAGCATTTAAAATAATGGAATCAGTTCGTAAAGGTAAGGGCGTACCAGCAGAGTGGGAAGAAGAAATGAGAAATAATAAAGTACCTGCTTGGTATATTGATTCATGTAAAAAAATTAAGTACATGTTCCCGAAGGCCCACGCGGCTGCATATGTTTTGATGGCAGTACGAATAGCATATTTCAAAGTACACCATCCAATTCTTTATTATGCTGCATATTTTACAGTCCGAGCAGAAGATTTCGATATCGAAGCAATGATTGCTGGTCCAAGTACGATTAAAGCTAAAATTGAAGAAATTGCGATAAAAGGATTAGATGCATCAGTAAAAGAGCGAAGTTTAATGACTGTATTAGAGTTAGCATTGGAAATGTGTGAAAGAGGTTTTTCATTTGAAAAAATGGATTTATATCGTTCAAGTGCAGATGAATTTTTAGTAAATGGTAACAAATTGATTCCACCGTTTAATTCGATTCCTGGATTAGGGACGAATGCCGCTAAAAATATTGTTGCATCTAGAGAAGACGGAGAATTCCTTTCGAAAGAAGACTTACAACAAAGAAGTAAAATTTCAAAAACAGTATTAGAGTATTTAGATAAACAAGGCTGTTTACAAAACTTACCTGATCAAAACCAATTATCACTTTTCGATGGCTTTTAACGGTTTGCAAAACTTGGGAATTATGGTATAGTAGATACAGATGTAATTTAGCACGGGATTTTTCTTGAAGAGCAGGGGCAACCTGCTCTTTCTTATTACCCTTATGACCCAATTCATCTCTTACGTAGTGTGCAACTTGAATTTTAAGTTACAATAATTGCGTAAATTGGAAATACTAAAGATAATTTCCCTGCTAAATAGCAGGGAATTTTCATCTTGTAATGTTTGGAAGGAGGATACTTCTTGAGTAAGAAGGTCACAGAGGTTGTATCAGAATTAGCACAACCAATAATTGAACAACTAGGATTAGAGTTAGTTGATGTAGAATACGTAAAAGAAGGAAAAGACTGGTTCCTTCGAGTATTTATAGATAGTGAGTCTGGAATTGATTTGGAGCAATGTGCTGCAGTAAGTGAAAGACTAAGTGAAGTCTTAGATGAAAAAGATCCAATTGAAAACCTATATTTTTTAGATGTTTCGTCACCAGGTGCTGAGCGTCCTTTAAAGAAAGAACAAGATTTTATAAAAGCAATTGGAAAACAAGTTTTCATTAAAACTTACGAACCAATCCTTGACGAAAAGAAATTTGAAGGGAAATTAATTTCCTATACGTCAGAGGAAGTTCAGTTAGAATTAACAATTAAAACAAGAAAAAAAATGATTACAATTCCAACACCAAAAATCGCAAGTGCAAGACTTGCTGTTACGTTTTTTTAAGTAGGGGGTACTTTTAATGAGTTCGGAGTTATTAACAGCATTAGAAATAATTGAAAGAGAAAAAGGAATTAGTAAAGATGTAGTAATTGAAGCAATTGAAGCAGCTTTAATTTCAGCATATAAACGTAATTTCAATCAAGCACAAAATGTTCGAGTTGATTTTAACCTACATAACGGTTCAATTCGTGTTTTTGCAAGAAAAGAAATTGTAAGCAATGTGTTTGATACACGTTTAGAAATTACAGTTGAAGAAGCACAACAACATAATCCAAACTTTATGGTAGGCGATATCATTGAATTAGAAGTAACACCTAAAGACTTTGGACGAGTTGCTGCAACTACTGCTAAACAAGTCGTAACACAAAGAGTACGTGAAGCAGAACGCGGTGTAATTTATTCAGAGTATATTGACCGCCAAGAAGATATGATGACAGGTACAGTTCAACGTATCGATTCACGCGCTATTTATGTTAACTTAGGAAAAATTGAAGCAGTTCTTCCTGTAACAGAACAAATTCCAACTGAGAAATACAGAATCCATGATCGCATTAAAGTATTTGTTACAAAAGTAGAAAAAACTTCAAAAGGTCCACAGATTTTTGTATCACGTACTCACCCTGGATTATTAAAGCGTTTATTTGAAACAGAAGTACCTGAAATTTATGATGGTGTTGTAGAAATTCGTTCAGTTGCACGTGAAGCAGGTGACCGTTCTAAGATTTCAGTATATACAAGCAACCCTGATTTAGATCCAGTAGGTGCATGTGTAGGTCAAAAAGGTCAACGTGTACAATCAATTGTTAATGAATTAAAAGGTGAAAAAATTGATATTGTACGTTGGTCTTCAGATCCAGTTGAATTTGTTGCAAATGCATTAAGTCCATCTCAAGTTATTAGAGTTTTAGTAAATGAAGAAGAAAAAGCAACTACTGTAGTAGTACCAGATCACCAATTATCTCTTGCAATTGGAAAAAGAGGTCAAAATGCTAGATTAGCTGCGCGTTTAACAGGTTGGAAAATTGATATTAAATCACAGTCTGATGCAGATAAAATTGGTATTGACTATACATCACCAGCGCAAGAAGTAACAGTATCTAATGATGATTTCGATGCTTACGCTGACAACTTTAATGAGGAGTGAGTAAACTCATGAATCGAAAAATTCCTTTACGTAAGTGTGTTGTCACACAAGAAATGAAACCAAAAAAAGAATTAATTAGAATTGTTCGTTCTAAAGAAGGAGAAGTTTCCATTGATCCAAGTGGAAAAAAATCGGGTCGTGGAGCTTACTTAACTAAATCTGTTGAAGTTGTAAAACAAGCGCAGCAAAAAAACACTTTAGAACAGCAATTAAACGCTAAAATTGATGCTAGTTTATATGAAGAACTTTTAGCGTATATTGAAAAGGAAAAAGCATGACAAACAAAGGATTGTCTTTATTAGGACTTGCAGCTAGAGCTCGTAAAGTGGTTTCAGGCGAAGAGTTAGTTGTAAAAGAAGTCCAACAAAAAAGAGCAAAACTAGTTATTTTGTCAAAGGATGCTTCTGAGTTAACTGCGAAGAAAATAAAAGACAAAACAACTTTTTACAATACTCCACTTTGTTATGTTGAAAATCGCTTTGAATTAGGGCACGCTATTGGGAAAGACGCTCGAGTGGTCGTTGCAATTACTGATCAAGGATTTGCAACAAAACTTCAGACATTATTAAATTAATGGACTAATCTGGGGGTGAACGTATGACGAAAATTAGAATTTATGAGTATGCTAAAAAGCAAAATGTTTCAAGTAAGGAAATTATTGAAAGACTCAAGGATTTAAAAATCGAAGTAAAGAATCATATGGCCACAATTGCAGAGGATATTGTTGAAAAATTAAATAAGAGTTTTCAACCAAAGTCTGTAGAGATAAAACAACCCCAAAAAGCTGTGTCAAAATCTTCTTTTAAGGTAATTCCTGCATTTAATGTAGAAGCTAGTGAAGAACTTGATTGCGATGTAGACTATCAATTAGAAGATACGAAAGAAAAATCAAAAAAGAACAGTAATAAAAAGAAAAAGACTGACAGCCAAAAGCAAAGCAGTCAAAATGAAGATCGACAAACGACAGGGATAAAGAAAGGCAATCAAAATATGAATCATAAAAATAACTCAACCGAGAACACCTCAAATAAAATAATCTTCTCAGGTTCATTAAAAGTATCTGAGCTTGCAAAAAAATTAGGTAAAGAACCATCAGAATTAATTAAAAAATTATTTATGTTAGGCATTATGGCGACAATCAACCAAGACCTTGATAAAGACACGATCGAATTATTAGCAAGTGACTACGGAGTTGAAGTTGAAGAGGAAGTTATTGTTGATGAAAATGACTTCGAAAGCTTTATTGATGAAGCTGACGATGAAGCTAATCTACAAGAACGTCCACCAGTTGTAACGATTATGGGTCACGTTGACCACGGTAAAACAACTTTACTTGACTATATTCGTAAATCAAAGGTAACTGCTGGAGAAGCAGGTGGAATTACACAACATATCGGTGCTTACCAAGTAGAAATCGAAGGAAAGAAAATTACGTTCTTAGATACGCCTGGTCACGCCGCATTTACTACAATGCGTGCACGTGGAGCACAAGTTACTGATATTACAATTATCGTTGTAGCAGCTGATGACGGTGTTATGCCTCAAACAGTAGAAGCGATCAATCACGCAAAAGCAGCAGAAGTACCTATTATTATAGCTGTGAATAAGATGGATAAAGAATCTGCAAACCCAGATCGTGTTATGCAGGAATTAACTGAACACGGTATTGTATCAGAAGCATGGGGTGGAGACACAATCTTTGTTCCTATTTCAGCATTAAACGGTAACGGTGTTGATCAGTTACTTGAAATGATTCTTTTAGTTAGTGAAGTAGAAGAATATAAAGCTAACCCTACACGTAAAGCACTAGGTACTGTAATTGAAGCTGAATTAGATAAAGGTAAAGGTGCAGTTGCAACTTTATTAGTTCAAAATGGTACATTAAAAGTTGGAGATCCAATTGTAGTTGGTACTTCATTTGGCCGTGTACGTGCGATGGTAAATGACTTAGGTCGTCGAATTAAAGAGGCTGGTCCATCAATGCCAGTTGAAATTACTGGTTTAAATGAAGTTCCTCAAGCAGGTGACCGTTTTATGGTATTTGCTGACGAGAAACGTGCGCGTCAAGTTGGTGAAGCACGTGCTTCACAAGCAGTTCTGCAACAACGTAGTGAAAGCTCAAAATTATCTCTTGAAGATTTATTTGCTCAAATTCAAGAAGGTAACGTAAAAGAAATCAATCTAATTGTTAAAGCAGACGTTCAAGGTTCTGTTGAGGCGATGGCTGCTTCATTACAAAAAATTGAAGTAGAAGGCGTAAAAGTTAAAATCATCCACACAGGCGCTGGTGCAATTACTGAATCAGATGTAATTTTAGCTTCTGCATCTAATGCAATTATTATTGGTTTCAACGTACGTCCTGATGTAAATGCAAAACGTACTGCAGATTTAGAAAATGTAGATATTCGATTACACCGTATTATTTACAAAGCAATTGAAGAAATTGAAGCTGCGATGAAAGGTATGTTAGACCCTGAGTTTGAAGAAAAAGTAATCGGTCAAGCAGAAGTTCGTCAAGTATTCAAAGTATCAAAAGTTGGTACAATTGCTGGATGTTATGTAACTGATGGAAAAATCACTCGTGACAGCGGTGTTCGTTTAATTCGTGACGGTATTGTTGTATTCGAAGGTCAATTAGACACATTAAAACGTTTCAAAGATGACGTTAAAGAAGTAGCGACAAACTACGAATGTGGTATCACGATCGAGAAATACAATGATATTAAAGAAGGCGACGTAATCGAAGCTTACGTAATGGAAGAAATTAAACGTAAATAATAACGAAAAGTGGAAGGCGTTTGCTAAAGCCCCGACAAGCATAAGAACAATAGCAGAAAAGGTTGGTTTTTAACCTTTACTGCTATTGGGCTTATGACCTCGAGGGGCTAACGCCTGGAACTAGACACGACGAAAAGTGGAAGGCGTTTGCTAAAGCCCCGACAAGCATAAGACAAGGACCAGATAAGGTTGGTTTTTAACCTAAACTGGTCATTGGCTTATGACCTCAAGGGACGACTCGCTGGAACTAGACATCATAAAATCTTCTTCTAGAAGATGATTTAAAACTGGAAATAAATAATGGACTTATCACAAATGAATAAGTTCAGCATAATAAATAATTATTTATACAATTAGTTAAACTAATTGTATGAAAGCACGAATTGTTTTGCTTTGTAAGATTGAGGTGAAAGTATGAAAGTAAGAGCACATCGTGTTGGGGAACAAATGAAGAAAGAACTTGGTGAGATTATTGGTAGAAAAATTAAAGATCCAAGAATCGGCTTCGTAACAGTTACTGATGTTCAAGTAACTGGTGACCTTCAACAAGCTAAAGTCTATATTTCAGTATTAGGTGACGACGAACAACGTCAAAATACATTAATTGGATTAGCGAAAGCAAAAGGATTTATTCGTTCTGAAATTGGTCAACGTATTCGTTTACGTAAGACACCAGAATTAATTTTTGAATTTGATGAATCAGTCGATTATGGTAATCGAATTGAGACATTGCTAACTCAAATTAATAAAGAGAATAACTGATAATGAATGGATAGGCGAGAGATTCGTCTATCCATTTTTCATCATGCTAAAAAATAAACGATAGGTGATAAGATGAATGGTGTAATTGCACTAAATAAACCAGCGGGTCTTACCTCTCATGATTGCGTCTTTAAAATAAGAAAGATTTTAAAGACAAAAAAAGTCGGTCATACAGGAACCCTAGATCCAGAAGTAACGGGCGTCTTGCCGATCTGTGTAGGTGAAGCTACAAAGCTAATACCATATTTAACCGATGATCGGAAAAAATATATTGGTGAAATTACTTTAGGATTTTCTACAACAACTGAGGATGCTCATGGTGAAATTATTGAGCAAAAGAAGGTTGATCGAGCTATTACTCGTGAAGAAATTTTAAATGTACTAAATCAATTAACTGGAGAAATTAGTCAAACTCCTCCTATGTACTCTGCTGTTAAAGTAAATGGCAAAAAGCTATATGAATACGCGAGGGCTGGAATCGAAGTAGAACGTCCAACTAGAACGGTTACAATATTTGAAATCATTTTACTTGATAATCGAGAAGTATTCGAAGGAGATACAATTTCTTTTAAATTTGAAGTTTTTTGTAGTAAAGGTACATATATTAGAACTTTAGCTGTTCAAATTGGTGAGCTTTTAGGATTCCCTGCTCATATGTCTTATTTAACTAGAACAAAAGCAGGTGCATTTACGATTGATGATTGTGTTACATTTGCTGAATTAGAAGAAAATGCTAATGATTTTACTTTAGATCGTGTAATGTTATCGATGGAGCAAGCTCTTAATGAGTATCCACGTCTAACTGTGACAGCTGAAGAAGAAGTAAGAGTATTTAATGGTGGATTTTTTCCGAATACGATGAACTGTAAAGAAGGGGAATATATTGCAGTCTACAACGAAAATAATCGAATTATTGCAATGTACACTCCAAACCCTAAAAATAATAATGTAATTAAACCGACAAGAGTATTTCATAACCAATAGAAAAAACTATATAAATTTTATTCATTGTTCTATAATGGGAAAAGAGACTTGATTATAGAAAAGGTGATAAATATGACAAAAATAATAAAAATCACCCATCCTCATTCAATAAAAAAAGAAGATTGTAAAGAAACGGTCTTAGCACTTGGCTTTTTTGATGGAGTACATAAAGGTCATCAACAAGTCATAAAAGCTGCTAAAGAAATTGCGGATGAAAAAGGATTATTATTATCAGTGATGACATTCAATCCACATCCATCTGCAATTCTTGGAAATCGTGATGATGCGATTTCTTATTTAACACCTTTGGAGCTAAAAGTGAAGTGGATGGAGAAACTTTGTGTAGACCAATTATTTGTTGTTGAATTTTCAGAGGAATTTGCGGCACTACTACCACAAGAATTTGTTGATCAATACATTATTGCTTTAAATGCAAAACATGTTGTTGCTGGATTTGATTTTTCATTTGGAAAATATGGTAAAGGGAATATGGAATCATTACCATTTCATTCTAGAGGTGAATTTACTCAATCAACAGTTTCAAAATTCGTTTTAGACGATGAGAAAGTAAGTTCAACACGAATTAGAGAAGCGATAAAAGCTGGTGAAATGGAAGAAGCTACCCACTTACTTGGCAGACAGTATCAAATTAAAGGGATCGTTGTAGATGGTGACAAACGTGGCCGAACAATTGGATTTCCAACAGCTAATATTTCTGTTTCCATTCCGTATGCATTACCATCAGTAGGTGTTTATGCTGTAAAATGTATTGTTAACGGTGAAATATATGAAGGTATGTGTAATATCGGATACAAACCAACTTTCTATCATGAGTTCCAAAAACAAACAATTGAAGTAAATATTTTTGAATTTAATGAAGATATATACGGAAAAGAAGTTGAAATTTTTTGGTATGCTAGAATTCGTGATGAAAAGAAGTTTAATGGTATAAATGAGTTAATCGATCAGTTACAAAAAGATCGTGAAACAGTAAAAAGTTATTTTCGCAAATAACTAATTTAGAATACTTGCTTTTATAATTAAAACAATGTAATATTATTAAAGTACTTGAAAAACCGTTGCTTGGCAAATCGATTCACCGACGACTGCTAGGTGATAGGTGTTCAACAATATTATTATGAGGTGAAAAAACATGGCATTAACTCAAGAACGTAAAAACGAAATTATCAGCACTTACAAAACTCATGCGAACGATACTGGTTCTCCAGAAGTTCAAATTGCAGTTTTAACTGAAAACATTAACTCTTTAAATGGGCACTTACGTACTCACAAAAAAGATCACCACTCTCGTCGTGGTTTATTAAAAATGGTTGGTAAGCGTCGTAACTTACTTAACTACTTACGTAACAAAGACATTACTCGTTACCGTGAATTAATTAACAAATTAGGTTTACGTCGTTAATTCGAGTATTAATTTGATACTTTAAGAAAAAGCGGGATTCTTCCCGCTTTTTCTTATACATATCGATTTAAAATTACTGATCAATTGAATTTTAAATTTATAAATATTTATTCTCTTTTTCTCGTTAGTTGATTTCTTTACTAAACATAGGAGATAATAGAGAATATACGATTTTTTTACATAATTAGTTTAGACTTTGAATTGTAAATTAGAGAGGGGTATTTATACCATATGGAACAACAAAAGCACGTTTTTTCCACGGAGCTTGCAGGTAAAACTCTTACTGTTGAAGTAGGACAATTAGCAAAGCAAGCAAATGGAGCAGTTTTAGTAAGATACGAAGATACAGTCGTATTAGCAACAGCAACTGCATCAAAGGAACCTAAAAAAGTTAGCTTTTTCCCATTAACAGTAAACTACGAAGAGCGTTTATATGCAGTAGGTAAAATTCCTGGTGGATTTATTAAACGTGAAGGTAGACCGAGTGAAAAAGCAATATTAGCGAGTCGACTAATTGACCGCCCAATTCGACCATTATTTGCAGATGGATTCCGTAATGAAGTACAAGTAATCAGCATGGTAATGAGTGTTGATCAAGATTGTTCATCAGAAATGGCTGCTATGTTTGGTAGTTCACTAGCGCTATGCGTATCTGACATTCCTTTTAACGGACCTATTGCTGGAGTTGTAGTTGGTCGTATTAATGGCGAATTTATTATTAATCCAACAGTTGAGCAAGCTGAAAACAGTGACATTCATTTAACAGTTGCTGGAACGAAAGATGCAATTAACATGGTTGAAGCTGGAGCTAATGAAGTGCCAGAAGAAGTTATGCTTGAAGCAATTATGTTTGGTCATGAAGAAATTAAAAAATTAATTGCTTTCCAAGAAGAAATTGTAGCTCAAATTGGAAAAGAAAAAATGGAAATTCAACTTCATGAACTTGATGTTGAATTAGAAAAACAAATTCGTGAAATTTGTGAAACAGAACTAAATGCAGCAATTCAAGTTCATGAAAAACATGCTCGTGAAGCTGCGATCAATGAAGTAAAAGAACGTGTTGTTCTTCAGTTTGAAGAAAATGAAGCAGACGATGAGACTATTGGACAAGTTAAAGAAATTCTTTCAATGCTAGTAAAAGAAGAAGTCCGCCGTTTAATCACGGTTGAAAAAGTTCGTCCTGATGGAAGAAAATTAGATGAAATCCGTCCATTATCATCACAGGTTGGTTTACTACCTCGTACACATGGTTCTGGTTTATTCACTCGTGGACAAACTCAAGCATTAAGCATTTGTACATTAGGTGCACTAGGTGATGTGCAAATTCTTGATGGATTAGGCATTGAAGAATCAAAACGTTTTATGCATCATTATAATTTCCCACAATTCAGTGTTGGTGAAACAGGACCTATTCGTGGACCAGGTCGCCGTGAAATTGGACATGGAGCATTAGGCGAAAGAGCACTTGAGCCAAGTATTCCAGATCAAAAGGATTTCCCATACACAATCCGCCTTGTATCAGAAGTACTTGAATCAAATGGTTCTACTTCACAAGCAAGTATTTGTGCAAGTACTTTAGCAATGATGGATGCTGGTGTACCAATCAAAGCACCAGTTGCTGGTATTGCAATGGGATTAATTAAATCTGGTGAACATTATTCTGTTCTTACAGACATTCAAGGTATGGAAGATCATTTAGGAGATATGGACTTTAAAGTAGCAGGAACAGCTAAAGGTGTAACTGCACTTCAAATGGACATTAAAATAGACGGTTTATCAGAACAAATTTTAAAAGAAGCATTAGAACAAGCAAAAATTGGTCGTATTCAAATTCTTGATTCGATGCTTGCTACAATAAGTGAACCAAGAACAGCTTTATCTGAGTTTGCTCCAAAAATCTTAATGATGACAATTAACCCAGATAAAATTAAAGATGTTATTGGACCAGGTGGAAAACAAATCAATAAAATTATTGAAGAAACTGGCGTAAAAATTGACATCGAACAAGATGGAACTGTATTTATTTCATCTGTGGACCAACCTATGAATGAACGTGCAAAACAAATTATCGAAGACCTTGTTCGAGAAGTAGAAGTTGGTCAATTATACATGGGTAAAGTAAAACGAATTGAAAAATTCGGCGCATTCGTAGAAATCTTTGCAGGTAAAGATGGATTAGTCCATATTTCTGAACTTGCAGAAGAACGCATTGCAAAAGTTGAAGACGTAGTTTCACTTGGAGACGAAATCCTAGTAAAAGTAACTGAAATCGACAAACAAGGACGAGTAAACTTATCTCGCAAAGCTGTATTAAAAGAACAAAAAGAAAAAGCTGAGCAAAACTAGAAAAGCGGAAGGCGTTCGCTCTGCCCCGACAAGTTGACCTCGAGGGGCAGACGCCTGGAGCTAGACATCATGAAATGCGGAAGGTGTTCGCCTTCCTAACAAATAAAAACAACAGGCACATAGAATGAGCCTGTTGTTTTTTTATCTTTTTACTTCCACATTCCTTCTTAATCCTCTCTTTTTAATTTTCCAGAATTTCATGTGTGCCTAAAATTTTTTTGGTTACAATAAGAAAAGTAGAACTAGAAATTACCAGATAAATTAGTTATTGCTAATTTAGTCGTACATAAGTAGAAAGCTTGTTCTATTTTATTAAAAAATATCATATTCCTTCTAGTAGGAGGGCGTTTAGGAAATGAGTAGAAGTCGATTTAAAGTCTTAGCATTCGTTATGGCATTATTTCTAGCAATTTTAGCAGTTAGAAATCAATATACGAATCAATACGTGAGGAACTTAACTTCAAAATCGTCATTTGTAACAGCAAAAACAAATGGGTTATTGGATGAAATCAAAACAAAAGCGCCAACTTTCGAGATAGCTCCAAAAGATGCCTATGTGGACTCGGTTTGGAAAGCAATACCCGGCTATAACGGTTTAACAGTCGATGTTAATGCGTCATATAAGAAAATGAAGGCAAAAGGTAAGTTTGATGAGAATAAACTAGTATTTAAAGAAGTTTCTCCAAAAGTTCATTTAAAGGATTTACCACCATCACCAGTGTATAAAGGGAATCCTGAAAAACCAATGGTAGCATTTACAATCAATGTTGCATGGGGAAATGAATATATTCCGGAAATGTTAGAAGTATTAAAGAAGCACAATGCAAACGCAACTTTCTTTCTTGAGGGTAGATGGGTAAAAAATAATCCAACTGTCGCTCAACTTATCACTGCTGCAGATCAAGAAGTTGGGAACCATTCTTATACACATCCCGATATGGCAAGATTAGGTAGTCAGCAAATAAGAAATGAAATAACTCAAACAAATTCAGTCATACTAGCTACAACTGATGAAAAAGTTGTATGGTTTGCTCCTCCAAGCGGTAGTTATCGTGACGAGGTAGTTAAAATCGCTTCAAGTTTAGGCTTAAAAACAATTATGTGGACAGCAGATACGATTGATTGGCAGAAACCGCCAAGAGAAGTCATTATTAATCGTGTTATGAAAAAAGTAGACAATGGTACAATCGTTCTTATGCATCCAACGAAACCGACAGCTGAGGCACTTGATGAACTAATCACAAAAATAGAGGCATCAGGTCGGAAAGTTGTAAATATTTCAACTTTATTAGATGAAAAACGGTACGATACAATTAAAAAAGTTGAAAACAAATGACAATTACTTTCAGCTTTGTTAAGATGATTGTAAAATATAGTTAAATTTTTCAATCTTATTACAAAAGTGTAAATAGATGGTGTATACATAGGAGGCATTACATGATTGTACGACATACTTGTAAAAATGGAGTTAGAGTAGTAATTGAAAATATTTCAACTGTCCGTTCAGTTGCACTTGGAGTCTGGATTAAAACAGGTTCAAGCAATGAAACGTCAGAACTGAATGGTGTTTCACATTTTCTTGAGCATATGTTCTTTAAAGGTACTAAAACACGCAATGCGAAAGAAATCGCTGAAAGTTTCGATTCAATTGGTGGACAAGTAAATGCATTTACTTCAAAAGAATATACTTGTTATTACGCTAAAGTGTTAGATACTCATGCGGATTACGCGTTAGAAGTGTTAGGAGATATGTTTTTTAATTCAACTTTTGATGAAGGTGAATTAGAAAAAGAAAAAAATGTAGTACTTGAAGAAATCAAAATGTATGATGATACACCAGATGATTTAGTTCATGATTTATTAGGTAAAGTTATGTACGAAACGCATCCATTAGGTTATCCAATTTTAGGTACAGAAGAAACTTTAAAAACTTTTAATGGCGATACTTTACGTCAGTACATGAAGGATTTTTACACTCCGGATCAAGTAGTTATTTCAATTGCAGGTAATATCGATGAATCCTTTATTAAACGTGTTGAAGATTTATTTGGAAATTATGAGGGGAAAAAGAAAGATATAAACTTTGGAATCCCAACAATCCATTATGGACAAATTGCTCGCAAAAAAGAAACAGAGCAAGCACATCTTTGTGTTGGCTATAGAGGTCTTGAACTTGGACATAGCGATTTATATCCATTAATTGCCTTAAATAATATACTTGGTGGTAGTATGAGTAGTCGTTTATTCCAAGATGTTCGTGAGCAAAAAGGACTTGCATATTCAGTTTTCTCATATCACTCTGCATACCATGATAGCGGTACAGTTGCAATTTATGCAGGTACTGGAAAAAGCCAACTAAATCAATTATTTGAAACAATCCAAGAAACTTTAAAAGTATTAAATGCAGATGGAATAACAGAAAAAGAATTAAATAATTGTAAAGAGCAATTAAAAGGTAATTTAATGTTAGGATTAGAAAGTACAAATAGCAGAATGAGCCGAAATGGTAAAAATGAATTAATGCTAGGCAATCACCGTACTTTAGATGAAGTAATTCAACTAATAGATGATGTAACAATTGATAAAGTAAATGATATTGCGAAGTTTGTATTTACTGACGACTATGCAGTTTCATTAGTAAGTCCTGATGGAGTAATTCCAACAAATATTAAACATTAAGTTGATCAATTAGGGGGTCCCTTATAGGGCCCTCTTTTTTATTTTTCAAATAACCGAGAATAGAAATGCTCAGATTTAAACAGTTTTTCATTACTGCTCCTTAATTTTAGAAAGAATCTTCACCAATGCAATGGAAGATTCATAAGATATTTAGGAGAAAGATGTTAGGCGGTAGTCCTGCTTACAGAGATTAATTTCCATTTACCATAGTGAAGTAAAGAAGGTGAATGCTGCATGTTAACTGGCTTGCATATTGCTGTTATTGGTGGGGACGCCAGACAGCTGGAAGTTATTCGGAAGTTAACAGAGTTAGACGCAAAGGTAACATTAATAGGCTTTGAACAATTAGATAGTGGATTTACCAGTGCATCAAAAGAATTAATGGCAGATGCAAATTTTGAAGATTTAGATGCAATCCTTCTACCTGTACCAGGTACGAATATTGAAGGAGTTGTCGATACAATTTTTTCAAATGAGAAAGTTGTGCTGACAAAAGAAATTTTAGACAGTACTCCTTCGCATTGTACGATTTACTCTGGAATAAGTAACTCTTACTTAGATAGTATAGTTACGGCTTCAAATCGAAAGTTAGTAAAATTATTTGAACGAGACGATGTAGCTATTTATAATAGTATTCCAACTGTTGAAGGTACGATCATGATGGTTATTCAACATACGGAATATACAATTCATAATTCGAAAGTAGCCGTGTTAGGTTTAGGTCGTACAGGAATGAGTGTCGCAAGGACTTTTCATAATTTGGGTGCAAAAGTAAAAGTAGGGGCTCGTAAATCAGAACATATTGCTAGAATTGTTGAAATGGGCTTAGAAGCTTTTGAATTTAAGAATATTGAAGAGGCCTTAAAGGATGTAGATGTTGTAATTAATACTGTTCCAGTTCAAATCGTGACAGCAAGTGTCATTTCAAAATTACAACCTCATTCATTAATCATTGATTTAGCTTCTAAACCTGGAGGAACAGATTTTCGTTATGCTGAAAAAAGAGGTATTAAGGCATTACTAGCACCAGGTTTACCAGGAATCGTTGCTCCTAAAACAGCAGGGCAAATAATTGGAAACGTACTAACACAGCTATTAAAGGTAGATTTAGATAAAAGGAAGGAGCAACAAAAATGACGTTGAAAGGTAAGAAAATTGGATTTGGTATTACAGGATCACATTGTACTTATGAAGAGGTAGTACCACAAATTCAAAAGTTAGTCGATGATGGAGCTGACGTATACCCTGTTGTTACATTTACTGTAAAAAGCACAACAACTCGATTTGGTGTAGGAGAAGACTGGATCGAAAAAATAGAAGAAATTACAGGGCGTAAAACAGTTGATTCAATTGTAGGAGCAGAACCATTTGGTCCAAAAGTACAATTAGATTGTATGGTAATTGCACCGTTAACAGGAAATTCAATGAGTAAGTTTGCTAATGCTCAAACTGATAGCCCCGTATTAATGGCGGCAAAGGCTACATTAAGAAATGGAAAACCTGTTGTTTTAGGTATTTCCACAAACGATGCTTTAGGTTTAAATGGAACTAATTTAATGTGACTTAGATGGTAATACCAAATCAGTTAACAAGGTCACCTAGGGAGCTTTGGGTAAAGTATAAGTGTAAAATCATCTAGTTTTTGATGTGGCTCTTTTTGATACTCAACTTTAAATAAAACGGATTTAAGGAGACGATTTTTAAGTTCTATATCAGTTGTTTTGTAATATAAATCTAACACTTTTTCAAAGGTTGGGATAAATTGTTCGTTTAGCAACTCTCTATTGTGATATTTAGCTAGTTCATCCAAAATTAACGTCTTACTATTTGAAAGTTCTTTTAGTCGATTAGAGACGATTTCAGAACGTTCATTGTAAATCGATTCATCATAAACACCACGTTCTAGTAAATTAAATAAATTATTTTTTTGTTTTACTACTTCATCTAATTCATTTTCAATTTGTTTAAGAGCCTGTTTTTTTAAATTAATTACTTCAAAATCTTCCTCGTCGGGTTGATTCGTAAAACTTATTTTGTATTCTTTTAACCAAATTTCTAACCCTTGTAAGAGTTTTTCTTCAATTAAATGAGTATAGGAAGAGCGAGTATTACAACGGTTATTTGTACACACAATTTGTCGAGGCTTACCCTTTGGATAACGCTGCTGTAATTTTGATCCACATTTACTACAAAACATTATTCCAGCTAGCTGATTACTTAATTTACTATTATAAGGAGCATGGTATCGGCTATTTAAAATATCTTGAGCTGAGTTGTATATATCAAGGTCAATGATTGCTTCATGTTTTCCATCAACAATTAACCAGTCAGATTTTGGTTTTCTTATACCTTTACTTGATTTTTTATTCCAAGTCACCTTCCCGATATAAATTGGATTTTTTATCATCTCCAAAATGGAATGGTAACTCCACTTTTTTCCAGTATAGGAAAGGATATTCATTTGATTTAAACGGTTGGCAATTTCATTTGCACCGATCAAATCCTTCGTATACCATTCAAAAATACTTTTTACTACCTTTGCCTGATTGCTATTAATACGTAAAGAGCGGAATTCCTTCGTTTCATAAATCTCATATCCATAAGGTGCAAAGGTTCCTAAATAATTTCCTCTTTGGACAGATAATACTCGACCTCGTTGAAGTCTACGTGTAATTATTTTTAATTCTTTTCGCGCCATAAATGCCTCAAATTCACTGTATTCTTCATCAAACTCATCATGAAGGTCATAGGTCTTTCTCGGTGTGATTATTTTAGTTCTAGATGATTTAAACGTTTCTAAAATAATACCCTGCTCCTTCATATTACCGCGTCCAAGACGGTCCATATCCATTACTAAAACGCCATCATATTTAAATTCTTCAACTTCTTGTAAAAGTTTTAACATTTCTGGCCGATAAACAAGCGATTCACCAGATGCAATTTCCTGTCGGATACAAATGATATTTAAATTCTGATCCTTAGCGAATTTTAAAAGCTGCTCCTTATGCTTTGATAAGGTCTCACCTTCACCTCTAGCTTCTGCATCTAAATCTGCTCGACTTTTACGCAAGTACAATGCAACTCGTTCCATTTAATCACCTCATAGACTATATATATGTCTAATTAAGGAATTAATTAATTTTTGAATCGATCGACAACAAAAGGTTGGTTAGTCCGTCATAAAACTAAACATACAATGAATTATGGGGGTGGTGATACTGAGTAAACAAACAGAATTTACTGCAACCTATCAATTTGGAAAAACAAAAGTGAATATAATTGCGCCAAATGATGTGACAGAAGAAAATAGAAAGAAAATTATTGAAGAAATCCATACGATTGGCCGGAAGATTGTTAAAGAAAAATTGTATAAGAAAGATGATCAGTAGGATGAACTTTAGTAAGCACCTAAAAAAGGGGTGCTTTTTTTTATTTGTTATCTTGGTCAAAGCAGAATTAGCTATTTTTCCAAAGTCTATATTGCTTGAGAAACAATATTTTAGTACTTATACAACGGTAAAAAACTAAATATGCAATCAATTTAACTGCAGATATAATAGTGACCATGATCAAGATGATTCATGTATTTCAGAAAAATTCTGAGACAGATTACTCAAAAATCTGTCATTTTTTTTACATAACGATCGTAATTATAGTGATAGTGATTCTAAATTTTCATCATAGAGAGGAATGTTGGTTATTATCGAATATCATTTAAAAAAACAATTTATTTCAAAGGAAAAATTGATCGAACGTAAACTTGCTGAACATTTAATATTAAATGTAAGAATAAAAGATGTCATAGAACTAGCTTATAATAACTGGGCCTTAGATTATGCTAAAGGTGTAGTTGCTTTTAATCTTACAAATGGTGAATTAATAGGTTATTCACTTAAAGGTGCAAATAATAGAACTAGAAACGACCATGAGATTATTATTTTTGAACTAGATGCAAATGTTGACGTGGAAGATGTTACTGTTTTAATGGGGAATATTGGTGTTCGAGCTGTACGGACATTTTTTGAAATCGAAGATGAAACTTTTTCAAACAATATAGTATTTTGGACTGAAACCTATTTACGGTTTCATAATTTGACGATTAAATCAATTAGAGATCGGTTTTTAAAGGTACTATTTACGGATTATAAACAAACATTTTATAATACTTGTCTTAAAAAACAACTTGATTCTGTTTACGCTAAATATATCGTACATTACAATCATTAGGGTGAGATCTTAAAAATTATTTTACTAAGCTTAATTTTTTGTTTCAATCCCCTTTTAAATCCTTTAATCGGCTCCTTTTAAAGTCAATTTTTTACTGTCCCAAACCAATGATATTCCTTTTAGATCGGTATTATCCTCTAAGTCATAATTTAATGCGTTTAATGAGTACAAAAAATATCTATTTTATTCCCTTTGGTCAAGATGATCCAATTAAAAAACCGAATTCATTAGTGGCAAGAATGGATTCATTGCTTGATACAGTGAAATCTTCTATTGAAGGAAAACAACTTCAACCTGTTTTAGTTGAAAAATATCGCGATCTCCAATAAAAATTTTAGAAAAAATAGGACTGAATTATTTTTTCTATGTTAGAATGAAGAAAATTGAGTATGTGTCATTGGATACATACTCGTTACTATGAAATCAATTATTCAAGCGAAAACCTTTGAATATAAACTTCATTTGACGTAAACTATTTAATAAAAGTGAAAACAGGGATGGTGCAAAAAAAGTGGGGAATAAACAAAGTTATGTAGTAGCTGTAGTAGGTGCAACTGGAGCAGTTGGACAACAAATGATTGCAACATTAGAGAAAAGAAATTTTCCAGTAAAAGAAATTAAATATTTATCTTCAAAACGTTCTGCAGGAACAAAATTAACATATAAAGGTGAAGAAGTAATCGTACAAGAAGCTACACCTGAAGCTTTTGAAGGTGTTGATATTGCTTTATTTAGTGCGGGTGGCTCAGTATCAAAAGATCTAGCTCCTGAAGCAGTTAAAAGAGGGGCAGTAGTAGTAGATAACACTAGTGCATTTAGAATGGCTGAAGATGTGCCTTTAGTTGTACCTGAAGTAAATGACAAAGATTTATTTAATCATAAAGGTATTATTGCAAATCCTAACTGTTCAACAATCCAAATGGTTGTTGCCCTAGAACCAATTCGTCAAACAATTGGTTTAAATAAAGTAGTAGTTTCAACTTACCAAGCCGTTTCTGGTGCTGGAGTTACAGCAATTGAAGCATTAAAGGAACAAGCGCAAGCATTCTTAAATGGTGAAGAAGCGACTCCATCAGTATTACCAGTAAAAAGTGGTGAGAAACATTATCAAATTGCTTTTAACGCAATTCCACAAATCGATGTATTTACTGAGAATGGATATACTTATGAAGAAATGAAAATGATTAATGAAACGAAAAAAATCATGCATTTACCTGAATTACAAATTAGCGCAACTTGTGTAAGGCTTCCTGTAATTTCTGGTCACTCAGAGTCTGTTTATATTGAAGTTGATAAGGAAGTTTCGGTAGCTGAACTTAAATCACTTTTAAGTGATGCACCTGGAATCGTTTTACAAGATGATCCAGAACAACAACTATATCCAATGCCATTTTACAGTATTGGAAGTAATGAAGTATTTGTAGGACGTATCCGTAAAGACCTAGATAATCCATTTGGATTCCATTTATGGATCGTTTCAGATAATCTATTAAAAGGTGCTGCTTGGAATTCAGTGCAAATTGCTGAAAGATTAATTGAGTTAAGCATCATTTAGTGAAAACGGCTAGAGAGGTGCAAAAATGAAAATATTAGTCCAAAAATTTGGAGGGACTTCAGTACGTGACGAAAATGGAAGAAAGCACGCACTTAAGCATATAAAAGAAGCATTAGAAAAAGGATATAAATTAGTAGTAGTTGTTTCTGCTATGGGACGAAAAGGTGAACCATATGCAACAGATACACTATTAAATCTAGTTGGCGCAAAAAAAAGTCAGGTAACACAAAGAGAACTTGATTTATTAATGTCATGTGGTGAAACAATTTCATCAATTGTTTTTTCAAATTTATTGAATGAAAACGGTATTCATGCCATGGCAATGACAGGTGCAACTGCAGGTTTCCGAACAAATGATGAATTTGGAAATGCAAAAATTCTTGATATGAAATGCGGCCGTCTAATTAAAGAGCTAGAAAACTATGATGTAGTAGTAGTAGCAGGATTCCAAGGATCAACATCTAATGGTGATATCACAACATTAGGTAGAGGTGGAAGTGATACTTCTGCTTCTGCACTAGGGGTTGCTGTTGGCGCAGAAACTATTGAAATCTTTACTGACGTTGAAGGCGTAATGACAGCAGATCCAAGGATTGTAAAAGAAGCAAGACCTTTATCAGTTGTTACTTATGCGGAAATTTGTAATATGGCATATCAAGGAGCGAAAGTAATTCATCCTAGAGCTGTAGAAATCGCGATGCAAGGGAAGGTACCTATTCGAATTCGATCAACTTATTCAAATAGTTTAGGTACACTAGTAACATCGAATCCTACACAACGAATTATTGGTGAGAATATTCAAGATCGTTTAATTACAGGAATCGCACATGTACCGAATGTTACGCAAATTAGAGTAACTTCAAAGGAACATACTTTTGATTTACATTCTCAAGTATTTAAAGCAATGGCAAATAAAGGAATAAGTGTAGACTTTATTAATATCTCACCTAATGGTGTAGTATACACTGTAAGTGATGAAGTTGCTTCAAAAGCGATTGATGTATTAAAAGGAATTGGCTATGAGCCTTCATACACTACAGGATGTGCAAAAGTATCAATAGTTGGAGCGGCAATTGCAGGAGTACCTGGCGTAACTTCAAAAATTGTAACTGCATTAGCTGAAAAAGGGATTCAAATTTTACAATCAGCTGACAGTCATACAACAATTTGGGTACTTGTCAAAAATGAAGATATGGTGGAAGCAGTTACTGCACTTCATGATGCATTTGAACTTAGTTCAGTTAAAGTGGATTAATTTTTGATCGGAGTGGAACAATGAGTAGATTTGGTAAAATTTCAACAGCGATGGTAACACCTTTTGATTCAAAAGGAAATATTGATTTCGCAAAAACAACAAAACTTGTGAACTACTTAATTGAGAATGGTACGGATTCAATCGTAGTTTGTGGAACAACTGGAGAATCTCCAACGTTAACTTCTGAAGAAAAGTTAGCATTAATTAGCCATGTTGTTTCAGCTGCAGACAGAAGAGTACCTATAATCGCGGGTACAGGAAGTAATAATACTCGTGAAACAGTTGAATTAACGAAAAAGGTTTCTGCTTTAGGTGTAGATGCAATAATGGTAGTTGTACCTTATTATAATAAACCGAACCAAGAAGGGTTATATCAACACTTTAAAGCGGCAGCTGAAAGTACTGAACTGCCTGTAATGTTATATAATGTACCAGGTAGAACAGTAGCTAGCCTTTCTGTAGATACAGTTGTAAGATTAGCAGAAATTCCGAATATAGTTGCAATTAAAGATGCGACTGGTAACTTAAGCATCATGACAGAAATTATTGACCGTACTCCTGAAGATTTTGAATTATATTGTGGTGACGACGGCCTAACACTTCCTGCATTTGCAATTGGTTCAAAGGGAACTGTTTCAGTTGCATCACACGTATTAGGAAATGAAATGCAGCAATTAGCTGAAAGCTTCTTTACAGGAGATATGGCTAAAGCACAATTCTTACACCGTAAACTATTACCATTATTTGAAGGATTCTTCATGGCTCCAAGTCCAGGTCCAATCAAAACAGCTTTACAAATGAAAGGTTTAGATGTTGGTGGAGTTCGTTTACCGCTTGTACCACTTTCAGAAGCTGAACGCACAACGATCGGTATATTAATAAATAAATTAGACGTAGCATTACAAAGTAATTAATAACAAAACCACTTACAATTAATCCGATTAATTTGGATGGCGTAAGTGGTTTTTTTAATGTATGGACTCATCCTCAAAAAAAAACACAATTCTTCTATTGAATCACAATAAATGGTCTCATCATTTCATAGTCCTCGTGTTCCAACATATGACAGTGCCAAACATATAATCCTGTGAATGGCCCAAACCTCATGATTATTCTAGTTACTTGATTTGGATTAGCTTGAACAGTGTCCTTCCATCCACATTCTTGTGGCTTTGGTGGAGTCGGTGGATCTGTGTACTGAATGATTCTTTCCTTTTTATACTTTTCTACATCAAAGTTTCTACGATCTAAGATTTGGAAATCAATTAAGTGGAGATGTATAGGATGAGCATCTGGCGTTATGTTAATTAAATACCATATTTCGGTCGTTCCCAATTTCGGATTTTCTGTAATGGGGGCATCCCAATGTTTATTATCCAATAACATAATTTCTCGTCCATACTGATCCATCTTGTGATCTAATGTTAAGTATCGCTGCATTGAAGCAGACTGTTCATTTATTTTTGGAATACTCACCATATTAGCTGGTATCATACTCGTATCCACGTTTGACAATGGCAATGTAACTAGAAATTGCATCACAGTTCCCGTATTTTCATCAACAGGTCTTCCAGATGGAAATGGGGTAGGAGCATCATTCTGCATAATAATCTTCTTACCCTCTAGATTAGTAAAATCGATGATTACTTCTGCACGTTCTGCAGGTGATAACATGAGCTCATTGATTCCAATTGGGTGCTGCATGAATCCACCCTCTGTTGCGATTTGATACATAAGTTGACCAGAATCAAGCTTAATTCGAAAAAAGCGTGAGTTAGAACCATTTAATAACCGAAATCGGTATTTTCTTGGTTCAACTTTTAAATAAGGATGAACTTTCCCATTCACGATTACAGTATCACCAATAAATTCAGGGATAATAGACGTTTGTAGTTCTTTGATTGGTTTATCTGGTTGTTTTGGATAATAAAGAGAACCATCGTGATTAAAACTTTTATCTTGTATCAATAGCGGGACATCATATTTCCCATTCGGTAAATTTAATGAACTTTCCTTCTGATCACTAATTAGATAGAATCCTGCTAAACCAGCATAAATATTAAGCCTTGTAATACCAAGTGCATGATCATGATACCAAAGCGTAGATGCACAATCGCAATTATCATATCGATATACTTGCTTTCTAAAATAACGACCAACTTGTTTATAATCTTTAGTAAACCAAGCTTCCGGATAGCCATCGCTTTCTGGTTCAACACAAGCACCATGTACATGTACAACTGTCCTTACTTGAGGAACATCTTTATGAGCACCATGTACAGTATAATCTATCGGAAAAAGGTGTTTGTCTGGGAGAGCATTAATCCATTTAATAAACACGATTTCACCTTTCTCTACTTTAATTGTAGGTCCAGGATAGCTTCCTTCATACCCCCAAACAGTTGAGTCTCCTAATTCACTATGGAGCGATTGCTTAAACTCTGACATCGTTACTTCATAATAAGTATAAAATTGATCTTTCCAGCGGGGGGTTAAAACGGATGGGATGGGTAGTTCGTCTACGAATTTAGTAAGATTCAATTTTTTTGATCGATCAGCCTTATTGATCAATTGGTTACTATATTTGGTATTAAATTGATCATCTACATCGTTATTAATGGGAGGATTGGTACGTTGTTTGAATAGACTGTTTAAAGTATGGGACTTTCTTTCATTAAAATTCATTCGTATCCTCCTTTTCTAAATTATTCATATTCCTGTATTAACTAAAAATTGACCATTCAATAAGTAAAAACCTTTAAACTGTTGGAATTATATTTGTTCTGGTAGGAAGAAGTTTATGAGTTCTTTTTATAGTGGTAGTGAGGCTTTTAATTAAAATTGAGGCTATATGATTTAACCTATAAATAAGAAGCATTACACAATAATAAACCACTTATGTACGATCCATTTTATTAGGATGTTATAAGTGGTTTTTTTGTAGTTTAGCAGGTAACTGAATTTTTAATTCCAAAAACTAGAATGAATGTAGTATAGTGGGAAATTACCAATTAATTGATCCGAATACGTCATTAAACTTTAACAACAGCATTTTAACCATATGGAAAAAAATGTAATTTTTTTAAATGGGTAGATACATATTCAAATTAACTTTGTCCACATATATTGCTTGTACAGGCCATGTTTAAAAACTTATTTCTATCAATGTAGATATATTAGTTAGCGCTTCATTACGGACAAGTATAAATGGGACAAACGTCAAACCATCTTCTAAGTGTACGTTTAATTTTATTCTAATGCTCCAAAGAAGTCCGCACTTTTCACATCAATTAAATTCCTAATCTACAGTTTGCTTTAGTAATAAATGTTTTAAATATTAAAATTTTTATTAGCCTTAATTATAGGAAAAGAAAGAGGAATATAGATGTCAACAACATATGATCCAAGAAGAAGGGGTATACCTTTTTATAAAGTTATTAACAAAAGTAGTAGTTCAAATGATACTAATAGTGAAGTTAGTACAAATAACAATCATTCAACTGATCTTACTACTAATGTCAATTCAGATATAAGTAATGCAACTGATAGCAATGCTAATGTTAGTAATTTTGACGCAAACAGTTCTGCTAATAGCACCTTCAATGGTATTAGTATTAATGGAAATATCATGACAAATTGCGAAATTACAAATTGTAAACTTACAAATTGTAAAATTACAAATTGCATGATTACCAATAGTATAATATCGAATTGCACTATAATGAATAGTACTATTTCGAATAGCAGTATCACTGATAGTAGTATAATTGATGGTAATATAGTTGATGACAGTTCGATTGATTCGATTGATATTAGCTCTAATGATAGCAATCCAAGTGATAGTAATTCTACTGATAACGTTTCAATTGATATCAATTCAAATGACAGTAACACAGCCGAAAGTATTGTAATTGATAATAGCTTAATTGATAGCATTACAATTAAACAAAGTAAAGACGGTTTTATGATCAATATAGACAAAACCGATACTTAAGTATCGGTTTTTTCGTATTTCCAATTTGGTTCAACATTAGATCAAGGAAAGTTTTTTATATACAGGAATTCATAATTGTAGAACGTAAAAAATAATGAAAACATTTATTACTGTAGTGGAAATCAGGTACCATTCATTTTATTAACTATCATTTTGTTAAAAATTAATTAAAAATACATACCCAAAGTAATCCGTTTTTCCTATTTAAGGAAGAATGTATCTTGTTTTACCTGTTCGGACTAGGATATAATGTTTGTAAGATTTTGAACGGTCTGTCAATTTAAAGAACTAACTAGGAGGAACAGGTTGTGGTGAAGGAAATGAAGGAACAAGTAAAAGTTTTTGCCCTTGGTGGGGTCGGAGAAATCGGAAAAAACATGTATATAGTCGAAGTTGGTGATTTGATTTACGTGTTAGATGCAGGTTTAAAATTTCCTGACCAAGAAATGTACGGAATAGATCATGTCATACCTGATGTAAGTTATTTAGAGAAAAACGCACATAAAGTTGTAGGTGTTTTTATAACACATGGGCATGAAGATCATATTGGTGCGATTCCATATATTATGAATAAGCTTCCACAAGTAAAGTTTTACACGAATAAATTAGCTTATTTATATATAAGAGAAAAATTAAGTGAAAAGGGTATTAAAAACCTTGAGCAATTTGAACTATATGACGAAACTACTTTATTAACATTTGAGAATAGTTCAATTAGCTTTTTTAGGACTACTCACAGTATTCCTGATTCATTTGGATTTTGTGTAAATACACCACAAGGTGCTGTCGTTTTTACTGGAGATTTCAAGTTTGATCAATCGAAAAGTCCTTATCCAGGAGCTGATTTAGGTAAATTAGCATTAATAGGAGATAAAGGAGTCTTATGTTTGCTATCTGATAGCACAAACGCAGAAAGACAAGGGTTTTCGGGGTCTGAGAAGAAAGTATCAGAAGAAATTAAAAAAGAAATCATGAATGCCAAAGGAAGAGTTTTAGTAGCTTGCTTTTCCTCAAATATATATCGAATCCAACAGGTTATTAATGCAAGTGTAGCTTCTGGTAGAAAACTAGCAGTAGTCGGAAGTAGTATGATGAAATCGATTGAAATAGCGAAGGAATTAGATTATTTATCGATTCCTGATGATTTAATGATTTCAGTTGTGGATACAGATAATTATAAAGAAAGAGATATTGTCATCCTTACAACAGGTACTCAAGGAGAACCGATGGCAGCCCTTTCAAAAATAGCTAAAGGTACGCATAAACAAGTTTCAATCCGAAAAGGTGATACTGTACTAATGGCGGCAACACCTATTCCAGGAAATGAAATGTTAGTTTCATCTTCTGTTAATCTATTATTTAGAGCTGGCGCAAATGTTATTTATGGTTATAAAAAGGTACATGTATCTGGCCATGGCTATGAAGAAGAATTAAAATTAATGCTTGAATTAATGAAGCCAAAATATTTCATACCAGTTCATGGTGAATATCGAATGCAAAAAGCACATTCACATATTGCAGAAGAAGTAGGGATGGCAAAAGAAGATATTTTTATTATTGAAAAAGGGGACATCGTTTCGTTTAAAAATGGTCAAGCTTCTCGTACTGAGAGAGTAGAAGTTGGCAACGTTTTAATTGACGGAATTGGTGTCGGTGATGTTGGAAATATCGTATTACGTGATCGTAAGCTACTTTCTCAAGATGGAATACTAATCGTTGTCGTAACGTTTAACAAGCAAAAGAAAGCAATCATTTCTGGTCCGGAAATTATAACTCGTGGCTTTGTATATGTTCGTGAGTCCGAAAAATTAATAACTAGATCAACTGAAATTGTAAAAGACATTACAGAAAAAATGTTGCAGAACGATCAAATTGAATGGACATTATTAAAAAATTCAATTAGAGATGGATTAAGCGCTTACTTATATGAAGAAACAAAAAGAAGACCAATGATTCTTCCGATATTAATGGAAGTATAATTTTAAAAACTAGGTACTTCTTAATCCAGGATGGGTATGATTTCCTTATTATTTTCACATACTAACTTGTATGAAAAATGATAGGGGGAACCGTTTTGACAAATTCAAATAATGAAACACCTATTCCAAACGAAGATGCACCTCCAAAGCCAAATGATCAAAAGGATATGAGCATTGTTGAAAAAATTCAGCAATTAGGACAAACAAATGTTCCAGCAAGCAATGATTCAAAAATCCATTGTTTAACGATAATTGGACAAATTGAAGGGCATGTAGCATTGCCACCTCAAAACAAGACAACGAAATATGAACATTTAATCCCGCAATTAGTTGCAATTGAACAAAATCCTAAGATTGAAGGATTATTAATTGTTCTAAATACTGTTGGTGGAGATGTGGAAGCAGGACTTGCGATATCAGAAATGATTGCGACATTAACGAAACCTACTGTATCAATCGTTTTAGGCGGTGGACATAGTATCGGAGTACCAATTGCAGTTAGTACTGACTTTTCATTTATTGCTGAAACGGCCACAATGACGATCCATCCAATTCGTCTAACTGGTTTAGTAATTGGTGTACCTCAAACGTTTGAATATCTTGATAAAATGCAAGAAAGGGTAACTCGTTTCGTTACGAAGCACTCGAATATTACGGAAGAACGTTTCAAGGAATTAATGTTTACAAAAGGTAATTTAACAAGAGATATCGGCTCAAATGTAGTCGGTGGAGATGCAGTAAAATATGGACTAATTGATGATGTAGGTGGGATTGGGCAAGCACTAAGTAAGTTGCAGGAATTAATTGACGAACGAAAAGAAAAGTCTAATAAAGAGGAGAATGAATTTTGATTCTTTATACAATAATGCCAATTGAATCGATTTTTCCTGTTGATCAACAAGAATACACATCGCAGCAGTTTTTGGAATACAATGGTGTTCCAATGTTGGTTGATAGTGTTGGGGGTACAGCTTTTGAAATTAAAAGAATTGTAAGTACCGATCCGCAGCATTTTATGCAATATACACCTGGTCAAAGAATTTTAGTACTTCCAACTTGAGGTAATTATTAACAATACATGGTAAACATATGTTCTGATATGTTATAATAAATTCAATTTAAGAAAGCAGCCAAAAGGCTGCTTTCTTTGGCGAATCTGCAAATTTTGATGGGGGTGAATTACATGGCAAAGCAGAAGCAGCAAAAGTCAAAAGCTCGAAAATCAGTAACTGGCAATGGTTCAATATGGTATGAAATTAGTGGATTAATATTTTTAGCACTATCAATCGTAACAATATTAAAGCTTGGTATTGTAGGTAAAGCCTTTGTATTATTCTTGAGATTCTTCTTTGGGGAATGGTACATGCTTAGTTTTCTTTTTATCATCGGTTTATCTGCATATAGCATAATTTATCGAAAAAGACCTCCATTTGTTTCGAGTATTACGATTGGTGGATTGTTAATCTTCTTTAGTATATTGATGTTTAGTCATGTTACTCTATTTGATTTATTAGCAAAAAATAATCAATTTCACGATCAATCTGTCATAAAAAGTACGCTCGATTTATTTTTAATTGAAGCCAAAGGCAAAATTAGTACGGTGGATCTTGGTGGAGGTATGATTGGAGCGATACTTTTTGCAGTTTTATATTTCTTATTTGACCGAACCGGTGCGATTCTATTCGGAATCATTGCAATTGTTGCGGGAGTTTTATTTATTACTGGTAAGCCACTTGGTGGTTATATATATCAATATATAATGCCAAAAGTAAGAAATTTAATTTCAGATACCTGGAAGGATTTTACAAATTTCTGGAAGCGTGGTCGTGAACAAAAAACGACTAGTAGACGAGCTGAGGCTAAGCAAAAGAGAAAATCAAAGAAAGATTCATATGAAGACAATGATCATGAAGAAGAAGTGTCTACTGGTAATAGTTTAAATTACCAAGTTAAAAATTCATATGAAGATGAGAACATCGAGCCGAAAAAAGAAATTCAAATCGAGTATTCTCCTACATATCAGCCACCTAAGGAGCCAGAATTGATCATCGCAAATAATTCAAATCAAATCCAGGCTCATTTTGCAGAGGAAGACGATCAGTCTATCGAATTGCCAGTTGCAGAAGTAGGTATTGATGATAAAGTAGATTACGTATTACCATCAATGGATTTATTGGCCTACCCAAAGGGTGCTAAAAAACGTGAAAATGAATCCAAACTAAAGGAAAATGCGGACAAGCTTGAAAGAACATTTCAAAGTTTTGGTGTAAAGGCTACAGTCACAAAAGTACATCATGGACCTGCGGTAACAAAATATGAAGTATACCCTGAAGCAGGCGTAAAAGTTAGTCGTATTGTTAATCTTAGTGATGATTTAGCACTTGCACTTGCAGCCAAAGACATTCGAATTGAAGCTCCGATTCCAGGTAAATCTGCTGTAGGAATTGAAGTCCCTAATACGAGTATAACGACTGTATTACTTAGAGAAGTTCTCGAAGCAAAAAATCCGAAATTACAAAATCCATTAGCTGTATCGTTAGGTAAAGATATTGCTGGTGATGCTGTATTTGCAGAGCTTAATAAAATGCCGCACTTACTAGTAGCCGGGGCGACAGGTAGTGGAAAAAGTGTATGTATAAATGGAATCATTGTTAGTATCCTAATGAATGCTAAACCATCTGAAGTAAAACTAATGCTAATCGATCCGAAGATGGTTGAATTAAATGTTTATAATGGTATTCCTCATTTGTTAACTCCGGTTGTAACAAACCCTAAAAAGGCTTCACAAGCGTTACGAAAAGTTGTTAGTGAAATGGAAAGAAGATATGAGCTTTTTTCTCATTCAGGTACTAGAAATATCGAAGGATATAACGAATTAACGAAACAAAATAATACGATGACTGATTCGAAACAACCTTTATTACCATTTATCGTCGTGATTGTTGATGAGTTAGCTGACTTAATGATGGTAGCTTCGAGTGACGTGGAAGATTCAATCACTAGATTAGCTCAAATGGCTCGTGCAGCGGGTATCCACTTAATTATTGCTACACAACGACCGTCCGTTGACGTTATTACGGGTGTCATTAAAGCAAATATACCTTCTCGAATTGCTTTTAGTGTTTCTTCTCAAACAGATTCTCGTACAATTCTTGATACTGGTGGAGCAGAAAAACTATTAGGAAGAGGAGATATGTTATATCAACCAATCGGTGCATCTAAACCAATTCGAGTACAAGGAGCATTTTTATCTGATGATGAAGTTGAAAGAGTAGTCGAGTTTTCAATCTCTCAACAAAAGGCTCAATACCAAGAAGAAATGATGGTAAAAGAGGAAAAAGATGGGAAATCTGAAGTGAATGATGATCTTTATAATGAAGCTGTTGAGTTAGTAACAAATATGCAATCAGCCTCGGTATCACTACTACAAAGAAGGTTTAGAATTGGTTATACAAGAGCTGCCAGATTAATTGATGCGATGGAAGATAATGGTATAGTTGGTCCGTATGAAGGTAGTAAACCTAGGGAAGTATTAATTAGTAAACCAGTGGAAGATGAGCAAGCCTTGTCTTAAACAAAAAGAAAAAATTGTCGAAACATTATTGACATTTTTAGACATACAATGATATTATTTCTTCAGATAAATTGATAGTCCTCATATAATATCGACATAATGGGTCGGAAGTTTCTACATTGCAACCAATATTTGCAATACTATGGGGAAAAAGCATTATTATGGAGAAATGATTTATATTTACGAAAATCAAAAACTCTTATAATCTAGCTTTTTCACTAAGTGGAACGGTAGATTATAAGAGTTTTTTTTGTTAAATATGAACAAATGATTCATTAACGAAATAAAAAATAAAGCGTTTACAAAAAAGTGTTGAAATGAGTAAAAAATAACAGTATAGTAAAGAAGGATTATACGACAGATGTCTAACAACTGATGTCTGAAATCCGAAGTTTGGGGGATGGGAAATGAAGATTAAAACAGACACCAGATTACTTTATCTCCAAGTGATGGATCGAATAAAACAAGATATTGAGAATGGTATTTACTTGCCACATCATAAGTTACCATCAGAGTATGAGTTATCTAAAATTTTTGGAGTATCAAGAGCAACATTAAGAGAAGCATTAAGAGTTTTAGAAGAAGAAAATATCTTAGTAAGAAGACACGGGGTCGGGACATTTGTGAAACCGAAACCAATTTTTAGGACAGGCATTGAACAATTAAGTAGTGTGTCAGAAATGATTATTGATGCAGGGAAAGAACCTGGTACAATCTTTCTATCTTCTAAACTATTAGTTCCTACGAAGGAAGATTTAAAAAGCTTCACAATCACTGAAGATGATCGTATGCACGTAGTAGAAAGAATTCGAACAGCAAATGGTGAACCTGTAGTTTATTGCATTGATAAATTACCGACTAATTATTTTAAACAGGTTCCTTCATATGAAGATCATTCGTTCTTTACATTCATCAAAAAAGAAACCGGTCGAAATATCGAATATTCAAGTGCAAGAATTGAACCTATCGGTTACCACGATAAAGTTTCTCCTTTATTACAGTGTGAACCAGATGTTTCATTATTATTAATCGAACAGTTACATTTTGACGATTTAAACCGTGCAGTTTTACATTCTTATAATTACTTCAGAGCGGATCAGTTCAGCTTTAATGTTTTAAGAAAAAGAAATTAAATTGTATAGCCAAATTAATATTTACGAAAAATAAGTTTTGGCTGGTTTTCAAATATAGTTTACTGAAATTTCATTAAAATTATTAGGGAGGTGGATCGTTAAGATAACGATTATAAACCAAGCTAGTACAAATGTAAATAAAAATTTAAGGGGGCAAATTTTTATGAAGATGAAAAAAGCTGGTCTTGTTCTTTCAATGGCCTTAGCAGCAGGTACAATTTTAGGTGCTTGTGGTAAAGGTGGAGATACAAAAGACGCAAAAGGCGCATTTAAAGTAGGGATGGTAACTGACTCTGGTACGATTGATGATAAGTCATTTAACCAAGGTACTTGGGAAGGGATCCAAGCTGGAGCTAAAGATTTAGGTTTCAATCTTAAGCAAGATACAAAATACTTAAAACCTGCTGGTGAAACTGAAGCAGATTATTTAAAAGAAATCGGAAACTTAAATGATGCAGGGTTTCAATTTATCATAACTCCTGGTTATAAATTTGAAACAGCAATTAACAAAGCGCAAGATAAATATAAAGATGACAAATTTGTCATTATCGATGGTACTCCACATACAGCTAAAGATTTTACTCCAAATGTAAAAGATAACACAGTTTCAATTTTCTTCTCAGAACATGAAGCTGGCTACCTAGCTGGTATTGCAACAGCAGTTCAATTAAAAACTGGTGATGTTGGATTTATCGGTGGTATGGAAATTCCAGCAGTTCAAAAATATAACTGGGGATTCCAACAAGGTATTAAATATGCAAACGAGAACCTTGGAACTAGCATTACTTTAAAAGCTAATAACGTTGTTTATTCTGGAAGCTTTACAGACAAAGCAGCAGGTCAACAAATCGCAGCTCAAATGTATGACCGTGGCGTTAAAGCGATTTTCGCTGCAGCAGGTGGAGTAGGACAAGGTGCTATTACTGAAGCTAAAAACAGAGTAGCTAGTGGTAAAGAAGTTTGGGTTGTTGGTGTAGACGTAGATCAGTACGCTGATGGAGTTTATAAAGATAACAAATCAGTAATTTTAACTTCAGCTATGAAAGGTGTTGCAAAAGCAGCTTCTGATATGGTTAAAGCTGAAAAAGATAAAAAATTCCCTGGTGGACAAACTTTAACTTACGATGCAAAAAATGATGGAATTGGTTTACCAAAAGAAAATCCAAACTTAAGTTCTGATACTTTAACAAAAGTTAATGATGTATTTAACAAAGTTAAGTCTGGTGAAATTGTAGTAGCAAGTGAAAGAGGAAATTTAATTAAGTAATTATCTTTCTAATTAATAAATGATAGAAGAAGCATAGGAAAGGAGACCCTTTTATATGCTTCTTCTACCCTAAAAATAATTTTTTTCTTTCATGCTTTAATCAATTGCAAGCACTTAATTGAAAAAGCTTCCAATTGATTAGGGCATGACGATCGGGAGAGAGAGTTAAGCCCTCCTTAAATAAAAAATATAGAAAAATATTTCGAAATCAAGTAAAACTTTAAAAATAAAAAATGACTTCGTAATATCAAGGAGGAAAATTATGGAATATGTAGTGGAGATGCTAAATATAACAAAAGAGTTTCCTGGCATTATAGCGAATGATAATATTACACTACGATTAAAAAAAGGGGAAGTTCATGCTTTATTAGGTGAAAACGGAGCAGGGAAATCAACTTTAATGTCCGTCCTTTTTGGAATGTACACACCCGAAAAAGGGATTATAAAAATAAAAGGTAAAGAAGTTAAAATTTCAAATCCAAATGTTGCAAATGAACTAGGAATCGGAATGGTTCACCAACATTTTAAATTAGTTTCAAATTTTACAGTAACAGAAAATATTATTCTAGGTCTTGAACCTAAAAAAGGGCTAGTAGTAGATATCAAGACTGCAGCAAAACGTATTGAAGAGCTTTCTAAAACTTACGGCTTAAATGTAGATCCATATGCAAAGATTGAAGATATTACAGTAGGGATGCAACAAAGAGTCGAAATTTTAAAAACTTTATATCGTAATGCTGAAGTATTAATCCTAGATGAGCCAACAGCAGTACTTACTCCACAAGAAATACAAGATTTAATGAAGATTATTAAAAACTTGATTAATGAAGGCAAGTCAATCATTATCATTACACATAAATTAAAAGAAATTAAAGCTGTTGCAGATCAATGTACAGTCATTCGTCATGGGAAGTACATTGGTACAGTTGATGTAAAACAAACTTCTGAATCTGAAATGGCATCTATGATGGTCGGACGTCAGGTGTCTTTCAAGGTAGATAAAGTAGAATCAAAACCTGGTGAAGTTGTATTAGATGTAAATAATTTAAGTGTCAAAAATAATAAAAAAGTTTTAGGTTTAAAAAATGCTACACTTCAAGTTCGAGCAGGTGAAATCGTTGGGATTGCCGGAGTTGAAGGAAATGGACAATCTGAACTTGTTGAAGCAATTACAGGGTTAAGACCGATTGAAGAGGGTTCTATTTTATTAAAAAATCAAGATATTACAAAACGCAGTATACGTGAGCGAATTAGAAGTGGTATTGCACACATTCCAGAGGATCGTCAAAAAAGAGGACTTGTTCTTGAATATACGATTGAAGAAAACGTTGTTCTAGAGATTTATAATCAAGAACCGTTCTCTAAATATGGAGTTTTAGATAAAGCTGCGATTGCCAAACATGCAAAGAAAATCATTGAAGAATTCGATGTACGCTCTGGTGAAGGGGCTAAAACAGTCGTTGAATCAATGTCTGGAGGAAACCAACAAAAAGCAATCATTGGTCGCGAAATCGAACTTAAGCCTGAGTTATTAATTGCATGTCAGCCAACACGTGGTTTAGACGTTGGTTCGATAGAGTATATTCATAAGAGATTAATTGAGCAAAGAGATAGTGGAAAAGCTGTTCTATTGATCTCGTTAGAACTAGATGAAGTTCTTAATTTATCTGACCGCATTGCAATCGTAAATGCTGGAGAAATCGTTGATATCGTTAATGCCAAAGACACAAATGAAGATGAATTAGGATTAATGATGGCTGGTATAAGGAGAGGTGAAGGGGCATGAAAAAGGGAGGAATCATTTCTTTAATTGCCGTAGTTTTAGGTTTACTAGCTGGAGCATTATTAATTTTAGTAACAGGTAATGATCCAATAGAAGGGTTTACTTATTTATTCCAAGGTGGATTAAAAGATCCGGAGCGTATTGGTAATACATTTGCTACTGCTACTCCGTTAATTTTAACAGGACTTTCTGTTGCATTTGCATTCAGAACAGGTTTATTTAATATTGGTGCAGCTGGCCAAATGCTTTTCGCAGGATTTTGTGCTTCTGCAATTGGTTTAACTGTCGATTTACCTACTCTTATCTTAGTTCCAATTATGGTAATTGTAGCCTTTATTGCAGGTGCAGCTTGGGCATTTATTCCAGGACTACTAAAAGCTAAGTTTAATGTTCACGAAGTAGTTTCTACGATTATGATGAACTGGATTGCATACTGGACTGTTTATTATTTAGTACCACAATATTTTAAAGGTAGTACTGAAACAGAGTCAAAAATGCTTGCAGATGCTGCAACATTAAAAATGCCGTTATTATCAAATTTATTTGGTGGTTCATATATTAACTTCGGTTTATTTATCGCCGTTATTATGGTAATCGTTATTTCATTTATTATTAATCGCACAGTATTAGGGTATGAATTAAAAGCTGTAGGTTACAACCGTAGTGCTGCTGAATACGCTGGTATTTCAGTAAATAGAAATGTTGTTTTATCAATGATGATTTCAGGTGGACTTGCAGGCTTAGCAGGTGTTGTTCAATTCGCTGGTAATGCATCGCTAATTCAAATAGGTGTTTTACCTACTGAAGGATTCGACGGAATTGCTGTGGCACTTTTAGGAATGAATACACCAGTTGGCGTATTTTTCTCAGCAATTTTCTTTGGACTATTATATTCTGGTAAAGGTTTTATGAGTGCAATGACTTCAATTCCACCAGATATTGCTGATGTTATCATTGCTATCATTATTTATTTCTCTGCAACTAGTATTTTAATTAAAAAAGTTATAGATCGAGTATCCAAATCACGCAAATACAAAAACAGCAATGTAGGAGAGAAGGTGAAATAAGGCATGGATTTAATTATACAAATTTTCCCATATGCAATTGCCTATACGATTCCATTATTAATCGTAGCATTAGGTGGTTTATTTTCTGAGCGAAGCGGTGTCGTAAATATTGGTTTAGAAGGTTTAATGGTTGTTGGTGGTTTCGCTAGTGCCTTAACAATTTCAAAACTTCAAGAAACTCATCAAGGTGAAGTTTGGGTTATCTGGGTAGGAATTCTTGTTGCAGTTCTTACAGGTGCTTTATTCTCTTTACTACATGCGTTTGCAAGTATAAATTTACACGCAGATCAAGTAATAAGTGGTATCGCAATTAATATGATTGCAGGTGCTTTAACAATCTTCTTAGCAAGAAATATTACTGGATCAGGAAACATCAGTATTAACGGTATTACTCGTACTGATATCCCAGTCTTAAAGAACATTCCAATTCTCGGAGATCTATTCTTTAAAAACACGTATTCTACAACATGGTTAGTAATCGGTATTCTAATCATTAGTACATTTATACTTTATAAAACTCGTTTAGGCTTACGTCTACGTGCATGTGGTGAATACCCTCAAGCAGCTGATGCAGCAGGTATTAACGTATACCGTATTCGTTACCTTGGCGTTATTATTTCTGGTGCATTCTCTGGATTAGGTGGAGCAATTATTTTAGTAACATACTCTGGCGAATTTACTGGTAGTGTTGCAGGTCTTGGTTTCTTAGCAATTGCTGCATTAATTTTTGGACAATGGAAACCACTTGGAATTTTAGCAGCGACATTATTCTTTGGTGTAGCTACAACAATTGCCAACGTATCGCAAGTTATTCCAAGTTTAGCTCATATTCCACCATTAGCATTAAAGTTATTCCCATACGTAGTAACTTTAATCGCATTAGTAATTTTCTCAAAATCATCTCAAGCACCAAAATCAGTTGGTGTTGCGTATGAAAAAGGTAAACGATAAATAAATGTTTAAAAAGCTTCCTATTAAATTAGGAAGCTTTTTTTTATTCTAATTAAAGGATGTTGTCAATTAATTAGGAATAATATCATTGTTATGAATATTTACTGTAGTTGATCATCTCTCAACTTTTACATGGAAGTTAAATAATAACTCGTTTATATTTTGAAAATGATTGAAACGTAAAGTGCGAGACTCCTGTAGGAAAAGATCGCAGGCTGGCCGAGGAGTTTCACCTCTCTCCACGGATAGGGAGCATCCTTTCGTTCCGGTTGACGTAGTACTTATTTTAAAAGAACAGATTTTTATTTGAATTAATTATTTTGGGTAAACTAAGCAGTAGGTTTTATTTTTGGTAAAATTAGAGATACAATGAAGATATTGGAAATAAATATGAGTAAATAGTATTTGACTAAGGAGGGTTCAATTTGAATTTGTTACAGTACAAAAATAGTGATATTAACGGTATTAAGCTACATGTGGTAACAACTGAAAAATTTAAAACAAATTCGATTACATTAAAAGTACGTGGAAAACTTGAAGAAGATACAGTATCGTATCGCGGAATTTTACCTTATGTATTGCAAAGTGGAACAAAAGATCTTCCTACCAATGGTGAAATTAGAAGAAAATTAGAAGAATTATATGGGGCGACCTTCTTTGTAGACGTATCGAAAAAAGGGGATTATCATGTTATGTCATTTACAATTGACATTGCAAATGAAAAATACCTTTCAAATCAAGGTTCATTACTAAATGAAGCGCTAATGCTTATTGCTTCTATTTGGCAAAATCCATTTTTAGAAAATGGGGTATTTTCAGCTAAGCATGTTGAAACTCAAAAAAGAACCCAAGTACAACGAATTCAATCAATAAATGATGATAAATTGAAATATGCAAATCAACGACTAGTGGAAGAAATGTTTAAGGATGAACCTTATGCATTACTTGCAAATGGAAAAACAGAAGATGTCAATTCAATTACAGCTGAGTCACTTTATAAGTATTATGAAAAAGCTTTGCAACAAGATTTAATTGATCTTTATATAGTTGGAGATGTTGCATTTGACCAATGTAAACAATTAGTTGAAGAGAACTTTAGAAACACAACTAGTGAAAGATTAACAGTCGATACAACAAAAGCAACGCCAGTCGATTCTCCTAATGAAGTAATTGAAGAGCAAAAACTAAATCAGGGCAAACTACACATCGGATATACTACTGGAATCTCGATTAAAGATCCAGATTACTTTGCACTTCAAGTGTTTAATGGACTTTTTGGTGGATTCTCTCATTCAAAATTATTTATCAATGTTCGAGAAAAAAATAGCTTAGCATACTATGCTGCTTCTCGTTTTGAAAGTCATAAATCAATTTTAATGGTTATGTCTGGTATAGCAAGTGAAAATTATGAAAAAGCAACTACAATTATTGCTGAACAACTGGAAGAAATGAAAAAGGGAAATTTCTCTGAAGAAGAAATTGATCAAACAAAATTAGTGATTAAAAACAGTCTATTGGAAAGTATGGACACTGCATATGGAATCATTGAAACATTATTCAATGACCAAGCTGCAGGGAATGAACGTCCAATCGAGGACTGGTTCCCTGAAATTGAAAAAGTTACGAAGAATGAAATTGTAGCTGTAGCTAATAAAATTAAACTTCACACAACTTATTTCTTAAAAGGTCAGGAGGGAGCATAATGGAAAAAAAGTATTTTGAACAATTGAATGAAACGCTTTATTTCGAGGAGCTTGAAAACGGATTAAAAGTATATATTCTTCCTAAACAAGGCTACAACAAAACATATGCGACCTTTACAACGAAATACGGTTCGATTGATTCTGAATTTATTCCTTTAGGAAAAGATGAAAAATTAGTTGTACCAGATGGGATTGCTCATTTTTTAGAGCACAAATTATTTGAAAAGAAAGATGGGGATGTATTCCAGGTTTTTAGCAAACAAGGAGCCTCTTCTAATGCGTTTACAAGTTTTACACGAACTGCTTATTTATTTTCAGCAACGAATAATGTAGAACAAAATTTAATGACTTTAATTGATTTTGTTCAAGATCCATATTTTTCTGATCAAAGTGTTGAAAAAGAAAAAGGAATCATCGGTCAGGAAATTAAAATGTACGAAGATAACCCTGATTGGAGACAATATTTTGGGATGATTGCTAATTTATATGGTAAACATCCTGTTAGAACAGATATTGCTGGTACAGTTGAATCAATTTCAAAAATTACAAAAGAATTACTTTATACTTGTTACGAAACTTTTTATCACCCAAGTAATATGTTGTTTTTTGTTGTAGGTCCAGTAGACCCGGATAAAACAATGAATTTAATTAAAGAAAACCAAAGCAAAAAAACGTTCAAAGATGCAAATGAAATTAAGAGATTTTTCCCTGAAGAAACGCCTGAATCTGCAGAAAAGAAAAAAGTGTTACATATGAATGTCCAATCATCAAAAGTACTCGTTGGCGTAAAAGACTTTTCTGCACCTAAAGGTGGAAGCGATTTATTAAAACATGAATTATCAATTTCAGTATTACTTGATTATTTATTTGGTAAAGGCTCAAATACGTATCAACAAATGTATGAAGATGGTTTAATCGATGATACATTCTCATATGATTACTCTGCAGAAAATGGTTTTGCTTTTGCGATCATCGGAGGAGATTCTACTTCACCTGAAAAACTCTCTGAAAAAATAAAAGAAGTGTTATTAGACTCAAAAAATCATCAGTGGGAAAAAGAAATTGTCGATCGCGTAGTTAAAAAGAAAATTGGCGGATTCTTACGCTCATTAAATTCTCCAGAATATATCGCTAACCAATTTACGCGATATGCGTTCTTAGATATGCATTTATTTGACATTGTATCTGTGTTACAATCTATTTCTGTAGAGGATTTAAAAGAAAGTGCCAGTCATCTAATAAATGAAGACTATATGAGTGAATTTTTTGTTCTTCCTCATTGAATGAATTAAAAGCATCCTCTATGGGATGCTTTTTGAAATTTTAAAAATTTAAGGGTTTTTAAAGAATCTAAGTGTACTATTTATTAATAAAAAATTTTAAGAGAGCTTCCTCGCTTACCTTTATATTTCTTAATACTCTTTAACCCTGCATTAAAACCTCGAATAAATGGAGATTATATTAAATGAGAAAAAGAATTCTTGTAATTGGAGCTAGTGGTGACATTGGCTTAGCAATTTCGAAAAAATTAATCAATGAAAAATATGATTTAGTTGTCCATTATAACAGTAAGAAAGAGCCACTTAATAAACTGATTGAATTGGCTAATGAGATTGAAGTAAGTTGCCAATTTGTTCAAGCAGACTTGTCAATTGAAAATGGAGTTGAAATTTTAACATCTCAAATAAATGATCCAATCGATTCAATTGTGTATGCATCTGGTTTTTCAATCATTGGTTTGATTAACGATGTAAGTGATGAAGAGATTAATCGAATGACTCAATTACATATAAAAAGCTTGATTAAAGTAGTCAATTATTTTCTTCCTAATATGGTGGCTAAAAAATCTGGCAGTATCGTCGTTATTTCGTCTATATGGGGACAAATTGGTGCTTCATGTGAAGTATTATATTCAACTACTAAAGGTGCTCAAAACGCCTATGTGATGGCATTAGCTAAAGAATTAGGACCAAGTGGAATAAAAGTAAATGCTGTTGCTCCAGGTGCCGTTAAAACCAATATGTTAAATACCTTCAGTGAAGAAGATTTAAAAGAAATTGCAAATGAAATTCCAATGAATCGTTTAGCTCTTCCAAGTGAAATTGCGAATACTGTAAATTACCTAATTTCCGAACAATCTTCTTATATAACTGGCCAAATCCTTGGAGTAAACGGCGGTTGGCATACTTCATAGCAAAGTTTCCGGTCGAAAGTTATTTATTTCACATATTTTACCTTTTATATTATGGCGAAATCGTTTATTATTAAATGGAGAGTTAAGTAGTTAACAAATAGGGGGTATAGGTATGGAGTTAATCGAATGGTATTTTGAGTATGAAATACATAAGAATCGCCCTGGACTACTTGGAGATATTGCATCGCTAATCGGTATGCTAGGGATTAATATTTTAACAATCAATGGTGTCGACACAATGAAACGCGGCATGTTACTTGGTTGCGATAACGATGATCAAATTACTAGATTTGAATCAATTTTAAATACTATGGACAATATAACAATAATTAAACTTAGAAAGCCAACTCTAAGAGATCGCTTAGCTGTAAGACATGGCACTTATATTCAACGAGACGTAGATGATAAAAAGACTTTTCGTTTTGTCCGCGATGATTTAGGTATGCTTGTTGATTTTATGGCAGAATTATTTAAAATGCCAGGCCATAAGCTAATCGGAATTAGAGGAATGCCTCGTGTTGGTAAAACTGAATCAGTTGTAGCAGCAAGTGTATGTGCAAATAAACGCTGGTTATTTGTTTCATCAACATTAATTAAACAAACATTAAGAAGTCAATTAATAGAAGACGAATATAATTCAGATAATGTATTTATTATTGATGGCATTCTTTCTCATAGAAGAGCAAATGAGCAACATTGGCAATTGGTTCGCGAAATTATGGCAATGTCTTCTGTGAAAGTAGTGGAGCATCCTGATGTATTTGTACAGCAAACTGAATACTCTTTAGAAGATTTTGATTACATAATTGAATTAAGAAATGATGAAAATGAAGAAATTAAATACGAACTTGTAGACCAAATGGATAAAAATGGACACAACTCGTTCTCGATGTTTGATTTTTAAAGTTAGTTGGGGTGTAACTTGTGACAGAATTAGGAAAATATTTACGAGAAGCAAGAGAAGCGAAAGGCTTATCAATTGACGATGTACAAGAGTTAACGAAGATTCAGAAACGTTATCTTGAAGCAATTGAAGAAGGTAATTATGAAATATTGCCAGGGCAATTTTATGTTCGTGCATTTATTAGACAATATGCAGAAACAATTGGTGTTGACGTTTCTGGATTTCTAACTGAAAAGCCAGTGGTAGAGGAATCAACTGTGGCTAGTACAGTAGAAGAAGTAAAGTATGAAGAAATCCCTAGTAGAGCATCGAAGCTTAAAGAACCATTAAGCAATGTTAAGTCATCACGAATAATGGATTATTTACCAAGGATACTAGTAGCGATTCTTATCATTGGGATTTGCATCGCTATTTATATGATGTTCCCATCAAAAAATGATGAAAAATCTGCGGATACAAATCAATCACAATCTAACTCTAATTCTGAAATTGAAAAGCCAAAAAATAATGCGCTAGATCAGGCAAAAGTTAAAAATACGAAAAAAACAGAGAAACCGAAAAATGATGTGACTGAGCAAACGCCAGCGCAAAAAATTACTGTTGACTCTGCAGCGGGTAAACGAACTACTATTTCTTTATCTGGTACGGATGTATTTAAATTAGAAGTAGTTGCAAATGGTGAAAGTTATGTGGATTTAAAAAATGCTGATGGAAAAATGTTCTATTCCGGAATTTTAAAACATGGACAAACTCAAAACTACGACTTAACAGATGAAAATGAAGTAACTGTAAATATTGGTGCTTCTAATAATGTTGAGCTACGAATTAACGATGAGGTATTTAAGTATCCAGTTAGTCCAACAAATGCTGTTCACCAAAAGATTACGATTAAAAATTTAAAAATGAATCAATAGTCATCTTTAAGATGGCTTTTATTCATTTATTATAAATGCTTCATTTTTAGAAAGTTTTGGAGGGTTTTACCATGAATTTACCAAATAAGATTACAGTTTCAAGGGTTTGTCTAATTCCATTATTTATGATTGCCGTTTTAATCGATTTTGGATGGGGAAATGTTACATTAATGGGTGATTCAATACCAGTTAATCATTTAGTAGGAGCTGCAATTTTTATTATTGCCTCAGTTACTGATTTTATAGATGGTTATTACGCAAGAAAATATAATCTAGTTACTAATTTTGGAAAGTTTTTAGATCCACTTGCTGATAAATTACTTGTTTCATCAGCATTAATTATCTTAACTGATTTTCATTATGTTCCTGCGTGGATTACAATTATCATAATAAGTAGAGAGTTTGCTGTAACCGGTTTACGAATGATTTTAGCTGGCTCTGGAGAAGTTCATGCTGCTGCAATGCTAGGTAAAATTAAGACTTGGGCTCAAATAGTTGCGATTTCTGCATATTTCTTACATGATTTCCCATTGAATTTCTTACCATTTTCAATTGCAGATGTATCACTTTGGGTGGCATTATTCTTTACAGTATATTCTGGTTGGGATTATTTTTATAAAAATAGAGATGTTCTTCTTAAATCTATGTAATTAATAATATAGGGGGAAATGATATGAAACGTGCTGAAATCATCGCAGTAGGTACTGAGCTACTTTTAGGCCAAATTGCAAATACAAATGCTCAATTTATAGCTAAACAGTTATCTGCATTAGGATATCACCATCATTTCCAAACAGTTGTAGGAGACAATTCCGAACGACTTAAAAGTGCATTAGAAATTGCTTCATCAAGAAGTGATTTAATCATCTTAACTGGTGGACTTGGACCAACAAAGGATGATTTAACGAAAGAAGTTGTCGCAGAATTTGTTCAAGAGTCACTTGTTTACCATGATCAATCACTAGAGTATATTGAAAAATATTTTATTAAAGTAAATCGACCAATGACTGAAAATAATAAAAAACAAGCATTAGTCATTAATAACGCACATGTTTTATTGAATAAAAATGGTATGGCACCTGGAATGGTTTATGAAGCGAAAAATAAACAATTTGTATTATTACCAGGACCACCTAAAGAAATGATTCCGATGGTTGAGAAAGAACTAATTCCTTATTTTTTAAAAGGTAAGGAAGCAAGTACGATTATTTCGAAAGAGCTTAAGTTTTTTGGCATCGGGGAATCGATTTTAGAAACTGAAATACTTGATTTACTTGAAAATCAATCAAATCCAACGATTGCTCCTTTAGCGAGTGAGGGAGAAGTAATGCTTCGAGTTACTGCAAGTGCTAGTAATGAACAAGAGGCAGAAAAACTAATTGGACAAGCTGAAGAAAAAATACGTGAGCGTGTTGGGCAGTTTATATATGGTACAAATAATGAAAACTTATTTACAGTTTTATCAAATAAGCTAAAAGATTTTAAACTGACTATTTCTGCTGCTGAAAGTTTAACTGGAGGTCTATTCAGTAAAAGAGTGACAGATATTCCTGGGAACTCGTCTATTTTTAAAGGTAGTATTGTTTGTTATTCTAATGAAATGAAACAAAACCTTTTAAATGTTCCATCAGACATTCTTAATAAAAATGGTGCAGTAAGTGCAGAGTGTGCAAAATCACTAGTTGAAAATATTCAAAGATTAACAGGAAGTAATATTTCAATTAGTTTTACTGGTGAAGCAGGACCGTCTACATTAGAAGATGTGCCAGTAGGGAAAGTATTTATCGGTATAAAAATTGGCGATTCTGATCCAATTGTAAAAGAGTTTCAATTCAGTGGCACTAGAGAACAAATAAGATTATCAAGTGTCAAAAATGGCGCGAACTTGTTGATTAAATTAATTAATTCAAGTTTTGAAAGTCAAGACTTATAAAATGAAATAGAATATTTTATAATATAAAAGCTCGGTTAATTTAGCCGAGTTTTTTAATTTTATAGTTTCGATATTAATAAAAATCTAGTTTTATAGACCGAAAAATACGAAACAAGCGTTTCTATTCTTTAAAAATTAAGTTTAAATACGAAAAATATCGAATAAACGTTCTATTTTTTTGTTGGCAAACGAACAAAAAACAGTTATTATATAGTTAAGAGATAAATGAATCCTTAAGGAGGAATCTAAATGAGTGATCGTCAAGCTGCATTAGATATGGCTTTAAAACAAATTGAAAAACAATTCGGTAAAGGTTCAATTATGAAACTTGGGGAACAAACTGACCGCCAAATTTCAACTATTTCTAGTGGATCGTTAGCACTAGATGTTGCATTAGGTGTAGGTGGTTATCCTAGAGGACGAATTATCGAAGTATATGGTCCTGAAAGTTCAGGTAAAACAACTGTAGCATTACATGCAATCGCTGAAGTTCAAGCAAATGGAGGACAAGCGGCGTTTATAGATGCTGAGCATGCATTAGATCCGGTTTATGCTCAAAAATTAGGTGTAAACATTGATGAGTTATTATTATCTCAACCAGATACAGGTGAACAAGCACTTGAAATCGCTGAAGCATTAGTACGTAGTGGTGCAATTGATATTATCGTAATTGATTCAGTCGCTGCATTAGTTCCAAAAGCTGAAATTGAAGGTGAGATGGGTGATGCTCACGTAGGTCTACAAGCACGATTAATGTCTCAAGCATTACGTAAACTTTCTGGTGCAATTAACAAGTCAAAAACGATTGCATTCTTCATTAACCAAATTCGTGAAAAAGTTGGGGTTATGTTTGGTAATCCTGAAACGACTCCAGGTGGACGTGCGTTAAAATTCTATTCTACAATTCGTTTAGAAGTACGTCGTGCTGAACAATTAAAACAAGGTAATGATATTGTGGGTAACAAAACAAAGATTAAAGTAGTTAAAAATAAAGTAGCACCACCATTTAGACAAGCAGAAGTAGACATTATGTATGGAGAAGGTATTTCTAAAGAAGGAGAAATTCTTGATATTGGATCTGATTTAGATATCGTTCTTAAGAGTGGAGCTTGGTATTCTTACAATGAAGAGCGTCTTGGACAAGGTCGTGAGAATGCTAAGTCATTCTTAAAAGAAAATAAAGAAATACGTGATACGATTAAACAATCAATCCGTCTTCATCATGGTTTAGATAACCCTGTTACTATTACTGAAACAGATGACGAAGAACAATTCTCTTTATTAAATGAGTAATCATAAGTTAACAAAAAATGCGGGCGCTTATTAAAAGTGCCTGCATTTTTTTATATTTATAATTTCATGTTTCCTTTATTTTTAGAGAATGGAAGGATTCACCAGGCCTATAGGAAATTCCAAGTGAGAGGTTATTGGAATGACAATGAAGAGTCAAATCAAATCAATCATGGTATGTAGGTGTTTTGCATTAGAATCAGGCATACTTTTATGATCAGGGCTTATCAAAATAACAGACAATACCTATTTTCTTTTATAATTATAAGTAGTACTTTATAAATGAAAAATTCGATCAATTAACTTATTAATCAGATCTTAAAAAAAAATTAATGAATAAAATTTAGATTCTCATGTATGAAATCTAGTAAAAATGTAATAAATATTGATAAATCAAGTAAGTAAGCGATTTACAAGGCTTGACATCATTTGGTAAGAGATTTAATATTTAAGTGTATATTCTAAAAAAATATTACTATTTTGTGAAAAATTGAATTGAAGTGTGCTGTATGTTGATGCAATTATTTATACAATATAACAGCCGACAAAAATGAAACTAACTAAATAGCAAGAGGAGGTGAAATCATGGGTGCAAATACTATAATTTTGATCATCTTCGCATTGCTTGCCACATTCGGAGTCGGTTATGCTGTCGGATTTTTTGTCCGTAAGTCCATTGCAGAAGCTAAAATAAATGGCGCAACTAATCATGCAAATCAAATTATTGAAGATGCAAAACGTGATTCAGAAACAATTAAAAAAGAAGCTTTATTGGAAGCAAAGGACGAAATTTTCAAAATTCGTACAGATGCAGAGAACGAAATTCGAGACCGTCGTAGTGAACTACAAAAGTCAGAAAATCGTTTAATGCAAAAAGAAGAGAACTTAGATCGTAAAGATGATGGACTTTCAAAACGTGAGTCTGTTCTTGAAAGAAAAGAGGAATCTCTTGTTTTAAAACAACAGCAGATAGAAGAAATGGAAAGCAAGATAGAAGCATTAATTGCTGCTCAACAAGAAGAGTTAGAGAGAATTTCTAGCTTAAATCGTGAAGAAGCAAGACAATTAATACTTACTAAAGTCGAAAATGAATTATCCCATGAAACAGCAATACTAGTAAAAGAAACAGAAGCTCGAGCAAAAGAAGAAGCAGATAAGAAAGCAAAAGATATTTTATCATTAGCAATCCAGCGATGTGCTGCAGATCATGTTGCTGAAACAACTGTTTCAGTTGTAAATCTTCCAAATGATGAAATGAAAGGTCGTATTATTGGCCGTGAAGGACGAAATATACGTACTTTAGAAACGTTAACTGGTATAGATTTAATTATTGATGATACGCCTGAAGCTGTAATATTATCAGGTTTTGATCCAATTCGTCGTGAAACTGCACGAATTGCACTAGATAAATTAGTACAAGATGGTCGAATCCATCCTGCACGAATTGAAGAAATGGTTGAAAAATCAAGACGAGAAGTAGATGAGTACATACGTGAAGTCGGTGAACAAACTACTTTTGAAGTTGGTGTTCATGGAATTCACCCTGACTTAATTAAAATATTAGGTCGTCTGAAATTTAGAACTAGTTATGGTCAAAATGTGTTAAAGCATTCGATGGAAGTTGCAAACCTAGCTGGACTTATGGCTGCTGAACTTGGTGAAGATACAAAACTTGCAAAACGTGCAGGTTTACTTCACGATATTGGTAAAGCAATTGACCATGAGGTAGAAGGAAGTCACGTTGAAATTGGTGTCGAATTAGCAACGAAATATAAAGAACATCCAGTAGTTATCAATAGTATTGCATCTCATCATGGAGATGCTGCGCCAACTTCAATTATTGCGGTTCTTGTAGCTGCTGCAGATGCATTATCTGCTGCTAGACCAGGAGCACGTAGCGAAACATTAGAAAACTATATCCGTCGTTTAGAAAAGCTTGAAGAGATTTCTGAATCATACGAAGGTGTAGAAAAATCATTCGCTATTCAAGCAGGTCGTGAAGTACGCATCATGGTAAAACCAGATACAATTGATGATTTACAAGCTCATAGATTAGCGAGAGATATTAGAAAACGTATTGAAGATGAACTGGATTATCCAGGCCATATAAAAGTTACGGTTATTCGTGAAACTCGAGCTGTCGAGTATGCAAAATAAAGTGGTCTATGCCACTTTATTTTCTTTTTTGTAACAAAATAAAGTATTTTTAAAAATAGCTCCAACTAATACATATCTGAAATGAATCTTAGTTGAATGGCATAGATGAAGATTCAGATTGTGCTAGTAATGGGGCTTTTCGTATTTTTGGGTAATCTAATAGTAAAATCAGTGCTGTGAATTAACAGTGGCAAGTTGGAAGGATGTAACGAAATGAGAATAATGTTTATAGGCGACGTAGTTGGTTCAAATGGTAGGGCAATGGTAAAGGCTAATATTCAAGCTTTAAAAAGGAAATATAATCCTTCAGTAACGATTATAAATGGTGAAAATGCAGCACATGGTAAAGGAATAACGGAAAAAATTTACCGCGAATTTTTAGAATTAGGTGCGCAAGCAGTAACACTTGGTAACCATGCATGGGATAAAAAGGATATTTTTGAATTTATTGATCAAGCAAAATACTTAGTTAGACCAGCTAATTTCCCTGAAGGTACACCAGGTAATGGATTAGTCTTTTTAAATTTTAATGATGTTGAAATAGCCGTTATAAATTTACAAGGTAGAACATTTTTACCACCACTTGATTGTCCTTTTAAAAAAGCTGATGAGCTAATAAAAATCGCTAAAAAACGAACAAACATCATTTTTGTTGATTTTCATGCTGAAGCAACAAGTGAAAAAATTGCGATGGGCTGGTATTTGGATGGAAGAGTAACAGCGGTAGTTGGTACACATACACATGTTCAAACGGCTGATGAGCGAGTTTTACCTGCTGGTACAGCGTTTATTACGGACGTTGGAATGACAGGTCCATATGATGGCATTCTAGGCGTTACGAAAGAAGCTGTTATTAAAAAATTCTTAACGAACTTACCAGTGAGATTCGAAGTAGATGAAGGTAGAGGTCAGTTAAGTGGTGTAATCATCGAATTAGATAAACAAACTGGTCTAGCAAAATCAATAAAAAGAATACAAATAAATGATGATCATCAAGAGCTATAATATCAATTAAAAGAATTGTGAAAATTTTTAAAAAACTTTTAAATATTTGCAGGAATAACTTCTTGTTATCGAGAATAGTTTTTATTGTACACAATAATAGCTTTGTAAGTACAAGGAGGATCAGGAATGGAAATATTAAAAGTTTCAGCAAAGTCAAACCCTAATTCTGTAGCAGGAGCACTTGCAGGTGTATTGAGAGAGCGTGGTACAGCAGAAATTCAAGCAATTGGTGCTGGCGCGTTAAACCAAGCTGTAAAAGCAGTTGCAATTGCAAGAGGATTCGTTGCACCAAGTGGTGTAGACCTAATTTGTATCCCTGCATTTACAGATATTCAAATCGATGGGGAAGAGCGTACAGCGATAAAATTAATCGTAGAGCCTCGTTAATAATAACAACCTGTTAGCCTAAAGCGACAGGTTGTTTTATTTTTAATTAAAGAAAGATTAAGTCGTAGCGAGTCAGATTACGCAAATTTGTAATTAAAAAGTTGAGTTAAGACTTTAGCTCCAACTTGAAGCTCGTCAGTCGACGAGTTTTTTTGCGTATAATTATTACTTTTATTATTGGATTTATTAATATGTTACACTAGTTTCAATAGTCAAAAAAATGGGAGGGTATTAATTATGAAAGTTTTTGATGCTCATTGTGATGTATTGATGAAATTATTTGAAAAGCCTTCAATCAATTTTGAAAATGATGATTCACTACAAGTTTCAGTTAATCGATTAAAACAAGGGAATAGTAAAATACAATGCTATGCGATTTATATTCCCGAAAATATACATAAACTAATCAAATTTGATGCTGCTCTTCAATGTGTCACACTTTTTTATGAAAAAGTAGCAACAGAAAATAATAATATAAAAGTTATTCGAACAAAAGAAGATGAAGTTGGATTAAAAAGTCACGAAATGGGTGCTATTTTGACGCTAGAGGGCTGTGATGCACTTTTAGGTGATATTAATCGCTTAAAGATATTACATCGTCTAGGCGTACGTAGTGTAGGTCTAGTATGGAATTATGCAAATGAAGCTGCAGATGGAATTCTTGAAGAAAGAAATGGTGGGTTAACTAATTTTGGAAGAAGTGTAGTTCATTACTTAAATGAGCATAATATGTGGTGTGATCTTTCTCATTGTACTGAAGCCGCGTTTTGGGATGCATTTGAACAAGCAAAATATCCAACTGCGACTCATTCAAATGCTAAAGCGATTTGTAAACATCCAAGAAATTTAAATGATGAACAGCTAAAGGCTATGTTTAATAGAGGAGCAATAGTAGGGATAAATTTCTATCCTACTTTTTTAGTCGATGAAGGTGTCGCAAGTATTTCAGATATTCTTAAACATATTGATTATATGTGCTCTCTAGGTGGAGAAAAATTTATTGCGATGGGATCAGATTTTGATGGAATCGATACTCATCCAACAAATTTACATCACGTAGGACTTTATCAAAATTTAACAAATGAATTGCTTAAACACTATACAGAACAACAGGTTAAAGGCTTTATGTATGAGAATTATTCATCATATATACATTACAAATAACACGTTACTTGTTCAGAATAATAAAAATATAAAAATTAAAGGAATAATTTCTTTCAAAATCATTGATTTTTTTGGTTAATAGGTCTAGAATTGAAAGCGAATTAACTCATATCAAAAGATATGTCTTAAATCGCTTTCATTCTTTTATAACAAATGAATGATATGCAAAAAAATTATCCATTTATAATTTAATTTATTACGAATGAGGGCATTCAAAGGGGTGTAGGAAATGATTGAACAACTTTCGTGGAAAGTTGGAGGACAACAGGGTGAAGGTATCGAAAGTACAGGTGAGATTTTTGCAATTGCGTTAAACCGTTTAGGTTACTACTTATACGGATATCGTCATTTCTCTTCTCGTATTAAAGGTGGTCACACTAATAACAAAATTCGTGTAAGTACAACTGAAGTTCGTGCAATTTCAGATGACTTAGATATTTTAGTAGCATTTGACCAAGAAACAATCGATGTAAACTTTTATGAATTACGCAAAGGCGGTATCGTAATCGCTGATGCTAAATTTAATCCGACAATTCCAGATTCAACTGACGTAACACTTTATTCAATTCCATTTACAGAATTAGCTACTGAACTAGGTACTTCATTAATGAAAAACATGGTTGCAGTTGGAGCTTCAAGTGCAATTTTAGGTCTATCAATTGAAGTTTTCAGAGAAGTTGTAGATGAAATTTTTGGTAAAAAAGGTCAACAAATTGTTGAGAAAAACATAGAAGCAATCGCACGTGGAGCAGAAGAAATGAGAGAAATGCTTGGCGTGAATGTAAATAAAATGCAATTATCAGAAGCTGATGGTAAAAAACGTATGTTCCTAATCGGTAACGATGCAATCGCAATGGGTGCATTAGCTGGTGGTTCTCGTTTTATGGCAGCGTATCCAATTACGCCAGCATCTGAAATTATGGAATACTTAATCAAAAAATTACCTCAGTATGGTGGAGCAGTTATTCAAACTGAAGACGAAATTGCTGCATGTACAATGGCAATCGGTGCTAACTATGCTGGTGTTCGTACATTAACAGCATCTGCAGGTCCTGGTCTTTCATTAATGATGGAAGCAATCGGTCTTTCTGGTATAACTGAAGTTCCTTTAGTAATCGTTGATACTCAACGTGGAGGTCCAAGTACTGGTCTTCCAACTAAACAAGAGCAATCAGACTTAATGGCTATGATCTACGGAACTCACGGTGAAATTCCGAAAGTAGTAATCGCTCCAAGTACAGTAGAAGAAGGATTCTACGATATGGTGGAAGCGTTTAACGTAGCTGAAGAATTCCAAGTACCTGTTATCGTAATTACTGACTTACAACTTTCTTTAGGTAAACAAACTGTTGAGCCACTTCAATTTGAAAAAGTACAAATTCGCCGTGGTAAGTTTGATTACAAACAAGAATTACCTGTATCAGAAAACAAAGAATACTTCAAACGTTATGAAGTGACTGAAGATGGCGTTTCTCCTCGTGTAGTACCAGGTATGAAAGGTGGAATTCACCACGTAACTGGTGTTGAGCATGATGAAATGGGTAAACCATCAGAATCACCAACTAACCGTAATCAACAAATGGATAAACGTATGCGCAAGTTAAATAACCTAAAATTCCCTAACCCAGTGTTAGTGAACTCTAAACACGATGATGCTGATGTATTACTAGTTGGTTTCAACTCAACTCGTGGTGCGATTGAAGAAGCAATGATTCGTTTAGAGCAAGATGGTATCAAAGTTAACCATGCTCATATCCGTCTAATTCACCCATTCCCAACAAACGAATTAATGCCTGAGCTTAAAAAAGCTAAGCGTGTAATCGTTGTTGAAAATAATGCTACTGGTCAATTAGCAAGCATTATTAAAATGAATTGTGGTCATGCAGAAAAGATTTCAAGCTTACTAAAATATGATGGAAATCCTTTCTTACCAAAAGAAATTTACAATACTTGCAAGGAAGGAGTTGTTCTAAATGGCAACATTTAAAGAATTTCGTAATAATATTAAACCAAACTGGTGCCCAGGATGTGGAGACTTCTCTGTACAAGCATCTATTCAACGTGCAGCAGCAAATGTTGGTTTAGAACCTGATAACCTTGCAGTAGTTTCTGGTATTGGATGTTCTGGTCGTATTTCTGGATATATTAACTCATACGGCTTACATGGTATCCATGGTCGTTCACTTCCAATTGCACAAGGTGTAAAAATGGCTAACCGTGATCTAACTGTTATCGCTTCTGGTGGTGACGGTGATGGATTCGCTATCGGTTTAGGTCATACAATCCATGCAATTCGTCGTAACATCGACATTACGTATATCGTAATGGACAACCAAATCTATGGTCTTACAAAAGGTCAAACATCACCTCGTAGTGATGTAGGATTCAAAACTAAGAGTACGCCACAAGGTTCAGTTGAATCTGCACTTTCAGTAATGGAAATGGCATTAACAGCTGGTGGAACATTCGTAGCTCAAAGTTTCTCAAGTGATTTAAAAGAATTAACTTCATTAATTGAGCAAGGTATTAACCACAAAGGTTTCTCTTTAATTAACGTATTCAGCCCATGTGTAACTTACAATAAAGTAAACACATATGACTGGTTTAAAGAAAATCTTGTTAAACTTTCTGATGTTGAAGGATATGATCCATCAAACAAAGAAATGGCTATGCAAACATTAATGCAAAATAAAGGTTTAGTAACTGGTCTTATCTACCAAAACAAAGAGCAAAAATCATACCAACAATTAATTTCTGGATACAGTGAAGAACCATTAGTTGAATCAGAACTTCAATTAGAAAAAGCACAATTCGAAAAATTAGTTGCTGAATTCATGTAATACAAAGAAAAACTCCTCAATTTTGAGGAGTTTTTTTTGTATGACAATTTATTATGAAGGATACTGCCTTTTAATGTTGAAGTAGTTTGTAGTTAGGAGTGTTTTTGATGATGAATATTAAAATTAGAAGACCAAGAATAGAGGACATGAAAGAGTTAAATCAATTTTTTAAAATAGTGATTATTGACACTTTTACAAGAGAAGGTATTAGCAATCAAGTGGAAAGTATGAATGAAGAAATCGAAACAAAAGGAATTTATTTAGAAAAGGATTTCGAAAGTAATGGTGAAAAACGATTTTTTTTAATTGCTCTTGATAACGAAAAAATTATTGGTTCGATTGAATATGGTCAAGCTAGTGATCTTATTTTAAATTGTACAAACCATGCATTTAAAGGGCTACCTGAGGTCGGTACTGTATTTGTACATCCGGACTATCAAAAAAATGGAATTGGAAATTTACTATTAAAGAATATGTACATTACTTTACAGAATAAAGGGATAGAAGAATTTTGTTTAGATAGTGGGTATAGTAATGCCCAAAAAATCTGGAAAAAGAAATTTGGAGAACCTGATTATTTATTAAAGGACTATTGGGAAAAGGGATATGACCATATGATTTGGAAAATTAATGTTAGCGATATATTAATATAGTAATTTCGAGGATATAAGAAGAGGTTTTCACATTTTATTCCGTTCTGAAACATTGATGTATACGAAGTGGGAGGAATTTCAACTTCAGTTATCATTCGTAGTTGAAATAATTGGGCTTTTTAAATGAAAATTAGCAGAATGTTATTCGATTTAGTAAGTTTAAGAACTTATTTGTTAATTTTTATTTTAAAAGCATCTCCTATTGTACCATTATTAAGCCGTAATACCTTAACGGGTACAGGTAATTTTTTATTATATTTGCACTTCCACTAGATTTAATTGCAGATTTGTTAATTATATTTGCGATTCCGTATTTTTAATTGCAGTTTTGCCAAATTTATTTGCGATTTTCGAGTTTTTTTTGCATACCAATGTTTATTTGCCAAATTTCATCATTTATTTGTACAGAAGAACCCTTTATTTGCGATTCCAATAGTCATATTTGCAGCCTAGACTTTGTTTATCACTTCTCTATATAAATCTACAGTTTTGCTACCATTTTACGTTACTCAAAGAATATTTCCCATATTTAAATATTAGAGGGTCCGTAATTTGGAAACCATTCTTTTTTAATTACATAAGCAACACTTAAATGAATTCTTTAATTAAAAAATAGTCAAATAAAGGAAATCGCTTGATATTATCGAATTTCTTAAATAAAAATAATTGAAAGGAGAAAAATTTTGTTATCCTCACTCGTACCTGCTTTAATTACTTTTATCTTGGTAAGTATTCTTTCACCCTTTTTAATTGCGACGTTAAGAAGATTGAAGTTGACTCAACCTATAAGAGCGGAGTTACCAGCTGAACACCATAATAAAAAGGGAACTCCTTTAATGCTAGGAAGTATATTTTTGATCGGTATTTTAGTAGCTTTCGTTAATTATTCAAGTCCACTTATGCTTTTTTTAGTTGGAACTTTTATTTTATTCAGTGTCGTTGGTTTTCTTGATGACTTTTGGAAAGCATCAAAACAGGATCCGGGAGGAATATCAGCTAAAACAAAACTAGTTTTTCAATTTTCTTTTACTATTTTTTTACTTATTGTATTAATTAATTTTTTTGAACTAGACACAACCTTTCGGATTACGGATTCTATAAGTATCTTTTTACCACTATGGGTGTATTTGGCCCTTATCACTTTATTTATTGTCGGATCAGCTAATGCTATTAATTTTACTGACGGGATGGACGGACTGCTTGGTATGGTATCAATCCCTACCTTCTTTTTCTTTTTTCTGATTTCAGATCATATTGAAGTGAAAATTTTTAGTCTCATAATGATCGCTAGTTTAGCTGGTTTTTTAATTTATAACTTATATCCAGCTAAGGCTTTTATGGGCGACACAGGTTCAATGGCAATTGGTGGTTCTTTATCTTTTTTAGCGATCATTGAAAAAGTAGAAATCTTGATTCCAATGTTGTTTTTTATTTATTTAGCTGAACAGTTTTCTGTTATTTTTCAAGTTTTCTACTTTAAAAGAACAAGAAAAAGATTATTTCTAATGGCCCCTATACATTTTCACTATGGTATCAAATATGGTTGGTCAGAAAATATCATCGTCATGAATTTTACGATTGTTTCCTGGACAGGTTGTTTGTTGAGTTACTTATATTTTTATTTTTTTATGTAATTCATGAACTCACAGTTATCATACTGAGAATTATTAATTTAAGAGGATCCATGATGGATTCTTTTTTTATGTTGAAAAAGGTGCTTTTTAGACTTCGAGGAGGCTCGGGTGACAGTTCCAAGAGTGAGGACCGTATATTTGAAATCAACATTCTTCTATTAGTAATTAAAGCGCTTTATTATTTAAAGAATTGTTTTTATAAAATTGAATAAAATTATTCAAATATACTACTATTATCGGCTTTCTTTTTTGCGTAACGTACATTGTATATTGTAGAATAACGTTATATACTTAAGTAATGTGTGGACGCTCGAGAAGAAAGGAGATTGTTTCATGAATGAACAACAACGCCTTCAAGGCACTAATATAAATAATTCAAAAGATAAAAACGATAAAGATTATAGTAAATATTTTGAAAAAGTTTACCAAGCTCCATCTTTAGCTGATGCTAAGCGTCGCGGTAAAGAAGAAGTTACTTATGATCGTGGTTTCGAAATTCCTGAAGAAATGAGAAATTCAGGTGTAGGTAAGAAATTCTTAATCCGTACTTATGGCTGTCAAATGAATGAACATGACACAGAAGTTATGGCAGGTATTTTAACGACGATGGGTTATGAAGTAGCTACATCAGTTGAAGATGCTGATATTATTCTATTAAACACATGTGCAATTCGAGAAAATGCTGAAAATAAAGTGTTTGGTGAAATTGGTCACTTAAAACCGTTAAAACTTCAAAGACCAGATCTATTAATTGGAATTTGTGGTTGTATGTCTCAAGAAGAAGCAGTTGTTAATCGAATTTTACAAAAACATTCATTTATAGATATGGTATTTGGTACACATAATATTCATAGATTACCATTTATTATTCAAGAAGCGATGTTTAGTAAAGAAATGGTTATTGAAGTATGGTCAAAAGAAGGGGATGTAATCGAGAACCTTCCAAAAGTACGTCGTGGAGAAATTAAAGCTTGGGTTAATATTATGTATGGCTGTGATAAATTTTGTACGTACTGTATTGTTCCTTACACACGCGGTAAAGAACGTAGTCGTCAACCAGAGGATATCATCAATGAAGTACGTGAATTAGCTAGACTGGGCTATAAAGAAGTTACTTTATTAGGCCAAAATGTTAATGCTTATGGTAAAGACTTAGATGATGGTAAATATGGATTAGGTCATTTAATGGATGAAATTCGTAAAATTGGCATCCCACGTGTTCGTTTTACAACAAGTCATCCACGTGATTTTGATGATCATTTAATTGAAGTATTAGCAAAAGGTGGCAACTTAATGCCACATATTCATTTACCAGTTCAATCTGGTAGCTCTGAAGTTCTAAAACTAATGTCACGTAAATATGATCGTGAACAATACTTAGAACTTGTAAGAAAATTAAAAACTGCAATGCCACAAATTTCATTTACAACAGATATCATTGTTGGATTCCCAAATGAAACGGATGAGCAATTCGAAGAAACGATGACATTATATGAAGAAGTTGGTTTTGATTTAGCATTTACATTCATTTATTCACCACGTGAAGGTACCCCGGCTGCAAAAATGGTAGATAATGTACCAGAGAGTGTGAAAAAGGAAAGATTACAACGACTTAACACTCTTGTAAATGAAAAATCTGCTGAATTTAATAAACGTTTTGAAGGCCAAATACTTGATGTATTAGTAGAAGGAGAAAGCAAGAAAAACCCTGATGTACTAGCTGGGTATACTCCTTATAATAAACTTGTAAACTTTAGAGGTCCTAAATCAATCGTTGGTCAAATTGTTAAAGTAAAAGTTACAAAAGCTAAAACATGGTCATTAGATGGAGAATTAGTAGAAGAAACAGTAGAGGTGCTATAATGGGAAAATATACAAAAACTGATATCGTTGAACGTGCAAAAGAATTAGCAGTAATGATTTCTGAAACTGAAGAAGTAGACTTTTTTAAACGTGCTGAAGCGCAAATTAACGAGAGTGAAACTGTAAGAGCTTATATTGAAGAAATTAAGTCATTACAAAAACAAGCAGTTAATTTAGAGCACTGGGGCAAGAAAGAAGCACTTAAAAAAGTTGAACAAGAGCTTGATGAATTAAATGAAAAACTTGAAACAATTCCAGTTGTACAAGAGTTTCAATCTTCTCAAGTAGAAGTTAATGATTTACTTCAATTAATCGCTCACACGATCTCAAATGGTGTGACAGACGAAATCATTAAGTCAACAGGTGGTAACTTATTAAGCGGTGAGACAGGTTCTAAAGTAGCACATGGACCGGATGCTTGCAAAACAGATAGCTGCAGCCATTAATAAAAAAAGACTCAAGGAAGCAATTAATTTTGCTGCCCCGAGTCTTTTTTTTATGTAAAGCTAATAAAGTAATTACTAAATAGCCTAAATATCATAATTTTTATGTTTATTTTTTAAATTCTTCAATTTAGAGTCAACTTTATTAGGCTGTCGTCATACAATTTATCATCACATGTTTTTTTAACTTGTATAAAAGAATTTTCATGTCATTAACACATTCCGCATATGTCACGCATAGAATGAAATGAAAATGGAACGAGGAGGGTCACACCTATGTCTGAACGCGAACATAGAGAGATTATAACGAAGGCAGTCGTAGGAAGAGGCAAGAAATATAACAAAGTCACACATACAATTACACCAAATCATACTCCATCAAGTATTTTAGGCTGCTGGGTTATTAACCATGTATATGATGCAAAAAAATGTAAGGATGGAGTAGAAGTATCTGGAAAATATGATATTAATATTTGGTACTCCTATGGCGACAATACGAAAACAGAAGTAGTTCCAGAGTCTGTTAAGTATTCTGAAGTAGTAAAGTTAAGACACAGAGATGAAAACTTTACTGGCGAAGATTGTGAAGTGATTGCTAGATCATTAAAACATCCAAATTGTTTAGATGCAATTATTTCTCCAAATGGAAATCGATTTATTGTAACTGTAGAGAAAGAAGTATTAGTTGAAGTTGTAGGTGAAACGAAAATTGTCGTACTTGTTGCACCACATGGTGTACACGACGATGACGAGTTCTTTGATGTAGATGATGAGTTTGAAGATTTAGATCCAGATTTTGTTTTAGAGGGCGAAGAAGAGTAAGCTAGGCTAGGAAGGTGATACTTCCTAGCTTTTTTATTTATAAAGATTTTATTGTCCAATCAATCAAAAGTTTTCTTTTTCTTAACTTTCGAACTTTCTAAGCCTTTTCGCAAAATGTGATATAATATGCGAAGAATGTTTTTTGATGGAGAGGATAGAATGGCAACTTATACGCCAATGATTGAGCAATATTTAAATATAAAGAAAAATTACCAAGATGCATTTTTGTTTTTTAGACTTGGTGATTTTTATGAAATGTTTTTTGAGGATGCAATTAAGGCTTCACAAGTTTTAGAAATTACTTTAACCGGTCGAGCAGGAGGAACTGAAGAACGAATTCCAATGTGTGGAGTACCATTCCATTCTGCGGCTGGATATATAGAACAATTAGTTGAAAAAGGATATAAAGTAGCTATTTGTGAACAAGTCGAAGATCCAACGGTCGCAAAAGGTGTAGTTCGAAGAGAGGTTGTTCAGCTGATTACTCCAGGGACACAAATGGAGGGTAGATCGATTGATGAAAAGCAAAATCATTATATCTCAACATTATCAGAAGTAACACCAAGTTCATATGCTTTAGCTTGGATCGATTTAACGACTGGTGAGGGCAATGCTTTATTACTTAGTGGTTCAATTGAAGAAGCAGTTTTAAAAATTGCAGCAACTGGTACAAAAGAAGTTGTTGTAAATGAAGATTTTTCTTCTAAAGCGATTCAAACATTAGAAAAAAGCTTTTCAATTACCGTTTCTTTCGAGGAGAACGATCGTTTATCAGTGGAGTTTACAAATGTTGTAAAATCAATTGATCAAACTAGTTTAAAAGCTACTGCTGCAAGATTATTAAATTATTTATCGAGAACACAAAAACGCACACTTTCTCATCTTCAAGAAATAGTCGTTATTCATCAACATGATTTTTTAAACATGGACATGTATTCGATGAGAAATCTTGAATTAGTTGAAACACAACGTTCAAAAAACAAACAAGGTTCTTTGAATTGGTTATTAGATGAAACGAAAACAGCGATGGGTGGACGATTACTAAAAAAATGGATTCAACGTCCACTAGTAAGTACGAAACAAATCGAGCATCGTTTGACGATTGTGGAATTGTTAATGGAAAACTATTTTATTCGTGAAGACCTGAAGGAATTATTAAAAGAAGTCTATGATTTAGAGCGTTTAGCTGGTAAAGTCTCATTTGGTAATGTAAATGCAAGAGATTTATTACAATTAAAACGTTCACTTCAAACAATACCTTCAATTATTCATGCTTTAAAATCAATTAGTCATGAAACGATAGATGAACTAATCAATCAAATCGATCCATGTGAAGAGCTTCAAATGCTTTTAGAGAATGCAATTATTGAAGATGCGCCTTTATCTATTAAAGAAGGAAACATTATTAAAGATGGCTTTCATAAAACATTAGAAGAATATCGATTCGTTAGTAAGAACGGTAAAAATTGGCTAATGGAATTAGAACAAAGAGAAAGAGAAATTACGGGGATTAAGTCCTTAAAAATTGGATACAATCGAATCTTCGGCTACTTTATCGAGGTAACTAGATCAAATATTAGTCAAATACCAGAAGGTCGTTACGAACGTAAACAAACGTTAGCGAATGCAGAACGGTTTATTACTGAAGAGCTAAAAGAAAAAGAAACAATGATTCTTGAAGCTGAAGAAAAAATGATTGGCTTGGAATATGAGTTATTTATTTCAATTCGAGAACAAGTAAAACAATATTTATCTAGACTTCAAACATTAGGACAAGTAATTAGTCAAATTGACGTTTTACAAAGTTTTTCTGTAGTTAGTGAAAAAAATGGATATGTAAGACCAGCATTCACTGAGGAAAGAGAATATATGGTGAAGAATGGAAGACATCCAGTAGTTGAAAAGGTACTTCTAGGTTCCGAGTATATTCCGAATGATACGAATTTCGATGTTGATACTCATCAATTTTTAATTACAGGACCTAATATGGCTGGTAAAAGTACGTATATGAAACAAGTTGCATTAATCAGTATATTAGCTCAGATTGGATGCTATGTACCTGCTGAATACGCGAAATTACCTATTTTTGACCAAATATTTACGAGAATTGGTGCTGCAGATGATTTAATTTCTGGGCAGAGTACATTTATGGTCGAAATGTTAGAAGCTAATTATGCAATCACGAATGCAACAGAAAAAAGTTTAATCTTATTTGATGAAATTGGTAGAGGAACTTCAACATATGATGGAATGGCTTTAGCACAAGCAATGATTGAATATATACATGATTATATTGGAGCAAAAACGCTTTTTTCTACTCACTATCATGAATTGACGGTATTAGCTAATCAACTTAAGTTTTTGAAAAATATTCACGTTGCAGCAAAAGAGCAAGATGGAAAAGTATTATTCCTTCATAAAATCTTTGAAGGTGCAGCGGATCAAAGCTACGGTATCCACGTTGCCGAATTAGCAAATCTTCCAAAAGATGTAATCAGTAGAGCAAAAGAATTATTAAATGATTTAGAATCAAATAATCATTCCTGTCTTAAAGAAGGAATTGAAAATACAGAAAAAGAGATTGTAACGATTCAAGTACCGAAAAAAGAAATTGTTCAAACAACCGACAAAGAGGATGCTGAATCTCAGTTAAGCTTATTTGACGATCATCAACCGGTGGTTAAAGAAGTTGTTAAAAACCATCCTGTCATTGATCAATTAAAAGGAATAAACATACTAGAATTAAATCCTATGGAAGCATTTAATTTATTATATGAACTTCAAAAGCAAGTTAAAAAATAAAAGAAGGCCAATTGGCCTTTCTTTTTATTAATAATTAAAATTATGATAATAGTTTAATGTACTATACCTTTTTTTATTGATTAGTGCATTTATTTAGAGAGGAGGTTCACTAATGTCAAAGATACAGAAGTTAGATGAGATTTTAGCCAATCAAATAGCGGCAGGTGAAGTTGTAGAACGTCCTGCATCGGTTGTAAAGGAATTACTTGAGAATGCAATTGATGCGATTAGTACACGTATTACAGTCGAAATTAACGACGGTGGACTCTCACGAATTTTTGTAAGTGATAATGGCGAAGGGATGACAAAGGAAGATAGTATTCTTGCATTTGAGCGCCATGCAACTAGTAAAATAAAAGATGAGAATGACTTGTTTCGAATACGTACATTAGGCTTCCGAGGTGAAGCATTACCGAGTATTGCATCTGTTAGTTATGTTACAGTAAAAACATCAACTGAAGACGGACCTGGAATTGAAACAATTTTAAAAGGTGGCGTATTGCAATCCCAAAAAGAAATTGCTAAATCAAAAGGGACAAGTATTGAAGTTTCAAATTTATTTTTTAATACACCAGCTAGATTAAAATATATGAGAACAGTTCAAACAGAATTAAGTAATGTGACAGACGTTGTCTATCGATTGGCATTAGCAAATCCACAAATCGCTTTTGATTTGAAACATAATGATAAATTAATGTTCCGTAGTAATGGAAATGGCGACGCAAGACAGATTCTTGCATCATTATACGGTCTACAAATTGCAAAAAACATGGTTCATTTTAAAGGCGAGTCATTAGACTTTCAAATTGAAGGCTATTTATCTATGCCTGAATATACACGAGCAACTAGAAACTATATTTCACTTTATGTAAATGGAAGATATGTAAAACACTATGGCGTAAACAAATCAATTAGCGAAGGCTATCATACTTTGCTACCAATTGGCCGATTTCCAATCGTTTCGTTATTTATTAAAATGGACCCTCAATTAGTCGATGTAAATGTTCATCCAACTAAACAAGAAGTTCGTTTTAGTAAAGAGGATCAATTATTTACATTAATTACCGAAAGTATAAAAAAAGTTTTTAGAGGTCGTTCCCTAATTCCAGAAATAAAGTCAACAGTTCCAAAGGAAAAAATATTTAGTGAACAATCAACATTTTCGTTCGAACATTCTTCTATAAAAGAAGACGTAGAAAAGAAATTACCATTCTCGCTTCAAGATCGTTTTACAACTAATTCGAATTATTCCAATGAGACTAATGAAACAATAAAGGAAGAAAATACAACTGAATTCGATTCATTTACTCAATTTGATTCATCAACTCCAACCGATTATGAGAGTCTTTATTTTGAAAAACATGAATCTAAAAAAGACGTAGGATATTCAAATATTGTAAATGAAGACGACCAATCAAATATAGAAGAAACAGTCATTGTGAACGAAGAAGTATATGATGAGCAAAATATAGACCAACTACCTCCTTTATATCCAATCGGGCAAATGCACGGGACGTATATTATTGCTCAAAATGAAAAAGGATTATATTTAATTGACCAACATGCCGCACAGGAACGTGTTTACTATGAATATTTTAAGGAAAAAATTGGGGAAGTTGCATCAGAACTACAAACTTTATTAATTCCAATCACATTTGATGTTTCACCAGAGCAAGCTATTTTATTAGACCAATACCAAGATGAACTTCAAGAAGTTGGATTATTTATCGAGAAGTTCGGATCGAATAGTTATGTCATTCGTGAACATCCAAATTGGTTTCCAGAAGGCCAAGAGGATACATTAATTGATGAAATGATTCAAGAACTATTAAAACGCGGAACAATTAATATAAAAAAACTGCGTGAAGAAAAAGCGATCATGATGAGCTGTAAGGCGTCAATAAAAGCAAATCAATATATAACAAACGATGAAATTTTTAATCTATTAGAATCGTTGAGAAAATCAAGTAATCCATTTACATGTCCTCACGGTCGACCAATCGTTATCCATTTTAGTTCATATGAGTTAGAGAAAATGTTTAAGCGTGTTATGTAATTTTAAAAGTGCTGTAGTCCCATGAATCAGGTTAACTGAATATGGGTCTACAGCACTTTTTTTATTTGCTAATTTTAATAAGGTAGTGAGAGGTATTTCTGAAGCTCTCCGCATTTGATTGAAGTCGATTCTTTTTATAAATTTTAGCAGAGTTATATCTGTTTTTTATTCGATTAGTATGAAGTAGAGCGTATTTGCAAATTTTCCAATTGAAAGTAGCTAGTTTCAGGTCGGAATACCTTAACTGGTATAGGTAATTTTTTACTTTATTTGCGATTCTTCGAGATTTAATTGCAGTTTCACTAATTTTAATAGCGATTATCTGTTTTTTAATTGTAGTTTAGCTATATTTTATTTGCGATTTTCAGACTTTATTTGCAGTTCGTTGTTTTTAAGCATTTTGATACAAAAGTTAAAAAATGGGCATTCTTAATAGTATTGCCTACCACAAATATTTTCAACGATACTGCTTATGGGCAGAATAAGTTTATTCTTTTTTGCAAACTTTCTAAGACATTTTCTGGAATTTTCTTTATCTTGATATCTTCACCTAAATATAGAAGCCAATTCGTAAACTCGGTTAATTCTCCAGAATTTTTAACATTTATATAAGTTCTTAGAATGGCTGTGGATTGGTATGGATTTGTATAGGAAATTGAGACTTTTAAAGGATGGTATTTTTTAAACTGAGCAATCGCCATCGGACCAAGTTCAACGATAAGATTAATTTCTTCTTCTTGTTTACTTAGTTTTTCTAGAATTATTTTTTTACTTAATCTTTTTTTTGTATGGTGTGGTATGACATCAATAAGATGATCGACAGGAAAAATCTTTTTCTTTTCATCCACCAAGTCAAAACCTTCAATTAGCCAAAAGCCTTTGTCATGATATAGATGCAAAAGATAAATCGGATAAGAAATGGATGCAAACTCTTCTTTGACGGTAATCAATAAACAAGTATCCAATAGAAGGACTTGGATTAGTTTTTCTAGTATTGGATGAGGTAAGTCTGATAGATCAAGTAAGTCGGGATTTTTTGGATTGGTCCCTTCAAAAAGCAATATTTGATTTAAATGAACAAGTTCATCTTGTTGATTTTCAGAGATCAGACCAAGTAATTTTTCTGTTAAAGATTGACGACTTTTTAGATAAGGAAGTTGTTTATTTCTTGTGGCCATAAATGCAATAAATAGCGCTTTTATTTCATTATCTGTAAAGCGAACAGTTGGGAGGACAGAGTTGTTTAGAACAAAATAACCCCCATCTCTTCCAACTTCAGCGACAAGAGGCATTCCCATCGCTTCAATTTCTTTGACATCTCTTAAAGCAGTTGAACGGGAGATGTTAAATTCTTGCATGATTTCTGAGATTGTAAACTTAGCACGATTGTTTATATATCGCATGATGATATTAATACGTTCAACTTTTTTCATCTGTATCTCCTAAACAGTATCATTTTTTGACATGATTTAAGTTTATTATAAACGTATCAGCTGATGAAATAAATCGCTTGATAAATTTTAAAAAAGGAAGGTTTTTAATATGACAAATTATAAATTAGAAGAAAAAGACAGTTTTAGAGTTTTAGGAATTGGAATTGAACTTAAAAGCGATTATACAGATTATGTAGGGATCAACAAAGAAAAGGAAAACTTCTGGGGGGCTATTAAAGAAGATGGTAGATTAAACGTTTTAAAAGCCATAGCTACAAATGACTATATTTTTTCTGTGAACGAAGCTGTAAATAATAAGATGATGCATTATGCTGGAGTCATGACTGAGGCAACAGTTCCTGAGGAATCTAGAGATATTCAATTCCCTAAAGGAGAATACCTAGTTGTAGAAGGAGAAGGGAATACAGCTGATGAATTGTGTAATAATCTTGCTGGCATCGCCTTTGGTCAAGTATTACCAGAAGTAAAGGATTTTGCCTATGTTGGTGGGCCAAACGCAGCGGTTATTATGGGAAATCGAAACGGCTTAGTCTTTGGAGAAATGTGGATTCCTGTTGTGAAAAAATAATGAAAAGGGGGAAGTAATTACCGTTGATTTCAAAAATGTTTCTACGGTAGATTTAGAGACTTCCCCTCCTGTGGAGTATACAACCGTAAGCTGCAATTATTACGATTAATTAGTAAAGAAGTATGGACGGATACTTATTGTTCATACTTCTTTTTTGCTTATTTAGCATCCAATTCAATTAAATTTAGTACTGACCAGGACTTGTAATATCTTGCCCAGAGCTTAATAAACCCATATCAATAAAGTTAATTTTTGGATATTATTTAACAACACCAATCACAAAACCATCATATCCTTTTAATCCAACAGTCTGAATTGCTGTAGTGTCAATACGAGGGTCAGCGGCTAATAGATCCATTAATTGACGTACACCCTTGATACTTTCATCTTGACTCGTTTCATAAATTACCTCTCCGTTTCGAACGACATTATCTACAATAATTAAAGCGCCTGGACTTGCTAATTTTAATGCCCAATTTAAATAGTGAGGATTATTTGGTTTATCGGCATCGATAAATACGAAATCAAATAAAGGCTTTGATTCTTTTAATGTTGGTAATGAATCTAACGCTTTTCCTATAATAATTTCTACTTTTTCTTGCAAATTTGCTTTTATGATATTTTGTTTGGCAACTTTTGCATGCTCATGGCTAATTTCTAAGGTTGTTAATTTTCCATTTTCGGTAAGTGCACGAGCTAACCAAATACTACTATATCCACCTAAAGTACCGATTTCTAAAATGTTTTTAGCACCTTTAATTTTTGCTAATAGATAAAGTAATTTACCTTGAGTAGGAGACACATCAATACTAGGTAAACCGGCTTGATCATTTGCAAGTAATACATTTTCTAATATAGGATCATTCAAATTAGTTTTTCAATAAAATATTCATCAACATCGTTCCAAATTACGTTATTTGGCAAGATTACTTCCCCCTTCTTTGTACTTACTGTTTCAAAAAAAGTATATGGTATTGTTTGATAAAAATGCTTCTACAGGAAAATAGTCATACACATGAAGTGAAAATTCATACTTATTCGGTTTGTTTTGCAGAATTGTGTTTGCTAAAATAAATAGGTAGTAAAATTAACCAGTAGAGGAGATTTTTATATGATTAATAAAATCGGTAAAGTTACTGTTTATGTAGAAGATCAAGAGCAAGCAAAAGATTTTTGGATTAATAAAATGGGGTTTGTTCTAAAAATAGAAATGCCAATGGGACCGGATGCTAAATGGATCGAAGTAGGTCCAAGCGAAAGTGAATTTACTACTTTAGTTCTATACTCTAAACCTTCAATGGAACAATTTAAACCAGAAAAAATAGCTCATCCATCTGTACTTTTTAGCACAACGGATATTGAAGCTGCTTATGAAAAAATGAAACAAAATGGCGTAAAAGTTGATGACCTGATGAAAATGCCATACGGTTCAATGTTTAATTTCTACGATCAAGATGGTAATGATTATTTATTAAGAGAAGACAAATAATACATAAGAAAAAGAGTTGTTTCTATATAGAGAAACAACTCTTTTTTACTTAAATAAGATGTTCGAATTTTACTCGTTTATTTAAATAGTACATAATCGGTATACCAACAACCATCACTACAAATTCACCAATGGCTGTAATTAAATAAGTCATAGGGAAAGGTAAATGAAATGCTAGTTTTAATTCGATTGCGATTAAGAACATAGTAATCGTAAATACAACCGTGTTAACAATCATTCTCGGTATAATACCTTTTATAAATTTTGACGTTGCAATTGTAATTAATAATGAAATAATCGATTGGCCAACACCAAAGACTAAATCATATGCCATTATTGGAGAAAAGAAAAAATTAGCTAATATAACTCCTAAAACTACTCCATATATGTACTTTTTATTAAATACGACTAAGTGGTTAAAAATTTCGGATACACGAAACTGTATATTCGTAAACCCGAACGGTTGAATAAAGTACGTAACTGCAATATAAAGTGCAGCAAATACTCCATTAACAGTAATTGTCTTTAACTTCATTTTGTTTCTCCTTAGTTTTTTTTCGTGGGAGGTTCTCGAACCACGTAAAAAATATATTTTTTAAACGTAAGAATAAATATTATACTTAAAAATAATTTTAGTCAATAATAAAAAAGAAACTAATTATGAAAATAAGTTCAAAAAAATACTTTATAAAAAATGTATTATACTGGTATAATTATTTAATCAAAACAATTTATTTTTCTTTCAGTTTAAAATGAAAGGACTGACAAAATGACAATTCCTTCTAATCCATATATATTAGTATTTGGTGTTTCGATATGTGATATTATCGGGTTTACGAAAAAAAATTATCGTCCATATGATTCAAATCCAGGCAGTGTGAAAGTATCGTTTGGTGGTGTTTGCCGTAATATTGCAGAAAATATGGCAAAGATCAACTTAAATACAAAGTTTATTTCAGTCATTGGTGATGATATCAATGGAATCAACATGTTAAATCACGCAAAAAATATGAACATAGATATGGAAGACACGTTAATTATTAAAGGTGAATCTACCCCAACCTATTTAGCCATATTAAATGAAAGCGGAGAAATGGTCTCTGCAGTAGTAGATTTAGATATCACAAACAATTTTACAAAGGAGTTTATAGACTCCAAAGCAGAGGTTATTCGAAATGCTGAATATATGGTAGTTGACGCGGATAATCCAAATATTTTGGCTTATTTATTAACAAATTTCCATAATGAAACAAAATTTATTTTAGATCCAGTTTCTGCTTCAAAAGCTTCAAAAATAAGAGATTATATTCAATATTTTCATACGATTAAACCAAATCGTCATGAAGCTGAAGTGCTATGGGGAAATGAAATTACATCAGTTGAAGATGTACGAAAAGCTGGCCGATATTTTAGAGAATTAGGCGTAACAAATGTTTTCATTAGTTTAGATGCAGAAGGAATTTATTATAATAACGGAATAGAAGAAGGTATTATCCAAGCCGATGGAGTTTCAGTCGTGAATGTAACAGGAGCGGGAGATGCTTTAGTTGCTGGGATCGGATATGGCTATATGAATAATATGAGCATTGTTGATACAGTTAAATATTCGGTTTCAATGTCTTCTATTACAATTTCACATGTCGATACGATTAATCCGAATATGTGTTGTAACGTTGTAGATCACCATATTAATGAACTTAATTGGGTAGAAATGCAATTTTAATTGAGAACCTTTTAGTGGGTTCTTTTTTTGTTTTTGATTAGAAAATTGCCAGTAAATTTAGGTAAGTAGCAGCTAGATTTGAAATTGCAAATATAATTAGTAAAGCTAAGTGCAAAGAAAATTAGTGAGTGCAAATAAGGTCAGTGAAGTCGCCAATAAAATCATGGATAGGTGTAATTAAAGTCTGTGAAACTGCAAATAAATTTGAACTGCAAATAAAATTAGCAAAACAGCAATTAAAACCAATAAAACTGCAAATAAGCCAACAAGAAACCTCTGAAAAATATAAAACAGTAGATAGTAATCAAAAAACTTAATAAATCGAACCAAAAGGGTATTGGTTCAGAACAATAAAGATCAACTATCACACACATACTGAAAAAAGAACCTCGCTTAATACAAGGTTCTTTCCATCATTAAAGAGAACGAACTAAAATATCTCGTGCACTTTCTTTATTCAAAATTTTGTAACAACCAACTACTGGTTTTACGAATGATTTTTCTACTAACTCGTCTAGACGTGAGTCGTCAATTTGATAATCTGCTAAACGGTTTGGTGCACCGATTGAGTTCCAAAAACTTCTTAGTGCTTGGATCCCTTCTTTTGCAACTTGCTTTGTTGTTTTTCCTTCTTCAGAAATTCCAAAAACATTTGTTGCTAGCATTTTAATTCTGCTTGGATCATAGTCTAAGCAGTGACTTAACCAGTTAGGGAATATGATTGCTAATCCACCGCCATGTGGAATATCGTAAATGGCAGATACTGCATGTTCAATCTGATGTGATGCCCAGTCGCCGCCATCTGTACCGTTTAATAACGTATCATTAAAGGCTGTTGTTCCAGCGTACATAATTGTTTCACGTAATTCATAGTTTTCTAAATCCTTAACAAGCTTTCCACCAGCTTCGATTACAGTAATTAATAAACTTTCGATAAAGCGGTCAATCATATGTGTATTGCTAGCACGGTGGAAATATTGCTCTAATGCATGTGACATAATATCAACAATTCCATAGATTGTTTGATCGATTGGTACCGAGAATGTATAAGTAGGGTCTAAAATTGAAAATTTAGGAAAAACGAATGGGTTACTCCATCCTCTTTTTTCATTTACTTCCATATTAGAGATGACTGATGTGCAGTTCATTTCTGATCCAGTTGCTGCTAAAGTTAAAACAGTACCAAAAGGAGTTGCACTAGTTGGTTGGGATTTTCTAGTTATAAGATCCCACACATCTCCTTCGAATGGAACGCCAATTGCGATTGCTTTAACACAATCGATTACACTGCCGCCGCCTACTGCTAAAATAAAATCAATTTTGTTATCTTTACAAATTTGAATTCCTTTTTGCACAGTTGTTAGTCTTGGGTTTGGTTCAACGCCAGAAAGCTCAAAAATCGTTTTACCACTTAGTTGGTTCATTACGTCATCATATACGCCATTTTTTTTAATACTACCGCCACCATAAACGACAAGTATATGATGATATTCTTGTACTTCATTTGCTAATTGTTCAATTTGATTTTTCCCAAACCATAATTTAGTTGGGTTATGTTGTAAAAATGGAATCAAGGTCTTGCTCCTTCTAGTTGTACTTACTTATTTTTTAGTGTTGTGTTTAGTAATTGGGCTTGCTGAATGGCTAATTGATCTTCCAATATTGCTCCAGGTGAATTTCCGGTTCCAATAATATGTCCTTCAAGTGTTGCTCCAACAAATTCGAAAATATGTTTAAATTGTAAAATTAATGGTAGTGCTTTAATTTTTGGCTGATCGCCACCAACAATTACGACATACATTTTTTTGTTTTTCATTTTTTCAGCGAATTGTAGATCTTTATTACGTAGACTTTGAGACCAACGATCAATAAAGTTTTTCATGTATCCACTCATTCCATACCAATATAAAGGTGTTGAAAAAATAATCGTATCATGCTCTAGCATTTCTTTAACAATTTCCTCGTAATCATCATGAATTGGTTGGAAGCCATTTGGCTCATGTCTTTGGTCGTTAATTGCCTTTATATGTTTATGACGTAATTGTACCTCCGTCTTGGCAACATCTTTTGTAATGAGATTTGTTAGTTGCTCTGTATTTCCGTTTTCCCTAGAACTACCATGAATGATAAACATATTGTTTCCACTCCTTTTTGAATAAATTATGTTTGTAATTATGAATGATAACGATCTTAAAATAAAGTACGTACTAAAAAGTACCTATAAAACTTTTTGGATCAACTAAGTCTGTAGAACTAAGTTTGGGCTTTTTATAACTGATAAATATTTGAACTATAAATTATTTGTATGCTATATTTTATGAACATTTACTGTTGACTGCAAAATCATTGTTAGGACAATAGTTATATATCCACAATATATGGTGATATTTTGAAGTTTTCATTTGTACTAAAAGAGTTAAGTAAAATAATTTTAATTTTAATTAAATAGTAATTAGCAATGATGGAGGATATATGAAAGAATATAATATGCCGATTGAAGCAGCGATTGAGGTAATAGGTGGTAAGTGGAAATGTATCATACTTTGCCATTTAGAAACTGGTAAAAAAAGAACGAATGAGCTTAGAAAACTGATGCCTAAAATAACTCAAAAAATGTTGACACAGCAATTAAGAGAGTTAGAGGCAGATGGTCTAATTAATCGTATTGCTTATGATCAAATTCCACCTAAAGTGGAATACGAATTAAATGAATACGGTAAATCAATGAAACCAATTTTGGATCTCTTATGTGCATGGGGCGGAAATCATATAAAGAAAAGCAAAACGAATTAATACGATCGTTATAAAATTAAGAAACGACAAAAAATTTATTAAATTGAAAATTTTTTGAAGGAATTTAAAAAGAAGTGTAGAAATATTTATTTAGAGACTACTATATAAATGTAAAATCGATTCATAAAACGATGATTATATTAATATAGTAGTAAAGGTTGTGTGTTCGTTAGGGAAATTCCCATATATTTCTAAATGGTATTCTTGGCGAATTGTCATCCTTGTTAAGAATTTTTTTTATGCGGTTTATTTGTTTTGTAAGCGTTTACTTAACGCTCTTACATAGTTTTTTCTTTTCTTTACAAAAATCGTAATTTATAGGGGGAAATTAAAATGAAACAAGATGAATTAAAACAAACAAATACAAGCTATGATGTTTTTCCAGTATCAGATGTGCATCATTTAGAATTATATGTAGGGAATGCGAAACAAACAGCTTATTTCTTCGCAAACACTTTTGGATTTACACCAGTAGCATACTCTGGTTTAGAAACAAAAGTACGTGATAAAGTTTCTTACGTATTAAAAAATGGTACGATCCGTCTAGTTATTACTGGAACTTTAAAAGAAGATTCTAAAATTGCTGACTTCATTAAAAAACATGGCGATGGTGTTAAAGATATCGCTTTATTAGTAGATGATATCGAAGCAGCGTATCAAGGTGCAGTAAGCCGTGGAGCAATTAAAATTTTACCTCCAACTGAAGTTAGCGATGAGTATGGAACAGTTAAAAAAGCTGTAATCGGAACTTATGGTGATACAATTCACACATTAATTGAAAAAGGCGATTACAATGGTCCTTTCTTACCAGGATATAAAGATCGTGCTTTCACAATTCCTGTAAATGAAACAGGACTAATCGCATTAGACCATGTAGTTGGTAACGTTGAAAGAATGGAAGAATGGGTTTCTTATTATGAAAATGTAATGGGATTCCAATCAATGATCCATTTTGATGATGACGATATTAGTACTGAGTATTCTGCATTAATGTCAAAAGTTATGACAAATGGAAGCAGAATTAAATTCCCAATTAATGAACCAGCTGAAGGTAAAAAGAAATCACAAATTCAAGAGTACTTAGACTATAACAATGGACCAGGCGTACAACATATTGCTTTATTAACTGAAGATATTGTTGATACAGTTACTAAGCTTAGAGCTTTAGGTGTAGAATTCTTAAAAACACCAGATACGTACTATGATATGTTAACAGAGCGCGTTGGAAAAATTGATGAAGATATTGAGAAATTAAGAGAATTAAAGATTTTAGTTGACCGTGATGATGAAGGGTATTTATTACAAATTTTCACTCGTCCTATCGTTGACCGACCAACTTTATTTATTGAAATTATTCAACGTAAAGGTGCTAGAGGATTTGGTGATGGTAACTTTAAAGCATTATTCGAATCAATCGAGCGCGAGCAAGAACTTCGAGGAAATTTATAAGGAGTTGTAACAATGGAAATTAGACCGGATACTTTACCATGGCAAGATGCTTATAAGCTGTTAATTGGTTCAGTGTTGCCTCGTCCGATTGCTTTTGTTTCAACTGTAAACTCAGAAGGTGTAGCGAATGTTGCACCTTTTAGTTTCTTTACAGCGATTTGTGCTGACCCAATGTTAGTGTGCTTTGCACCAATGATCAGAGGTACAGACGGCGAGAAAAAAGACACATTAAAAAATATTGAACAGACGAAACGATTTATTATTAATATTGTAAGTGAAGAAATTTGCGAACAAGTTAATAATGCTGCTGCAGATTTTCCATATGGAGTAGATGAATTTGAACAAGTTGGTCTTACAAAAGTGGATGGAACAACTGTGCAAGTTCCTCGAGTAAAAGAAAGTTTAGTAGGACTAGAATGTGAGCTTCATGAGCTACTACATTTTGGTGAGAACAAAGGTGCTGGAAGTTTAGTAATTGGTAAAGTCGTTAATGTTCATATAAATGATGAATTATATGTAGATGGCAAAATCAATACTGAAAAGCTAAATCCAGTTGGTCGCCTTGCTGGTCATTCTTACACTCGTGCTATTTCTGATACTTTTGCAATTGAAAGAAAAAGGTGAAGGTATGAAATTTATAACTTTTCAATATGATGGTAATGAGCGTGCAGGATTATTAGTTGAAGATCAAGTAATCGATCTTCATAAAGCTAGTAATGGCCGAATTCCAGTGGATTTACTAACAATTCTAGAAAACTATGATTTATATAAAAATGAAATAGCAGAAATAACAGGAGAAGGTATTCCACTTTCTTCCGTTCATTTGCGAGCACCATTACCAAAACCACAAAGTATTCGTGACTTTTATGCCTTTGAGGAGCATGTGAAAACTGCTCGCGGCAGAAGAGGTCTAGAGATGATACCTGAGTGGTATGACGTACCAGTTTTCTATTTTACGAATCATCGAGCGGTTATTGGACCTGAGGATCATGTCAGCATTCCAATTAATTGCAAAAAGATGGATTTTGAATTAGAAATCGCTTGTATTATCGGTAAAGAAGGTAAAGATATCCCAGTTGAAGAAGCCAATGATTATATTTTTGGCTATACAATTTTAAATGACTGGAGTGCTAGAGATATTCAAGCACATGAAGTAAAGGTTGGCTTAGGTCCATCAAAAGGTAAGGATTTTGCTACTTCTTTAGGACCTTGCATTGTAACGAAAGATGAAATTGAGAAATTTAGAACAGGTAAAAGCTATGATTTGAAGATGACAGCTGCAGTTAATGGAAAAGTCATTTCTAGTGGCAACTTTTCTTCAATTTATTATTCCGTTCCAGAATTAATTTCTCATGCTTCAAAAAATGTAACGCTATATCCAGGTGATGTGATTGGCTCCGGAACTGTTGGAACAGGTTGTATTTTAGAACTTGGTGAAGAAATACATCGCTGGTTAGAAGATGGAGACGTCGTTGAGTTAAGCATTACAGGTTTAGGTACATTACGAAATACTGTAAGAAAGTGAGGGGAAGCGTGTGTATTATCGTAGTCTAGGTAAGATTCCAAAGAAAAGACATATTCAATTTCGTAAAGAAGATGGATCATTATACAGAGAGCAGGTAATGGGAACAAAAGGATTTTCAGGTACTCAATCTATTTTATATCATAACCATATGCCTACATCCGTTAGTGAAACATCATTTTATAAATCACTTCAAATCGAATTTGAAGAACAAACATCCCTGCAACACCGCCATATTCGTACAAACAATTTAGAGCGTACAGGTGATGCTTTAGAAGGAAGAGTATACGTTTTAGGTAACTCTGATCTGTTAATTGCAGTTGCTAACGTAACGGAAGAAAGCAAGCATTTTTATCGAAATGGTGAAGGAGATGAAATGTTCTTCGTCCATTACGGTTCAGGTGAAATCCAAACAATGTTTGGAACAATTACTTACCGTAAAGGGGATTATATCATGATCCCTATTGGAACAATTTACAAAGTAGTTCCAAATGATGATACGAAGTTTTTAATTGTTGAGTCAAATAGTCAATTAACAACGCCAAGACGTTATCGCAATGAATATGGCCAAATGCTTGAGCATAGCCCATTTTGCGAACGTGATTTTAGAGGACCAGAAACATTAGAGACATATGATGAAAAAGGTGAATTTACTGTTCTAACTAGAGCAAGAGGAAACCTTTATAAACATGTCTTAACACATCATCCATTTGATGTAGTAGGTTGGGATGGGTATTTATATCCATGGGCATTTAATATTGAAGATTTCGAACCGATTACAGGAAGAATTCATCAGCCACCACCAGTACATCAAACATTCGAAGGACATAATTTTGTAGTGTGCTCATTTGTACCAAGGATGTATGATTATCATCCTGAAGCAATACCAGCGCCTTATGTACACAGTAATGTAAACAGTGATGAAGTCCTTTACTATGTAGAAGGAAACTTTATGAGTAGAAAAGGGATCGAACAAGAGTCTATTACATTACATCCATCAGGTATTCCACATGGACCACATCCAGGTAAAACTGAAGGCAGTATTGGAAAGAAAGAAACATTAGAACTAGCAGTTATGATTGATACATTTAGACCACTTTACGTAGTAAAAGAAGCACATCAATATGAAGATCCGGCTTATATGGGTAGTTGGATTGAAAAGTAGAGTCTTTTGATTCTACTTTTTATTTGAATTTGAAACAAGCTATGCTCAAGATAACGCAGGTATTATGGAACTAGATAATTTGAAATATTCTTGAAAATAGTACTAGATTAACAGCTTAATAATATGATAAACTGACAACATTATACAAAACTTTGAATAAAAGGAGAAATAAGCATGTACGTGAAACCACAAATTTTGACTCTTCAAGCATACACACCAGGAAAACCAAGTGAAGTAGTCATGCGTGAATATGGTCTAGACAAAGTAGTAAAACTTGCATCAAATGAAAATCCATTCGGATGTTCTCCAAAAGTTTTTGAAGAACTACGTAATGTAGTAAGTAAGTTTGCGATTTATCCAGATGGAGCGACAGAAGAAATTAGTAAGAAATTAGCAAACTTCCTAAATATACAGCCCGATCAATTAATATTCGGAAGTGGTGCTGACGAAGTTATTCAAATGATTAGTCGAGCGTTGCTTACAAAAGAACATAATATTGTACAAGCATCACAAACTTTTTCACAATATGCTCATCACGCAGTTATTGAAGGTGCTGAAGTTAGACCTGTACCTTTAGTGAAAGGTGTACACGATTTAGATTCTATGCTTGAACAAGTAGACGCGAATACTAAAATTGTTTGGATTTGTAATCCAAATAACCCAACAGGTACATATATTGGAAGCCGCAAATTAGTCGAGTTTTTAGAAAAAGTACCAAGCTCAACTTTTGTAGTTGTTGATGAAGCTTACGTTGAATATGTATCAGCATCAGATTTCCCTGATACAATCTCATTACTAAATAAATTTGAAAATCTAATTGTATTAAGAACATTTTCAAAAGCATACGGCCTAGCATCTTTCCGAATTGGTTACGGAATCGCAAATAGCAAATTAATTCAAGAATTAAATATCGCTAGACTACCATTTAACACTTCAATGCTATCTCAAGTAGCAGCAATAGCAGCACTTGAAGACCAAGTCTTTATTAAAAACTGTGTTGAACAAAATAAAAAAGGCATGGAACAATACGAAGAATTCTTCAACAGCTATGGAATCGAATTCTACCCATCTCAAGCAAACTTTATATTTGTTCCACTTGAAAACAGCCAAGAAATCTTTAAAGATCTAGAATCAAAAGGATACATTATTCGTGCATTCCCTAATGGAATTCGAATTACAATCGGAACTGCTGCTGAAAATGAAGGACTAATCTTACATTTAAAGCCAGCATTAACGAAAAATACTTCTACAATCTAATTAATTGGAAAATCGTCATTTTTAAGAATGACGATTTTTTTTGATTTATCTATATATAACGAATATAGGTGAAGACAAGCTTTATTAAAAATTGCAAAACAGGAATGTAATATGCGAGCTTGTTCAACTAAATGGCAGTTTAGTTGCTTAAGGATTATCTAAATATCATATGAAAAAGGCGAAATTCCCCCAAGTTACTAATACCAGTTGTTTAGATATAATTTAATTAAATCAAACAGAAAGAGGGGATTTCATTGACCCGTAAGACCTGGTTATTTATTTTCCTTTGTTGCTGCATCCTTTTCATCTCTTTGCATGCGACTCCTTCCGTTGCGATTCGAACGAAGTTATTTTTCACGTTTCATCCAAAGAGTGCGCTAACATCAAAGATTTCGCTACAAGCAAGAGAGAACAAAGGTTATCAACCGTATCTACATAACCACCATGCGAAGGCATATCAGATTAGTAATCCGCCGTCATCAATGCAAGTAAACGATTTTATCGTTTACCAAAAAGGATTTATCTTCTCGGCTAAGTATCTAGATAACGAGATGGCTAAAATCAAGAATTGGTAAGGGAAACAAAAAGAAGTGTCAATGTTGACGATTCTTAGTTATATCTTTATGCGAATGGAAAATAAAAAAGTTATTGAACTAACGCATGCGTTTGTTGAA